>NZ_JBITLU010000005.1:0-443532 GCF_044465525.1 Nonomuraea sp. NPDC049646 | reverse complement strand
TCCGCCGTAGGTAGCCTGACCGGCCACACAAGCGCGGTGTCCGCGATTGCCTTTGCGACACTCCCCGACGGCACCCCACTACTAGCCACCGGCAGCCACGACCAGACGGTGCGGCTCTGGAACCCCGCCACCGGCAGCCAACGCACCACATTGGTCGGGCACGCAAGCGCGGTGTCGGCAGTCGCCTTCGCGACACTCCCCGACGGCACCCCACTACTGGCCACCGGCAGCCACGACCAGACGGTGCGGCTCTGGAACCCCGCCACCGCAACCGCCACCGACGGCCTGCCCCTCTCGGCTTCCGTAAGAGCACTCGCCCATGCCAGCAGTCGCCTTGCCATCGGAACCGATCACGGCGTCCTGATGTTCGATCTCGGAAAGCCGACCCTCCCTGAACAGACCTTTGCGGCGCGCTAGATCACGGCTCTTCGAATCTAGTGCGGTGCTCGCTGGTGGTGTCCACAACCGCCGACTTACACCAGGTCCTCATCCAGAACCGCGGCCTTCGGCCCCCCGACGCGTGCCATGGCGAGATACCCGAGCTTCGAGGTCTATTCCCGCCCATCCGGCCCGAATCAGCCCGGTTGCCCGTTCCCCGACACTGAGTCCGCTACATAGAATCCTTTTGCGCCCGCATGACACCAATCTCGGTTCGTTACGTCCATCACTTTTGTCAGCCCCCTCCTCTAGCCTCTCGGTAAAGCGGAGAACGAGAGAGATCCGAGCTGAATATGACGGCATCTGGTCCAGCAGACGAGCTCCTCGACCCATGTGCCGAGGACCTGATCGAGTCGCTGCGCGCCTTTGGATATGACCTGCCAACGGCCCTTGCCGACTTGATCGACAACAGTATTGCTGCCGGAGCCCAGAATGTCCGGGTGGAGTACTCCTCCGATCCGGGGTCAGCATGGGTTGCCGTCTTGGACGACGGGCGCGGGATGAACGAGAACGAGCTGAGGTCCGCCATGCGGTTCGCTCGCAATCCCAACGCACACCGCACCGCCAGCGACCTCGGTCGGTTTGGGCTCGGTTTGAAGACGGCGTCCCTGTCCCAGGTCAGGAATCTCACCGTGCTGTCGCGGGACTCCAACGGGGAGCTATCCAGCCGGACGTGGGATATCGACCACGTCACACACCAGCGCCAGTGGATGGTGCTCACCGAACTGGACGATGGGGCTCGAGCAATCGTCGACCTACTGGGATTCACCGGCCAGGGCACCCTCGTCCTTTGGCGGAACCCCGACAGGCTGGGGGACGGCCCCGATCTTTCTCGCCGGATCAAGGAAGCAGGCCGGGAGCTCTCTCTGTTGTTCCACCGCTTCATTGCTAACAAGCGTCTCGCCATCCTGGTCGGTGGGAATCGTCTGGAGGCGATGGATCCCTTCCTGCGCACGCACCCAGCGACCCAGGACCGCGGCTACGAGGACCTCAAGCACGGCCACCACCGGATCCGGGTTAACCCGGTGATCCTTCCCCATCCTTCACGACTCTCCAAGGGAGATACCACCAAGTCCACTGGGTCGGGTGGGATGCTTGCCCGACAGGGGTTCTACGTCTATCGGGGCGACCGGCTCGTGGTAGCAGGCGGCTGGCTTGGGATCTCTGGCCTCTACAACTCCCAGCCCACCCGACTGGCCCGGCTCTCCGTCGAGATCCCCCCCGGCGCGGACCTCGACTGGGAGGTCGACGTCCGGAAATCCACCGTTCGACCACCATCTCCGATCGAGAAACGTCTGGTCGAGATCGCGAAGGACCTGCGAGCGGGCTCAGAACGAGTCTTCACCCATCGTGGCACCCCGGTCCCTGGCCATCGCGCTCGGGGCGAGGTTCAACTCGTATGGCAACAGGTTCGGCGGCTTGGCATGTCGGAGTACCTCGTGAACCGCTCCCACCCGCTCGTCAGCGCAGCGCTGACCGGCCCCGGAGGAGAGTCCCTCGAAGGCCTCCTGCGGCTTATCGAAACGACATTCCCGATCGACCTGGTCGTCCAAGAGGTGGCGACGTCAACTGCGCAGGAGCAGGTAGAAGCTCCTGACGTTGAGGAGATCCTCTCCGAGTTCCGTTCGATGCTGACTGGACTTCCACAGGATCCGGTGGTCAGAGCCGCCCTCACCTCCGCCCTCATGGAATCTGAGCCCTTCAGCCGGTACCCCGGTCTCATCCAGGAGATCGTCAAGTCCGAGACGACCGAGGAGGATTGAACGTGTTTGACCCTATCGAAATGGCCAAGAACGCGGTTCTGAGCCTGGAGCGGCATCAGCGGACCCCCGAACGTCTCCGGGAGATTGCGTCGCAGGTCGCTGTTGTACTGAGGCCAACCCAGGGTGAGATCTCTGTCGACGACCTGGTTAAGGTCCTTGAATCCGAGTTCGATGTCTGGATCACTCCACCGGTGGTGGTCAGCGACCCTGACGGACACGAGCCCTGGCTGGAGCAACGGCGAGCGGGCATCAAATTCTCCTACTGGAAGCGATACCGCACCCTGCTCTCCAAGAGGTGGAAACCTGGAGCAATCGAGGCGTTGGACGGGAGCACCGACCAGATTCTCGGTCTGATGGAGGATCCGAAACGGCCCGGCAGTTGGAAGACCTATGGGATGGTTTACGGGCAGGTTCAGTCGGGCAAGACCGCGAGTTACACAGGGGTGATCTCCAAAGCTGTCGACGCCGGCTACCAGGTCGTGATCGTTCTCACTAGCCAGCACGAGAGTCTTCGCCACCAGACCCAGGCGCGCCTCGATCTGGAGTTTCTCGGGTTCAACAGCAAGTTCACCAGGGATTCCACCTCCGGGGACTCGATGAACATCGGGGTCGGTACCCTGGGCCTCCAGAAGCCAGAGGTTGCCTGCCTTACCCTGACCACCCGCGACAGCGACTTCACTGCGGCCAAATTTCAGGGCAGCGCGATCGACATTCACTCCTTCCGGGTCCTGGTCGTCTCCAAGAAGAACAAGAGGATCCTGGAGAACCTCCGGGACTGGCTTGCCAATGCCGCCACAACGGGTCCTGACAGCTCCCGGCTGATCCGCAACGCTCCCCTGCTTCTGATCGACGACGAGGCCGACTACGCATCTGTCGACACGAAGAAGGCCGCGAAGGGCCGCACCCAGAGCGACCCCGACCACGATCCGACCGCGATCAACAAAGCCATCCGCGAACTCCTGGAGCTCTTCGAGAAGCGGGTGTACCTCGCCTATACGGCTACACCGTTTGCCAACATCTTCATCTCGGAGTCGACCTCCCATGAAAAGTACGGTGCGGACCTGTTCCCCCGCAGTTTTATGGTGGCCCTGGAACCTCCCTCGAACTACTGTGGCCCCGAGGTCGTGTTTGGTCTTGAAGACCCCTCCGCGGCAGAAATCCGTGAGCCGCTCCCGATCATCCGGGAAATCGGCGACCACGAGGACTGGATGCCCGACGGTCACCGCAAGGGCCACATGCCTGAGCTTCCACTTCCGGCATCTCTGGTAGAAGCATTGGACGCCTTCGTCCTGTCCACCGCCGTGCGCGGGGTCCGTCGGGACCAGTACAGCGTGGGCGGCGGCCACAACACCATGCTCATTCACGTCACCCGCTTCACTGACGTGCAGGGGCAGGTGGCCAGACAGGTCCAAGACCATCTGCGTGCCACAGCCGACGCTTGGGGCGACTACGGCGAGGCCGGGCGATCCGTCCAGAGGCGTCTCGCTGCTCTGTGGGAGAAGGACTTCGCCCCCACATATGACACGCTCGCGGAATACACCGACGTAAGCTCTTCGATCGGACCACAGGTCACTTGGGACCAGGTTCGGAGACTCGTCCCGGAAGTGTTGGAGAACGCCGCCCATGGCGTTAGGCGGATCAACGGGACTGCCGCCGACGTACTCGACTACCAGTCCACCACCCCCGTCACCGTGGTAGCTGTGGGAGGTGACAAACTCTCACGAGGGTTGACCCTCGAAGGACTCTCGGTCTCCTACTACCTGCGCACTTCCCAGACCTACGACACCCTGCTACAGATGGGCAGATGGTTTGGGTATCGTCCTGGCTACCTCGATGCCACCCGGCTCTACACCACACCGGAGCTCGTCGGGTACTACGTGCACATTACCCGGGCGAACCGCGAACTTATGGACCTCACCAGCGCCGTGGCGCGGGCCGGTGGCACCCCGAAGCGTGTCGGCCTGCGGGTCATGGACGGCGTCGGCAACCTCCAGGTGACCGCCTCCGCGAAGATGCGCTCAACAAAGATCATGACGGTCAGCTTCTCCGGAACCCGCGTCGAGACCCTGGTGATGCTCACCAGCGCCAAGGCTCTTCGACACAACCATGCCAAGCTGGAGAAACTTGTTGCAGAAATACTTCCGTACGGGGAGGTTCCACCGGACCGGCGGGAGGGGATCGGAGACGGATTCTTCCGGGAAGGTGTGCCCTCGAGCACAGTTTTGGACTTCTTCACTGGGTTCGCGGTCTCGCCCAGAGTTCTCGCCGCTAATCCCGAAAACCTGACCGACTACATCCGCGCACAGAACGACATCGGTGAACTCACCCGCTGGACAGTCGCGGTAACCGCCGGAAATGCCTCCAACATGCTCTCCCTGCCTGGCGCTGACATCGCCATGGTCAAACGAAAGACCATCACTGGCCACGCCCGTGTGCAGGACGGAGAGTTCGAGGTCGGCGTCTTGGTCAGCCCGATCCATGAGTCTCTGGGACTGTCGCGCGAAAGATACCGGCGAGCGTACGAGCGCACGGTGGAGGAATTTAGGAAGAGCGGCAGAGAGAAGAAACCTGCGAGAGCCAGCGGCGAGTCCCTGAGGGGGCTCCGGGACCCGGAGGAGGGCCTCCTGCTGATTTATCCGATCGACCCCGCGACATCCAAGGTTGCCGTCCCCGCCGAGGTCCACGGTCTTCCCGCTCTGGGATATGCCGTCGTGTTCCCTGTCTCCGATCGAGCCCAGAAGGTCAAATATCGCGTAAATGAGATATTCCTGAACAATCTCGCCACCGCCATGGGTGATGATGAAGAGGAAAACGAGGACCAGTGACCACGCCCACACCGGAGGAACTCGAACATTCCTTCCTCGCGGCAGAGGAAAAGGGCGGGCCCCCAGAAGGATCCGTACGCCGGAGGATTCTGCCTTCGTCGAAGGTCGATATTTTCGTCGAAGTCCGGTTCCCTGGCCTTGAATGGGCACTGGTGGTGAGGAGCAGGGAGAAGCTTGAGGACCGAGATCTCATGCTTACCAACGGACTGACCTGCCGTATACGAGAAGGCTCCGTCGAGATCCTGGCGGACCAGCAGACGGATCGGCTCCTGTTTTGCTCGCTCCTGGCCGACCTGGTCGGCCACCTACAGCTACCCAGCAAGATGCCGACGAGGACACTGGTTCGCAGGCTCAATGCCTGGCGCCGGATGCTCACCCGGGGGCTGCCCACAGGTCTCACCCCAGAAGCACGCCTGGGGCTCTTCGGGGAGCTGCTTGTGCTCCAGGACCTGATGCTCTCCGCTCTCGGAACCGCGGCCGTGCGCTCTTGGGTCGGCCCACGTCAGTCACCCCAAGACTTCGTCCTCGGGTCCACAGCCGTCGAGGTCAAGAGCGTGGCACGCAAGGAGATGCATAGCTGTCGCATCAGTAACGAGAACCAACTCGACTCCGATGGTCTGAATAGCCTGTTCCTCGTCCACCAGGTGGTGGACCAATCTCCGGAGGGTATCTCGCTCCCCGAACTTGTGGACGACCTGCGCGAGGATCCCCTCATCGGCCCAGAGCTCTCCTGGTTCGAGAACTCCCTCATGGAGGCGGGGTGGCTGGACTCCCACCGCGACAATTACCTCAGTGATCGCTATGCGTTGGTCCGCCGGCAATGCTTCACTATAGAGACAGGATTTCCACGAATGACACCTGTGGACCTCCCTGTAGGAGTGTCTGGAGTATCATATTTTATTGATCTATCCACCTGCGAAAGCCACCGAGTGGACGAGGGCAAGGTCCGCGAGTCCCTCATAGGGGCAGGCGCGGCGGAGAGGTAGCACATGGGTGACGAGAGCACTGAAGAGTTCGCGCTCAGTCTCGAAAGGGACGTTGAAGAGCGGCTGGGACTGGACTCAGGCCGCCTCAAGCGAGACGTCTTCGTGCAGATCGCCGCCGAGTACCTTGTCGAAGACGGGGCATTGGAGGACCTGACCGTCTGCTACTTCAAGGCCCCCCTCGCGCAGAGCTACATGGAGGTCGCTGGGTACCACCTCAGTGACGACGGGCACGTCCTCGACCTAGTCGTGGCCAACTATGGACATCTCGGCCAGACACTGGCGAAGGACCAGGCGATCCGACAGCTTCGCTGGGCGAAGAACTTCGCCATCCAATGCCACGCAGGTCACCACCTCAAGATGGAAGAAGCCAGCGCAGCTTACGACATGGTGCAGGATATCAACGCGCACTGGTCCGAGCTCGACAAGATCCGGATATTTCTTATAACCGATGGTCGGACCACCATCGACTCCTTGGAGGAGGATTCCGTAGGAAGCCTTCCGGTGATCCAGCACGTCTGGGACATCGAACGTCTGCACCGACTCGTAGCATCAGGTCGGCATGAGGAGCCGATCAACATCGACTTCAAGGAGCTTGGCAGCCCCGTCGCCTGCCTCCCCGCATCCGGCACCGACGGCGACCACCAGTGCTTTATGGCCATCCTCCCTGGCCAGGTCCTCGCGGACATGTACGAGAAGCACGGCACGAAGCTGCTCCAGCGGAATGTGCGGGCCTTTCTGCAGGCTCGGGGCAAGGTCAACAAGGGGCTCAACGAGACCATCCGCAACGATCCTGGCCGGTTCCTGGCCTACAACAACGGCATCTCGGTGACAGCCACTGGCGTCCAACTCACGGAGGGCCCAACGGGACCGCTCCTAGCAAGCCTGAGCGACCTCCAGATTGTGAACGGCGGGCAGACCACCGCCTCCCTTCACCATGCCTTGAAGCGCGACAAGGCGGATCTGAGCCGGATTCAGGTCCCGGCGAAGATCACCGTTGTCGAACCCGAGTTGCTCGACCAGCTCATCCCGCGAATATCCCTCTACGCGAACTCTCAGAACGCCATCAACGAGGCGGACTTCCAGTCCAACAGCCCGTTCCATGTGGAACTAGAGCGACTGTCACGGCGGCTCTGGGCTCCTGCTCCCCCAGGGTCAAAGCAGGAAACCCACTGGTACTACGAGCGTGTACGTGGACAGTACGATGTCGACCGAGGCCGCCAGCCGAAAGGCGCACCACAGAAGAAGTTCGTCAAGGAGAACCCCTCCCTGCAGCGGTTCACCAAGACGGATGTGGCGAAGTTCGAGATGGTCTTCCTTCAGCTGCCTCATATTGCCAGTTGGGGGGCGCAGAAATGCTTCCGGCAATGGACCCTCGACGTCCTCTCGCACCGGACCGAGCTCCCGGACGAACAGTACTTTCGGAACCTGATCGCGAAGGCCATCTTCTTCACCCAGGCACGAAGGGAGATCATGCGGCTCAACCCAGGTGCGGGCTATCCCGCCCAGGTCACCGCCCACACTCTCGCGCGACTGGTTCCAGAAGTCGCTCTGGAGGCGATACTCGGCGCGATCTGGCGCAACCAGGCTCTCCCCTCGGAAGTGACGCAGGCCGTCGGCCCCCTGAGCACCCTCGTCCGCGAGGTGTTGCTGGACACGCCCTCAGGCGGCAATGTGACCGAGTGGGCCAAGAAGGAAGCGTGCACGAAGCGGGTCATGGATATCCACTGGGTAGGCGTCTGACACCTCGTTGTCCACAGCCGGTCCGAGACCTCATGGGATGCCTCCTCGAGACTCGTACAGTGCAACCCCAGGAAGGGCGCATGGGCCTGCAGGACCAGTTTGGTAGGTCGAGGGGAAAGGAGTACCTTCTGAGATTGGCGCCGCTTCGGGAGGCAAAAGTGACGCCTGTTGAGGCAGAATGCCTTGCACGACCGGGGCCTCTGTGTTCTCCTGGTGGTCATTGGGGAGTACAACGGGATGGAGGGTCGCGTGGCATTTTACGGGGTGAAGCTGCATCGCAGCGACGTCCTACAGCTCCCCGATCCTGACGATCGTTGCACCGAGGACATCTTCGTTGAGTGGTGCGACAAGCGCCTGGCTGCGGGTGAACGACTTGCGGTTGATCTTTTTTCCGGTGCTGGTGGACTAAGTCTTGGCCTCGAACGGGCTGGTTGGACCGTTGTCGCCGCAGTGGATCATGATCGGCGCGCATTGGAGACCCACAGGGCCAACTTCCCAGGACTGTCGCTGGACGTGGACATGTCCGACGTCCGCGCCAGAGCAGACCTCATAGCTCTTCTGAAGCAAACCAAGATCGATCTTGTTGCCGGCGGCCCACCATGTCAGCCTTTCAGTAGAGCCGGTCGAAGCAAGATACGCAGCCTCGTCGACTATGCGGGACGCGACCCCCACGATGCGCGCAAGGAGCTATGGAAGGCCTTCCTCGAGGTCGCGCTGGCCATCCAACCCCGCGCCGTTCTCATGGAGAACGTTCCCGACATGGCGCTGGGCGATGACTTCCGTGTCGTTCGAGAAATCGTCGAGCACCTTGAGGGCGACGGCTATCACACCGACGTTCGCCTGGTTGACGCGTGGAAGTACGGAGTTCCTCAGCACAGGAAGCGCTTGATCGTCCTCGCCCGAACTGATCACCATGAGTTCCCTTGGCCCGAGGCTCTCCCCAAAGTCACAGTGCGGGATGCGATCGGCGATCTTCCCGTGCTGCCCGAAGACGACCCTGTCGGCGATCGCCGCCTTCCATACCAGGGGGAGTCATTGGCCTCTGCGTTCGCAAGGCGAATGCGAGAAAATGAGCACTCCGGTTTCGTCTGGGACCACATGACCCGCCCGGTCCGGCGTGACGACCTCGAGACGTTCAAGCTCATGGACCACAAAACTCTGTACCGCGACATCCGACCCGACCTTCGTCGGTATACCGCCGAGACCTTCGATGACAAGTACAACCGCTTGGGCTGGGACGAACTCAGTAGATCCATTACAGCCCATATCGCCAAGGACGGCTACTGGTATATACATCCCGAGCAGCATCGAACACTTACCGTGCGAGAAGCGGCTCGAATTCAAACTTTTCCGGACGATTTTCGCTTTTCCGGTACGCGAAGCGATGCCTTCCGGCAGATTGGAAATGCCGTACCTCCAGAACTTGGCAGAGTCGCCGCCCAGGCGATCAATCCCGAGAACACCATTCAGGAAACGCTGTTCTCGACGCCCGCCCGCTGGGCACTGATCCATAAGGCCCTTACATCCTGGGCCGAAGAACAGCGGAAGGGCTCGGACTGGTTCAACATTCCTAGCGATGACGTTACTCCGGCCGTTGCCCTTGTCGTTGCAATGCTCAGCGCCAACGGGAGGGCCGAGACCCGCGGGCTTGCTCAAGCCTTGGAGCCGCTGCGCGGCGTGGCCAAGGTGACGGCTAGAGAACTCCGCTCCCTGATGGACCGTCTCGGCCCACGTGCGGAAAGCCGGCTTGCCCCCCTACAGGAACTCACGGCCAAGCACAACGTATGGAAGAACCCCGCCGACCTGGCCGAGGCGCTACGCCTGAAGCCGGCAGAGGAATCCCTCCTTACGTTGCTTAGCGGGCACGACGTCATGCTCACCTCGCAGGTGTCCCTGCGGGTTGCGGCTCGGGTATCTGGCACGAACTCCGACCAGACCAATCGCCTTACGGACGGCAGAGTTGATTTGGCGCGGCTCATCGGAGGCGGTAAGCCGGCCCCCCTTCGCATGGCGGCTCTACGAGTACTCGGTATGACGACCTGCACTCCGAACGAGCCGTTGTGCAGCACCTGTCCGCTGACGACTTGGTGCAGTTACTCCATCGAGGAACGTCCACGCGCCTCTACACTCTGGTAGGTCAACGACCAGACGGATCTCGGGGAACGCTTCCTTCTCTAGCCTTACGCCCAACTTCCTCGGCTGCGAGACGCACGTCTCTCCTAATTTCACACTCCCATACACGGTGCACGCGCCAACCAGCCTCCTCAAGGGATGCGTCGTTCCGACGGTCCCTGGCGCGGTTTGTATCGATCTTTATGCGCCACCGCTCCGCATTCGGCCCCCTGAAAGCTGGCGCGTGATCAGGGCAGCCGTGCCAGAAGCAACCGTCCACAAAAACCGCCAGTCTCCACCGGGGAAGAACGAAATCCGGAGTGCATCTAGCGACGAGTTGCTGGTGGAGTCGGAATCGGAAACCCAGCGCGTGAACAGCACTGCGTAGCGCTACTTCCGGCTTAGTGTTCCTCGTACGACGTCCGCGGAGGTGTGCTCCCTTCTCTGTCGCCTCCCACGATCGGTCGGCAGCCACGTAGAACTCCTTTCAATCAGGTACGTCCGCCGGTTCTGATGGTACGTGCCTCGGCCATCAGCCGATGTCATTCAGAACTACCCTCTTCGCGACGCCCTTGAGGAGATTGCATTGCTGCCCGGTCAACTCGCTGGCCAGACGACAACCGCGCATTAAGCTCCTCCGAGAGCAACGATGACGCGACGGTTGATGTCCAGCGCTTCAGCTCAAATCCCCAGTCAGGCCAGCACTCTTGATCCACCGCACCCATCGAGGACTTCCCTCGAAGTGCTCCGTGATCATGGCGCCCGACGGAAGGGAGCCGTCTGAGCGCCTGTTGGACTGTGCCCATTACCATGCCACCTGGCGGAGGTCCGAGGCGCTCTTCCGCGCGATGGTGGACACTCTGATGTCCCTGCACCTGCGCTCCTGCCACATCAGCATCTTGTAGGCACCGATCAGCGCGAACGAGGGCCAGGCGGCGACGATCTGTGCCACAAGGTTCGGGTCGGCAACCGCGACATTCGCTGCCAGGCTTGCCATGCTGCTGACGATGAGCAACGTCCAGGCCAAGGTCTCCATCAAAGCCGGGGCGGTTCAACATGCGGTCTGGCGGCTGGGCTCGCATCTTCTCATCGTGGCCCAAGGCGACGACCTCACGACGTACGGCTCTACGACGAGGCTTCGCTCCAAGTGGTCGATTATCCGGCCAACATGCCTATTCCGACAGGCTGGGATCTCCACGGTCTTCTGCTGGGCTCCAATCTGGAATGAGGCCGGGCTGTGCGCCCGTGCACGCCTGATCGTCTACCTGAGATTCGCTGAGGTTCGGGCCACGCAGAGAGACACACGTAGTCCGGCGGGCCAGGGCTGAGGAACGAAGCCTTGGCCCTTCGATCGCCCCCGACCATGCACGATGCCCGGCCATGCTGTGGCGATCGTAGGGCTGCATCTGTGCGGCGGCGTGGCAACCCCGGTCGACGCGTTCAGTTGGTACGGCGGGGCGGGCGTGCGGTGGCCGACCCGGTGTCCCGCACGCCGTCCGGGACCGGCCCCCAGGCCCCACGCCCAAACGGCGTGTGGGCGGAGGGCCGGGGGTACGGCGGCGCGCCGCGCCGCCGCTTGATCTCCTATCGGTACAACCCGGCAAGCTTGAGGATGCGGAGCCTCACGCGGTGTAGTGCTGAGGCACCAGATCCATACGGTCGATGCCTATGCCATGATGCGCCTCTCGACGTTCTTGCTGTCCGCCGTGTTGCTTGCAGCGCGTGGGTGGTGCTGGCCGCGACCGGCCGAAGAGCCGCAGCGCGGCCAGCGACCGCCCGACGCGCGGCGAGACGCCGCAGGCGGCTCGCCTTTAAAACCGTGGAGAAAGTCCTCATCCACTTGTCGATCACGCTTCTGACCTGCGACTCTGTCGGAGTTCCATAGTGCTTAGCTATGGCTCCATGCCGGTTGTCTCAGGTCTCAGCCGATGCACGGGTCTGCTGCTTCGAGGTAGTGGTTGATGCGCATGCGCATGCGCATGCGCATTGACCGATCCATCGGGTGGCTCTCGATGTCCTGTCGCGCTACCATCGGACCTCGCGGGACTCTGAGCTCGGAGTTGGCTCGCCCCCGGTAGGGCGTGCCGTGAGCACGATGGAGAGCTCTTGTCGCGCCTCCCCATTGCTGGTGTAGAGGATGACGTGCCTGGGGTCGCTGTACGTGCCGACGATCCCGGTGATCTCGCAGGTGATTCCCGTCTCTTCCAGGGTCTCGCGGATGGCTGCGGCGGGGATGGACTCGCCGAGGTCGATGGCGCCGCCGGGGAGGGCCAGTTGTCGTTGTCGCTACGGCGGATGAGGAGCAGGGCGCCGGCCTCGTTGGTGACGGCCACATTGACCGAGGGCACGAGGCTGTTCGGCAGAGGCGCGTCTGGGTCGTCGTAGTAGTCGATCCGGCGGTTCATGCTCGGGGAGAGTACTCCGCCAATGTGCCGGGGCTCAGCTCTTCGTGGATTCGGCTTCGCCGGGTGGGCTTACGAAGCTGCCGAGGTTCGGCACGGTGTAGATCAGCCCTTCGTCGCGGAGTTGGCGGATCGCCTTGCGGATGGTGTCGCGGGCTACGCCGAACTCCTGGACGAGGCGGACTTCCGAGACGAGGTACTTTGGCGGGTATTCGCCGCTGCTGATGCGTCCGCGGAGGACGTCGGCGACCTGCTGCCAGCGGGGGCGATCCGGCTCGAATTCGATCACGAGGCCCAAGCGTAGAAAGGGGACTTCAAGGGTCGTCACTCGCCTATAGGGATCTATCGCTATCCCTCGGTATCCCTAGGGGTAGACAGGCTCTTCGCTCAGCTTCTACGCTCGTGACATGGCGACCAAGAGTCACTGCCTTGTAGCGCTTCGCGCCTGCTTCCCCGGCTGGTCCTTCTTCCAGAGTGACGCAGGGGCCTTCTACGGGAGCCGGAGCGGCGTACGGCTCAGCGACAAAGAGGTTGACGCTGGGATGCAGCAGACGGTGAGCGCGGATGACCTGGAAACCTTCGTCAGGCTGCTTCTCGCGCAAGCGCAGTTGGGGGCCGAGGTATGAACGTACCGTCGTGGCGCTTCGACCATCACAGCCATCACTTGGCAGTTCCTCAGGAGGATGTGCTTCAAGTGGCCTGGCAAGACGTTGTGCGGCGATGCGATCGGATCAGGGTCCATGAGCACACGTGCACCTGCATGCCTCCGATGTATGAGCTGTGCGCGGCCGGCGGGTTGTCGTTCATTCGACGCATGTCATGGGACGGCCGTCCGCGCGTCGTTCAGACTGAATGGATGTCTGCTCGGGCTGCTCGGCAGCTATGGATGCAGATCCTCACCGGCTACGCGCGTTGATCCATCGGCGCCACTTCGCGGCCGTGGTAGGCGCTTGCGATTTGCTGCGCTATCTCTTCCGGCGCGATCAGGTCGGTTCGGTGTCGGTGATGGAACGTGCTCTCACCATGGGTGTACAGGTCGGCGAATGCCTCGTCCCATGCTGCCAAGCGGTGTGGGGTGTCTATGTCGAGGCGCTGTCGCGAGCGTTCCTCGCAGACCGCCCGCGGTACCCACAGCAGGACGACCAGCCAGGCTGTTGCCTCGGTCAGCCGGCGGATGTCGGCGATGGTGCCCAGATGGACGATCGGTACCTGGCCGGACGAGACCAGTTCGTCGATCTGGTGGCGGTCGATGGCGTACGTGTTGCCGTAGCGGCGCGTCTCCAGGAGGAGGCGGCCGGCGGCTCGCAGCCTGGCCAGCTCCTCGACGGGGACGAAGTCGTACTCTGTGCCGCGCTGGTTGCCGGCCTTGAGCTTGCGCACCAGCGCGAACCGCGGGTCGAGTCGGCTGAGGGCGGCGGTGATGGTGCTCTTGCCGCTGGCGGGTGGCCCGTACAGGACGATGCCCCTCATGTGAGGATCCGCTTCAGGGTCTCGCGGGTCTGGTCGGCAAGGCTGATGGCGGCGCCGAGGCGGTTGTCGACGGTGATGTGGGCGGTGGGCGGGCTGGTCTCGGAGTTGAGGCCGCTGACGTACGTCTGCCAGTTGGCGAGCTTCCAGGCGTCTCGGGGCGCGCCGCGGAATTCGATGTACTCACGCATGGACTCGGCGTCGCAGCGTACCCAGACCACGGCCACGTCGATGCCCTTGGCCGCGCATCGGTTGGTGAGGCGGGAGATCCAGTCGGGGGATTGGAGTTCGGCAATGAATGGCGCCGCGAGGATGGCCGAGGTGCCGACTTTGAGGTTGTCGAACGCGGTTTCCATCAGGCACCGGTACTCCAGTGGACGGACCTCGCTCAGGTACAGCTCGGTGTGCCGGTCGTGGGGGTCGCCGCCGAGGGAGATCAGCAGGCGCTCGACCATGGGGCGCGTCAGGGAGTCCTTGTCCAGGAAGGCCCAGCCGGTGATGTCGGACAGGAAGCGGGAGAACTCTGTCTTGCGGGATCCCTCGTAGCCGCCGACGAGGGTGAGGATGGGCTTGGGGCTGCCCTGGCCGTGGCGGCGTCGCCAGGCGTCCACGACTCGGTTGAGGAGGGCGTTCTGCTCACCGTTGATGGGAGCGCCCGAGACTTTGACGAGGGCCTGTTCGATCACCTCGGCGGCGGCGTTGTCCACGGCAGGGTCGGTGGGCTGGGGCAAATCCGAGATGGAATTTTCCACTTCGGATATTTCGCCAGGAAGCGGCAGCCGGAAACCCAGTGTGGGTTCGTTTGCCTGGTATAGAAGGCAATAGGCTCGTCGGTAGTGAGGCCCGGGATATACCGATCCCTGTTCGTGTGCCCAGAGTGTCTGGAAATTCGCGGCCGGCGCGGTGAGCCCGTGCCGTGCGGCGACCTGGCGTAGCTGGTCACCTGCAGCTTCGAGGGTGAGTCCGTGTGCTTCGCGGTACTGGCGCAGCAGCAGGGGTTGCCATCCGGGGCGGTGAATTGTCTTCATCGCATCCTTTTGCGCGCTTGGAGGGGTGGGCGTGTGTAAGCGCATGTGTAACCGCCGTGCAGGCAGCAATGCAGAAGCTTAGCTAACGCTCCGTGATACTCAACAGCGGCGATACGCGATGAACTAACGGCATCCCGCAGGGGATTACGAACCACCAGAAATGGGGTGCCGAGAGTGACCGCAAACGAGCGAATTCTGGCCGAACTTCAGGCCATTCGGTCGGAGATGGAGGAGTTGGCCTGTCGGGTCAGCGAGATCGCTTCCGCTCTTGGAACACGGCCTTCTCCAGGTCGGCGATCCGCTCGCCGAGAGTCGCCAGAGTGCTCCGCATCTGAGAGAGCTGGTCCATGACGTCCGACGGGGCCGGCTCTTGGAGCGACTCCGCCGCGCCCTCCCGTACGAACACACCCTTGCCCTGCTGGCCGACGATCAGCCCCTCGGTGCGGAGCACGCTGATCGCGGCCTTGACCACGCTGGCGGACACGTCGTAGCGCTGGCCGAGCTGGGCGGTCGAGGGCAGCGCAGCGCCGGGTGCGAGTGAGCCCGTTCTGATCTGCGTACGAAGGTCGTCCGCTATCTGGAGGTAGCCGGGGCGACCGCTCTTCTCGACCATTCCGCGCCTTCCGTGAGGTCGTCTGGCCTCTACTTCAGCACACCCCGCACGACATGCCAACCAAGTCTTCGTGGAATCCCTTGACAACTTAGAACGCCAAGTATTCCATGCATACTAAGAGTCGCAACGTCACTACGTAAGGAACTCACGCCATGCGCACCGTCCCCATCCCTGTGGACACCAGCAAGCTCGCGATCACCTGCGTGAAGGCGCCGCGCCCGCGGCTGCTCAACAAGGACACCGGCGAGATCAAGACCGACAAGAACGGCAACACCGTCTACGAGGTGACGGTGTCGGTAGAGGACGAGTTCGGCCGGATCGAGCTCGTGAAGATCGGTATCAGCGGAGAACCGCCCATCAAGGCCGGCGACGCCGTCAACGCCGTCGGCCTGCTCGGCTACGTCTGGGAGATCGCCGGCCGTTGGGGGATCGCCTACCGGGCCGCTGCCCTGCTCCCGCAGCAGGAGGCCGCCAGTGTTTGATCAGCTCTACACCCTGCTCGGAGTCCTGGCCGCTGTCGCGGCCGGGCTCTGGGCCTGGCGCCGCTGGCATCACCCGTCGTTCTGGCTCGTTGTCGGCTATCCGCTGACCGCGATCAGCGTGCGGGCGTCCTGGCGCAAGGTCGCCCTCGGATGCGGTCTGACCAAGAAGCGGCAGCGGTTCTGGTTCACCACCGTTCCCGGGATGGTGGCCTCGACCGGCGTCGTCCGCGTCCGGCGCAAGTTCCAGCGCGTCGCCGTGGACACCAAGCCGTTCATGTGGCTGCCGCTGCCCACCCGTTACGGCTGGCGGGTCACGCTGCACACCCTTGAAGGCCAGATCCCGGCCGACTACTCCGACGCCGCCGAACGGCTGGCGCACTCCTGGGGCGTGCATGCTGTGCGCGTCTCCTCCGACAAGCCTGGTCGGGTACGGATCGCCGTCACCCTGCGCGATCCGCTGGTCAAGGTTGATGACCTGCCACCCTCGACGGAGCTGCTCAAGGTCACCGTCGGTCGGCTGGAGACCGGCAAGCCCTGGACCGTCGACTTCCGGACGGTCCCGCACTGGCTGAACGCCGGCGCCACCCAGTCCGGCAAGTCCAACCTGGCCAACGCGCTCATCGTCGGCCTGGCCCCGCAACCCGTCGCTCTGGTCGGTTTCGACCTTAAGGGCGGAGTCGAGTTCACGCCGTACGCGCCGCGGCTGTCCGCGCTGGCCACGAGCCGCGCCGAGTGCGGGGGACTGCTCGACGACCTGGTGGAGCTCATGACCGACCGGATGGGCTTGTGCCGGATGGCCTCGGCCCGCAACATCTGGCAGCTCCCGCCGGGCATGCGTCCGGTCCCGGTCGTGGTCCTGGTCGACGAGCTGGCCGAGCTCTACCTGATGGCCGACAAGTCGGAGAAGGACGAGATCGCCAAGACGTCGACCGCGCTGCTTCGGGTGGCGCAGCTCGGGCGAGCGTTCGGCATCTACCTGTTCTGCTGTGGTCAGCGCATCGGCTCTGACCTCGGTCCCGGTGTCACCGCCCTTCGGGCTCAGTGCTCCGGGCGGATCTGCCACCGGGTGAACGATCCCGAGACCGCCACCATGACCCTCGGCGATCTCGACCCGGCGGCGCTCGACTCGGCTCGCGCCATCGCCGCCGAGACGCCGGGTGTCGCCATCGTCGCCGGTCAGGACGGCCAGTGGTACCGGGCCCGGTCGTTCTACGTCAGCGAGCAAGCCGCCGAACACGCCGCCCACACCTACGCCGACAGAGCGCCGAAGTGGGCGGAGGTCATGGCCGCACAACCTCACCAGACACCCGACTCCCAGACCGCCTGACTCGCCGGAGAGGAGGAGCAAGATGCGACGCTTCGCCGCCTGGCTGCTCGACACCGGCCCCGTCGTCGTCCTGGCCCTCATCGCCGGAGCTGGATCCTTCACCCACATCCGCGACACCGCCACCGAGAACGGCCAGCAGGGCTGGATGGCGTGGGCCATCGCGGTCTGTGTCGATCTGACTTGCGTCATGGCTGCCCGGGAACGCCAGCGCGACAAAAAGACAGGCAAAGCTCGGCGCGGTCTCGTCTCCTGGCCCGTCCTCGTCCTATCCGGAGGCGTCGTTCTGTCCCTGGCCGCGAACCTGCAACAAGCCACCCCGACCATCTGGGGCTGGATAACCGCTGCCACTCCGGCCGGCGCCTTCCTCGTCGCGGTCTCCATGCTCGAACGCCGCGCCACCACTGCCCGTACTGAACCGTCCCAGGACGTCCTGCAGCCGTCCTCGTCCTGGGCAGAAGCGTCCCCGTCCGTTCCCGAGACGTCCCAAGCCGTCTCGTACGAGGACCGTCCCGCGCTCGTCCCCGCTGACGACGACGGTCCCGCTCCCGCACCAGCCCTGGTCGACTACGCCCGCCGCGTAGCCGCAGAACACCAGACCAAGCACGGCAAGCCCATCACCTGCGACCTGCTGCGCGCCCGCCTGGGCGTGTCCGACCAACTCGCCTCCGCCCTGCTCCGCACCCTGCGGACCACACCAGAGATCCCTTGAGAGGAACGTCATGCGCGACCACCGCCGAGAACTGATCAACGGCCTGCTCAACCTGGCCATCTTCCTGGAGACCCACCCCGACGTACCGGCTCCGCCCGACCCGACCCTTCACTACTTCTCCGCCCACGAAGCCGACGAGGACATGCGCGCTGAGATCGACCAGATCGCCGCCCGGATCGGATCACCCATCGAATTCGACAACTCGCCGTACGGCCACTACGCGACCTCCGTGCACTTCGGCCCCGTCGAATACCGGGCCGTGGCCATCCTCGCCGCCGCCCAAGCGCGCCACGACGCCGTGAACAGCTACCGCGACTCCATCCAGCACGACGAGATCTAGGAGATCACCAACATGCGTATCCGCCTCGAAGGAAATCGCGCGGAGATCACCCTCGGTCTGATCCATCTGCGTGAGGTCTTCACGGTCACCGCGATGTCGCGGGCGTACCCGGACCGTGCTCACCCGCGCAAGTACCGCGTGTACGTCCGCATCGTCCCTCGGGACAACCGGTGACCATCCCGATCCCGCGCTACTGCTGCTGCACCTGCAACGGCACTGGCGTCACCGACGACCAGACCTGCGCCGACTGCCACGGCAGCGGCATCGACAACCACGGCGCATAACGCGTAGCGCCCCCCGCCTGGCCACACATCCGCCAAGATCCGCGCCAGGCCGGGGGCCATCCACACCAGCGTCACTGGATAGGACGGAACCCATCTTGCCCCACCTTGCCCGCTCTCACGCGGTAGCCGGGATGATCGACCGGCTCCACCAACCCGACTACGACCGCTGGGCGCACCAGATCAAGCGCACCGGCGGCTGCCGACAGCCCATCCACCTGCGTGGCAAGGTCGAGCACTTCGACCAGGCCACCGGCGAGCTGCTCCACCGCTACAGCACCAACCGAGAACCGGGCGGCGTCCTGCGCGTTCCGTGTAAGACTCGCCGCGCCTCCCGTTGCCCGGCCTGCGCCGAGGTCTACCGCTCCGACACCTACCAACTCGTCCGCGCCGGCCTCATCGGCGGCAAGGGCGTCCCGGAGACGGTCAGCTCGCATCCGTGCCTGTTCGTCACCCTCACCGCGCCCTCCTTCGGGAGTGTTCACGTGCGGCGGGAGAAGAACGGCAAGGTCCAGCCCTGCCACGCCCGCCGCAACGCCCAGACCTGCCCGCACGGACACCCCATGTCCTGCACCGACCGGCACCACGCCGACGATCCGCGGCTCGGCGAACCGCTGTGCCCCGACTGCTACGACTACGACGGCTCGGTCCTGTTCAACGCCATCAGCCCCGAACTGTGGCGCCGCTTCACCCTCGCCCTGCGCCGCCGCTTCGCCCGCCTCAACGGCCTGACCGTCAAAGCCCTGCGCGATCAGGTCACCATCGCCTTCGCCAAGGTCGCCGAGTACCAGCGCCGCGGCGTCGTCCACTTCCACGCCGTCATCCGCCTCGACGGACCCGACGGCCCCAACTCGCCGCCACCGGCCTGGGCCACCGCCGACGCCCTGGCCGACGCCGTCCAGCACGCGACAGCCGCCGTGACCGCCGAGATCAAGCCATTGGGTCGCACGTTCCGGTGGGGAACCCAGCTCGACGTCCGACGCATCACCATGAACGGCGACCTCATCGAACAGGCCGTTGCCGCCTACATCGCCAAGTACGCCACCAAGGCCGCTGAATGCGTCGGCACCCTGGACCGCCGCATCCAACCACTCGACAACCTCGACGCCCTACCCGTCCGCGACCACGCCCGCCGACTGATCGCCGCCTGCATGCGACTGGGCGGCGACGAGGACCTGGCCGACCTACGGCTCACCCACTGGGCCCACATGCTCGGCTTCCGCGGCCACTTCTCCACCAAGAGCCGCCACTACTCCACCACCCTCGGCGACCTCCGAGCCGCCCGCGAAGAACACATGCGCACAGAAGAGATCAGCCTCGGGCGGCTGCCGCTGTTCGACGAGGACACCGTCCTCGTCGTCGCCCACTGGGAGTACGCCGGACAAGGACTCTCCCTCGGAGATCAACTCCTTGTGGCTGCACTCACCGGCACACCACTCGCAATGCAGTTGGTGACCGCCGATGAGTAGGCGCGACGAACTGCTGACCGTCCCGCAGGTTCTCGCCGAACTGGGCGGCGTCTCCCGACGCACCTTCTACCGCTGGCGCGAGCTCGGCCGCGCGCCGGTCTGCGTCCAACTGCCCAACCTCGAACTCCGCGTCTGGCGGAGCGACCTCACAGCCTGGCTCGACTCGCGACGGGGGGCCGTATGAACACCACTTACGACGTGAAGCTCGGCGAAATCCAGCACCGTACGGACCGCGAGACTCCTACATTCATCGCCCGCTGGCGGGTCGCGGGCAAGCCCAAGTCCAAGAGCTTCAGGACCAAGGGCCTGGCCAACGCCTTCGTCTCTGATCTGCGCCAGGCTGCCAAGGCGGGGGAGGAGTTCGACATCGCCACCGGCCTGCCGGTGTCGATGCTCGCCGCCGGGTCCTCCGGGCCGTCCTTCCTTGAGTTCGCTCAGGCGTACGTTCTCCGGCGCTGGAACACCTCAGCGGCCCGGACCCGCGAGACGGACGCGTACGCGCTCCTGACCCTGATTCCAGCCCTGGTGTCCGATGCACCCCGCCGGCCCGCCGCTGAGGAACTGCGGGAAGTCCTCAGGATTCACGCACTGCTCCCGGAGGGCAGACGTGACGCTCTGGCGACGGCCCAAGCAGCGGCATTGGCCTGGCTTGAGAGGGCGTCACTCCCGCTCTCGGCACTGGGAGAGGCACACGTTCTCCGTACGGCCCTCGACGCCATCTCGGTCACCTTCGCCGGCACTCCTGCGGGGGCGAACACGGTACGGCGCAAGCGCGCCATTCTGCATCACCTGCTGGAACACGCAGTAGAGCAGAAGGTGTTCAACACCAACCCGCTGGACGAGATCAAGTGGACGGCACCGAGGGCCGTCACAGTCATCGACCCTCGTACGGTGGTCAATCCCGCCCAAGCACGGCAACTCCTCAACGCCCTGCCCAAGGTGGGCCGCAAGCGGGGCGCTCGACTTCAAGCCCTGTTCGCCTGTATCTATTACGCCGCTCTCCGGCCAGAGGAGGCGGCCGACCTCCGGCTGAAGAACTGCACGCTGCCTGAAACGGGCTGGGGCCTGATCGTGCTGGAGAAGGCCCGTCCCCAAGGCACGAAACGCTGGACCAACTCCGGCGAGACCCACGAATCCCGCAGCCTGAAGCACCGCGCGGACAAGGAGACACGAGAGATCCCCATTCCGCCCACCCTGGTCACCTTGCTCCGCGACCACGTCGCCGAGTACGGCACGGCCAAGGATGGCAGGATCTTCAGCACGGGCACAGGCGGCACCTACTCCAGTTCAGCGCACTCCTACGTCTGGCAAGAAGCCCGCAAGCTGGCTCTCACCCCGGAACAGGCCGCGTCCTCGCTTGCAGCACGACCGTACGACCTCCGCCACGCCGCGGTCTCCCTCTGGCTGAACGCAGGCGTCCCGGCCCCCGAGGTAGCCAAACGTGCTGGTCACAGTGTGGACGTGCTCCTTCGGGTCTACGCCAAATGCATCGACGGCCAGCAAGAACACATCAACAGCAAAATCAACAACGCCCTCGACACATAGCCATCCTTGCCCACCTTCGGCCCCGGATCTGCCGGGGCCATTTCGTTTCACGCTGTCACCCATGCGCGTCGTTCCCGCCGAAGCCCGTCACGCTGCGCGACCCTGTCATGCACGCAACGAGAGGAGGGCCATGAACCCCGATTACGCCCACTCCGCGTCGTCCCCAGAAGAGCACCGCCCATTGCGGCGACCGCGCTACGGCCTCCCACTCCAGAACCGGCCTCGGCTTCTCAACGCGTCCGACTCCCTCGACTGGCGAACGTATTCAACTCCCGCCCCACCCGGGAGATCATTTCTGCGAATGCAGGATCGTCTGACCCGTTCGGTGCTCATCGCCAGCCTCCTGGCCTGCGCCAGCATCGGCATTTGGTCAAGCGCGTGGGGCAATGACAACGCCTCACCTCAGGTAAAAGCCGTTTCGATGCCGACGCCTCGCGAAAGCCCAACCGCACGCCCAACTGTGCTCACCTCACCGGCGACGCACACGCCTGCTCCCCATAAGCCTTCACCTTCGGCGGTGCCGCAGACAGATCACGAGCAGTCGAAGAACAAGGTGAGACGAGAGAGGAACCGTCATGAAGCACGACGCGGGACTGCGTCCCTTCAACGTTACGACGATGCCCCTGAAACGCCACACACGACGATTACGACGCCGCCCCGCCGTCAAAGGAAGACAAAGCCCGTCGTTCCTGAGAACCGCGGTAGGAGGAGTGTGGATTCCTTGATCGACGCAACATGCGACGGACTGTTCCCACATTCCCGTCCCGCGTTCCGCATCCGTAACCTTGCATGCCACCTGATCTACGGATAGCGTCAACGCATGTCAGCTCGGCTTAGGGGTGCATTTATGCAGTTCGCCGTACCGCTTCCGGGCGATGCTGAGCAGCTGCGTCAGGTCGCTGACTGGGTCGCGGCCCTTGGCGACCTCGGAAAGATCGACGCTGATCCACGGATGCTTGTCACCGCACCGGAACAGCATATGGGTGTAGTACGGGTTGGTGCGAGGCAGGCGACCGGTGTAGGAAATGAGCCCGCTACCGAGATTTGCCGGCAGGCCTGCCAGTTGATGGGCTCCGAAGTTCTCCTGTGCGAGGTCCGTCGCCTCCTTGCCGCCAAATGTGGCCCACACCACTGAGAGTCGGTCATATTCATTGCGAAGCGAGCATTGCCCATGAGATGCCGGTACTCCGCTCTTGCGCTCCTCGAGTGGAATGGTGAGCCCGGTGATTGTACGGATGGCCTGTTGTGGAAGAAAGTCGCACCAGTAGGGTGGAGAGTCGGTAACCGGACTGATGGGGGCCTTTCCGGTGGGACTCGGCGGCACTTGTGTGGGGGTACCGGTGCAACTGGTAGTCATAGCGAAGAGGAATGCCAGGCCAACAGTAATGTTGCGGCGGACGCGAACGACTCGAAGCGGCATGTCAGTACCTGCTGACATTGAGGTTTCCGGGGACAGTGGTCGTGGCGATATTTCCCATGGTGGTTTGCAAGTCGTTCGCTGTGCTCTCAGTATTAGTGAAACGTTGTGCCCATTCAATGAAGTCGTCGAAAGTCGTCGGCTCTGCCAGTATCTCCTCAAGGGGTCTGATCTGGGGCGGCTGATCGCGGGTGGCGAAGCTCTTGCCCTTGACTGCTTCCATGGCGTTCTTGGACCAATCGCCTGCGGCGATCTTTGCGCTGATGATGGCCCTCTTCATCAGCCACCCCACCATCTCGGTTTGGTTTTCGGAGGTCTTCAACGCGTCGCCTGAGGTAACGCCCACTTCGATCACCTGTTTGGCGATGAATGAGGCGAGTGTGTCCAGCGACAGTTCAGCGCCCTTTTCCCCAATCTTCCCGCCGATCTCTCCCGCCACCTTGGTACCGAGTCGCCCAGTCGGCCCAGTCAGTTCGGAGAATGCGGAGTTGAGTGTTTCCTTCAGGTCCTTTCTGGCCTGCTCGTCGCTCCAGGCGTTGGCGAGCAAGGCTTGCCTGCGGGCTTCCACCAGGTGTCCGAATACCCTCGCTTCTGGAATGAGCTGGTCCTTTACATGCTTTCCGCCGTCCACCTTGAAGGCATCGTTGACCCGATCGCCCACCCTGCCAGCCTCGGCAGCTTGGAGTTCCGTGGCGGCTTCCTTGTCGCCGCTCACCAGAACTAGTAGTCGATCCATGTCGGGCTTGTCGATGCCTGAGAAGCCATGGGTCTTGGTCTCGAACGTGCCGTAAAGCTGGTCGATATGTGCGGCTAAAGCGCTGCCCGCGGGATACCTGAGGAAGGTCAACTGATCGAACAGCTTCCGGTCGGTAATTGAGAGGCGGTTGTTGTCGTCTGGCCCGAATGCCTTTTTGGCGTGCTCCTTGAGGACGTTTAGCGCCTCTCCGGTCAGTTTCAGCGAGGTGTCGTCCTTCCCTGTCATCGCCTTCCGCATTGCTTGGGCGAACGGGTCGGTGTTGCCGTGGAACTGGAATGCGGCGAGGCGGTCGGTCAGCATGTAGGACAGGACCGACTGCTTCCATCCGGCCGGCGTGTGATTGAGGAGGACTTGTGAAGCCTTCGCATCGCTGGCCGCCGCATGGAACAGGTCGTCGATGACCGCTGAGCCAGGATGCTTCCGCGACTCGTCTATGGGCTGTTTTGCCGGGCCGATAGTAGGGGTCCTGGGAATCATCCACTGGGTCACGCCGAGCGTGGTGGCGAGGTCCGCCATCGGGACCTGTTGGCTGCCCAGGGCGCTCCCGATCGCGTCCTTGGATGCCTTCCAGCGATCCTCGAACTTCTCCTTCTCGAAGACGATGGCATCTCGTCCGACAACCTGCATGAACTTCTCGGAGAACGGCGGATTGCCCTCGCTTGCCTGCCAGATCATCGCCTGTGCTTGGTATCCAAAGTAGGAGATGCCGTTCAGCTTGAACTCGCTGCGGCCGTGCTTCACCAGATCGGTGAGGAAGGCGTCGCCCATGTACGCGGGATCGCTGGGATTGGTCCCCTTGGCGAGCGCGGTAGCGAGCAGTCGCATCGCCTCCCGGGCTTCCTTGGACGCCTGTCCGGTGCCACCTGCTGAGGCTGCCGCCTTGAGCTGTCCGGCGATCGTGGCGGGCAGTTCCGTCACTCCCTTGGCGCCGAGTTGGGAGAGGAACGCCTTGACGAATGTGGCGTCGCGCGTCTTCGACACGTACGCCTGCAGTTGCTTCAACGCGTTCTTATCGCCTGCTGCCGCGGCCTTGGCGGCGTTAGCTGCGGCAGTGCCGTCGAGTTGCCCTTGAGCCTGAGGGAGAGAGTCCGGCATCGCGATGAGGGTTCCTGCCACAGCGGCCGGCCCGAGGGAGACCTTGAGCCGCTCCATCTCCCGGACGATGCCCTGCCGCTTGCGCAAGTCTGCGGCTTCCTGGCCGACCTGTGCCGCGAGTCGCCTTATCCGTTCCGCAGGAGCGGTATCGAGCCCTGCGCCGTTGAGCTCCCCGTACAACAGTGAGGCCAGCTCCTCGATCTGCATGGCGGCTGCCGTGTGGCGGGTGACCAAGGTGTCGAACTCCGGCAGTTTGACTCCGCTGAAGCTCATGTCGCCCTCGTCAGCTCGTCCCGGGCCATGGTGACGGCCTCAGCCAGCATCGCACGCAGCTCCTGCTGACTTTTATGAACGGCGTCACCGAAGCTGGTCCCGCTCGGCCCGACCCATGCTTGGGCTTCCATCAAGGTGCAGGAAGCGTGCAGGACCCACCAGTTGTCATCGGACAGCTTCTGGATGCGGGACATCGCAGCCTGCATCGCCTCGCGGTCAAGACCAGGCATGCCGATCTCTCCTCGTATGGCTCCTCAAGGACCCCCAACCGACGATAACCCCGCCCGAGTCGATTGCCATGGAAACCAACCGATTCGCGATTCTTGCTAAGAAATCGATCCAAACGGCAGGACCTGTGCGTACACCTACGAAGGGCTGCAGATACCAACTACTCGAATGGCCGCCGCGTATCGTCGCTTACCTCAGGGCAGTCTCGAGGGCGTCATACCCCGGGCGCGCTCTGCCGTGTTATCCGTGACGCTGTCCGCGCATGATGGTGATTGCCTCAGACACGTCTGCCACCACGTGATCGGCCCGATGTTCGTGCCCCGACCACGTACCTCGATCGACCCAGATCCCGCGCAAGCCCGCAGCCTGAGCACCTGCGATGTCCGCGATGAGGTTGTCACCCACCATCCAACCGCCATCGATGAGGCTGGCTCCGCACCGCTCGGCGGCGATCTGGAACAGGCGAGCATCCGGCTTTCGGACACCCTCAACCCCCGACACGGCGTAGCCAGCAACCGCGCCGGCCAGGCCAGTTCGGTGGAGCTTGCCGAGCTGGTTGTCCGCCATGCCATTCGTGACGATTCCTACTCGCCACCCCGCGGCCCGTAGGTCAGCCAACTCCGCCATGACGCCGGGGTAACACTCCACGAGATACGGCATCCGCTGACGGTAACCGGCCCACAGCTCTTCGACCGGGTCCGGCAGCGCGAAGTGCTCGCGCACCTTGGTGAAGAAGACGTCTCGGTGAGGGTGTACGCCCTGATCCAGGGAGGTGAGCCAGGAGATGTCTTCCGGCTGCAAGTGATGGTGCTCAGCGAACTCCTCGGCCCACCGTAGGAACGCGCCGCTGAGGTCAATGAGCGTCCTGTCGAGGTCGAAGAGGGCAAGGCGCTGCACGATGACACCCTAGGTGTGAACATCCCACGACAACAGTCCGTCCTGGGGCCCGCTGAGTACCTCGGCCAGTGCCCTCCGATTCGTCACGTCGCATCAACTGGCCTGGCACCTGCGAAATGCGGAAAGGTGATGCAGGCTGCTCCGCTCAAGGCTTTCGTCGGCTTATCCGGGAGTGGATCCAGGCGAGATCCCGCTAATCTTTGACGCATCGGTGATGCGGCCCGACGGGCTTCCGCCCCAGTTGCGGACACGCCCCCATACCGCACGAGTCTTTCGTGCTGCCTGGGGGTACATCCGTGGCCGTTTTCCGGCACTCGGCGGAAAGCCTTGTCCAGTTGGTGTCTGAGTCGGTGCCTGAACGCGTCCTCAGCGAGGTGATCGCTGAGAACATGCGCGCCACCCAAGGCATCAATCCAGGCAAGAGCGAGCGCAGGTCCTGGGACCGGAGCATCCCGATCTTGGCCCGCGATCTGATGGAAGCCGGGCTCGGTGGCGTCGAGATGCTGATTGAGTACCAACTGCCGTTAACCAGCAAGCGGGCGGACGTCATTCTCGCCGGACGCGACCGGCGCACAGGAGCCGACTCCTACCTGATCGTCGAGCTCAAGCAGTGGAGCCAGGCTGAGCTGTACGAAGACGACGCTGACATGGTCCTGGTGTCGGGCATGGGGTCGCGGCCCAAGCTCCACCCGGTCGTGCAGGTGCGGGGCTACTGCGAATACCTGGCCGACTTCGTCGGAGCCCTGGACCAGCACCACAACGCCGTGCGTGGAGTGGCCTACCTGCACAACGCCAGCGACCCGGACATCCACGATCTCTACGACCATGTCGAGGACGAACGCACCCGGCTCTTCAGCAAGACACGCCGCGGCCAGTTCGTCGACTACCTCAAGGCACAGTTCGCGCCTGAGCCCGGGGCTGCTGCGGCCGATCGCCTGCTGTCCAGTTCCATCCGGCCGTCCAAGCAACTGCTCAAGGTCGCTGCCGGCGAGATCAAGAACCGCGATCAGTTCGTCCTGCTGGCCGAGCAGCGGTTGGCCTACGAGATGGTCCTGCACGCGGTGGAGAAGGCTCGAGCGAACAATTCGAAGCAAGTGGTGATCATCACCGGAGGGCCGGGTTCCGGTAAGAGCGTCATCGCGCTGTCCCTGCTGGGTGAGCTCTCCGGCCATGGGTACTCGGCTCTGCACGCCACCGGTTCACGGTCCTTCACCGAGACGATGAGGCGCGTCGTCGCCAAGGGGTCGACCCGGCTGAAGGGGATGTTCAAGTACTTCAACAACTTCATGACCGCCAACCCCAATGACGTGGATGTCCTGATCTGCGACGAGGCCCACCGCATTCGCGAGACCTCGGCCAACAGGTTCACCAGATCAGACCAGCGAACAGGCCGGCCGCAGCTGGATGAGCTGATCAACGCAGCGAGAGTGCCGGTCTTCCTGCTGGATGAGCATCAGGTGGTACGGCCCGGCGAGATGGGACGCGTCGCCGACATCACCACCTACGCCGAATCACTCGGCCTCGCCGTGCACCAGGTCGACCTGGACGCACAGTTCCGCTGCGGTGGAAGCCGCAAGTACGAGGAATGGGTGCTGCGCCTGCTGGGCTTGGACGGCGACTCGCCAGAGGTGTGGAAGGGGGACGACCACTTCGCTGTCTCCCTGACCGAGTCTCCGTACGAGTTGGAGGCCACACTGCGAGCCAGGCTTCAAGCGGGCTACTCGGCGCGGATGACAGCCGGGTTCTGCTGGCCCTGGAGTGCGCCGAATGGGGATGACAGCCTGGTCGCCGACGTGCGGATCGGTGAATGGGCGCGGCCGTGGAACGTCAAGGGTGACAGGGCCGTGGGGAATGCGCCGGCCAGCGCCTTGTGGGCCTCGGCGGCCGGTGGCTTCGAGCAGGTGGGGTGCGTCTACACGGCGCAGGGCTTCGAGTACGACTGGAACGGCGTGATCTTCGGTCCGGACCTCGTCTACCGCGACGGCAGGTTGGTCACTGTTCGCAGCGCCAGCAAGGATCCAGCGCTCATGCGGAGAGGAGTCAGCGACGAACAGGCGGACCGGTTGATCCGCAACACCTACAAAGTGCTGCTGACCCGCGGCATGATGGGCACCGCCGTGTACTCGGTCGATCGGGCGACGCAAGAGTTCCTCTCAGGGCTGCTGGAATCGCAGGCATGAACGACCGGGCAGAGATAGAACCTGCCCGGTACCCGTTGCAGCGCCTTCATCCGCATTGTCGGTGGCGTGCCTTAGCCTTCTGCACGGACGAGACCGGAGGCAAGGATGGACACTGCTGGGCTGCTGAATCCGGCCAAGTTGTGGGAGGCAGCAGAAGTCCTCACCCGCCCAAGCCCGGTGCCTGGTGCTGCAGGTATCTATGGCTGGTACTTCACCCAGCCTCCACATCCGAGCCTGCCCGCTGACCGTCTCCTCTACGTCGGGATCGCTCCCCGTCGTATGGCGACGCGAGCCAGCAGGCAGAATCTCCGGAGCAGGGTGCGGTATCACTTCCGCGGCAACGCTGAGGGCTCCACCCTGCGGCTCAGCCTCGGTTGCCTGCTCGGGCTCGAGCTCCGGCGGGTAGGCAGCGGGAAGCGGTTGACCTTCGGCCAGGCCGGCGAGAAGGAACTGACGGATTGGATGGCGGAACACGCCCGGGTGTGTTGGGTTCGTCATGAGGAGCCCTGGACGGGGGAGTCTGCGCTGATCGCTCAGCTGGATCTTCCACTGAATCTGGATCAGAACCGCCGTCATGCTTTTCATCCGTACTTGAGTGGTCTCCGTTCCTCGGCGCGCGCCCATGCTCGCGGCCTGCCGATCAGCTCTTGAGCTTGCGGGCGGCGTTACGAGTGTGCTCATCGCTCTTTCAGGATCGTTGGAGATTACGCCGACGGGCAATTTTGGGGAGTTACAGGACGCTCCGAATTCTCGCGGGGCCATTCACTCTGCTACGAATCACATCTGAGCAGAGATCCTCATGGTTCAGCCTGGGCAATGACCCATCACGCCAGGTAGAGACGGTGGTGGAACCCTCCGCGCTCCTTGCGTTTGCTGGCTGCCACCTTCTCAATCGCGCTCCAGTCGTGCCCATGGACCGTAGCTAGCGCACGCAAAACTTCGTACACATCGGCGATCTCCTCCGCGACTTCGGAGGGAGACGCTTCGCCGAGTTCGGTGGCCTCTTCAATCAATTTAGTCAGCAGAGCATTGCGGTAGTCGACGCCTTCGAGCACGGTAATGACCGGTTCTTCACCGCCCTGGCGGATGATGTCCGGAATCTTGTCCCGAACCAGTTTGCCCATGCTCCACGTCCTTCACTTCGAGCGCCCTACCTGCAAGGCTTCTGAGCCTATCGAGCCTCAGTGACATCCACGTGATCGCGAACTACCCTGAACCGGTCGAAACGCGATCAAGGCTGGTATGTACGGATGACTGTGGAGTTCTTTCGCGAAGAACCGACCGCTCGCTCCTCATGGAGGCTGGCGGTGCTCATGGGCGCCAACTCGCGTACCTACAAGTTCGCCTTGGGGGAGGCGCTGCTGGGCGCCGCTGCCGAGGGGCGCACCGACATCCCTCTACGGGAGCTGGCCAGGCCGTACGCGATGAGCCTGGTGGAACATCTGGCGCAGGCGCCGCAAACCTCGCAGCGGAGCGCTACCGGCGGAGCCGACTTCCTGACCGTGGCTCAGGAGGAGACCGCAGAGTCCGTACGACTTGGTTCACCCACCGAGAAGTTGCTCGCCGCTGCGATGAAGTCGATGCCTGAGATGGTGATGCAGAAGTTTCACAATCTGCGTGGCAACGGCGGTGCTGAGATACCCCATCGCTTCTACGAGGTGACCGGCAGCGCTCGGGAACGGGTGGTCAAGCTGACAGAGCCTCTCCGTGAGGTTGCTCTGTCGGAGCAGAGGACAACTCTGCAAGCAGAGCTGGCTGCTAGGTGGAGCATCGTTGAGACCTCCTTCGCCGCCGGAGTAGGCCGAAGTCTGGTGGAGGAGGGCGTCGCGGTCGATCTGACGACGCTGCGGATCACCGACAAAGAACGGCGGCGCTCAGTCGCCGGGGTCACTGAGGCCGTCATCGGGTTTCAGCATGGCCGTTGCACCATCTGCGCCCAACCGCTCATCCCTGGCGCCGATGAGGTTGCGGTCGACCACGTGTTTCCGTACTCCTTCAAGCGGCTCCTGAGCGGTGCGAAAGTCGACCTGGACGCGATCTGGAACCTTGCCCCCGCACACAGGCTCTGCAACGGACAAAAGAGCAACCAGCCGCCCTCACAGGGCGAGCTCACTCGTCTGGCTCTGCGGAACGAGGCGATCATGCAGTCACCCCATCCGCTGAAGCGGACCCTCCAACTGACGCTGAAGCGGCACGGCTATTCAGGTGGACGGGTCGGCGAATGGTGGGACTTCATCAACGAAGTGCGTAGCCGGCTCCAATAGCGGCGCGGGACGGTCAGACGGTGCACTGCCGTGCCTGTCGAGGCTCACCCGAGCTCGCCGTCTGCAGGAGAAAGTGGGCGGCAGGGGGAGCGTGGCTGAGTATGAACCCAGGCTCAGGTGTTCCGGGGACGTTCCAAGATCATCCCCCACATGTCCCCAGAGCGCTGTCCTACGGCTGCATTCGGGTGCGCTCGGCGGCCTACCAAGGGTCTGGTAAGCAAAAGACCTGCGGTCAAGAAACCGCAGGTCAGAAGGTGAAACGCCTGATCAAGATGAGTGCCCCCGGCAGGATTCGAACCTGCGGCACCCGCTTTAGGAGAGCGGTGCTCTATCCCCTGAGCTACGGAGGCGGACTCTCGTAAGCCTAGCGAAAGTTGGGCAGTGCGTGGGCCGCTGGGCCGGGGTCAGTTTGGTGAGGTTGGTTATGGGTGCTCTGAGCTGCGGTAAAGGCATGGCAAGCGGTCGGATTCCGGTGCTTCGTGCGTGGCTAGGTTCTGCCTGTGACCATGAGGCGATCCACGCAAGCTCGTAGGCGGCCCGTTGTGTTGTTCGGGGCGTTGCTGGCGCCGGCGATTCTTGCCGGTGGGCTGTTGGCGGGGGAGATGCGGGGGTTCGAGGGAGTTGGTGCGCCGGTGGGGATGGAGGAGCGGAGGGCGGTGCGGGTGGCGTTCGAGCCTGTGTGGATGCCCGCGCCTGCGCATCCTGATCGGCGGTACGAAGGGGTGATTCCGGCGCCTGTGCGGAAGGTCCCCAAGGTGTCTGAGGCGTTGGAGGTGCGGTCGTCGGTGCCCGCGCCCGAGCCCGAGCCGGATCCTGTGGTTGAGGAAGATCCATACGAGCCTGAGGCTTCGCGGTCCTCGCCTGGGTGCGCGGGGGAGTGGGAGGACACCTGGCTGTGGGACATGTGCCGGGAACGGGAGCAGGAGGCGGCACAGAATGCCCGGTATGGCTGGTTGTCTGGCTTGTGAAGTCGGTGAGGGGCGTGGGCTGAGGAGGGTGTGGTCACGGGGTGCGGCGGTGCCCAGGCCGCCGACGGCCGGCTAGGCCAATGACCTGTCTGACTACCGTGTCGCTGTGTCTCGGAGCGGTTGGGCGGCGGGAGGTGCTTGGGGATCCTGATGTCCGTTGCGGGTGGGGTTTCCGATCAGGGGCACTGCGCTGCCGGGGCAGGGGCTTCGGCTTCGGTGGCACTTGGAGGCAGACCTGCGTGCGATCGCGCGGCTGGTGTGAAGGCTCTGAAACAGAGGGTTGGGTTGAGGTCCTGAGTGACCCGGCGACGATGCGCTTCGTGTGGAGGGCTGTAGGTCGGGTGGCGCAGCTCTTGGGATGGACCTTCCGCGACAGGCTCGGAGGTGGGGGACGCTGTCGGCGGTGATCTCGGGAGGAACTGGCCGCAAGGGAGTAGAGCACTGTTCGGGAGGAGACCGAGCCGCCGAAGATCAGACGACGGAGGTTCCGTAGAGGGGGCTTCGCGGGCCTCGTAAGCGGTCGCGGGTTCTCGTGACAAGAGGGACGCCGAAGGCTTTCGGGGAGGTGAGCAAGGGTGCTGTAGCGGACATCGGACACGAACCGCCGCAAGGAAGCTCAGAGTGGCGTCGTGCGTGGAGCTATGCCATGCCAGGGCGGCTGCAGGTCGGGGTGTGCGCGGGGCGGCGATGTATGAGGGGCGCAGCGTGTATGCCGGGCAAGGGCGCGGTTGGCCCGTTTGGCCAGTGTGTGCTCTCGCAGCCGTCTCCGGGCTGCGCAGCGACAGCGCCTCGCGGGCCGCCGGAACCCCGGCAGAAGAGGCCAGGACGGAGGCAACACGGAGGTAGGGATGCGATGCCGCTGGTGGGGAGGGGGAGCCGTACATAGTGCGCTTTTTGTCTCATAGCAGCTCTTCGGAGTTCGGTCCGGACACTCGGGGGGCTGTAGTAACGTGCGTGCCTGACCCGGGTAACGAGTGTGCAAACGGAGGAGTCGAACGTGCCATCCCCTCGATCAGCGGGTCTGATCGCGGTCGTCATGGCGATGGCTTCTCTCTTCGTGCCATCAGCGGTTCAGGCGCAGGCGCGGACCCAGGTGGAGCGGCGGGATCCGAGCAATCTGGCGGAGCTGCGCAAGGAGGCCGAGAAGTCGGCCAAGGAGCTTGAGGACGCGACCAAGGCGCTGGAGAAGCGGCGTGCCACGATCGCGGCGTCCGAGAAGGAGCTCAAGACCAAGCTGAACGGGCTGCAGGATCTGGAGCGCAGGCTCGCGGTGATCCGGCAGCCGGTCTCGCAGCTCGCGGAGCTGCTCTACGAGCAGCCCGTCGGGGCGGACGGCGTGGTGCCGTTCCTGTCGGGGGACGCCGGGATCGGCACCCTGCGGGCGCTCTCGGACTCGACCGAGATGGTCCGGGTGCGGCAGCAGGCCGTGGAGCAGACCAGCACCCTGTACAAGGAGGCGGAACGGCTGGCCGCCGAGGCTCAGGAGCTGAGGGCGGGCAACCTGCTGGCCGAGGCCCAGATGGCGGCCGAGATCGACACGCTCAGGCAGCGTTCGGACAAGATCGTGAAGTCGCTCACCGCGGCGCTGGTGAAGCTGGGCATCAAGATCGACAAGGTCGGACGGGCGGCGCTGGGCTGCAACCCCCTCCAGGCCGCCACGGCCAACAGCTACCCCAACGGGCTCATCCCCAAGAGCATGCTCTGTCCGCTGCAGCAGAAGGGGTTCAGTCTGCGGGCGGACGCCACCATCGCCTTCGTCAGCCTCAACGAGGCCTACCGGAGGCGGTTCGGCAAGGCGATCTGCGTGACGGACGCCTACCGGAGCCTGGCCGAGCAGCAGTCCGTCTACTACCGGCGGCCGGGGTTCGCGGCCGTGCCGGGGCGGAGCAACCACGGTCTCGGGCTGGCTGTGGACCTGTGCGGCGGCGTGGAGCGGTTCCGGTCCACGGAGTTCGTGTGGATGGAGAAGAACTCCAAGAGGTACGGGTGGTTCCATCCTGCCTGGGCCTACAGCAGCCCGTTCGAGCCGTGGCACTGGGAGTACGACCCGAAGATCGACTCGCAGCTCTAGGCGGGCACGACCTCGGCGCTGCAGAAGGCGCAGCGGGAGGCGGCCTTCGGGATCTCCGACAGGCATTCGGGGCAGTCGCGGGTCTTGGCCTCGACCTGGGCCGCCGCACGCTCCTTGAAATGCGTGTACGGCTTGACGACCAGGAAGTAGATCACCGCCGCGATCATCAGGAACGAGATCACCGCGTTGACGAACTTGCCGTACATGAAGTTGGACGCGCCGACGGTGATCTTCAGCGAGGAGAAGTCGGGCAGGCCGCCGAAGGCCGAGATCAGTGGGGTCAGCAGGTCGGCGACGAACGACTGCACGATCGAGTTGAAGGCCGCCCCGATGACCACCGCGACGGCCAGGTCGAGGACGTTGCCCTGCATGAGGAACTTCTTGAATCCGTTCATGGGCAAGAATCGTAGTCGAACGATTACTTTCGGTTAACTCTTGAAGGTGATGGAGAGGCGGCCCGCTGTCTGGGCCCCCGCCAGCTGGGCCGCCTGCTGCGGGGTGGCCGCCAGCACCACCAGCGCGCCGCCGGTACGGGAGTCGTCGGCGGGACGCGGGATGGTGATCACGCGCACGTCGTCGGCGATGAGCTGGGCCGGCTGACCGCTCTCCCCGGCGGCCAGGACGCCGACGATCGAGCCGGGGGAGATGAGGGCGACGGCGTCGGGATCGGCGATGCGCACGGGGGCGGCCACCGTGCCCGGCGGCAGCGGCACGGGATGGAGCAGCCGCGCGTCGGTCAGCGGCTCGCCCCGGCGCATGGGCCCGGCGAGGTAGCGGCCCGCCGCGTACGACCGGACGGCCCCGTCGGGCGGATGGGCGAGCGGCGCCGGACGGAGGTCGCCCGGACGCAGGGGGCCGGGGACGAGGTCGCGGGCGGCGACCAGGACCTCGGGGCCCGCGGCGGGACGGAGGGCGACATAGGCCGACAGGACGCCCACCGCGGCCAGGGCCGCCGCGATCAGACGCCGCCGCCGGGCCCACGGCCGCAGCCAGGCCGGCTGCCTGCTCACGGCAGCTCGAAGGGCAGCTTGATGCCGTCGAGGGCCGAGCCGCAGGAACACGTGCGGTCGATGGGTAGGGCCTGGACGGTCTCGGCGATCAGCGTGCGCATGCGGGTGACGTTGCGGGCGAAGAACTCCAGCACCTCGTCGTGGGTCACGCCCTGACCGGCCTCGACCCCGGCGTCGTGGTCGGTCACCAGGGAGAGCGAGGTGTAGCACAGGGCCAGCTCGCGGGCCAGCACGGACTCGGGGTAGCCGGTCATGCCCACGATCGACCATCCGTTGGCGGCGAACCATTGGGACTCGGCCCGGCTGGAGAAGCGGGGGCCCTCGATGACCACCAGCGTGCCGCCGTCGACGACGTCGCCCCAGCCGGTGGAGCGGGCCGTGGCCACGGCCGCGGCTCTGCCGGACGGGCAGTAGGGGTCGGCGAAGGAGACGTGGACGGCCCCCGAGACGTCGTAGTACGTCTGAGGCCGGCCCGAGGTGCGGTCGACGATCTGGTCGGGCACGACGATGGCGCCGGGGCCGTACTCGGCCTTGAGCGAACCGACGGCGCTGGGGGCGAGCACCTGGGTCACGCCGAGCGAGCGCAGCGCCCACAGGTTGGCGCGGTAGGGGATGCGATGGGGAGGGAAGCGGTGATCCCGGCCGTGCCGGGGGATGAACGCGACCGAACGCGAGCCGATGCGGCCGACGGTGACGACGTCGCTGGGCGGCCCGTAGGGGGTGGAGAGCTCGATCTCCTCCGCGTCGTCGAGGAGGGAGTAGAAGCCCGAGCCGCCGAGGACGCCGATGTCTGCGCGAGTGACCATGGCGCCGAGAGTAGCCGGACGGCCGGGGGCCCCGAGAACGCCGAACGCCGTTCTGTGGACAACCGCACGGGCGCCGGTCACACCGCTCGAACGCGGAGCGTACGCACACCAGTACGAAGAGTAGGATCGCCGCATGCGGCAAAAAGGGCTGGGCCTCATCATTCTCGCGCTGATGCTCGGGATGCTGCTGGCCTCGCTCGACCAGACCATAGTCTCCACGGCCCTGCCGACGATCGTGAGCGACCTGGGCGGGCTGGAGCAGCTCTCCTGGGTCGTGACGGGCTACATGCTCGCCTCGACCGTCTCCACGCCGTTGTGGGGCAAACTGGGCGACCAGTACGGCCGCAAGAAGCTCTTCATCGCCGCGATCATCATCTTCCTCATCGGATCGGCCCTGTGCGGGCTGAGCCGGAACATGGGGGAGCTGATCGGGTTCCGGTCGATCCAGGGGCTGGGCGGCGGCGGGCTCATGGTGCTCGCGCAGGCGATCGTGGGCGACGTGGTCTCGGCCCGCGAACGAGGGCGCTACCAGGGCTTCTTCGGCGCCGTCTTCGCCGTCAGCAGCATCGTGGGGCCGCTGCTCGGCGGGTTGTTCGTCGACCATCTGTCCTGGCACTGGGTGTTCTACGTCAACCTCCCCCTGGGCGCGATCGCCCTGGCCGTGATCGCGGCGGCGCTGCCCGGCGACGACACGCGCACCAGCCATCGCATCGACTACGCCGGGGTGGTGCTGCTCGGCGGCGCGACCTCGTGCCTGGTGCTCATCACGACGTGGGGCGGCGCCGTCCATCCCTGGGCGAGCCCGGTCATCGCCGGCCTGGCGCTGGGGGCGGCGGCGCTGGTCGCGGCGTGGGTGGCCGTCGAGCGACGGGCCCCCGAGCCGGTGCTGCCCCTGGGGCTGTTCCGGGTGCGGGCGTTCGCGATGTCGTCCGCGGTGGGGTTCGTGGTGGGGTTCGCGATGTTCGGGGCGCTCACGTACCTGCCGCTGTTCCTGCAGGTCGTGCACGGGGTGAGTCCCACCTTGTCCGGGGTGTACCTGCTGCCGATGATGGCCGGGATGCTCACGATGTCGATCGTCAGCGGGCTGGTGATCTCCAAGACCGGCAGATACCGCTTCCTGCCCATCGCGGGCACGGCCGTGGCGACGGCGGGGCTGTTCCTGCTGTCCGGGCTGAGCGAGCGCAGCAGCCTGCTGACGATGGGCGGCTACCTGCTGGTGCTCGGCGTCGGGCTCGGGATGACCATGCAGGTGCTGGTGATCGTCGTGCAGAACGCCGTCGACTTCAAGGACCTCGGCGTCGCCACGTCGGGGGCGACGTTCTTCCGGTCGATCGGCGGGTCCTTCGGGGTCGCCACGCTGGGGGCGGTCTTCACCGGCACGCTCAACGGCGACCTGCGGGAGGTGCTGGCCAGGGCCCGGTTGCCGGCGGGGTTCGACCCGTCCAGGATCCAGCGCGACCCGACCGTCATCCAGCGGCTGCCTCCCGCGCTGGCCGGTCAGTTCCTCCATGTGTACGCCGACGCCATCGCCACCGTCTTCAGGGTGGCCGCGCCGGTGATGTTCGGCGCGTTCGCGCTGAGCTGGTTCATCCCGCAGACGCGGCTCAGGGAGACCACCAAGGCGGCGGACCTGGGCGAGGGGCTGGGCGCCACGTCGGCCGAGCGGTCGTCGCTGGAGGAGGTCGAACGGGGGCTCATGCGGCTCGCCGACGCCGACCTGCGCAGGGGCTACTACGAAAGGCTCGGGGCGCTGGCCGGGCTGAGCGGCCTCGCGCCGCAAGGGGTGTGGGTGCTCGCCAGGCTCAACGGCAAGGGCTGGGTCGGTGCGGACGAGCTGGCCGAGTGCGCCAAGGTGAGCAGGGCACACGGACGGCCCCACGTCGACCGGCTGGTGGACGAGGGGCTGGTGGAGCGTTCTGACGACGGCGAGCGGCTGCGGCTCACGCCGAAGGGGGACCGGGCGGCCCTGGGGCTCGTGCGCTGCTCACGCGAAGGGTTGAGCAGGCTCGTGGCCGACTGGGGGCCCGATCCACAGCTGAGGCGGCTCGTCGATCGCATCGCGCCGGAACTGCTCGGCGCGTACGCCGACCGGCCTCGATGAGGCCCCCGCCCGTGCGGGCGGGGTGACGCGCCTAGTTGGAAGCCGCGGCGGGCGCCGGCGCCGGGGTGGACGACGACGAGGACGACGCGGACGACGACTCGCTCGACTTGCTCTCGGCCGGCTTCGACGGGGTGGTCGAAGAGGCGGAGGACGTCGAGGACGAGCGGTTGTCGGTGCGGTAGAAGCCCGAACCCTTGAACACGATGCCGACGGCGGAGAACACCTTCCGCAGGTTGCCCTGACAGTTGGGGCACACCGTCAGCGCATCGTCGGTGAACTTCTGCACGACTTCGAGCTGCTCGCCGCAGTCGTTGCAGGCGTACTGGTAGGTCGGCACGCGCTCCTCCTTATACGTTCTGGCACTCGAGCGATGCGACTGCTAATGCTAACCGATTGGGCCAAACACCTATTCCAACCCCCGCTCCCCGTACCAACCGGCCAGCTTGCCGCTGCGGCTCACCGCGCGCAGGCGGCGTTCGACCTGGTCACGGCAGGCGGCCGTGGTGACCACCAGGAGCTGGTCGTCGGCCCGGACGCGGGTGCTGTTGTCCGGCACGAACGATTTGCCGTCGCGGACCACGAGCGTGACGGCCGCTCCGGCGGGCAGGCGCAGCTCGAAGACCTCCACGCCGTGCAGACGCGACCCGACGGGCACCTTGACCTGGAGCAGGTCCGCCTTGAGCTCCTCCAGCGGCGCGGACTCCACCTCCAATTCGTGCGCCTCGCCCGGCGCGCTCACCCCGAGCAGCCGGGCCGCGTACGGCAGTGTGGGCCCCTGCAGCAGCGTGAACACGATCACGATCACGAAGACCTGGTTGAAGATCTCCTTCGAGCCCTGCACGCCGGACGCCCACGGGATGGTCGCCAGCACGATGGGGATCGCGCCGCGCAGCCCGGCCCACGACAGGAACGCCTGGTCGCGCCAGCTCACCCGATCCAGCCGCAACACCCGGGCCACGGTCGAGCTGACCAGCACCGACAGCGGGCGGGCCACCATCACCAGCACGGACCCGGCGATCACGCCTGGCACGATGGCCGACGGCAGCTCGTCGGGCGTGGCCAGCAGGCCGAGCATGACGAACAGCCCGATCTGCGCCAGCCATGCCGCGCCTTCGGCGAACCCCCTGGTCGCGGCGCGGTGCGGCAGGCGTGAATTGCCCAGGATGAGGGCCGTGAGGTAGACGGCCAGGAAGCCGGAGCCGTGCAGCAGCACCGCGCCGCCGTAGGAGACGAAGGTGAGGGCGAGCACGGCGATCGGGTAGAGGCCGGAGGCGGGCAGGGCGACGCGGCGCAGCGCGTACGCGCCCGCCGGTCCGACCGCGAGGCCCACGGCCGCGCCGATGACCAGCTCGATGGCCGTCTCCAGCAGGAACGTTCCCACGGACGCCGGCCGCCGGGACGCCCCGCTGAGCAGCACGACGGCGATGACCGTGGGTGCGTCGTTGAACCCGGACTCCGCTTCCAGGACCCCCGCCAAGCGGGTCGGGAGCGGCAACCTGCGCAGCACCGAGAAGACGGCGGCCGCGTCCGTCGAGGCCAGCACGGCGCCGAGGACGAGCGCCGCGGTCGGATCCATGCCGAGCAGCCCCTGGACGGCCAGCGCCACGACCACGATGCTCACCGTCACGCCGACGGTGGCCAGGATCAGGGCGAGGGGCACCGATTTGCGGACGTGCGACCAGGTCGTGGTCAGACCGCCCTCGGCCAGGATCACCGCCAGCGCGATCAGGCCGATCTGCTGGACGGCCTGCGGGCTCTCCAGCTTGGCGCCGAACCCCGAGGCCCCCAGAACCAGACCGAGGGCCAGGAAGAGGAGAAGACTGGGCAGACCGCTGCGATGTGTGATGCGTACGGACGCGATGGCCGCGATGACAATTCCGGCGCCGATCAGGAGCCAGACATCAAGCGTCATCCAGCCCCCTCTCGTCCCTTCGGTCACATAAGCCTAGTGAGTCCGCGCGGCGTCATCGCAAAACGGACCCGGTGGTCGTGCGGCTCGGCGGGCACGTCGTCGATCAGCTCGCCGTCGTGCAGCAGGGCCACCGTGGGGACGTTGGGCCCCACCCTGGCCAGCGCGCGGTCGTACGAACCGCCGCCGCGTCCGAGCCGCACCCCCGTGCGGCGGTCGACCGCGAGGGCGGGCACGATCACCAGCGCGGCCGTGCGGACGGCGTCGACGCCCCGGCGCGTGTCGACCGGTTCCATGATGCCGAAGCGGCCAGGGGCGAGCGTGTCCGGGCCGTCGTAGACCGCCCAATCCAGGTCATTGTCCTCTTTCAGCACCGGAAGGATCACCGTCGCGCCGTGTTTCCACAGAGCGAACACGAGACCGTGCGTCTCCGGCTCCGACCCCGCCGACCAGTAGCAGGCCACCAGACCGGCCATCTGGACCCACGGCTGCTCGAGCAGCGTCTCGCGGACCTTGGTGGCGTTTGCCCGCAGTTGTTCGGGGGACAGAGCGGTACGCGCCGCGAGCAGTCGGCGACGCAGGTTCAGCTTGTCCACAGGTACCTCCACTAGGGTCTACTCATGGCTGACTTCGACCCTGTGACGAAAGCCGTCGTGCCCGCCGCGGGTCTGGGCACCCGGTTCCTCCCGGCGACCAAGGCGACACCCAAAGAGATGTTGCCCATCGTCGACAAGCCCGCGATCCAGTATGTCGTCGAGGAGGCGGCCTCCGCCGGGCTCCTCGACGTCCTCATGGTCACCGGCAAGAACAAGCGGTCCATCGAAGACCACTTCGACCGCGCGTTCGAGCTGGAAGAGGCCCTGGAGGCCAAGGGCGACGAGCAACGGTTGTCCCAGGTCCGCGAGCCCGCCTCGCTCGCCACGCTGCACTACGTGCGGCAGGGCGAGCCGAAGGGGCTCGGGCACGCGGTGCTGTGCGCCAAGCAGCACGTCGGCGACCACCCGTTCGCCTGCCTGCTCGGTGACGACCTGATCGACTACCGCGACCAGCTGCTCAAGCGCATGATCGAGGTGCGTGACACGTTCGGCGGAAGCGTGGTGGCGCTGATGGAGGTGCCGCGGGAGCAGGTCTCGCTCTACGGCGTGGCCACCATCGCCGGCACCGTCGAGGACGACGTCGTGCGCGTGACCGACCTGGTGGAGAAGCCGCCGGTGGACGAGGCGCCCTCCACGTGGGCGGTCATCGGGCGATACGTGCTCGATCCCGCCGTTTTCGAGGTCCTGGAGAACACCCCGCCGGGGCGCGGCAACGAGATCCAGCTCACCGACGCGCTGCGCACGCTGGCCGGCCGCGGCTCCGAGCAGGGCGGGCCGGTGCACGGCGTGCTGTTCCGCGGGCGGCGGTACGACACCGGCGACAAGCTCGACTATCTGCGGACGGTGGTGAAGTTCGCCGCCGATCGCGAGGATCTGGCGCCGGAGTTCGTGCCGTGGCTGCGGGAGTTCCTCGATGAGATCGGTTGACGCGCATCTGGCCGAGATCCTGGCCACTGTGCGTCCGCTGGCGCCCCTGGAGCTGGAGCTGGAGCGGGCGCTCGGCACGACCCTGGCCGAGGACGTCTCCTCGCCGGTGCCGCTGCCGCCGTTCGACAACTCCGCGATGGACGGCTACGCGGTCAGGGCCGAGGACGTCCCCGGCACGCTGCCGGTGATCGACGACGTCGCCGCCGGCTCCGACGAGCTGCGGGCGGTGGGCCCCGGGCACGCCGTCCGCATCATGACCGGGGCGCCGATGCCGGCCGGGGCGGACTCCGTCGTGCCGGTGGAGTGGACGGACGGCGGCACGGTCTCCGTCCGGATCAATCGTGATGTCCCGGTTGGCAACGCGATTCGCCGGGCGGGCGAGGACGTCCAGGCGGGCGAGGTGGTGCTCAAGGCCGGCACGGTGATCGGGCCGGCCCAGCTCGGGATCATCGCCGGTGTGGGCCGGCGGCGCGTGTGGGTGCGTCCGCAGCCGCGCGTCGTCGTCATCTCGACCGGCGCCGAGCTGGTCGAGCCGGGGGCGCCGCTGGGCCGCGGGCAGATCTGGGACTCCAACAGCTTCGCCCTGACGGCCGCGGTGCGGCAGGCGGGCGCCGAGGGGTTCCGGGCGGGGTCCGTCGGCGACGACCCCGCCGTCCTGCTCGACCAGCTCGACACCCATCTGGTACGCGCCGACGCGATCATCACCAGCGGCGGCGTCTCCATGGGGGCCTACGAGCCCGTCAAGGAGGCGCTGTCGCCGCTCGGCACGGTCCGGTTCGAGAAGGTCGCGATGCAGCCCGGCATGCCGCAGGGGTTCGGCGTCCTGGGCGACGACCGGGTGCCGATCTTCGCCCTGCCGGGCAACCCGGTGTCGTCCTTCGTGTCGTTCATGCTGTTCGTCCGTCCCGCGCTGGACAAGATGCGCGGTCTGCCCACCGAGACCGCTCCGGTGACCGCCTACGTCACCGCGGCGCTGCGCTCGCCGTCGGGCCGGCGCTCGTACCTGCGCGGCGTGCTGTCCTCCGACGGCACGGTCGCGCCGGTCCACGGGCAGGGCTCCCACCAGCTCGCGGCCCTGGCCTCGGCGAACGCGCTGATCGTGGTGCCGGAGGACGTGACCGAGGTGCCCGGCGGGTCCGAGGTGGAGGTGATCCGGCTGTGAGCGAGTTCACGCACCTCGACGAGACGGGCGCGGCGCGCATGATCGACGTCTCGGCCAAGGACGTCTCCGCCCGTACCGCGACGGCGACCGGGCGGGTGCTGCTGTCGTCCGAGGTGGTGGCGCTGCTGCGGTCGGGCGAGGTGCCCAAGGGCGACGCGCTGGGGGTGGCCCGGATCGCCGGGATCATGGGGGCGAAACGCACGCCCGACCTCGTCCCGCTCTGCCATCCGATCGCGTTGCACGGCGTCAAGGTCGTGCTCGACGTCGAGGACTGGGGGGTGGCGATCACCGCCCGGGTGAAGACGGCCGACCGCACGGGGGTGGAGATGGAGGCGCTGACCGCCGTCACCGTGGCCGCGCTGGCGCTGATCGACATGGTCAAGGCGGTCGACCCGGCCGCCGTGATCACCGACGTCCGGGTGGAGGAGAAGGTGGGCGGCAAGACCGGCCTGTGGACCAGGGAAGCCACGTGATCAGGGCGCTCGTGGTGACCGTGTCGAACCGCGCGTCCGCGGGGATTTATGCCGACAAGTCAGGGCCGTTGCTGGCCGAGTTGCTGGCCTCCGACGCCGGTTGCGAGGTCTCCGGGCCCGTGGTCGTCCCCGACGGCGACGCGGTCGAGACGGCCCTGCGGGACGGCGTCGCGCAGGGGTACGACGTGATCGTCACCACCGGCGGCACCGGGCTCACGCCCCTCGACCTGACGCCGGAGATGACCGCCCGCGTGATCACCAGGGAAATTCCTGGTATAGCGGAGGCCATTCGCCTGGCGAATCGCGACAAGGTGCCCACGTCGGTCCTGTCCCGCGGGCTGGCCGGTCAGGCGGGTGACACGTTGATCGTGAATCTGCCTGGCTCGTCCGGTGGCGTCCGGGATGGGGTGGCGGTGCTCGCACCCGTCCTGCGGCACGCCGTCGAGCAGATGAAGGGCGGCGACCACCCCCGCTGACCAGGTTTCGGTCTGCCGATCGATGATCCGTGGCGACATCGAGCCCGATGGGGGGATGATGAGAGGCGTGGATCGACTTCGTGGCTGGCCGGCGATTCTGAACGAGGGCCCGGTAGGACTGCGGCCGCTGCGGCTGAGCGACGTACGCGTCTGGCGCGAGACCAGGTTGCGCAACGCCGACTGGCTGCGTCCCTGGGAACCGAGCAACCCCGAGACCCCGCTGTTCAGAACGGGGCTCGGCCCGTACATCTCCATGGTCGGCACCCTGCGCCGCGAGGCCAGGCAGGGGCTGGCGCTGCCCTGGGTGGTCACCTACGGCGGCCGTTTCGCGGGGCAGCTCACCGTGGGGGCCATCGTGTGGGGATCTGCCCGTTCTGCCCAGGTCGGTTACTGGGTGGACGGCGCGCTGGCCGGGCGGGCCATCATCCCCACCGCCCTGGCCCTGGCCGTCGATCATTGCTTTTTCACCACCGGATTGCATCGGCTAGAGGCGAACATCCGTCCTGAGAACCAGGCCAGCCGTAGGGTGGTGGAGAAGCTCGGGTTCAGGGAAGAAGGCATTCGGCGTCGCCAACTCCACATCGACGGGGCCTGGCGCGACCACATCTGCTACGCGCTGACCGTCGAGGACGTCCCCGGCGGCCTGCTCGTACAGTGGCGGCGCGCCCGTGAGGCGGCCGCTCACGGCGGTTCTCCGATCGAAGAGGTTTGACGATCTCGCGACACACCGCACCGAATGCTCGTCAATCAGTGACACACGGTCTTACGGTGCGTGACGTGAGCACAATGAAGGCGCGACGAGCACAGACGCGCTTTCGTGCTGCCCGGAGGTGGTCGTGAGCAGCGCCTTCCTCTATGTCGCCATTGTGGTGATGTGGCTGTGCGTCCTGATCCCGATGTGGTTGCGCCGGGACAAGACGAACCTCCAGGAGCTGGCCGAACTCGAAGAGCACTACACCGGCGAGCACGCGCTGCCCGACCTGGACAACCTCGACGCCACCCTCGGCGACGAGGACGCGCCGGAGGTCGAGAAGGTCGATGTCCGGCAGTTCCGGCTTCGGCGTAGGGCGATCATCGTAGCGCGCCGCCGGAGGTTGTTGTTCTTCACCGCGCTGCTCGTGCTCGCCTCGGTGGTCACGGCCGGGGTCGAGATGATCCCGTGGTGGGGTGTGGCGCCGTCCGTGGTCGTCATGCTGTCGTACATGGCCTTTCTGCGGATCGCCGTACAGGTGGATCGCGAACGCCGCGAGCGGGCGCTCCAGGCGCGCTCTGAGCGGCTGCGACGGGCCCGCGAGCGGCGGCGGGCGGCGGCCGAGGTCGAGGCCGAGGTGATCGACCTGACCGCGCTGCACGCCGACGTCCTGTTCGACCAGTACGCCGAACCACCCAAACGGGCGGTGGGGGACTGAGACGATGGCGCGAGGACCCTCGGGAGTTTGCTAATCTGGTCGAGTCCTTGGGGATGTAGCGCAGTCCGGTAGCGCACTTCGTTCGCATCGAAGGGGTCAGGGGTTCGAATCCCCTCATCTCCACCAGGAGCCGTTCTTGAAACGGCTGGACTGAAGTTGACGGGATCCCGTCTGATCGTTCAGATCAGGCGGGATCTCGTCATTTCAGGTGTTTCCGAATCGGATTCGTCCTGGTTCGGGGACTGCGGAATCAGCTTCGGAAGGCCCGGGTGGTGTCAGGCCGCTGGTGGAGGAGCGAGATCCGGCCGTTGGGCATGGCGAAGCCGACGGTGAGCGGGGCGCTGCGACAAGGTGGCGGTTTCTGCGGCTTATGGGGCGGGTGGCGGCCTGCTCTGCCCTGCGGGTGGTATGCCGTCGAAGGGCTGAGGTGGAGCCTGCGGCGTGTCGGCGAGTATGACGGGCTCGTCTTGGGGCTCGTGGATGTGGCGCCATTGGTCGAGGAAGTGGTCGTTGGCGACCGTGACGAGCAGCGCGATCAGGATGGTTTGGGCGACGCGGCCGTGGGCGAGCCGGTTCTTGGGATCGCCGAGGTCGAGGTCGTGTCCCTTGAGTCTGCCGTTGATGCCTTCGGTGTTGGCGCGGACAGACTTGTAGGTCCCGATCCAGGCGGAACTCAGGTAGGCCAGGTCCTGGCGGAACTTGTCGAGGTGGCCGAGATCGTCCTTGCGGACGGTGATCGTGTGCTGGCCGCAGATCTTCGGCAGTTGGCCGGCCTTCAGATCAGGTTGTGGCGGCAGGACGCGGGGTTTGGCCGCGGGGTGGGCGGCTCGCTACCGGGCATCGGTGAGGTCGACAGCGGTGGGCCGGCTGGATCCGCGCTGGTGGAGGCGGTCGAAGCGGGGGCAGGTGACCGAGGGGGAGGTGCCTGCTGCCGGGCATTGGTAGCGGACGGCGCCGTCTGCGTTCGCGCTCTGTTTGAGGCGCAGCAAGTACGGCTCTCGCGCGGCGATCAACGCGGTGAGCTCTTGCGATGGTGTGCGGATGGCGGCGTCGTCCAGGCCGGTGGTCGCCTGGGCAAGCCTGTCGGGAATCAGCGGGCAGGCCGGGGAACCGTCGATGAGCGGGCTGTCGTGGACGCTGCCCTGCACTCCCCGCTGCTCCACTTTGTAATCAAGTGCGAGCCGGTAGCCGAGTTCGCGTGCTGGCCGGGCGAAGTGGCCAGGTTGCTGGTCGGTGTAGGCGCGGTCGGCGACGGCGAAGCCGGCGGGAAAGCCGAGCGTGGCCAGGGGTTTGAGAGTGGCGATGGCGTTGGCGCCGATGCGTTTGTGCGGGGTGTCGAGGACCAGGCCGAGCGCCAGTTGAGGGAAGGAGCCGAGTGCCGGGCGGGTGCGGGCGGCGACGGTGAGGGTGGCGCTGTAGCCGTACTCGGGTGGGCCGTTGCCGGCCGAGTGGTGCCAGCCCGCGGTGATCTCGGTGGAGGCGATCAATTCCCCGGTGGAGCGGCGGGCCCGGGGTGGGCGGGCGAGGACAGGGGCGGCGGTGGTGTCGATGCCGACGTCGCCGCGGAAGTGACGGAGGTAGCCCCGGCCTTTGGCCCAGCGCACTGGGGTGAGCACCAGCGCGGTGACAATGGCCTGCAGCAGTTCCCGCTTGCGCGCGTGTGCTGGGTTGTCATGCTCCCACGCGGTGGCCAGCGCGTCGGCCTGATGCTGGGGCAGGCGGGCGCGCCGATCGTGGCGGGCTGGATCCAGCACGGTGGTCAGCCGGTCGAAGGCCCGATAGAAGCGGCGAGAAGAGGCGAGCACCTGGTGGATGTCTTCGCGGTTGATGTCGGGCAGGCCGAGCCGGTGGCGTGCGGCGGCGCTCAGGCAGAACGCGGCGATCCGCCAGGCCTCGACGAGCGTGGCCTTGCCGGTGTGGTTGATGGACAGCAGCAGGCAGGTCAGCACCGCGGCGATGGGCAGACCGGGCGGGCCGGGCCGCGGGCCGAGTTCGGCGTCGATCAACGGCATGATGCCGGAGTCGTTCAGCAGCCGGGCATAGTGACCGACGACGGCATCGGGGATCTGTGCCGTCTGCTTGGCAGGTGGCCGGGGCCGGGTGGCTCGGGCTCGGGTGGTGCGCGGCGGCCAGGCGCGTGGTTTCGCCGTACTCAATGGGCCCGTTCGTCGGGCCTGCCGCGCAGCAGCGCGACAGCGGTGGACTCGTCCAGGACGGGGACGAAATGTTGGTAGCGGGCCAGCGCGGCGGCGCTCATCCCGGCCGCGGCTGCCACTACCCCCAGATCGATCCGCGCGCTCAGCAGCTCGACGATCCACGAGGAGCGCAGTCGGCGCACCGACAGGGCGGGCAGGCCCCCGGTCGGGGTGTGGCGGGCTGTCCAGGAGCTGAACAGGTTCTTGGCGTGCCGGGCGGTGCGCCCGGGCCGGAACACGAACCGGTCGCCCGGCTGGCCGGCAGCATAGGCCAGGACGTCCTCCCAGGCAGCGCGGCAGACGATCAGCCGCTCGGTGCCGGCGACGGTGACCACGACCGCGCCGCAGTCCAGGCGGCGCAGATGCCCGGTCCGGACGGCGGCCACTTCCTCAGAGGTCAGGCCGCAACCGAAGGCGAGCGCCATCAACGCCAGCGCGTCGCCTCTGGCCTGGCCGGGCAGGCGTTCGGCCCAGCCGCGAAGGCGGCCGAGCTGGGCCGGCGAGTACGGCGGGCTGACCTTCTTGGGGGCTTTCATCGGCGGTGGCACCTGTTCGCCGCGCTCCAGCCAGGCCAGCGTGGCGCGCATGTGCCGCAGCCAACTGCGGTAGGTCTGCGCCGAGCTCGGGGCCAGGTCGGTGCAGCCGGTCAGGACGAACGCGTCGATCGTCTCGTGCCGCAGCCACACTTCCGGGTTATCCGGCAGGCCGGAGCGGTGACACCACACGGCCAGGCGGGTGGTCGCGGTGAGCAGCCGTTGCACCCGGTAGGGGGAGCGGTCGGCGCTGCCGGCGACCAGCATCCGCACGTGCCCGGCGATCTGTTCCCATTCCGGCGGGACCTGCTGCGGCCGGTAGCCGGTGATCGTTGCCGAGATTTCCGCGTCGAGGGTCACACCCCATCCATAGCGGCAGAACAATCTGCCGTTACGGAGGGCGACGACATCTACCGAAAGGAGTCGTTTGTCATGGTCGGAGGACGCGGGCGTTCGATCTCTCCCCGGGAGTTGGCCGACGACCCGGAGAACTGGCCCCACGCGGACCTGTCCGGCCATCCGGCCGCTGCCGTCGTCCAGGCCATCGCCGCGGCTCTGCAAGCAGTGATGGCCGAGCAGGGGCTGAGTTTCCGCCGGCTGGCCGAGGTCAGTGGGGTGAACCGGCAGACCGTCAACGATGTGGTCGTTGGGCGTTGCTGGCCGGATGTGGCCACCATCGCCCAACTGGAGGCCGGCCTGACCGTCCGGCTGTGGCCTGCTTCGCCCGCCGATGCGGGCGGAAGCTGACCCTCGCCGGACTCCTTCTCGCCCTGGTGAGGGCATCATCGATCCTTCCCTCGCCTGCCCTGCTGATCGCAGGGCAGGCGAAATCTAGGCTCGACGCCTCCCTAAAGGCCCCCATTCGAGTTACTCTCGGGAGTGCGCGAGACACTGTCAGTTAGAACCTGGAGGGTGCTCACGCAACCTCGGGTGCCGCCGAGGGCCTAATCTCGGCGGCACCCTGCTCGTCCGGCCCGGCGTCCCACGACCGTCGTTGAACGCCTGGCCTGCAATGTGTCTGTCGCCCTATGCCTCGTCGTTGGCGACTCCCCCCAGCGCGTGACCATTGATGCCCGCGGCGATCGAGAACAGGCCCGGCTCGTGCTGAGTCAGCCAGCCGAGCGCCGTCAGCCGCTTGAGCCGTGCCCGGGTGGTCTCCACCCGGCCTCGCACGTCAGGCTCGCCCAGCGCCTGAGCCACTTCTTTGGCGCGCATCGTCCGTCCGGAACTCGCCATGATCACGACGACCCGCTGGTCGAGCCCGGTGACTTGTTTTGGCGCCAGCGCGACTTTCTCCGGCGAGGTGTGTGTCGGGGCGTCAGGCGTGCCGCCAGAAAGCGCTTGCGCGGGCTGGGGGTGCCTGGCCAGCATCGGCGCGACTATCCTTCGAGCGGTGGCCAGGTCGCTCAGCTGCTCTTCCAGGGCCGCCACCTGCTCACGCAACGACTCAATTTGCCTGCGGACGGACTCCTCGCCCGCAGCCAGTTGCTCCAGCAGCGATGCTTCGCCCAACGTCATGCCGAGCTCCACTTACTGGCGCCGTGCGCAACCCGCAGAGAATGTGCGACTGCACAGAGTCACGCAGCGCCTGCAAATCGTAACTGCAGATGGCTTTGCAGCTCGCGTGAAGAGACACATCTGCAACAGGCCCCTCACCGAGTGCAGCTCTCCCTTCGCAACTACAGACCCGCCAGATGGCCCGACTCGCGCGGCGTGGCATCGCTTACTCCTCAGCCTGCGCAGAGAGTCAGCGGAAAGCCCCGGGCACAGAGTGTCTGGCCGGTTTCGCCACACCTCTGGGATGATCGTCACCGTCCGTTCCCGTCGAATAAAGGAGCCCCTGCTTGGACACCGGACAGCCGCCGACCGACGACCTGCGCGAGTACTACCGAGGCCTGATGAACCGCACGCGCTGGCTCAGCAACGGCATGTGCTGGACGGCGGTGATCCCCGATGACGGGAGAGAGCTCACTTTGGACCAGGTCGCCGCCCGGCTCGCCGGGAACACGCCTTACCGTCTGCATGAGCCGGCGTCGCTCGACGCCGTCGGGCCGCCCGAACGCGACGCCTACCTCGTGTTCGTCGGCGAGTTCGGCTCGGCCACCGCTTTGTTCGAGTGGGGCCATCTTGGGACAAGCCCCGCCGTGCTGCGGCGGCTCAGCCAGAAGGCGCGTGTCTACAGCGCCTGGTGGAACGTCAACGCCAGCAATCTGCTGAGTTTCGCGGCCGGAGGCGAGCACGTCCTGGCGATCGACGCGCTCTTCCCCGGGCGGCAGGAACACCATGCCGGTCTGGCTCAATGGCCCGAACTGCAGGCGATGACGGACTTCTTCGCCGCGCCCGCGTCCGAGGACTCCGACGAGGACGAGGATGAGGACGACCTCGACGACCGCGCCGACTACGACTGGAGGGCCGCCTGCCTCGCAGTCATCGACCGCACCACCGGGGCGCGGCTGACCGGAGAGTGGCTGGAACAGCCGCATCCCTACGTGACGGTCCGCATGCCCGATGCGACCCGCTGACCCCTGAACGGCCAGCGCCAGAGCTGCGTATGCGGGAAGCGATCATCCTCTTCTCGGGAAGCGATCTTCTCAACCCCTCTTGCGCCCCAGGCCAGTCCTATTCGTGAACACCCCACCAGGTCAAAGGCCGCTTCCGAGTAATCGGGAGCGGCCTTCTGCGTTGCCGGGTGACTACGGTTTCTTTCTTCGAGCTCAGCCCTCGGAGCGTTCGAGTCGCTCGCATGATCTAGCGCACTCGGGCCACTCCCATTACTGTCGGCCATCTGTGATCGCATGACTCCTCCGGCCCCCCGAGGTAAGAGCCGGCCATAAGGACGGTGAGCGGTGTCTGATCTGGTGCGGCTGGACATGGACGACGGGTCCGGACATGGTGCGGCCAGGCGGGGCGTGAGTGATCCCCCGGTGGACGACCTATTTGTCCCATCTACTTCGCCCGGTTCCATGGGCTTCTGGGCTGATGGCTACACGGTCCCCGCCGGTGAAGGCGTGGGTATGTCAGCCGCATCGACGCGGCCATCACTCCTTCGTCGAGACCTCCCGTGGATCGTCGCGCTGGCGCTTGTGGCGGCGTTGACCATCGCTGTGTGGCCTTCCTCGGTTCTGCTGGGGCATCACGACGACCCCGTCGTGGCGATGGCGGTAGGGGAACTGGAGGGCCGGCCGGTCGCCGTGAGCGCTGGTAGCGGCTACGACGACACCGCCTTACGGGTGTGGGACCTGACCACGGGCGATCCCGTCGGCGAACCGATCGTCGCTCACCCGGTCGGTGTCCTGACGCTGGCGCTCGGGGAGGTGGACGGTCGGCCGGTAGCTGTCATAGGCGGCTACGACGATGCCGTACGGGTGTTGGATCTGACCACACGCGAACTCGTGGGCGAACCGATGAGGCTCAGTAAGTCTGACCGCGTCGATGCGGTGGCGGTCGGGGAGGTCAACGGTCGGGCCGTCGTCGTCGTTGCGGGAGATTGGGGCGACGCCGCCACCCGGAAGCTACCTGTGCGGGTCTGGGATCTGGCCACGCATGAGCCCGTCGGCGAACCGCTGGTCGGACACACCGGCCTCGTCTTGAGCGTGGCCCTTGGAGAGGTGAACGGTCGAGCGGTTGCCGTCACTGGCAGCGTTGACGGTACGACACGCATATGGGATCTGGTCACCCGCAAGCAGATGGGCGATCCGATAGTCAGCGCGACCGGTGTCGGGAACGTCGCGCTCGGGCAGGTGGACGGCAGACAGGTCGTCGTCTCCACCGACGACGAGAACATATCGGTGTGGGACCTGGCCACCCGCCGACTCATCGGTGCACCGATACCGACAGGTCTCACCTATGGGGTCAGGACCGTAGTGATTGAAGAGGTTGACGGCCGGTCAGTCATCCTCGCCGGTGGTGGTGACGGCGATGACGGCGGTGCCGTGCAGGTTTGGGATCTCGGTACGCATGAACCACTGGGCAGACGGATGAGATACGCCAACTGGGTCGGGAACGTGGCGATCGGACATGTGGCTGGAAGAGTGGTCGCCGTCACCGGAGACGGTGACGGCGAAGTGCGAATGCGGGACTTGAGCGGCCACACACAATGAGCCAGTGTCGCCGAGGACACGCCTCAGGTTGGCCAGGTAGTCCGCGACAGACTTTGACGTATGGAAATACTTCCCGGCGCAGGCGTGGCCTTGGTAAAGGGCGGGGATCGGGTTCTTCGAGGGCGTGCAGTTGACCTACCGGTTCATGGATGAGGTGGTTTCTGATCTGGCGGGGAAGGGCTGCACGAGCACTTCTTCTGACATCGGATTCACTTTCCACGCGGGCTTCTCGGTGTGGTCGATGGGATCTCTGTGGGTTCGTGATCTAAACCATGAAGCTGACGAGGAGGACGAACGCTCAATCGTCGAAGGGGTGTCTGTGCCCCCTACTCGTAGTGGGGCGAGGGCTGAATGGGCCATCTGCGCAGGCAGCCGACCGGTTCCAGGGCGTCGGCGCGAGCCTGCTCGATCAGCTCCCTGCGGAGTCTTTGGGCTCTGTACGTGCTACGGCAGCGTGCTCCAGATCGATTTCCGTCGATGCCTGGATCACAGTGCTCATCAGTGCGTCAGTCAATAGCTGATTCCGGTTCTGACGATGCAACCAGGCTTCTGCGGTCTTGGTATCGCCGGGGTTGGTATCGCGAGCACACCTTGAATGACATAGTGGCGCCCGATATGCTGCTGGAGCTGTTTCTGTATTGACACGTCTCGGCGGAGGCGGCGGGTAGGAATTTCCTTGAAACATCCCGACACTCGCGAATGCCGCGCCCGCGAGCCCGATTGATCGGATCGCTGCGGACATAAGTGATCATGAGTCCGCCGCAACCGGCTCATCCTGGAACACGAACCAGTTGCAGCGAGAGATTGCAGGTCGTGGAATTGGACGCGCTGTGGGTGATCGGGGTCGTCTCCGCCTTGGCCGCGGTATGCGCCGTGACGGCCTCGATCGTGACGACTCGAAGACAGACGGGGCTGAGCCGTCTGTTCGCCGGGATCGCCGTCGCCCTGGTCGCGATTTTTGTCATCATCGCGCGGACCAGGAATCTGCGATAACGAAGAACTGCCGACGCGTGCACGACTCTCATGAGAGTAGTCGTGGCTTCAGTGCCCGTGTGCGTCTGTGCCGCTGCGCGGCGATTCCGGAAGAGGGGACGATCTTCCCACGCCTCAACTGCGTTGAGATGCCCACCGTTGGCCAGATCGGCCTTGGCCGACTGTCAGACCGGAAGCTGTTGCCGCCGTCTGGAGGGGGCCTCCTGAAAGGTGATGCCGGGATCTCTGTAGAGCCCGCAACCGCCTCAGGGGGCCGGCCGTTGCTGCCCGTCACCCGCCACGTCAAGGCGGCTTCCCTTTTCCATCGAGCGGCTCTTGCTTCTACTCCGGAACGGCCTCATGCGACATCCTTCATGCCGTCAGTGGAAGGCTGTGGCGTTGCGCTTGGCCCAGGTGGCGAAGGTTGCGGGGGTGCGGCCGAGGATGTTCTGGACGTCGGGGCTGACGGTCTGTTCGCGCAGGGTTGGGGTGCCGAGGATGTCGAGGGTGGTGTCGGCCACCGGGGCGGGCATGAAGGTGAGCATCTGGGTCCGGGCCTCTTCTCGGGTCTGGTCGATGAAGGTGATGGGCTCGCCGATGGCGTCCCCGATGGCGGCCGCGCGCTCGCGTGGGGTGGTCGGCGTGGGGCCGGTCAGTTCGTAGATCGCCTTCGTGTGGCCGGGCTGGGTCAGGGTGGTGGCGGCCACGGCGGCGATGTCGTCGGGGTCGATGACCGGGAGGCCGACCTCGGCGAAGGGGGCGGCGATCGTGCGGGTCGCCTGGACGGACGAGACCCAGGCGTAGGCGTTGGAGGCGAAGCCGCCGGGGCGCAGGATGGTCCAGTCGGTACCGGAGTCCATGACGGCCTGTTCGAAGGCGGCGAAGGCCTTTCCGTGTGACAAGGAGTCCGGGCGGGTGGCCACTCCCTGGGAAGAGAGCAGGACGATCCTGCCGGAGTCCGCGAACTGGGCGACGACCCGGGCGGGGTCGCCGGCCATCATCAGGTCACCGCCGATGAGGAGGAAGACCGCGTCCGGCGCGGAAGGCAGGTCGGCGGGCGATTGGGAGAGGTCGGCGGCGATCGTGCGGACGCCGGGTGGTACGTCGGCATTGGTGATGCGGCGGGAGACGGCGGTCACTTCGTGGCCCTGCTCCGCGAGGATGCGGACCAGCGTGCGGCCGACATTTCCGGTGGCTCCTGTGACGACGATCATGGCAGTACCTCGATGTTGAGAGTTAGTTGGCTGACTGACTAAGTAGACGGTAGCACGACTTGCGCTCCTGTAGTTAGTCGGATGACTGACTTTTGCGACGTCCGCCTGCGGGGTGGAGGTCGGCGGTGAGGGGGAGGGGTTCATCAGGGCGGAGGTCGAGGCGTGTGCTGGCTGGACGCTGGGCGCACGCGACCTCGTTACGACGCCAGTGCACTGGCTGGGCGTTGAGTGCACACGACCTCGTTACGACGTCAGTGCGCCGCCGGAGCCGCTGATCCCGCTCAACGTCGGGACATGTCCGGATCCGCGCCCTAGCCGCCTTGCGCCGTCACCCCTCGCCCGGATTCGGCACCCGTTGGCCCGGTCGCCAGGGCGGGATCGCTGCGAAGGGGCTTCCCTCCTGTGTGCATGTTCGAGGACGTGGCGGGTCCTCGGTGAGGAGGGCGGTGGCGGTTCAGGCGGTTGAGGCGTGCGGGGGAGGGTGCTCGGCCTGCCTTCGAAGTGGCTCACCGGCCTGGGGGTGAGTGCGAAGGCGGCCAGCAGGGGCGGTGTACAGGTGACGACGTGAATGTCAGGTGAGGGGGGTGGAGTGGCGGGCGCGGTGGCGGCGTACTGCGTCTCTGTTGGCGCACGAGGGGGAGCAGTAGCGCTGGCGTGCGGTGCGTGAGGTGTCCGCGAAGATCGTGTCGCAGCCGGCGGCGGCGCACCGTCCGAGCCGGTCCATACCCCGGCTGACCAGGTGCATCGCCGTGCCGACGGAGATCAGCGCGAACAGCACCGCGCCGAGCGGCTGCAGGTCGTCGCGATAGTGCAGGTGCCAGCCGTGGGCGTGGTCGGTCATCCGGGGGTAGGCGGCCGACTGGGCCAGCATCTCGTTGACCAGCTCGGCCTTCTCGCGCTCGCCCGTGGCGTCGACGACGTTGGTCCAGGCGGCGATGACGGCGAGGGTCTGGTCGAGATCCGACGGTTCGACCGGGCGTTCCAGCACCAGGCCGGCCGTACGGCAGCGATGGGCGAGTTCGTCGGCGGACACCGGTGGGTGGTTCGCCAGTTCCGCGGCGAAGTTCACCACGTCCGCGCCGTAAGGGTTGAGGTGCACAAGGGCATTACATCAGCCTGTACGTCATGACGCGAACAGCAACGGAACAGGATGTTCCGGAACTCGTCCGCCTCCGGGCGCTGCTCTTCGACGACCTCGGCGGCGACTTCTTCAACCCCGCGGACGCCGATGACGACTGGCGCGACGCGCTCGCCCGGGTCTTCAAGCGGAAGCTGGCCGAACCCGACTGTCAGATCCTGGTCGTGGACGGCGACACCGGCCTGGCCGCCTGCGGCATCGGCACGATCGAACAGTGGTTCCCCGGCCCCCACTCCCGCAACGGCAGGATCGGCCACGTCATCGGCATGGTCACCGACCCGTCGTACCGGCGGCGTGGGCACGGCCGGGCGATCATGCTCGGCCTGCTCGACTGGTTCCGCGACCGGGACGCCGTACGGGTCGATCTCACCGCCTCCCGCGAGGCGGAACCGCTCTACCGGCGACTCGGCTTCGCCGACCACCCCGATCCCCTGCTGTGCTGGAAGCCGTGAGGACATCGCGATACCGCTGGATCATTCTGGGGGTCGCGACCTTCACGCAGGCCGCGTCCGCGTTCTTCGTGCAGGGCATCGGCGCGATGAGCGTCCACCTGCAACGGGACCTGAGGCTGAACACGACCCAGCTCGGCCTGCTGCAGTCGGCGGCCCAGTTGCTTCCGCTGGCCGGGCTGCTCGTGGCGGGACGGCTGCTGGACCGCCACGGCGAACGCTGGGTCGTCGGGATCGGCGCTCTCGTGGTCGCCGCCGCGCTGGCCGCCGGGAGCGCGACGACGGGGTACGTCTCCTTGGTCGTCGTCCTGCTGGTCGTGGGTGCGGGGTACAGCGCCGTTCAGCCGGGTGGGAGCAAGTTGGTGGCGTCCTGGTTCGATGCCTCGAAGCGCGGGCTGGCCATGGGGATTCGTCAGGCGGGGCTTCCGCTGGGCGGCGTCCTCGCCGCGTTCGTGCTTCCCGCGCTGGCGACGAGCTTCGGCCGGCGGTCGACGTTCGTGGCCGGCGCGCTCGTCGCATTGTCGGGCGCCGTCGTCTTCATGGCCCTCTGTCGTCATCCGCCGGACCGGCGGCCGGCGCCGGGCGCGTCCCGTGTGCGGCCGGAGCTGTTGCGCGGACCGTACCTGAAGAAGGTCATCCTGTCCGGCACGAGCATGGTGGCGGTGCACAGCGGCGTGGGCGTCCTCACTGTGCTGTATCTGCATGAGGTGGCGTCCATGGACGCCGCCTCGGCGGCCCTGGTCTACGTCGCGGTCCAGTGCGCGGGCGCGCTGGGCCGGGTCTGCCTGGCGGCGTGGAGCGACCGGCACAGCTCCGGCCGCTACGCCTGCGTCATGACGTGCCTGGCCGCCGTGATCATCGGGATGACGCTGCTGGCCACCCCCGTCGGCCGATCTCCCGTCGCGGCGTGCCTGCTGTTCAGCTGGCTCGGCTTCTTCGGAATCGGCTGGTACGGCCCCTGGATCGCCTACGCCGCCGAATCGGCGCCGCCGGACCACACCGGATCCGTCCTCGGACTGGCCATGGCCGTCAACCAGGTGGCGATCGTCCTGACGCCACCTGTGCTCGGCCTGCTCACGGACCTGACCGGCGGCTTCGCGCCCGCCTGGGCCCTGCTCGCCGCGCTGACCGCGGCCACCATGGCGGCGACCGCCCGGCCGTGACCGGTTCGGACGGCCGCCGCCGCAGCCTCCTCTGATGACGATGCATCGGCCGCGTCCTCTTGCCGGATCGTCACCAGGGCAGGGGGCCGTCCTCGCTGAAGAAACCGCCGGTGGGGCCGTCCTCGCCGAGGGTGGCCAGGCGCACCACCACGGCCGCGCCCTGCGCCGGGGTGAGGAAGCCGCTGTGGCCGTTGATGTCGGTGTCGACGTAACCAGGGGCGGCGGCGTTGACCAGGATGTTCTCTTTGCGTAGCTCGTTTGCGTACTGCAGGGTCAGCGCGTTCAGCGCGGCCTTGGACGGCGAGTAGGCCGCTGACGTCAGCCCCGACAGGGGCCCGTCGACCTCGGCGGTCAGCGTCAGCGAGGCGGCGTGGCTGGAGAGGTTGACGATCCGGGCGGCGGGGGATCGCCGCAGCAGCGGGAGCACCGCGTTGGTCACGTTGATCACTCCGAGGACGTTGGTCTCGAACACCTCGCGGACCAGCTCCACGTCCACGGCACTGGGGACCCGGTCCAGGGCGTCCTGGGGCGCGGCCTGGCCCGATCCGGTGATACCGGCGTTGTTGACCAGCACGTCCAGGCGGCCGAAGCGCTCGTCGATCCAGGAAGCGGCCGCCCGGGCGGTGGAGGGGGCGGTGACGTCCAGTTCGAGCGCGTGTGCGTCGCCGCCCGTGGCGCGGATCGCCGCCGCGGCCTCCTCGCCGCGGCGCGCGTCACGGGCGCCGACCAGGACGGTCACCTGCCGTGCGGCCAGCAGTTCGGCGACCGCGCGGCCGATCCCCTTGTTCGCGCCGGTGATCAGGGCCACCTTCGGCTGTGACGTGTGCTCGTTCATGGGCGGGGTTTCCTTCCGAGTCGGGCGGTTGAGGTGTCGCCGCTTTGTCCATGGAGACTCCGATCCAGGGGATCCTGTGACGCTGTTCCCCTGTGGTGTGCGTCACGTCCGTGCGAGGCGGAGTGGGGGCCGTCCGGCTGGGAGGCTGCCGGTCCGGGACAGACAGTCGGAGGGCGGTTCCAGGTGGTCCGAATGCCGTCTTCGATGTCTGTCGGTGATCGCGCGTCCGAGGAGGGTCGTATGGCAGCTTTGGTCGCTGCTCGTGACGGGGAGCGCATGCCCATGCGTTCGAACGGCCAGGACTGGCTGGTGTCCTGGCACCCGGTCGACGACCCGCAGGAAGGCCGGTCCAACGGCGCCGCCGGCGTCTGCGTGACGGCTGCCGGCGGGCTGGTCCTCATCAGTCATGACGGCGAGCACTGGGGTTTCCCGGCCGGACGGCCTGAGGGCACGGAGACGATAGAGGAGACCCTGCGCCGGGAGATGCTCGAGGAAGCGTGCGTCACGGTCACCGGCAGTCGCCTGCTCGGGTGTTCCCGCAGCGAGTGCGTGCGCGGGCGCGAGCTCGGCCTGGTCCTCGTCCGCTCCTACTGGCGTGCGGAGGTCCGGCTTGACGATTGGGCGCCGCGGTTCGAGATCCGGCACCGGCGGGTGGTTCCGGTGTCCGAGGCGAAGAAGTACGTCCGCGATCCCGACCCGGCCGCGACCCGGATCTCCTTCCGCGCCCTGGACGAAGCCGCCGACGCCTTCAGCCCCTGACCTCGGCGAGCGTCCTCGGCGGCGCGCAGACGGCGTCCGGGGGCGACAGCAGCACCCGCGCCGGCCCGACGCCTCCCGCCGGCTGCGCCGGACGCAGGCCGATCAGACCGCCAGCGGCCCACCGGGGAGCGGATCGCACGCCCAGAGACCGGTGCCGACGGCCCGGGAACCGTGCGGTGAGCCGGTCGCGATTGTGGTCCGCAGCGGCGAGCGCGGCTGGTTTAACGGCGAATGTCAAGAATGACGCGGTGATTGCATTCAGGAATGTTCTGCGGTTCGGCATTTCGACCTCCCGGGCCGGGCGCGACCCTTTTTAGCCTGGGCTAAAAGGCATTGTGGGGCGTGTTGCGGCTGGGGCAGGCTTCCCGTCATCGGGGCGCACCGGGTCCGGTGAAATCGCCGAACAGCGGTGTCGCCGTGGTTCCGCACGGCCGGAGAGGACGAGAAATGTTCGGAACGGGAAATCGGACGAGGAAACTGCTTGCCACGGCGGCCGCCGCCGGAGCGGCTCTGACGATCGTGGCCCCCCCGGCTCGGCCGCCGCGTCGGCGTCGGCGTGGTGCCAGTCGAGCTACCTGGTCTACAAGTACTGGAAGTCGGACGGCAGCATCGGCAGCTGGAGCAAGAACTGCAGCGGTGACTACTCGCTCAATTCCAAGGGCTACAAGCTGGAGCCCGGCGGCTGGTCCGGTTACATCGACTACAGCGACGGCACCTGGGATTACTTCTGCGACTTCCAGAACAAATGGCTGGGCAAGCGGGTCGTCAAAATCACGATGGCCGCCGCGAAGATCGAGTACTGCGTCAATAAGTGATCGCCGGGCCGAGGGGTCATCGGCCGGGGCGCAGGCCGTCCAGCAAGACGGTGAGGTAGGCGTCGGCGAGGGCCTGTGAGGGAGGCTGGGCGCGGGCGACGGCCAGGGCGGTCCGGCCGAGGAGCGTCGTGACGACGGCGGGGTCGAGGTCGGTGCGGATCGCTCCCTCGCGGCGCGCCCCCTCGATCATCTCCTCGACGGCGGCGGCCAGCCCGGCGCGCAGGGCGGTGGTGGCCGGCAGGTCCAGGCCGTTGAGCTGGTCGTTGACGGCGTGGTGGGCGGTCTGGAACGCGATCAGCTCGCGGAGGAAGGTCCGCAGGGCCTGGTGGGCCGTGGTCTCGGCGAGCAGGTCGCCAGCGCGCTGGACGACCGGTTCGAGCAGACGGGAGACGGCGGCGTCCAGCAGGGCGTCCTTGCCGCCGAAGGCGCGTACGACGGTCGCGGCCCCCAGCCCCGCCTGCTTGGCGATGGCCTCGACGGTGAGCGTCGCGCCGGGTTCGGCCAGCAGCGTCATGGCGGCGTCGAGGGCGAGTCGGCGGTTGCGCACGGCGTCGGCGCGGCGCTTGGGCTCAGCGGGTGTTGACAACTGAAATGCTCATTCCACATAGTTAACTGGAACGCTTATTTCAGTTACTGTACCCCGAGGAGCCCTGGTGAACGAGCGCATCCTGATCTCCGGGGCCGGCATCGCCGGGCTGGCCCTGGCCCACTGGCTGGCCAGGCTGGGCTTCCGGCCCACGATCGTCGAGCGCGCCCCGCGCCTGCGCGCCGGCGGCAACGGTGTGGATCTGCGTGACCACGCCGTCGAGGTGGCCGCGCGGATGGGCATCATGCCGCGGGTGCGCGCGCTGGCCGCCGACGTGCGCGGCATGAAGTTCGTGGACGCCGGCGGCCGGCCCGTCGCCCGCGTCGACACCCGCGACCCCGGCTCGGTGGAGATCATGCGCGGCGACCTGGTGGCGCTGCTGCATGGGGCGACCGACGTGGAGATCATGTTCGGCGACGCGATCAGCGGCCTGGACCAGGACGGGCAAGGTGTGCGGGTCGCCTTCGAGCACGCGCCCGCCCGCACCTTCGACCTGGTCGTCGGCGCCGACGGCATGCACTCCCGCGTGCGGCGGCTGGCCTTCGGGCCGGAGGAGGAGTTCGTCCGGCACAAGGACCACTACTTCGCCTTCGCCGACGCCGACGCCGCGCTCGGGGAGGACCGCTGGGTCACGATGTTCAACACGCCCGGCCGCATGGCCGGCGTCTACCGGTCGGGCAAGCACCCGCAGGCCAAGGCGTACTTCATCTTCCGCTCCGCGCCGCTGGACTACGACCGCCGGGACGTCGCCGAGCACAAGCGGCTGGTGAGCCGGACGTTCGGGGACGAGACGGCCTGGCGTACCCGGGAGCTGCTCGACTCGGCCCTGGCCGACCCCGACTTCTACTTCGACGCGCTGGGCCAGGTGCACATGGACGCGTGGTCCGAGGGCCGCGTCGCGCTCGTCGGCGACGCCGCCTAGTGCGCCTCGCCGGCTTCGGGCGCGGGCGCGGAGCTGGCCCTGGTGGGGGCGTACCGGCTGGCGGGAGAGCTCGCCGCCGCCGGTGGCGAGCACCGGGTCGCCTTCGCGCGGTACGAGGCCGCCCATCGTCCGCTGGTGACCAGGAAGCAGCAGATCGGCCCGAACGTCCGTCTCATGGTGCCGAGAACCGAGGGCGGCCGATGCGTCCGGGACGCCCTGGTCCGCCTCCCGCTGATGAGGGCCATGAGCGCGGTGGAACGCCACGTCCGGACCAGGACCACCCACCCCCTGCCGGACTACGGCCCGGTCCGATAGCGCGACCGGCGGGTTACTTGGGGCCGGTCAGGCGGCGTTCGCCTGCTGTGGTGAGCACGAAGACCTGCCAGTTGTAGTACGCGTGGTAGGCGCGCGGGTCGCGGCGCATCTGGCGGGCGTGCAGGAGCACGGCGTCCACGTACGCCTGGGACGGGTTGTAGGCGTGCAGGGCCCGCCGGTAGTCGCGCGGCGCGCCGCTGGCGTGGAGGTAGTTGGCCGCGGCCATGACGGCGTCCCGGGGGTTCTGGACGTCGCCGCCCATCCCGTACGCGCGCCAGGTCGCCGGCATGAACTGCATGGGCCCCTGGGCTCCGGCGTGGCTGTCGGCGCGTACCCGTCCGAACTTGGTCTCGACGAACATCACCGACGCCAGCACCTCCCATTCAACCCCGAAGCGGCGCTCGGCCCGCTTGAAGTGGCCGAGCAGTTCGGCGGCCGGGCGGGCCGGCTGGACCTTGAACACGGCCGACGGCTTGATGGGCCGGGTCAGGGCGAGCAGTCCGCGCAGGGCGCTGACGTTGTCCTTGGCCTGGGCGGCGAGGGCGGCGGGCAGGCGGGCGAAGGCGCGGTCGGCCAGGGCGCGGTGGCGGGCGGCGTGGCGGTAGAGGCGCTGCTGGTAGAGGGCCAGGAGCTCGACGTCCCGCGGCGGGGTGCCCGTCGGGGGGCGCCAGCGGTCGATGGCCGCGTTCAGCGCGGTGGTCGTGTCGCGCAGGGCCGTCGCCAGGCGGGCGGGGTCGGTGGGGAGCGGCGCGCCGGGGGCGGGGAGCGCCTGGCCGGAGGAGGCGCCGGCGCTCGCCGTCGCCGACGGGGCGGCGCCCGTCGCCTTCCCGGAGGCCGGGGAGGGGGCGGAGGCGGGGGAGGGCGAAGAGGGGGCGGCGGTCGTGGCCGTTGCGCCGCATCCGCCCGTCCCGGCGACTGCCGCGCTCACCAGCAGGAGACAGGCGAGCGTACGGCCCCGGCCGGTGCGGGGCTTCTGCGGGCGGGCGCGGAACGGGCGTCGGAGATCGTCCATGGTCGGCCAACCTACCTGCATCACGGCTTCATACCGGATATCTCACCCCGTATCGCTCCGCCGGGCGGCACTCGGCACTTGGGATGCGTACGCTTCTCACAAGGCGGCGGCGTGGCCGGGGATCGGCCGGGTAGAAGAGGACCCACCGGGAGGTGAGTGGCATCGACGGCGGAGAAGACGAGACGAGCTGGCGAGGGCCCCGGTTGCGGGCGGAGACGAGACAGGCGGACGGGTGCCTGGTCATGGGGTTGAGCGGGGAGCTCGACTTCATGCAGAAACCCGAGTTCCGGCAATGGGCGCTCGGCGTCGTGGCCGCCGGCCACAACGACGGGAACGCCGGGAACGCCGGGAACGCCGGGAACAGCGACAACAGCAGCGACGGCGGGAGCGCGGCGCCGATGGTCGTGCTCGACCTCAGGGGCATCGAGTTCTTCGACTCCACCGGGCTGTCCGTCGTCATCGCGCTGTGGAAGCAGGCGCGTGACGCCGGCGGCGATCTGGCGGTGGCCGGTCCGCCGCCGATCTGCGCCAACATGATGCGGCGTACGGGGCTGGCCGACCACATCGCCATGGGCGACACGGTGGCCGCCGCGGTGGCCGGGGCGGCGATCCTGCGCCGCACGAGGGGTGACGCGGCCGGCGACCAGGCCGCGGCCGGCTGAACCTGAACCCGGCCGGCCGGATGGTGGCGGGCGGGCGGCGGGGTCAGTCCTGGGTGAAGGAGTGCTGGGTGGCGCCGGCCGGGGCGCCGGTGAGGTGCTCGTACGTGCCGCTGACGTCCAGCAGCCGTTCCAGCACCCGCGGGCGCTGCTCCAGGTGCAGCCGGGTGCCGGCCGTCACGGCGTGCTGGTGGATCATCAGCAGCGCCGACAGGCCGCTGGAGTCGCAGAAGTGCAGCCCGTCGAAGTCGAGGTGCAGGTCGGTCAGGCCGCCGTCGGCGAGCGCGGCGACGGCGGTGGTCAGGAGCTCTCGCGCCGTGTTGTAGTCCAGGTCACCGGTGACGGCGACGCGCAGCACCCCCGGGCGGGGCGTGGCCTGGACGAGGGTCAGCGGGTCGGGGGCGAAGGCGGTCATGCGATCTTTCCGTGGCCGGGGAGCGGGATTTCGTGGGTCGGGGAGGCCGCGGCGCTCACGGCGTCGCGCCCCTGGGCGATCAGGGCCGAGGCGCGCGGGAAGTCCTCCAGCCGCCTGTCCAGCAGGTCGAGAGCCGGCAGCAACGTGCCCGCCGGGACGCCGCGAGCGGTCAGGACGCCGGCCGTCCAGGTGAGGAACCGGATGAACAGCCCGGGGTCGTCCACGTAGAGCGCGGCGGCGAGGAAGTCGACGATGTGCAGGATGTCCTCGGCGGTGTGCCTGCGCTGCTGCGGCGTGTAGTGCGCCATCGCCGGGACGCGTTCCTCCAGGCCGCCCATGACGTCCCTGACCAGGCTCCGGGCCGACCGGCTGACCATGGTGAACTCCTGGTCGTCCAGGTGGGGCAGGTCGTCCACGGCCTGGCGGGTGGCGACGGGGCGGGGCAGCGGGCCGGCGGCGAGCCGGTCGGCGGCGGCGGCGCCGTCGGCGGCCCAGGCGTCGGCGCCGAGGAGGCGGGCGTAGCGGCCGTCCGGTCCGAACGCGGCGCCGCCGGCCATCACCGGCGTGCCGGTCGCCTGGCAGGCGGTGATGGCGGCGTGGGCGCCGGGCAGCCGGGTGGGGATGGAGCTGGACAGCGCCACCACGTCGCAGGCCGTGCGGTGGAGGTGGGTGATGAGGTGGGGCGTCGGCACCTGCGCGCCGAGGTAGTCGACCCGCCAGCCGCGCAGCCGCAGCACCTCGGACAGGATGCGGGCGGGCATGGCGTGCCACTCGCCGTCGATGCAGGCTACGGCGATGCGCCCGCGTGCCGGGCCGTTCGCGGCGGCGCGGGCGGCTGGGTGGTGGGCGAGCGCGGCCAGCACCCGCTCGTTGACGGCGGTGGCGGTGTGCTCCTGCGCCACGGTGATCTGGTTGCTCTCCCACTCCCGGCCGACACGGGCCTGTACGGGGGCGACCACGTCCAGCAGCAGGGTTTCCAGCGAGATGTCCTGGTCGAGCGCGGCGAGCGCGGCGTCCGTGGCGGCGTACTCGTCGCCGGCGACGGCGGCGTCCCAGAGTTTTTCGCGCCAGGCGGAGAGTCCGTCTGCGTGCGTCATGCGGTGAACCTTCCCCGTCCGTGTCCTCCCACCGCGCTCAGATGTGCCCCGCGCGGCGCGGTGATGGCGATGACGGCCATGTCATCGTGATCGCCACCTCCTACCCACTGGGACGACAACATCTCCACACGCTCTGTGATCGCCTCGGGCGGCATGCCGCCGCACTGCCGCAGCTCCTCCTGCAGCCGCTCGTCGCCGAACATCTCGTCGCCGAGCGGGCCGCCCATGGCCTCGGTGATGCCGTCGGTGTAGAGCAGGCAGGTCTCGCCGGGTTCGAGGACCACGGTGTCGGTGACGCTCGTGACGCGTTCGAGCATGCCGATGAGGGTGCCCTTGGTGCTGGCCACGTCGACGCGCCCGTCGCCGCGCACGACGAGCGGCGGCGCGTGCCCGGCGCTGGTGACCCGGAGCAGGACGCGGTTGCCGGCCCGCTGGATCGAGGCCAGGACGAGCGTGACGAACCGGGAGCGGTCGCCGCCCTTGAGGAGCACGCCGTTGAGCAGTTCGAGCACGCGCTGATGGTCGCCGGCCATCGGCAGCAGGGCCTGCAGGGTGTGCCGGATCTTGCCGGTGAGCACGGCCGCCTCCAGGCCCTTGCCGGCCACGTCGCCGAGCACCACCAGCGACTCGTCGCCGGGCTCGGCGGGCGGGTGGAGGTCGTAGAAGTCGCCGCCGACGCGGGCGGTGTGCTCCGAGGGACGGTAGCGCGCGGCGACCTCGACGCCGTGCAGGCTCCGCACGCGGGGCGGCAGCAGCTCGCGCATGAGGGTCTCGGTGATGTCGGCCTGCTCGGCGTACAGGCGGGCGGCCGACATCGCGGCCCCGGCGCGGGCCGCGAACAGCCGGGCGAAGACCTCCTCGCCGTCGGAGAAGCACGCCTGGCCGCTGCCGCGCAGCAGCACGAGCGCCCCGGCCGGGACGCCGTGACCGGGCAGCGCGGTCACCACCATCGAGCCGATCTCGCCGAGCCCCTCGCGGGCCAGCCAGCCGGGGGCGGCGGCGGGGTCGATCCAGCGGGAGGGCAGCGGCGGGTAGCCCTGCAGCGCCTCGGCGAGCCCCGGCACGGCCTCGGGATCGACGGCCAGCTCCTCGCGGACGACGACGCCGTCCGGCCCGCAGTACGCGATGGGGTGCCGGCGCCGGTAGGGCGGCAGGATGACCAGCGCGGCGTCGGCCAGGTGGCGGGCGGCCAGCCGGGCGGTCACCTCCAGGCAGCGGTCGAGGTTGAGCGAGGACAGCAGCTCGCCGGAGGCCTTGTCGAGGAACGACGTCCGCTCGCGTTCGAGGTGCAGGGCCTGGGTGGCGCGTTCGAGGTCGGTGGTGTCGGCCAGCCACCAGGCGATCACGTCGCCGTCGCGGACCGGACGCGCCTCGAACGTGGCCGCCCCGATGGAACCGCGCACCCCCTCAGGAAGATCGGCGTCCGTAAGAGCGGCGTCCGTAAGAGCGGCGTCCGTAAGAGCAGCGTCCGTAAGAGCGGCGTCGAGGGGAGGGACGTCAGGGAGACGGGTTGTGGAGGCGTGGGCGTGGGAGAGCCAGGCGGGAGCGCTGTCCGCGAGCGTCGCGCCGGGCACCGCCTCGGGCAGCAGCCGCAGCGCCGCGTCGTTGGCCTGGGCGATGACTCCCGCGGTGTCCACCACCAGGACCGGGTAGGGGGCGCCGCGCCACACGGCCCCGGTCTCGTCCTGTCCCAGGCTGCTCCTCAGAACTCTCAAAACAACGAGCCCGCCGCAACGGGCTCTGCCTCCCTGAATCGTGGTCGCTTATACACGTTCTCCTCTCCACTGTAGCCGAGGCTCGCCCACCGCCCCAGCTGCGGACGGCCCGGTCGAGCGCCCCCGACCGGCCGTCTCCAGTGCTTTCCAGTCGTTTCCAAGGGGCCGCGGCCAGGGTCTGACCGGTCAGGACAGAACGCACTCGGCGGACGGGGAGAAGATGGGCCAGACGAGGACCCGGTCGGTTCTGGGCAGGACGGGGGCGACGCTCGTCCTGAGCGCGGTGCTCGGTTGCGCGGCGGGCCCCGCCGACGCGGCCGACGCGACCGTGGGGGCGGCGGCGTACGTGGTGCGGGGCAAGGTGGTGAACTCCGCCGGCCGGCCGGTCCAGGGCGCGAAGGTCGTGGTGAAGGACCGGCGTTACTACAACAGCGACATCGTCCTGCACAGCGACGGCAACGGCATCTACCGGGCGCAACTGCCACGCGAACCGTCGTCCTGGCTGGTCAGCGCCTCGGTGACGCGGCAGTTCCACGGCCGGCAGTACACCTTCGACCTGGAGCCGTCCTCGACCGCCTCCGTGCGGGCGAGCGCCGGCGGGGTGCGCAACTTCACCTGGCGCGTCACGGGCAGGCGGCCGGGCGCCGACGGCCGGTACTACGGCGGCCTGGTCGCCACGAACCTGTGGTTCGACAACCTTCCTGAGGACGTCGACCAGGAGAACGTACGGCTGACGATGACCCCGGTCGGCCCGCTGATCGACGGCAGCGACGGCAAGGTGGTCTCCGGCCGCGCGCCGGTCTACACCGACAGCGGCTGGGCGGTGGTCGACGTGCCCCTGGGCCGCTACCGCATCACCGCGACGTACCGCTCGGCCACCAGCGGCAAGGTCTACCCGCTCCAGGTGAAGCTGACCGGCTCGGCCTCCTTCGGCCCGCAGGTCACCGCCGACTTCGAGCAGAGCGGGACCAACCAGCGGATCAGGCTGGAGGTCAGGTTCGGCTGACCCGGCCGTGCCGCGCCCGAAGAACGTGGACGACGAGATGAACGTGGACGACGAGATGGACTCGGACCACGGCACGGGCCTGGACCACGGCACGGGCCTGGACGACGGCACGGGTCTGGACGACCGCTCGGAGCCGGCGGCCGGCACGGGTTCGCGGGCTCCCGGGCGGGTGGCCGCCGGCCTGCTCGTCCTGGCGGCGGTCGTGGTGGCGGGCGCCCTGGTCGGCGGTCTCGGGCATTACGTGCGGCTCGACCGGCCGCTCCTGCTGGGGACGCTGGCGGCCAGCCTGGTCGTCGTCTCGGGGGCGCTCGCCTTCGGCGGCGGTCCGCGCGGGCCCGTCGTCGCGCTCGTGATGACAGGCGGACGGTCATCCTCGACCCCCGTTCCGGACGCCCCCTGAACCCGGGCCGCCCCGAAGGCGGCTGAGAGGCAGAAAAGGAGAGGAGCCGATATAATGATCATGCATCCCGGCGAGCAGGCGCTCCCGGGATCTTGCTTTTCATGCCCTCCTCACCTCATCGCGCGCTGCTCGCCGCGGCCGTCCCGCTGTTCCTGTCCATGAGCGCCGGGATCGTCGCCCAGCTCGTCACCACCTCCCTCCTCGGCCGTCAGGCCACCGCCCAACTGGCGGCCTTCGCGCTGGTCAACGCGGTGCTCACCCCCGTGACGGCCGCGGTGTCGGGTGGTCTGCGGGGGATGACGCCGTTCGTCGCCGCCTGCCGGGATCGTCCGGCGGAGGCGCTGCTCGTCCTGAAGGACGCGCGGTGGCTCACCGCCGCCCTCGGCACGGCCGGCGCGGGGGTCATGCTCGGCGTCCCGGTGATCGCGCGGATCGGCGGGGCGCCCGGCGAGGTGATGGCCGAGTTCGGGGCGCTGCCGCCGCTGCTGGCGCTCCAGGTGCTGCTGTACGCGGCGGGCAGCGGCGCCGGCGGCGTGCTGGTCGCGCTCGGACGCGGCCGGCTGGTGCTCTGGTCCGGTCTGTCGAGCACGGCCACGGGGGTGGTGCTGCAACTCGTTCTGGTGCCGCGGATGGGCGTCCAGGGCAGCGGGGTGGCGCTGCTGGCGTCCACCGCGGTGGCCGTCGCGGTGTCCAACACGCTGCTGCTGCGCCTGCCCGAGCTGGCCGGGCGGTCGTCGTGGCCGGGCCGCCCGCGGTGGCGGGAGATCGCGCGGATGGCGCGGGTGGGCGTCCCGCTGTCGGCCACGCTCGTCGTGAAGTTCGCGGTCATGGGCGGGGTGACGTACGCCGCCGCGCGGACCGGGGCGCAGGGGGCCGCCGCGCACGCCATCCTGCTGTCGCTGCACGGATTCCTCGGGCTGGCCGCCGTCGCGGTCGCGCAGGCCGCGACGCCGGAGATCGCCAGGGCGGCCCTGCCGGGCGAGGCCCGCCGGCTGAACCGGGCGGCCCTGACGATCGCCGCCGCCGGCGTGCTGGCCGGCGGGCTGGTGCTGGTCATCGCGGGGGAGGCGGTGCTCGGGCTGTTCACCTCGGACGCCGCCGTGCTCGCCGTCGCGGTCGGCCTGGCGCCGTTGTCGGTGGCGTACGCCCTGACCGACCACTGCGCGATCGTGATGTCGGCCGGGCTGACGGCGCTCAGGCGGTCGTCCTGGACGCTGGGGTCGGCCGTCCTGGGGAACGGCCTGCTGGCGTCCGTGGCGGGTCCGGCGGCGGGGGCGTGGGGGCTGCGGGGCCTGTGGCTGGCGTTGATCGCCGGTTCCCTGCTCGTCCTGGTGACGCAGACGGCCGGTTTCCTGCGGTTCAGCGCGCGTTAGAAGGGAGGGAAGGGGGCTCCGGCGGGCGGAGCCCCCTCGCCGTCAGGTGCGGTCCTGGGTCAGGACGCTGGACAGGAACGCCCTGGTCCGCTCGTGCCCCGGGTTGGCCAGCAGCTCGGCCGGCGGGCCGCTCTCGACCACGACCCCGTCGGCGAAGAAGGCCAGCCGGTCGCCGACCTCCCTGGCGAAGGCGATCTCGTGGGTGACCACGACCATCGTCATGCCGTCGGCGGCCAGGCCGCGCATGACCTCCAGCACCTCGTCCACCAGCTCGGGGTCGAGCGCGGACGTGGGCTCGTCGAACAGCATCAGCTCCGGGCTCATCGCCAGCGCCCTGGCGATGGCGACCCGCTGCTGCTGGCCGCCGGAGAGCTGGTGGGGCCGCTTGTGCGCGTGCGCGGCCAGGCCGACGCGCTCCAGGTGCTCCATCGCGGTCGCCCTGGCCCGCTCCGCCGAGACCCCGAGGACGTGGACGGGGGCGCAGGCCACGTTCTCCAGGGCGCTCTGGTGGGCGAACAGGTTGAACCGCTGGAACACCATGCCGATCCGGCGGCGGAAGACGGCGAACTCCTTGGGCGTCCACGGCCGGTAGCGGCCCTCGCGCAGGCTGTGCCCGACCTCCTCGCCGAGCACCCGCAGGCTGCCGCCGAGCACCGGCTCCAGCCCGTTGACGCAGCGCAGGAAGGTCGACTTGCCCGATCCGGACGGCCCGATCACGCAGCTCACCTCGCCCGGCGCGACGGTGAAGTCGACGCCGTTGAGCACCTGCGTGTCGCCGAAGCCCATGCGCACGCCCGTGGCGTGCACGACGGGGCTCACGCCGCCGCCTTCGGCAGGATCCGGGCCGCCAGCCCGCCGCCGCGGACCAGCCGTACGGCCTCGGAGCCGAACCGGCGTTCCAGGCGGCCCTGGAGGAAGGTCGCGACGGCGGTCATCAGCATGTACCACAGGCTCGCCACGATGAGCAGCTCCATGATCAGGTTGTTGGCCTTGTAGATCTGGCTGGCGTTGGTCATCAGGTCGTGCCCGGCCACCACGTAGACCAGCGACGTGGTCTTCAGCATGGAGATGAACTCGTTGCCGGTGGGCGGGATGATGATCCGCAGCGCCTGCGGCAGCACGATCACGCGCATGCGCTTGGCCGGGGTCATGCCCAGCGCGTACGCGGCCTCGGTCTGCCCGTGGTCGACGGCCTGGATCCCGGCCCGTACGGTCTCGGCGAAGTACGCCGCCAGGTTCAGCCCGAGCCCCAGCATGGCCGAGGTGAAACCGGTCATCACCTCGTTGGTGTCCCACTTGACGCCGATCATGGTGAACGGCACCTTGAGCACCAGCTCGGGGAACAGGAAGGCCAGGTTGTACCAGAAGATGAGCTGCACCAGCACCGGCGTGCCGCGGAAGAACCAGATGTAGAGCGTGGCCAGCCCGCTGAGCACCGGGTTGTGCGACAGCCGCATGATCGCCACGGCGACGCCGAGCACCAGCCCCAGCACGGTCGCCAGCACCGAGATCTCGATGGTGACCCAGACCCCGGCCAGGATGCGGTCGTTGAACAGGTATTCGGCGACCTTGCCCCAGTCGAGGCGCGGGTTCACCACGACCAGGTAGACCAGCCAGCCGGCGATCGCCGTCACGACGGCCGCGGCCAGCAGGCGGCCCCAGTGGCGGGTCCTGGCGACCGGGACGTGCTCCCCGGACGGCCCGGTGAAGGGTTCCGTGCGCATGGTCACTTACCGCCGTTGACGACAGCGGACTGGACGGCCAGCTTGTCCAGGTTCCACGCCTTCAGCAGCTTGGCGTACTCGCCGCCGGCGATGAGCGAGTCGAGCGCGCCCTTCACCGCGTCGACGAGCTCCTTGTCGTCGGGCTTCATGCCGATGCCCCACGGGCTCTCGGTGCCCTCCAGAGCCATCGCCTCGACGTCGAGCTTGGGGTCGGCGGCCTTGCTGGCGGCCACCACGTAGTCGGTGATGGTGGCCTGCGCCCGCCCGCCGGTGACCTGGATCAGGGCCTCCTGGTCGCCGGGGAACTTCAGGATGTTCACGGCCGCCTTGCCGGCCTTCTTGCAGTCGGCGTCGTACTGCTCGGCCAGCTCCATGGACGAGCCGTTGTCGACGACGGACACCGTCTTGCCGCACAGCTCGGCCGGGCCGCCGATCTTGGCCGGGTTGCCCTTCTTGACCAGCAGACCGGCGCCGGCCTGCACGTAGTCCACGAACGTGACCTGCTTCTGCCGCTCCGGCGTGTCGCTCATCGAGGAGATGACGAAGTCGTAGCGGCCGGTGAGCACGCCGGGGATCTGGGAGTTGAACTCCTCGTCGGAGATGGTCACCTTGGCGCCGAGCTTCCTGGCGATGGCCCTGGCCAGCGCCGGGTCGAAGCCGATCGCCGTCTTGCCGTCGGTGGCGTACAGCTCCATGGGCGGGTAGCCGACGGACGTGACGACCTTCAGGCCCTGGGTCTTCAGGCGGGCGGGCGCCTTGGCGGCGAGAGCCTGGTCCGGGGTGATGGCGTTGATCACGTCGGCCGCCTTCTCCTCGGTGGGGGCCTGGTCGAGGGTGACCGCCGCCGCGCCGCCGTCCGCGGGGGCGGTGGCGTCGTCGCCGCCGCCGTCCAGGGACTGGGCGCCGCAGGCGGTGGTGGCGGCCAGCAGCGCGCCGGCGGCGAGGGCGGAGAGAGTGCGGATGTTCACGAGGGGGTGCTCCTTCAGGATCGCTGCCAGCGGACTTCGCCGCCGACGACGGTGGTGAGGACCTGGGTGCGCAGCACCGCCTCCGGCGGCTCCAGGTACGGGTCGGTGTCCACGGCGATGAAGTCGGCGAGCATGCCGGGCGCGAGCACGCCCTTGCGGTCCTGCTCGCCGGCCGCGTACGCGGCGCCGAGGGTGTGCGCGGTGATCGCCTCGGCCATGCTCAGCCGCTGCTCGGGCTGCCAGCCGCCGGCGGGCGTGCCGTCCTGCCGGGTACGGGTGACCGCGGCGTACAGTGCGGCCCACGGGTCGGGGCTCTCCACCGGCGCGTCGGAGCCGAAGGCCAGTGCGACCCCGGCGTTGAGCATGCCCCGCCAGGCGTAGGAGGCCAGGTCGTGGCCGGCGAGCAGCGAGTCCACCAGGGCGATGTCGGTGGTGCAGTGCACCGGCTGCATCGAGGCGACGACGCCCAGCCTGGCCATCCTGGTCAGGTCCTGGGGACGCAGGTGCTGGGCGTGCTCGATGCGGTGCCGCAGGCCGGCGGTGGGCCCGATCGCCTCGTAGGCGTCGAGGACCAGCCGGTTGGCGCGGTCGCCGATGGCGTGCGTGGCGACCGCGATGCCGGCCGCCGCCGCCTTGCTGAAGATCCGTACGAGGTCTTCGTACGGGGTGACCGCGATGCCGGTGTTGTCGTGCTCACCGGCGAACGCCTCGTGCATGTGGCAGGTGTGCGAGCCGAGCGCGCCGTCGCTGAACACCTTGACCGGCCCGGTGCGGACCCAGTCGTCGCCCTGGCCGGTACGGCGGCCCTCGGCGATGGCGGCCTCCAGGGCGACCGTGGGGATCGCCTTGTGCACGCGGATCTTCAGCTCGCCGGCGTCGCGCAGCTCCAGGTAGGCGGCCCGGCAGTCCTCGCCGTCGATGTCGTGCACGCTGGTCAGCCCGAACGACAGCAGCTCCTCCTGGCCGGCGCGCAGCCGGTCGCGCAGGTCGCCGGAGACCATGAGGGCGCGCAGCGGGTACGAGGCGGACTCGCGCAGGATGCCGGTGGGCTCCCCGTACGCGTCCCGGACGATCTCGCCGCCGACCGGGTCGGGGGTGGAGGCGTCGATCCCGGCCATCCGCAGGGCGGCGGAGTTGGCCCAGACGGTGTGGCCGTCGACGTTGGGCAGCGCCACGGGCAGGTCGGGGCAGACGGAGTCGAGGGCCTGGCGGTCGGGCTGGACCGGCGGGTTCCAGATGTTGCTGTTCCACCGTCCGCCGAACAGCCAGGCGCCCGGCCGCAGGGTGGCCGCGTGCTCGGCCACCTTGGCCAGGGCCTCGTCCAGGGAACGCACGTCGCGCAGGTCGACCGCGCCGAGACTCTGGGCGTACTGGGCCGTGTGGATGTGGGCGTCGTACAGGCCGGGCAGGACGGCGGCGCCGTCGAGGTCCACCAGCTCGGCTCCCGGGCCCGCCGCCGCGCGCACGTCGGCCTCGGTTCCGACGGCGACGATCAGCTCGCCGTCCACGGCCATGGCCTGGGCGGCGGGGGCGCCGTTGGTGCCGGTGCGAATGGTGGCGTTGCGGTATACGCGCATGTCATGGATCTCTCAGGGGTTCGGGTGGGGTGGTGCGGCTCACTGTAGAAGTGGCGGAAAGAAGTAGGAAGCGATATAAACACGACATTTAGCAACGCTGAGGGCAAGGAACGCTTATGCTCAAGCCGGAACATCTGCGCACACTGCGTGAGGTCGTGCGTCTGGGGTCGTTCGCGGCGGCGGCGAACCGGCTCGGTTACACCTCCTCGGCCGTCTCCCAGCAGATGGCCGCGCTGGAGCGGGAGACCGGCGTGCGGCTGTTCGACCGCTTCGCCCACAGCGTGCTGCCGACCAGCGCGGCGGAGGTGCTGGCCAGGCAGGCCGAGACCGTGCTGGCCGACATCGAGCGCATGGTGGCCACCGTCCAGGCGGTCCACCGCAACAGCGAGCCGCAGATCCGCCTCGGGCTGTTCCCCAGCTTCACCGGCGTGCTGGCCGATGTCATGCGGCGGATGGAGCCGGAGGACCGGGCCGGGATCCGGCTGTCGGTCGCCGAGTCGTCGCAGCTCATCGCCCGTCTGGGCAGCGGCGGCGAGATGGACGCCGCGGTGGTCTACCAGGTCGGCAACACCGGGCTGTCGTGGCCGTCGGTGCTGACCAGACGGTGGATCGCCGAGGACCGGTACCGGCTCGTGCTGCCCCGGCTGTGGCCGGACCTGTCGCCGTACCGGGCCGAGCAGCTCGTGGACCTGCCGTGGATCATGCACCATCCGGCCAGCAGCGACGCCACCCTCTTCGAGGCCCTGTTCGCCCACTGGAGCCTGCACCCGCGGGTGGTCTGCCACTCCGACGACTTCAAGATCACCCTGTCGCTGATCGGCGCCGGCGTGGGCGCGGCCCTCATCCCCGACCTCGCGCTGCGCGGCCACGGCGAGGACGTCGTGGTGGTCGACGTGCCGTGGCTCAACATCAGCCGCAGCATCTTCACGCTGGTCCACCCCGACCGCGAGACCGCCCGCCTGCAGTGGCTGCTGGACGAGCTGACCGTCTGAACCGCTCTCGACGCGGCCTTGCTCGACGCGGCCGGGGCGCATCTGCCAGCATGTGCCGGATCACCCCCCGGGCCGCGGCCACCTGGCGTCGCCGTGCCCGCGCAAGGCTAAGGAGATCTTCCACCGTGGAACGCGAGGCGGCGATCGCCCAGTCCGCCGAGGCAATCCGCCTCCACAGCGGGCGCCACATCCTCATCGAGGCCGGCCCCGAGCCCGTCCTCGGCCGCCTCGGGCGCGACGACCGCCGCACGCCGGACGGCCCCCTGCGGAACTGGACGTACGTCGTCAAGGACATGATCGACGTGGCCGGCCTGCCCACCACCCGCGGCTCCGCCCTGTACGGCGCCGAACCGGCCCTGGCCGACGCCCGCTGCGTCGAGCTGCTGGACGCGTCCGGCGCGCTGCTGGTCGGCAAGGCGAACCAGCACGAGTTCGCCTGGGGCGTGACCAGCGAGAACCCGCACTGGGGCGACGTCGGCAACCCGCGCCACCCGCACCTGACCCCCGGCGGTTCGAGCGGCGGCACCGCCGCGGCGCTCGCCGCCGGGATCGCCCGGTTCGGGCTCGGCACCGACACCGGCGGCTCGGTGCGCATGCCCGCCGCCTGCTGCGGCGTCGTGGGCCTGCGCCCGCGCTCGGGGGCCGTGCCCGCCGCCGGGGTGGCGCCGCTCGCGCCGTCCTTCGACGTGGTCGGCCCGATGGCCACCTCGGTCGCCGACTGCGCCCGCGTCTGGCAGGCGCTGACCGGCGAGGCCGTCGAGCCGCCCGACTCGCTGGCCGGGCTGGTCGTGGGCGTCGTGGAGGGCTGCGGGCAGGCCGGGGACTTCGCCGAGCTGGGCGCGCGGCTGCGCGAGGTGGCCCTGCCCGCCGAGGTGCTGGAACCGTACTGGACGATCGTCGGGGCGCAGGCGCGCCGGACGCACGAGGGCACCTACCCCGAGTGCGCCGCCCGCTACAGCCCCGGGGTGCGCGCCAAGCTGGCCGCCGCCGGCGGCGTCGGCCACGAGGAGTACCGGCGGGCCGTCGAGCGGCTGGCGGCGCTGCGGGCCGCGTTCGCGGCCGCCGTCGAGGGGATCGACCTGCTGGTCATGCCGACGCTCGGCGCCCCCGCGCCCCGGGTCGGCTGCGACGAGGCCCGGGTGCGCGGCGCGGTCGGCCGGATCACCGCGACGGTGTCGGCCCTCGGCCTGCCCGCCCTGGCCGTCGGCGACCTGCAGCTCGTCGCCACGAGCGAGGCCGCCGTGCTCCGGGCGGGGATGTGCCGTGAGGCCCGCGGCGGGACGATCCCCGAGCCGCGCTGATCCTCGGGGATCCGCTGGTCAGGCCGCCCCGGGCAGGCTCCACGGATCCACCGGCACCACCTCGGCGCACCGGCCGTACGGGTCGAGCAGCCGCCCGTACAGCTTCGACTGGCGCAGCACGATCTGCCGGTCGGCCACGGTGACGTGCGGGAAGCGCTCCTCCAGCCGCACCACCAGCGGATGCAGGTCGGCCACGCCGTGCAGGCCGACCGTCAGCAGCATGTTCCGCGGCCCGGCGAGCGCCGCGCACGTACGCGTCTCCGGCCAGCCGAGCAGCGCCCGGCCGGTCTCCTCCAGCAGCGCGTCGGGCATCCGCAGCCACAGCAGCGCGGCCGAGTGCCAGCCCGCGTGCGAGCGGGCCAGGTCGCAGCGGAAGTCGAGGTCGCCGGTGGCCACCAGCCTGGTCAGCCGGCGCTGCACCGTGCGCTCGGACGTGCCGACCGCCCTGGCCAGCTCGGCGTAGGGCGCGCGGCCGTCGGGGAGCAGGGCGGTGAACAGCCGCCGGTCGATCTCGTCCATCTCCCTGGTCGACTCCGGCGCGGCCGGCCGCCTGGCCAGGGCGGCGGCGGTGCGCGGCGGCAGCACCCGCAGCCGCCACCGGCACGACGCCTCGAACACCCGCGTGGCGACGTGCGTGCGGACCTTGGCCACGCCCGGCACCCGGGGCAGCGCGGTGAGCACGTGGTCGGCCAGGGCCGGCATCGACGGGGCCACGGCGATCACGAACAGGTCGTGCCCGGCGGCGACGTGCTGGACGGTGATCAGATGCCGCTCCCGCGCCAGCGCCGCCGCGACCTCGGCCGCCGCGCCGGCCGCGCAGTCGATCTCCAGGAACGCCATGCTCAGCGCGTGCATCTGGCGAGGACCGAGGGCGACCGTGGTCCACGCCTCGCCGGTGCTCGTGAGCCGCTGCCAGCGCCGCGCCGCCGTGACCGGGTCGGCCCCGACGGCCGCCCCCACCTCCACCCAGCTCGCCCGCGGACTGATCTGCAGGGCGTCGATGAGCTCAAGGTCGGACTCGGCCAGCAACGACGGCGGCTCCACGCCGGAATCCTGCATGGATCCTCCCTCTATGTCTGATTGCTGCGTTCCAGCGGTCGGGACACCCTATACCGGGATCCTGGGCCCCGACCGCCGTCAGGCGCAGCCACCGGAAAGGGAGACCCGCGGATGACCTCGCTCGGCCGGGCCAGGATGGTCGGCGTGCTGGGCGGCATGGGCCCGGCCGCCACCGTCGACTTCTACGGCAAGCTCGTGGCGGAGACCGCCGCGACCGGCGCGACCGGCGACCAGGAGCACGTGCCGGTCGTCATCTGGGGCGACCCCCGCGTCCCCGACCGGTCGACGAGCCTGCTCGGGCAGGGTGAGGACCCGACACCGCAGTTGCGGCGCGGCGTCGAGGCGCTCGGCCGGGCCGGGTGCGAGGTGCTGGCGGTGCCGTGCAACACCGCGCACGCGTTCGTGCCGCGTCTTGCCGAGGAGGCCGGGCTGGAGCTGGTCAGCATCGTCGAGGTCACCGCCGCCGCCCTCGCCGCCGACGGCGTCCGCGCCGCCGGCCTGCTGGCCACCACCGGCACGCTCCGCGCCGACCTGTACGGCCCCGCGCTCCGCCGGCACGGCGTGACCCCGATCGAGCCGGACGAGCCCGGCCAGCGCGAGGTCATGGCCGCCATCGCCGCCGTCAAGGGCGGCCGGCCCGGCCGGGAGCACGCCGACGCGCTGGCCGCGCAGGCCCGCTCGATGGCCGCGCGCGGCGCGCGGCGCGTGGTGGCCGCGTGCACGGAGGTGCTGCTCGCCCTGGACCCGGCCACGGTCCCGGTCCCCGTCGTGGACCCCGCCCGCCTGCTGGCCCGCGAGGTCGTGCGTGTGGCGCTGGCCGCCCGCGGCTGAACCGGACTTCTTTCACTTCCGCCTCTCAAGTCACATCCAAGCCACTTCCAATCTCCCGATGGTGGGCTTGGCGCATGAGCTGAGGACGTGCCCGCACGTCCGCGAGCCGGGGGGCTCGCAGCTCGATGTGAAGGGAGGTTACGACCATGAGCAAGAAGATCGTGAGTCTGGACGATCTGGGTGAGGAACTGGCGGTGATCGAGGAGGCCGATCTCGGCCTCGTCGCGGGCGGCATGCGGATGCAGCGCTGCTACGGCACCAACGGCAACCCGCCCACCGACTGGGTCTCCGACTACTGATAGAGACGATTCGCGGTCGCGTGGGAGGGGAGCCCGCTCTCCTCCCGCGCGGCTGGGGGGACACGTGCTACTGATTCTGAGCGAGCCCGGCGACGCGACCGTCGACCTGGTCCTGCCCAAGCTGAAGGCCCGGGGCGCGGACGTCCTGTGGTGGGATCCGGGCGAGTACCCGTCCGCGGCCCGGCTGACCGCGCGCTTCGGCGCCGACGGTGAGGAACTGACCCTGACCAGGGACGGGCAGGTCTTCGACCTCTCCGGCACGACGGCCGTCTGGACCCGGCGCCCCGGACGCCCGCGCGCCGCGGACGACGTCACCGCGGACGACCTGCGGGCGCGGGCGGCCGAGCTGTCGGAGTGGTTCACCGACGGCCTGTGGGAGCTGCTGGACGCGCGCTGGCTGCCGGCCCGCCAGCCGGTGCTGCGCAGGGCGCACAACAAGCTGGTCCACCTGGCCCTGGCCCGGCGGCTGGGCTTCACCACGCCGCGGACCGTGATCACCAACGACCCGTCCGAGCTGGTGCCCGCCTACGAGCACGCGGACGGGCGGCTGATCGCCAAGGCGATGGAGCACACCCTGTTCGAGATCGACGGCGGCGCGCACGCCGTCTACACGACCGTGGTCACCCGGCGGTCGCTCGGCGGCCGGGCGCGGATGGTCCACGAACCGGTCATCCTCCAGCCGTACGTGCCCAAGGCGGTCGAGCTGCGGGTCACCGTGGTCGGCCGGCAGGCGTTCACCGCCGAGATCGCCTCCCAGGACTCGCCGCGCACCCGCGACGACTGGCGTCACTACGACTTCGCCCGCGCCCGCCACAGCGTGCACCGCCTGCCGGACGACGTCGCCCGCCGCTGCGCCGACCTGGTCGCGGCGCTCGGCCTGTCCTTCGGGGCGATCGACCTCATCCTCACCCCCGACGGGGAGTACGTCTTCCTGGAGATCAACCCCAACGGCCAGTGGGCCTGGATCGAAGACCTGACCGGCCTGCCCATCAGCGACGCCGTCGCCGACTGGCTCACCGCCGGAGAAACGGACGCGCAATGACTCAGCTCTCCCTCGGCCCGGCCCTCGAAAGCGGCGTGAACCTGCTGCACGGGCTGGCCCGCCGGCGTTCGGCCGTGGAAGAGGCCCGCCGCACCGCCGCCGCCTGGGCCCAGGCGCACCCGCTGCTCGGGGTCCAGCTCGTGACCAGCCCGCGTCCCGGCTCGCCGGTCGTCGACTACGACCTGCTGCTCGACCACCCGTCGGGCGGCACCATCATGCTCGGCGTGCAGGCCGAGGACGGCGCGTCCTGGCTGGTCGACCACTCGACCCACTGGGCCGCCGGTTACGTGCTGACCGTGGACGGGACGCACGTGTCGGTGTCCGAGGCGATGCTCATGCTGCGCTCGCTGGCGCGTCCCGGGATGTCGCCGCAGGAGGAGCTGGTCCGGTTCTGCGTGCTGCGCAACGCCGCCGAACGGGAGGAGGTCGGCCTGGCGGACGTCCAGGCCGCCGCGGACGGGTTCCGCAGGCGGCGCGGCCTGCTCGGCCACGACACGATGGCGGAGTGGCTGGACCGGATGGGCATGAGCGCCGAGGCGTTCCACGACCACATGACCATGACCGCCAAGGACCAGCGGTTCCGCGCCCGGAAGCGGGCCGAGCTGGCTCCCGCCTACCTCGACCGCCACCGTGACCGCTTCGCCGCGGTACGGGCGGCCTGGGTCCTGTCGGACGACCCGGTCGAGGCGGCCGAGCTCGACGGGCCGCTCGCCGGCCGCTGGGACCTGCGGCTGACCAGGGCCCGGACGTGGGCGGGCGAGCTGCCCGAACCGCTGCGGCAGGTGCCGGCCGGTGGCGTCGCCGGTCCGGTCCCCTACGAGGGGGGCTTCCTGACCGGCCAGGTCGCCGAACGGCAGGAGGCCGTGGCGGACGCGGCCACGCTGAAGGCCGCCGGCGAGGCCGCCTTCGAGGAGTGGCTGACCGGCGCCGCCCGGGAGGCCCGGATCACCTGGCACTGGCTCTGACGCGTCCGGCGCCCGCAGCGCTGGACCATTTGGAGTGATTTCTCCGGTCATGTCGGTGCCTTCGGGTACTGTGCCGCACGTGCGGCGGATGATCACCTCTCGGGGTCTGTGGTGGGCGCTCGCGGCGGCGGCCGTGGCGGTGGCGGCGGTCGTGTTCGTCCGCCGCTCGCGCACGCCGTACCCTGACCTGCCCGGCGAGCGTCCGGCTCCGGAAGGGCCGCCTCCCGAGCGGGACCTCCCGCCGCCGTGGCCGCCCGTCCCGATCCTCGGCACGCCGACGAAGGCGGACATCGAGCGCTACGCCACCAGACCGGCCGGCTTCTTCGACAGACCGGCCGTCGCCGCCTTCTTCGCGGAGCGGCCGCCCCTCGACGGCCCCACTCGGCGGCGGCTGAACCGCTGGGCCGCGGTGGCGGTGGCGGTCGTCGTGCTGGCCGGCGGCGCGCAGGTCCTGGAGTCGGCGGTGTTCTCCAAGGGCGACCACTCGACCAAGGAACACTTCGGCGGCTGCGCGCCGGTCTACGCGGACGCCGGCGTCGGCTGCTCCACCGAACCGCAATGGCAGGTGGATTCCGGCTCGGAACCGGGCATCGAGTGGTCCCCGGCCCTCGAAGCGGCCCCCGGCGACCAGCAGCGCGCCGAGTCCCAGGACCCGCCGCTCGCCCAGGAGGCCGTGGACGCCGACTGCCGCCCACGGACGGCCGAGCCGCACGTACGCGCGATCGACCCCAAGGTCACCCGCGCGGTCAACCGGCAGTGGCGGCGGATCGAGACCTGGCTCAAGGCCCACGCCCCCAGGAGCTACCGCACGCTCGGCAGGCCGGGACGGGCGAGGACCATCGCCGTCGCCGAGGCGCAGACGGGCCTGACCTTCCCCGACGACCTGCGGGCCTCGCTGCTGCGCCACAACGGTTCCGCCCTCGCCGAGGGCATCTGGCCCTTCGGCTTCCTGAACAACGTGAACATGACCGTCCGCCAGATCCGCGACCACTGGCGCACCCTGTGCGGGATCGACGCCACCGACGACTCCGACGACCCCCGCACCGAATGGTGGGACGGACGCATGATCCCCGTCGGCTCCGACGGCGGGGGCAACAGCCTGGTGATCGACTCCGTACGCCGGGACGTCGGCGAGACCGACCTCGAGGACAGCATGAGCTTCACCCCCGGCGGGATCCGCATCCGCTCCTACCACGCCCTGCTGAAGGCGACCGCCGACGCCCTGGAGACCGGCGGAACCGTCGGCTTTTGGAAGCCCGAGGCGGTCGCCGGCCAACTGGAGTGGAACCTCCCCTGACCCACCCGCCGCCCTGTCGACATCGCCGGCCGCGGGTGTCACGATGCGAGGATGACCGCTCCGCGGGTGATCACGCAGCCGGGACCGCGCGTGGCCGGAAGGCTGGTCCTGGCCGCCGTGGCGGGGGGCGTCCTGACCGCGGCTCTGCTCGCGTGGACCTTCCTGATGCCGGTCCTCATGCCCTCGTCGCAGGCGCGCTACTGCGGCGAGTACACCGGCTGCCTCGGCTACCTCTTCGTGACCTGGGAGTACGGCCGGTGGATCGCGCTGGTCGCCGCCTGGCCGCTGCTGCGCCTGCTGCGGGTGCGCCCGTCGTGGCAGGTCGCCCTGACGGCCGCACTGTACCTGCCGGCCGTCTGGCTCGCCGTCACCTGGCCGCTCGTTCAGTGACGCGCAAGCGGGCCCGCCGCCCGCGCCCAGTGATCGCCAAGACGCCGCCAAGTGCCTCCTGCGACGGTGAGTGCGCGACATTCACCACGACAGAGGGGGACGTTCCCAGATGAACGACTTCGAGACCGGCGCCCGCGAGCTCGACGACAACGAGCTCGCCGCCGTCACCGGCGGCATGTGGGCCAACTACGACTGGATGAACTACGACTGGCGCGACGCCGTCATCGACGCCCTGCCGTAACCACGGGCACACCGCCGGGGCCGCCCTGCGCAGGGGTGGCCCCGGCCTCGCGCCGGATCAGGGGCGGCCCATCGTCCGCACCATGACGGTCGCGGTGGCCGTGGCCACGACCTCGCCGCCCGGGCCGAGGAGCTCGCCGGCGAGGAAGCAGATGTCCTTGCCGCGCCTGACCACGCGCCCCCGCCCGACGAGCCGCCCGGGCCGCGCCGGGCGCAGGAACTGCACATGGAGGTCGAGGGTCGGCGCGAACTGGCCCTCCGGCAGCGTCGCCACCAGCGCGGGCCCCAGCGTGTCGTCGAGCATCGCGGCCAGGAAGCCGCCCTGGACCACGCCGACCGGGTTGGCGAACCGCTCGCCCGCCAGGAACGCCACCTCGATCGTGCCCGCCTCCGGATCGACCTCGACGAGCTCCCAGCCGAGCAGCGCCGCCGCCGGCGGTGGCGGAACCCGCCCCGCGACCATGTCCCAGAACATCCCGCGCCTGTCCGCGTGCGTGGTCATGCCCGCCATTGAACAGCCCGCCACCGACAGTCCGGGCGGCATGGGGTCAGGCGTCGAGTTCGGCGAGGAAGGCGGCGACCGGGCCCAGGCTGATCAGGCCGCTGCCCGCCCCGGCCAGCTCCGCCGCGGCGGGGGCGAGCGCCTGGCGGGCGCGGGCCGCCGTCCGCCGGTCGCCGACCGCGACGGCGGCCCGCGCGACCAGGCACCACATGGCCTCCAGCAGCAGGTCAGGGGGCGGTTCCGGGATCCGGCCGACCGCCTCGGCGGCCTGCGCGCCCCGTCCCTCCGCCAGCAGGACGAGCGGCCGCACCCACGGCTCGTACGGCCCCCAGTCCACGGCGTCCCGATCGCCCTCGCCCACGACCGGCAGGCCGTGCCGCACCCGTACGGACAGCAGCGCGAGCGGTAGCAGCCCGCGCCGCAGCCCCGGCATGCCGACGTCGTCCAGCCGGGCCGCGGCCGCCCGGTAGGCCGCCTCCTCCTCGGCCGCCGGGATGCGCCCGCCGGCCGCCTTCCGCAACACCCGGTACCAGTCGGTGAACACGCTGACCAGCGGCAGCTCGTTCCGTTCCGCCAGCCGGTCGGCGGCGGCCGCGTGCCGGTCGGCGGCGCCGAAGTCGCCGAGCGCCCCCAGCGCCTGGAGGCGCACGAGTTGCCCCAGCACCTCGTACGTGACCAGCCCGTGCCGCGCCGACAACGCGACCAGCTCGGCCCCGATCCCGTCCCGGTAGGAGGCCAGCCCGGCCCGTTCGAACGCCTGCATGAACACCCCGTTGAGCGCGAACGCCAGCAGCGCCGGGTCGTCGAGGCGGCGGGCGACGCGCTCGGCCTCGGCGGCGGCCACCGGGCCGCGGGCCGACCGGACGCCGCGCGACTCGACGGCGATCGTGGCCAGCAGCCGCGCCCGCGCCGCCTCGGACGCGCCGGGCGGAAGGCCGCCCAGCGCCCGTTCGGCCGCGGCGACGACCTGGGCCGCCTGCTCGGGGTCGTCCGACCGGGTCCAGATCGCCGGGACGTCGTAGGCGCCGATCACCCGCGCGGTCAGCTCCGGGTCGCCCAGCTCCTCGGCCGCCGCGATGGCCGCCGTCCGGTGCCCGCGTGCCGCCTCCAGGCCGCCGCCCCCGGTCACCGCGAGGTTGCGCAGCAGGCCGACCGTCGACTCCAGCCGCGCCCGCGCCCCGGCCCCCACCGTGCGGTCGTACGCCTCGGCCGCCTGCGCCCACACCCGGGCCGTGGCGTCGGCGGGGGCGGCGAGCCCGCTGTCCTGGTGCAGGATGTCCGACTCCAGGCGGCGCAGCCGCGGCCCGGGGTCCACCCCGAGGTGCTCGGCCAGGAGCGTGCGCGCCCGGCGCAGCACCGCCAGGGCGTCCCCCTGGCGTCCGGTGCGGTAGAGGGCGAGGGCGAGCAGCCGCCAGGCGTCCTCCCGCCAGGGGTGCTCGGCCACGTGCGAGTCCAGGTCGGCGACGGCCTCGGCGGCCCGGCCGAGCGTCAGTTGCGCCTCGGCCCTGAGCTCGACGGCGTGCAGCCGCAGCTCGGTCAGGCGGGTCCGTTCGGCGCGCGCCCAGTGCTCGTCGGCGAACTCGGCGTAGGCCGGGCCGCGCCACCAGCCGAGCGCCTCGGTCAGCCGGGCCGGTTCTGTCGGGCCGGCGGTCACGGCCTGCTCGAAGCGCCAGGCGTCGACGGCGTCGGGCGCGGCGCGCAGGGCGTACCCCGGGCCCTCGGTGACCAGCAGCCGGGCGGGGGCGCGCGGCGGGCGGGCCGGCTCCAGCGCCCGGCGCAGGGCGGCCACGAACGTGCGCACCGCGCCCACCGCGTCCGGCGGCGGATCGTCCCACAGGTCCGCCACCAGGCGCGTCACCGGGACGACGCGGCGCCGGGCGACGATCAGACGGGCCAGCACGGCGCGATGCCGCGGCCCCTTCAGCGGGATCGGCTCGCCCTCGTCGTCCCAGGCCACCACCGGCCCCAGCACCCCGAACACGCTCCCCATCCTTCCTGCTCACCGGATGCTCATCCGTGCCCGGCACGCTGGGAACCGAACCGGTCACCCATCGAAGGAGGGCACCTCATGACCATCCCCGGATTCGACCACCGCCGCGTGACCGTCGCCGACGGCGTCACGCTACACGCGGCCGTCGGGGGCTCGGGCAGCCCGATCGTGCTGCTGCACGGCTTCCCGCAGACCCACCTGATGTGGCGGCACGTGGCCGCCGACCTGGCCGCTGACCACACCGTCATCTGCCCCGACCTGCGCGGTTACGGCGCCAGCGACAAGCCGGCCGAGACCGGCCCGGACGTCTACTCCAAGCGGACCATGGCCGCCGACGTGGTGGCCCTGGCCGCGGCCCTCGGCCACGAGCGCTTCGCCCTGGCCGGGCACGACCGCGGCGCGCTGGTCGCCTTCCGCGCCGGCCTCGACCACCCGGCGGCGATCACCCACCTGGCCTGCCTCGACGTGCTGCCGACCCTCGACATGTGGGACGTCATGCGCGGCGTCACCGCCGCCGTCGGCTTCCACCTCTACCTCATGGCCCAGCCGCCCGGCCTGCCCGAGCAGCTCATCGGCGCGAGCCCGGACGCCTTCTTCGGCCACTTCCTCGACCTGTGGACCAACGACCCGGCGGCCATCCCGGCCGACGTGCGGGCCGCGTACCTGGACGCCTGCCGGGCCGCCGTGCCGTCCATCGTGGCGGACTACCGCGCCTCGGCCGGGATCGACGTCGAGCACGACCGCGCCGACCTGGCCGCGGGCAACCGGCTGGGCATGCCGGTGACCGTGCTCCAGCAGGACTGGGGCGCCGCCCTCGGTTACGACGCCGCGGCGGTGTGGCGGGCCTGGGCGCCCGACCTGCGGCACGACACGGTCACGAGCGGACATTTCATGGCCGAGGAGTCGCCCGCCGAGATCGCCAAGGCGCTCCGAGAGCTCGTGTCCCGGTAGCCGACCCTCCTGGTCAGGGGCCGTCTCGTAACTTAAAGTAATTGACATGTCACGGTAAGTTATTCGACAATGGCAGCGCCAAATGAGGTCGTCCTTCCGGCGGGAAAAGTACGGGCCGGAAAGCCGAGTACGCGACGGAGTAGAGGCGCTCGCCAGCATGTTGCACGCATTCATCGTCGGGATGGGCAGATCCGGCGCAGGGCTGCATCTGCCGTCCCTGACCAAGGTGCGCGAGGCGGCCCCCGGGCTGCTGGCGCCCGACCCGGTCGTCGTCCTCGACCCCCTCCTGCCGCCCGGCGGCGTGCGGGGCGCGGTGACGGCCGGGTCGCCCGAGGAGGCCGCCGCGCTGGCGCCGCCCGACCGGACCGTCGTGCACCTGTGCACCCCGCCGCACGTCAGGGCCGGGATGCTGGCCCGGCTGGCGCCGCTCGGCTACCGCAAGTTCATCGTGGAGAAGCCGCTCGCGCTCGACCTGGTCGGGCTGGCCGCCGTGGCCCGGGTGCGCCGGCGCTGGGGCCTCGACCTCACGGTCGCCACCCACTGGCTCGACAGCACGCTCACCGGCCGGCTGCGGGCGGCGATGCGCGCCGAGGAGTTCGGCCCCCTGCGGCAGATCCGGGTCGTGCAGAACAAGTCCAGGTTCACCCGCAGCGCGGCGCGTCCCGACGCCACCACGGCCTTCGACATCGAGATGCCGCACGCGCTCGCCGTGGTGCTCAGCCTGGCCGGCGGCGCCCGGATCTCGGCGGCGTCCTGGGAGGACATGGTCACCGAGCGCCTGCGGCTGCCCCGGCTCGGACGGGCCAGCCTGCGGCTCGACCACTACTCGGGCGTGCGCACGGAGATCGACTCCGACCTGACCTCGCCCGTACGGGAGCGGCGCATCACCCTGCACTTCGACCGCGGCACGCTCACCGGCCACTACCCGTGCAGCGACGCCGACCACACCGCCCAGCTCCGGGTGGCCACCGCCGAGGGCGAACGGCGCACGGTGTTCACCGACGACGCCCTGCCCGCCTTCCTGCTGGCCGCCTACCGCCGCTACGCCCGCGCCCGCCGCTCGCCCGGGGCACTGCCCGTCCAGGTCGACGCCGTGCGGCTGCTCACCGAGGCCAAGCACCTGTGCGCGGCGCACGAGCCGGGGCGTGAGGAGGCGCCGCGTGCAGGCACCACCTCCTGAGCTGGCCGGCATCGGCGACGAGGCCGCCCCCGACCTCGACGGACAGCTCGCCGCCGTGGGGGAGCTGGGCTGGAACCGGCTGGAGCTGCGCACGGTCGACGGCGTGCCGGTCGCCGCGCTCGGCGAGCAGGCGTTCCGGCACGCCGCGCGGCGGTTGCGCGAGGCGCGGGCCGAGGTCGTCGCGGTCGCCTCGAAGATCGGCGACTGGTCGCGGCCGGTGACCGGCGACTTCGCGCTCGACCTGGCCGAGCTCGACGTGCTGGCCCGCCGCTGCCCGGTGCTGGGCACGCGGCTGGTGCGGATCATGTCCTTCCCCTCGGGCGGCCTGCCCGAGCCCGAGTGGGGGCGAAGGGTCCGCCACCGGCTGCGCGAGCTGGCCCGCCGGGCCGAGGACGCCGGCCTGCTGCTGGTCCACGAGAACTGCGCCGGCTGGGCGGGCGACCGCGCCGACCGCATGCTGGAGCTGGTCACCGGCATCGGCAGCCCGGCGCTGCGGCTGCTGTTCGACATCGGCAACGGCGTCGCCCACGGCTACCCGGCGGCCCCGATGCTGCGCGAGGTCGTCCCGTACGTCGCGCACGTCCACGTCAAGGACGCCGTCACCGGGCCCGGCGGCGAGGTCGTCTACGTGCTGCCCGGCGAGGGGCGGGCGGGCGTCGCCGAGTGCCTGCGCCTGCTGTCCGCCCACGGTTACACCGGTGCCCTGTCCATCGAGCCGCACCTGCGGCTGCGCCCCCACCTCGACGACCCGGGCGCCGGCGACCGGGCCGCGTTCGTCCGGTACGGGCGGGCGCTGGAACGGCTGGTGGGGCAGGTCGATGGACGTTGACGCCGTGCCTCTCGACGCGGCGGAGCGCGACCTGCTGCTGAGGCTGCTGCGGCTGCCCACGGCGGGCCCGCTGGAGACCGGACCGGCCGGGCCGCCGCCGCGGCTGCGCGAGGCCCAGGAGCAGTACGCGCGGGCCGCCGCGGCGCTCGGCTTCCGAACCGTGCGGCACACCTCGGTGCGCCCGGCCGAGCTGGACCGCGCCGACGTCCCCGCACCCGTGCGCGAGGCCCTCGACCTCCCCGGCTTCCTGGACGGCCAGCCCAGCCTGGTGCTGCGGCTGGGCCCCGGCCTCCCGGCGTCCCGCACGGTGATGTTCAACGTGCATCTCGACACGGTCGCCGGCGGCGGACCGGCCGGCTTCGACGGCGAGCGCTTCCACGGCCGCGGCGCGATCGACGCCAAGGGCCCGGCCGTCGCGCTGCTGGCGGGGCTGCGGGCGGCGCGCGCGTGCCGTCCGGCCATCGGGCGCGAGGTCGGGGTGCTGATCCAGGCCGTGGCGGGCGAGGAGGGCGGGGCCATGGGCGTGCTCGGCACCCGTCCGCTCGTCGAACGCGGCTACGTCGGGCGGCTCAACGTCTTCTGCGAGCCCACCGGCGTACGGTTCCTGCCGCGCAGCACGGCCGCCGCGACCGCGCGGATCGTGGTGGACGGCGACCACGCCGTGGACGACCGCCCCGCCGCCGGGCACAACGCCACGGTCCTGCTCGGCTTCCTGGCCCAGCACCTGGCCAGGGCGCTCGACCCGGACACCGTGTGCGTGGCGGGCCTGCACACCGGCACCCGCCACAACCAGGTCTACGGCCGCGGCTCCCTCCTGCTCAACCTGCCCTACGCCACCCCCGCCACCGGACGCCGCCTCGAACGGGACCTCGCGCTGGCCCTGGACGACGGGCTCGCGGCCTTCGCGGCGGCCTTCGGCGGCACCGCCCTGTTCGCCAGGACCGCCCGCGACGCCAGGGCCGTCACCCGGCTGGAGTGGCGCAAGCGCGGCCTGCCCGTGCTCGACGACCGCGACGCGTGGGGGCACGCGCTCCTGCGCGACCGGGCCGGGATCCCGCCCTGGCCCGACGGGGAGCCGGCGTTCACCTGCGACGCCATCTGGATGGCGGGCGTCGGGGGCGCCTGCACGGTCGTCCTGGGGCCGGGCGACCTGGCCGGCAACAACGCCCATGCCGAAGGGGAGTTCGCGCGGGCCGCCGAACTCGCCGGGTTCGCCGCCGCCGTGGCCCGGCTGATGATCGCCTTCACCGACGACAGGATTGGACGACGAGCATGAACCCCACCGCCTCACCCGCGACGGACGCACCACCCCCGCAGCCGTACCCGCCGGTCCCGGCCGGCGCACCACCCGCGCAGCCGTACCCGCCGGTCCCGGTGGTCGCCCGGCCGGCGCGGGACGTCGTACGGGTGCGCCACGACGACCTGCTGGACTTCGTCGCCGCCGTGTTCACCACCCGCGGCCTGGCCCCGGAACGCGCCCGCGAGGCCGCCGCCGCGCTGTGCTACGGCGACCTCGTCGGCATGACCTCGCACGGCCTGGCCAACCTGACCCGGCTCTACCTGCCGCTGTTCGACGAGGGGCGGGCCGATCCGCTGGCCGAGCCGTCCGTGCTGGCCGACCGGGGCGCGGCCGTGCTGCTCGACGCCGATCGCGCCCTGGGCCTGTGGGCCGCCGGCCTGGCCATGGAGATCGCCGCCGGCCGCGCCTCGACGTACGGCGTCGGCCTGGTGTCCGTACGCGGCGGCACCCATTTCGGCTGCGCCGGGCACCACGCGCTGCGCGCGGTCGAGTACGGCATGGTCGGCGTCGTCGCGAGCAACTGCGGCCGCCAGCGCATCGCCAGGCCGCCCGGCGGCGCGGTGGCGATGCTGGGCACCAACCCGATCAGCGTCGCGGCCCCCGCGGGCGGGCACCCGCCGTTCGTGCTGGACATGAGCACCACCGCCATGCCCACCGGGCGGGTCAGGCAGGCCGCGCGGCACGGCGACGAGCTGCCCGAAGGGGTGCTGGCCGGCGACGACGGCGCTCCCGTGACCCATCCTGCCGCGTTCGACGAGGGGCGGGCGCACCTGCTCTGGCTGGGCGGCCAGGCGGGGCAGTACAAGGGCTTCGGGCTGGGGGTGGCGGTCGAGGTGCTGGCCGCGCTGGTGTCCGGCGCGGGTCTCGGCGCCCACCCCGACGCCCACGACGGCGACGGCGGCCCGAGCGGGCGCGACGACGACATCGGCTTCCTCGCCCTGGCCGTCGCGCCGGGGGCGCTGCGCGAGGGCGTGGAGGGCGACGCGGCCACGATGTTCGGCGCGCTGCTCGGCTGCCCGCCCGCCGGCCCCGGCGCGCCGGTGAGCTATCCCGGCTGGCACGAGCATCGCCGGGCCGAGGAGCACCGGCGCTCGGGCGTCCCGCTGGCCACGGACCTGTACGACGAGCTGGCCGCCCTCGCCGCCGCCACCGGGCTCGACGCCCCCGCCGTGGTGGTGGCGCGGTGAGCGCCCGGCTGCGCGTCGCGGTCATCGGGCTCGGCGTGATCTCGCGGTTCTACCTGGCGGCCCTGCACAGCTCGTCCGGGCTGCGGCTGGCCGCGGTGTGCGACACCGATCCGCGCGTCCTGGAGGGGCATCGCGTCCCGGGCTACCGCGACCACGTCCGGCTGCTGGAGGAGGAGCGGCCCGACGCCGTCGTGGTGACGGTCCCCAACGACCTGCACGCCCGGGTCTGCGCCGACGCGCTGGAGAGGCGCGTCCCGGTCTGCGTGGAGAAGCCGCTCGCCCTCGACGCCGCGCAGGGCAGGCGGCTCACGGACCTGGCCGCCAGCTCGGGCGTGCCGCTGTTCACCGCCTTCCACCGGCGCTACAACTCCGCCGTCGGACGGCTGCGCGCGGCGTGCGCGGGCGCCCGCGTCGAGGAGCTGACCGTGCGCTACCTGGAACGCATCGAGGAGCACGCGGGCGACGACTCCTGGTACCTGGACGCACGCCGCTGCGGCGGCGGCTGCGTCGCCGACAACGGGCCCAACGCCTACGACCTGGTGGACCTGCTGCTCGGCCCGGCGCACGTCGTCTCGGCGCACGTCGACCGGGACGCCGCCGGGGCCGACCGGCAGGCGGACGTCGAGCTGCGCGCCGGCGCGGCCCGCGCGCGCATCCTGCTCGACTGGTCCTACCCGGGCGAGCGCAAGGACCTGGAGGTGCGCCTGGCCGACGGCCGCACCCTGTACGCCGACATGCTGGCCGGCCACTCCGGCTTCAAGAACTCCCTGTGGCACGAGTACGAGGGCGTGCTGGCCGCCTTCGAACGCTCGGTGCGCTACGGCACCCCCGACGGCGAGGGCGGCCTGCCCGCCCTGCGCTTCGTCGAGGACGTCTACCGCCTGGAGAAGGCCGGCGCGGGACGGGGTGCCGCGTGAACCCCGACGAGGACGGCCCCAAGACCGCGGTCACCGGGACCCTGCTGAAGGTGCTGGTGCACCGCAGGCAGGACCGCGGCATGCGGCTCGAACCGCACGCCAGCCGGTGCGTGCGCGCCGGCGAGGTGCACGAGCTGGTCGCCACCGACCACACCGAGACCGACGCGGGCGCCAGGATCGACCGGGTCGCCTTCCTGGGCTTCGCCGAGATCGTCGCGGCCGGCGTGCTGGACCGGGGCGACGAGGTGTGGATCGGCGGGCGCCGGGTCGGGGTGGTGCTCGGCTTCGACGGCTGCCACCTGCCCAACCACTACAACGTGCTGATCCACAGCGACCCCGCCGTCACCGGACGGGAGCTGGGACTCATGCCGGGCGAGCCGCTGGTGTTCAGCCAGGCCCTCCCGGAGGACCCCGACGAGGGCGGCGCCCGCGTCCTCCGCTGGCCCCTGCTGTAGAGACCGTTCCAGAGACTTCCGATTACTTTCCGTGACCTCTGGTTTACCTTCGGTCACTCAGGGTAATCTGTTGATTGCGCACAGTAGTGGGAACCGCTCGTTTTCGAGCCCCACTAGAGGTCGCGTCCTTCCCCCTGATGATCCCCACCGACGGCGGGCGGGCGCGTGTCACGAAAGGACAGACAATGGCTGCGGGCACCAAGACGACCAGCCGGCTGGAAGAGCGCTTCCGGCTCTGGGACAACGACGGCTCCGGCGCGATCGAGCGCTCCGACTTCGAGAACGAGGCCGACGGCATCATCGAGGGCCTCGGCGTGCAGGGGACGCCGCAGGCACAGCAGCTGAAGCAGGCGTACCTGGCGATGTTCGACCACCTCGCGGGGGCGGTGGGCGCGTCGCGGCTCGACCAGGAGCAGTTCGTCCAGGCCGCCGAGCGCGAGATCATCAGCAAGGGTGACGCCGGGTTCGCCCAGGTCGTGCGCCCGACCATCCAGGCCATCGTCAACGTCCTCGACCGTGACGACGACGGCGAGGTCGACTCCTCCGAGATGGCCAAGTGGTTCGCGGCCATCGGGCTCGACGGCGAGGTCGCCGCCGAGGCCTTCCGGCAGATGGACACCGACGGCACCGGCAGACTCTCCGTCTCCGAGCTGGTCGACGCCGTCCGCGACTACCACCTCGGCAAGAACGACATCCCTCTGCTCGGCAGGTGACCTAGGCCCGAGCAGGCCGAAAGGGTCGCCCAGAGCCGCTGTCTCCGGGGCGGCTCCGCCGAGGGAGCCGTCCGGGGGCCTGGTCCCCGGGCGGCTCCGCCCGAAGAAGGGGCCGTCCGGGCCGCATCCCCGGGCGGCCCCGCCGCCACCACCGCATCAGGACGGGAACCTTGGAGAAAACGCTCTCTCCGCCCGGGGGATCGCCGACCCGCGCCGCCGCTCCCATCCCCTTCTTCTCCCAGGCCGCGACGTTCGACCGGCTGTGGAAGGAGATCCGCGCCGGGTGCGTCGACGTGCTGGACCGCGGCAGGTTCTCCCACGGCGCGAAGGTCGCCGAACTCGAACGCCGGCTCGCCCTGTGGACCGGCGCCGCGCACGTCGTCGGCGTCAACTCCGGCACCGACGCGCTGGTGCTGCTGCTGCGCGCGGCCGGCCTGCGACCCGGCGACCAGGTCATCGTGCCCGCCTACAGCTTCATCGCGACGGCCAGCTCCGTCGTGCTGGCCGGCGGCGTGCCGGTCTTCGCCGACATCGAGGAGCACGGCCACGGCATCGACCCGGCCTCCGTCGACGCCGTGGCCGGCCCGCGCACCACGATGGTCATGCCGGCGCACCTGTTCGACCGCCTGGCCGACCTGCGCGGCGTGTGCGAGGTGGCCCGGCGGCGCGGCCTGACCGTGCTGGAGGACAGCGCCGAGGCCATCGGCATGCGGCTCGACGGCACGCACGCCGGGCTCGTCGGCGCGGGCGGCGTGCTGTCGTTCTTCCCGTCCAAGACGCTCGGGGCCATCGGCGACGCCGGAGCGCTGCTCACCGACGACGACGGCATCGCCGAGACCGCGCGGGCGCTGCGCCACCACGGCCGCGGCGGCCGCACCCTCGACCACTTCCCCGGCATCGCCAACCCCACGATCCTGCCCGGCTGCAACAGCAAGATGGACGACCTCCAGGCCGCCGTCCTGCTGGCCAAGCTCGCCAGGCTGGACGCCGACATCGCCCGCAGGTCCGAGCTGGCCACCCGCTACGACGCGCGGCTGCGCGACGTGCCCGGCGTGCTGGCCGTGCCGGGCGCGGCGCCGCCGCACCCGGGCGGCAACCGGGTCTGCTACGTCTACCTCGTCGAGGTCGAGTCCCGCGACGCCCTGGCGGCGCACCTGGCCGCGGCGGGCATCGGCACCGAGGTCTACTACCCGGTCCCGCTGCACCTCCAGCCCTGTTTCGCCCACCTCGGCCACGTCCGGGGCGACTTCCCGAGGGCGGAGGCGGCCTGCGCGCGGGCGCTCGCCCTGCCGCTCTACCCCGACCTGTCCGACGCCGCGGCCGACCGGGTGTGCGACGAGATCGAGGGCTTCTACCGAGGGCGGCGCGGATGAGCCGGGTGCCGTTCTTCGCCGCCGACCTGTTCGAGGCCGACCGGGCGACGCTGCTGCGCACGGTCTACGCCGTCGGCACCGGCGAGGCCCAGAAGTTCATCCTGGGCGAGCACACCGCCCGGTTCGAACGCGAGCTGCGCCACCGTCTCGGCGCGGCCGACGTCGTGGCCTGCTCCAGCGGCACGTCCGCGCTCACGCTGGTGCTGGCCGCCATGGACGTGGGCCCCGGCGACGAGGTCGTGGTGCCCGCCTTCGGCTGCGCCCCGCTGGCCGCCACCGTCGTCGGCGCGGGGGCGCGGCCGGTGTTCGCCGACGTCGACCCCGTGACGCTCACCGCCGACCCCGCCGCCGCCGAGTCGCTGGTCACCGGGCGGACGAAGGCGGTGATGCCGGCCCACATGTTCTCCGTCATGGCCGACATGCCGCGCTTCCGCGACCTGGCCGACCGGCACGGCCTGCGGCTGGTCGAGGACTCCGCGCTGGCCCAGGGCGGCACGCTGGGCGGGCGGCCCGCCGGCCGGTGGGGTGACGCGGGCGTCTACTCGTTCGTGCAGGTCAAGACGTTCGGCATGCCGGGGGAGGGCGGGGTGGTGATCACCGACGACCCGGCCCTGGCGGCGCACGTACGGATGCTGCGCAACCACGGCCAGGACGGCGCCCGGCGTTTCCACCACCGCCGCGTCGGCCACAACAGCCGCTTCGACGAGGTGATGGCGGCCTTCCAGCTCCACCGGCTGGCCGGCCTGGACGACCGCCTGTCGCGCCGGGCCGAGATCGCCTCCTACTACTCCCGGCGTTTCGAGCCCCTGGCGGAACGCGGGATCGTGGCACCGCCCGTCGGAGGGGACGGGCGGTTCCCCTACGTCTACACCGTGCTCACCGAGCACCGGGACGCGCTGGCGGCCCACTTGGCCGCCCACGACATCGCCACCCACGTCTACTACCCGCGCACGCTGCCCGCCCAGCCGGCCTTCGCCCGCTTCGCGCCGCCCGGCGCGTCCTGGCCGGCGGCCGAGTCGGCCGCCCGGCGCAACCTGTCGCTGCCGCTGCACCCGCGGCTCGCCGACGCCGAGGTCGAACGGATCGCCGACGCGGTCTGCGCGTTCGCCCACGGCTCCCCGCAGGAGAACCCATGACCGACCAGGTGGTCACCCGCGGCCTCGGCCCCTACGCGCGGCTGGCCAAGCTCGACATCTACGACTACTACCTCGGCCTGCCGCTGGTGTGGTCGCTGCTGCCCGTGGCCGGGCGGTGGCAGCCGTACGCGGTGGGCCTGCTGCTGTCCGTGCTGATCGCCGAGGCGGCCGTGGTGGCCGCGATGGTCGGGTTCGACGACATCACCGGCCACCGCGACGGCAGCGACGCGGCCAACTACTCCTCCGACGCCGCCCGGCGCAGACTGGCCCGCAAACCGCTGGTCGCCGGCACGCTCACCGAGCGGCAGGCGCTGCGCTTCGCCTGGACGGCCACCGCGATCAGCGCCGTGCTCTGGGCCGCGGTCGTGGCCGCCGCCCCCCACCGGCCCGCCTGGGTGGTCGTGACGGCGGCGGCGTGCGTGGTCGCGGCCGTCCAGTACTCCTGGGGGCTCAAGCTCAGCTACCGGGGGTTCCAGGAGCTGTTCCTCGTCGGGCTCGGCGTGGGGTGGGTGCTGGTGCCGTACGGGCTGCTGACCGGGCAGGCGAGCGGGTTCGTGGCGGTGCAGGCGGTGCTCTTCGGGCTCGGGCCCATGATCTTCGGCCTGTACTCCAACACCAACGACGCCCGCGGCGACCGGGAGGCCGGGCGGTTCACCGTCGCGGCGCGGACGTCCCCGCGGGCCAACGCCGCCTTCGTCACCGCGGTGAGCGCGGCCGAGAGCCTGGTCGTGGTGTGGGCCGTGGCCGCCGGGGTCGCGCCCTGGTGGTTCCTGGGCGTGCTCGTGCCGCTGGTCTCCCTCCGCGTGACGCAGCTCGTGATCGGGTTCGTCCGCGGGGACGTGCTGCGGGCCCGGCGGGTGGCGATCCGCACCCACCGCGTCACCGTCGGCGTGCTGATCCTGGCCAACCTGGTCCTGGCATGAACGTGGACGTCGCGGTGGTGGGCGCCGGGCCGGCCGGCCTGGCGGCGGCGTACGAGCTCAACCGGGCCGGGCTCGCGGTCCGCGTCCTGGAGGCGGCCGAGGCGGTGGGCGGCCGGATGCGCACGCTGCGGGCGCGGGGCTGCCTGATCGACACCGGCGCCGAGATGCTGCCGTCCGCGGACGGCTACCCGGCCACCTGGCGGCTGATCAGGGCGCTCGGCCTCGACGCGGCGGCCGTGCCGAGGGTGCGCGACGCCGTCGGCGTGTGGCGCGACGGGCGCGTCCATCCGCACGTCGGCCGCCCGCTCGGGCTGCTCACCGGCGCGGGCCTGCCGCCGCGCGCCCGCCTCGACCTGGCACGCCTGCGCCTCCGCCTGGCCCGCGGCGGTCCGGGCCCGGAGGCCACCGTCGCCGACCTGGTCGGGAAGTACCATCCCGACCTGCGCGCCTTTCTCGTCGAGCCGCTGGTCGCCGGGTTCTTCGGCTGGGACGCCGGGCGCTCGTCCGCCGCGGTCTTCGCCGAGCACCTGACGACCGCCGGAAGCACCGCCACCTGGCACACCTACCGCGACGGCATGGACACCCTGGCCAGGGTGCTCGCCGCCGGGCTCGACGTGGTCACCGGGCACGAAGTGACAGGGGTGGTCCCGTGCCCGGGAGGGGTGCGGCTGGAGTCGCCGCGGGGGAGCGTGAGCGCGCGGGCGGCGATCCTGGCCGTGCCCGCCCCCGTGGCGGCCCGGCTGCACCCCGGCGCCCCGCCGGAGGAGCGGGCGTACCTGGAGGCGTGCACGTACGCGCCCATGCTGCGGCTCAGCCTCGTCCTGTCCCGGCCGGCGGCGCCCGGTTGGCGCGGGTTCGCCACGCTCGTGCCCGCGGCCGAGGACCCCGTCCTCAACGTGATCACCGTCGACCACCACAAGCACCCGGGCCGGGCCCCCGCCGGTACCGGGCTCATCTCGCTCATCACCTCGCCGCAGGGCACGGCCGCGCTCATGGGGGAGCGCGACGAGAAGGTCGCCGACCAGCTCGTCGGGCGCGCCGAGCGGTTCGTGCCCGGCCTGGCCGGCCGGGTGGCCCGCTTCCACGTGCACCGCTTCCCGCACGGTCTGCCGGAGGCGACGCCGCGGGCGGTGGCGCTGCGGGCGGCGTTCGAGGGGCGTCCCGGGGCGGCGGTCGACTACGCCGGCGACTGGGTCGCCCTGCGGCCGTGCAGCGAGGGCGCGGTCGCGGCGGGGGAGCAGGCCGCCGCGCGGGTGCTCGCCCGCCTGTCGTAGCCGCCCGCCCGCCGGGGCCGCCCGCCTGTCAATGACGTACGCGCATGGAGAGAAAGCAGATGGCCTTCTTCACCCGGCCCATCGAGTTGGGCACCCTTTTCGACGACCTCGCCGAACGCGGACGCAGGACCGGCGTGCACGTGAGCCGTCCCCTGGACATCGCCCCCCACCTCGGCACCGACCTGGACCTGCCGGACCTGGCCGAGCTGGTCAGGGAGGCGGCCGGCTGGCTGGCCGCCGCCGGCGCGCGCCGGGGCGACCGGGTCGCCGTCGTCAAGCGCAACCACTGGGACTACGTGCTGCTGTCCTGCGCCGCCGCGCGCATCGGGGCGGTGCCCGCCACGCTGTCCGCCGACCTGCCGCCCGACGTGCTGGAGATCCTGCTCAAACGGCTGGAGCCGGCGCTGCTCGTCACCGACTCCGCCCTGGCCGCCCGGCCCGGTGTGGCCGTCCACGCGCCGCGCACCCTGATCCTCGACGGCACGGCGAAGGGACTGCTGTCGCTGGACGACGTCCGCGGCTGGGCCGTGCCGCCGGTGCAGCGGCCCGCGCTGGACGACCCGCTGGCCGTCATGCACACCTCGGGGACGACCGGGGTGCCCAAACTCGTCGTGCACTCCACCCGGACGCTGCTGCGCCGCCTGGCCGGGTTCGAGGCCCACCGGTGGCCGGTGCTGGGCAGCCGTCCGGACGACGTGGTGGCGAGCGCCATCTCCTTCGCCCACGGCCGGGCCCTGGCCTGGACCGCGAGCGTGCTGTGGCTCGGCCCCGCCAAGGTGCTGGCCGTCTCCGCGCCCGGCTGGGAGGAGGCCGGCCCGTTCCTGGCCCGGCACCGGCCCACGACGCTGGAGGCGCTGCCCGCCACGTACGTGCGGTGGCAGCGGCGCACGCTCGGCGAGGCCGGCCCGTTCGCGCGGGTGCGCCTGTACATCAGCACGTTCGACGCCGTGCACCCGCCCACCGTGCGCGCCTTCCTGAACGCCACCCGGCGCCGGCGGCCGGTGTGGATGCAGGGCTGGGGGCAGAGCGAGACCGGGCCGCTGACCTTCCGCCTGCTCACCCGCCGGTCCATGGCCGACGACGACGGCCGCCACCCCACCACGCGCGACCTCGGACGTCCGGTGCCCACGCGGACCCGGCTGCGGGTGGTGGACCGCGAGACGTTGCGTCCGCTGCCGCGCGGCGCGACCGGGCTCGTGGTCTGCCGCACCAAGGCCCTGTGCCTCGGGTACGTCGGCGAGCAGGAACGGTGGCTGGGCAAACGGCTCGGCGGGTGGTGGCACACCGGGGACGTCGGGGCGCTCAGCCGTACCGGCCGGGTGCGGTTCGTGGACCGGGAGACCGACACGATCCCCGGCGCGAGCTGCGTGGAGCTGGAGGACGTGATCGACGACCGGCTGCCCGAGGTGCTGGAGTGCGTGATCCTGGGCGTCCCCGGGCGGCCTTCCGTGCCGGTCGTGGTCACCGAGGACGGCGGCCTCGACCGCGACGCGTGGCGGCGGGCCGTCGCCGACCTGCCCGAGCTGGCCGACCCCGTCGTGATCACCTGGGAGCAGGTCCCCCGCACCGGCACGGGCAAGGTCCGCAGAACGGCGCTGCGCGAGCTGCTGGGCGAGACCCCCGACACCTACGGCACCGGGCGGTGGACGTGAGGACGGGGTCGCGGGCCGCCGGCCGGTCCGTCGCCGAGCGGGAGGCGGTCGCCTGGCCGCTGGCGGGCGTGGTCGTGCGGGCACGCGGCGAGTCGGTCGCATTGCGGGTGGCCGTCCAGCGGTTGTGCGCGCTGGGCTGCGAGGTCAGGTTCGACGGCGCGCCGCCGCCGGACGGGGCGCCCGCCGGGTGGCTGGGGGTCACGTCCGCGCCGTTCGGCAGGCCGGGGGAGGCGCTGCCGGAGTGCGGGATCGGCTGGTCGGGGCCGGTCGGGGTGACGATGGCGGACGAGCGCGACGTGCAGGCGGCCTGCGGGATCGCCCACGTGCACGGGCGGGCCGCCGGAGGGCCGAGGGCGCTGCGCCTGGACTACGCGTCGGTGTGCGCGGGGGTGCTCACCGCCCAGGCGGTCACGGCGGTCCTGCTCGCCCTGCTGCGGGGCGGGCCCGCGCTGGCGGCGCGCACGTCCGTCGCGCAGGCGGCGCTGCTCGCGCTCACCCAGTACATCGCCGTCGCCACCTGTGAGCGCTCCGACCCGCCCCTCTCCGCGGGACGCGCGCCGTCCCCGGGAGAGGGACGGGTGCCGCCGTTCCGGTCGGCGGACGGGGTGCCGTTCGAGATCGAGACGTTCGACGCGGAGCGCTGGCGGCTGTTCTGGGACCTGCTCGGCGCCGAGCCGAGGGCCGCGGCGGCGGGCTGGCCGCCGTTCCAGCAGCGGTTCGCGACGGCGACCTGCGCGCTGCCGGCCGGGCTTGGCCGGACGGCCGCCGCCGCCGGTTACCGGGACGTCGTGGCGGCCGCCGCGGAGGCCGGCGTCAGCGTGCTGCCCGTACGGGACGCCGACGCGCCGCTGGCGCCCCCGCCCGCCTCGCCCTGGCGGCTGCGCGCGCTGGCCGAGGCCGCAGGGGAGCCGTCCGTCCTGCCGCCGCTCGACCGGGACGCCCGGGGCCCGCTGGCCGGGCTGCTCGTCGTGGAGTCCACCAACCGGGTGCAGGGGCCGCTGGCCGGGCACGTGCTCGGCCTGCTCGGCGCGGACGTCGTCCGCCTTGAGCCGCCCGGCGGGGACCCGCTGCGCGGCGTGCCGCCGATGGCGGGGCCGACCTCGGCCCGGTTCCTCGCGCTCAACCGCGGCAAACGCGCCCTCGAAGCCGACCTGAAGTCCGCCGCAGGACGCCGGGCCGCCCTGCGCCTGATCGCCTGCGCCCACGTGTTCCTGCACAACTGGCCGCCCGGCCGGGCCTGCTCGTACGGGCTCGACCACGACGACCTCGCGCCCGTCCGGCCGTCCCTGGTGTACGCGCAGGCCGGGGGGTGGGCCGAGGCGCTGCCCGCGCCGCAGCCCATGGGCACCGACTACCTGGTGCAGGCCTACAGCGGGGTGGCGGCGCGGCTGGCCGGGCCCGGCGAGCAGCCCGCGCCGTCCCTGATGACGCTCACCGACGTGCTGGGCGCGCTGATCAGCGCAGAAGCCGTCGTCGCGGCGCTGGTGGCGCGCGCCCGCACCGGCGCCGGCGTGCGCGCGGGGACGGCGCTCATCGACGCGGCCCGCCTGCTGCGCGCCACCCCGTCCGGGACGCCGCCGGCCGGCCGGGAGGCCGCCTCCGTGACGGATCTGGCCGCCATGGCCGACGACCCCGCCTTCGACCGGGTGCTCGACCGCACCCCGCAAGCCGCCTACAGCCGTGCCCCCTGGACGTTCGCGCCAGCCCCCCACCACGAGGAGGCCCTCTGAATGCGTACCGAACCCCTGCCCTGGACGTCGGCCAACGGGATCGTCCTTGCCGACCGCGTGCCCGCGGGCGTGCGCGCGGCCTGGACCGCCCGCGGCCTGTGCCCCGGCCTGGACCTGTACAGCCTGTTCAGCCGGCACGTGCGGCGCACGCCGGAGCGTGAGGCGGTCGCCGACGAGACCGGCTCGCTCGACTTCGCCGCGCTGGACGCCCGCGTCCGCCGGGCCGCCGCCGCGCTGGCCGCGGCCGGGCGGGGCACGGCCGACATCATCGCCGTCCTGCTGCCCAACGGGCGCGACGCGGTGGCGGCCGAGCTGGCGGTGGCCGCCGTCGGCGCGGTGGCCCTGCCCATCCCGCACACGCGGGGACGGCGCGACATCGCGGGCCTGCTGAACCGGTCCCGGGCGGCCGCGCTGATCACCGTGCCCGAGCTGGCCCTGGGGTTGCGGGCCGGGCTGCCGTACCTGGAGCAGACGTGGACGTTCGGCCCGCCCATGCCGGGCACCCGATCGCTCGACGAGGTGGCCGGGCAGGACGTCCGCGCGTGGCGGCCCGCGTGCCCGGACGCCGAGTGGCCCGCCCGGATCCTGCTCTCCTCCGGCACCGAGTCCGAGCCCAAGATGGTCGCCTACTCCCACAACGCCATGGCCGGCGGCCGGGGCGCCTACCTGCGGGCCGTGCTGGGCGAGGACGGGCCCACCCGCAACCTGCTGCTGGTCTCGCTGGCCTCCTCGTACGGCTCCTGCGGCACCTCCGTCCTGCTGGCCCGGCACGGCGGCACGCTGATCCTGCGCGCCCGTTTCGACGCCGCCGACGCGTTGCGCGCCGTCGAGCGGCACCGCCCCACCCACCTGTACGGCGTCCCGACGATGCTGCGCCGCATGGCCGACTCGGCGGCCGAGGCTGACCTGTCGTCGCTGCGCCGCGTCGTCAGCAGCGCCCAGCCCCTGCACGGCGAGGCCAGGCAGGCGTGCGCCCGCCGCTTCGGCGTGCCGCTCGTCAACGTGTACGGCTCCACCGACGGCGTCAACTGCCACACCGGCCGCGCCCCGGACCGGTGGGCCCCCGGCCTGGCCGGAACCCCGGACCCCGCCGTCGCCGAGATCACCATCCGGGACGCCCAGGGCGAGCCGGCGCCGCCGGGCGAGCCGGGCGAGATCTGGGCACTCGGCCCGATGACCCCCCTGTGCTACGTCGCCGCCCCCGACCTGGACGACCGCTACCGCGCCCCCGGCGGCTGGGTCCGCACCGGCGACCTGGGCCGTCTCGACGCCGACGGCACGCTGTGGGTCCTCGACCGGATCAAGCGCGTCGTGATGCGCGGCGGCCTCAGCATCTCCCCGGCCGAGGTGGAACGCGAGCTCAGCGCCCATCCCGACGTCGCCGACGCCTTCTGCGTCCCGGTGCCGGACGACGACCTGGGGGAGCGCATGTGCGCCTGCGTGTCGCCGCGGCCCGGCGCCAGACCGCCGTCCCCGGCCGAGCTGATCGTCTACCTGCGCGAGGAACGCGGCCTGGACCGGCGCAAACTTCCCGAACGGTTCCTCTGGCTGCCCGAACTGCCGCTCGGACCGACCGGCAAGGTCTGCGCCGCCACCCTCACCCGCCTGGCCGCGCAGTCGGCGGTGCCCGTCCCGCGCAGCCCGATGAGGAGCGGCCGATGAGCCGGACCGCCTACGTGTTCGGCGACCGCCGCGACCACGTCGCCGAGCAGCACCGCTGCCTGGAGCTGGCCTACGACCCGATGACCATCGAACGCCTGGCCGAGGCGGGCGTCGGGCCCGGCATGCGGTGCCTGGAGGTGGGCGCGGGCGGCGGCAGCGTGGCGGAGTGGCTGGCCCGCCGCGTCGGATCGGCCGGGAGCGTGCTGGCCACCGACATCGAGCCCGCCTTCGAGCCCGTCGCCCCACGGCTGGAGGTGGTCAGGCACGACATCGTCCGCGACCCGCTGCCGGAGGCCGCGTTCGACGTGGTGCACGCGCGGCTGGTGCTGCTGCTCCTGCCGGAGCGGCTGGCCGTGCTCGACCGGCTCGTCCGGGCGCTGCGGCCGGGCGGCGTGCTGCAGCTCGACGAGTTCGACATCACCTACGGCCCCGGGCTGCTGACGCCCGACCCGGCCTCGGCCGAACTCTACGAGACGTTCATGCGGGCCAAGATCCGCGTGATGACGCGCGCCGGGGTGGACGTGGCCTGGGGACGTCACGCGGCGGCGGCGATGCGGCGGGCCGGGCTGACCGGCGTCGACCCCAGGCCCCGGGTGGAGCTGTGGGACGCGCGCTCGCCGGGGGCGCGGCTGGTCGCCCACCACACCAGGCACCTGCGCGACCGGTTCGCCGAGGAGGGCCTGACCGACCGGCAGCTGGCCGACGTGCGCGCGCTGCTGGCCCATCCGGACTTCCGCGCCACCTCGTGCGTGACCTACTCCGTGCAGGGCCGCCGTCCCCTGGAGGTGGCGTGATGCGCATCGACCTGCACGGCGCCGCGCCCGGCGTGCACGCCGCGATGGCCCGCTTCGACGCCGCCGCGAGCCGGGAGCTCGATCCCGCGCTCGCCGAGCTCGTCCGGGTGCGGGCCTCGCAGCTCAACGGCTGCGCGGTCTGCCTCGGCATGCACACCCGCGCCGCCCTGGAGGCCGGCGAGGACGCCGAACGCCTGCACGCCCTCGCCCTCTGGCGCGACAGCACCCTGTTCACCGGGCCCGAACGCGCGGCGCTGGCGCTCACCGAGTCGATGACCAGGATCTCCGAGGCCGGGGTGCCGCAGGAGGTGTTCGACGCCGTCCGCGAGCACTTCGACGAGACCGCGCTGGCCCACCTGCTGTGGACGATCGCCGCCATCAACGTCTGGAACCGGGTGGCGATCGCCGCCGGTCCGCCCGCCGGATAGGCGGCGGCTGTGGCACGATCGAGGCATGCGATCCCGTACGGAGGTGGCCTTAGCGGGCCTGATCGTGCTCACGCTGACCGCCGGTTGCGCCGACCCGGCGACCCAGCGGGTGTCCCTGATGAACGACCCGTCCCCGCCACCGTCCGCCAGCCTGGCGCCGGCCATGCCCCGCGTCGCCACGGACTCCCCGGCCGTCGGGCCGACGCCGGTCCCGTCCGGGCCCACTCCGAGCGCGACCGGGCCGGTCATCCCGACGGGGGCTCCGGTCGCCTCGCTGGCCGAGCCCATGGCGACGGGTGCGCCCCTGAAGGCGGCCGGCCCGCCGCGCTTCTTCGTCACTGTGGGGGCGCCTGGTGTTTCGTCCGGCCCCACCCCGAGTGGGGAGCCCGCGCAGGTGCCGCCCGTCGTGAACGACGCCGCCACCGGCGCGTTCGTGGCGGCCGTGCCGCGGCCCAAGGCGGGCCCCTCCGGCTGGGAACTGGTCGCCGCCGCGCCGGACAACCGCACGTTCGCGCTGGCCGGGGGGACCGTCGGCAAGCCGTTCCGGTTCTTCCTCGTCCGGCTGGACGAGAACGGGCAGCCGGGTGAGCCGCGGCTCGTGCCTGAGGTCGAGCCCGAGCTCGATCGGGTCGTGGCGCTGGCCCTGAGCCATGACGGCACCAGACTCGCCTACGCCTGTGACGTCGCCGGAGGCGGCGCCAAGGTGGCCGTCCTCGACGTCGCCACCGGCCGGCGCCACGAATGGATCACCTACGGCAAGCTCATGGGTCTGGCCTGGGCGCCGGACGGGCGCCGCGTGGCGACAACTGGGCTCGGATGGGGGATCGGCCTGCTCGATCTGGCCGCCGGAGGGTCCGACCTGCGGAAGGCGTCGCGGCTGCTCCGATCGTCCATGGAGGTGCCGCTGCCGCAGTCGATCGCCTTCACGCCCGACGGCGGCGCGCTGCTCTACACGGCCGGGCACAACGTCGACCGGCTGTCTCTGGACGGTGGGGAGCCGCGGCTCGCGGCACGGCCGGAGGTGCCGCAGGGCGCGCCGCCGGGTCCGCGGTTCAGCATCGACGGCAGCGGCCGGCACCTCATCTACACGCACGACTGGCGCGCCTACCGGATTGCTCTCGCCGACGGTTCGGCGTCTTCGATGCCGATCGACACGGGGAGCACGCAGCCGAGAGAGGGGCGATCGGCGGTCGTCGCCTGGTGAGGGGTCAGGTGCCGAGGTGCTGGGCCTCGTGTTGCCACTGGTCGCGGGGCTGGGTGTGCAGGCGCCAGTAGTGCTCGGCGATGTCGTCGGGGTCGAAGGCGGTGCCGGGGGCGACCACGCCGCCCACGGTGACGCCGGCCACGTGCACGCCGTCCGCGCCGTACTCCTGGTCGAGCAGGGTCACCAGGGTCCGGACGCCGGCCTTGCCCAGTGACAGGCTCACGTAGCCCGGCTTGGGCTGCGGCATGCCGCCCGTGACGATGAACGTGCCGCCGCCGCGCCCGGCCATCCCCGGCGCCACGTGGGCGGCGGCGGTGAGCGCCCCGACGACGTTGACCGCGTACGCGTCGAGCTGGGCCCGCGCCGGCAGCTCCCCGGGCCGGTCGGCCTGGACGATCGCGGCGTTGTAGACCACGACGTCGGGCGGCCCCAGCTCGGCGGCCGCCTTGTCGAGCGCGGCGCGCAGCGCGTCCTCGTCGGCGCTGTCGGCGATCGCCGTGGCGACCGGCACCCCGTAGGCGGACAGGGACGCCGCCGCCGACTCCACCGTCCGCGCGCTGCGCGCGATCAGGCCGACCGGCAGCCCCTCGGCGGCGAACCGGCGCGCCACCGCCTGCCCGATCCCCGGCCCCGCCGCGATGATCACTGCTCCGGACACCTTCATCTCCCATCTGTAGTGGCGACAATGGGGACGATAAAGGGTCACATCCATGTGAAGGTCAACCCGGAGGCTCCATGCGAATCGGCGATCTCGCCCGGCAGACCGGAGTGAGCCGCAGGCTGCTGCGCTACTACGAGGACCAGGGCCTGCTCAAACCGCTGCGCCTGCCGAACGGCTACCGCGAGTACGCCGAGACCGACGTCGCCGAGGTGCGCCACATCCGCGCGCTGCTCGACGCCGGCCTGCCCACGTCGGTCATCACCAGGGTGCTGCACTGCGTCCACGACGACGGCGCCGAGATGGTGCCCTCCTCCTGCCCCGAGATGATGGCCAACCTCAACCGCGAGCGCGCCCGCATCAGCGGCGAGATCAGCCGCCTGGCGGCCTCGCGGAAGGCGCTCGACTCCATGCTCGCCATCGCCCGCGAGCCTGCAGAAGGGCGGCGTCCGCCCAGGTGAGAGGATGGACAGCATGGATCAGGGGGCCATCCGGACGATGAGTCGCGAGGAGTGCCTGACGCTGCTGTCCACGGTTCCGGTGGGGCGGGTGGCGTGGGCGCGGCCGGGCGGCACGATCATCGTCCTGCCGGTGAACTTCACGCTCGACGCCGACACCGTCGTGTTCCGGATCCCGCCGGGCCGCATCCTGGAGGCGATCGAGCACCGCGTGCCGATGGCGTTCGAGATCGACGACATGGAGCCGGCCATGCGCACCGGGTGGAGCGTGCTGGTGACCGGCGTCGCGGAGGTCGTCCGGGATCGGGAGGAGGCCGGGCGGCTGGAGCGGCTGACCGGCGCGCCCTGGCCGGAGCTGGCCGATCCGGTGCTCGTCCGGCTGCCGTTGCACCGCGTCTCCGGGCGCCGGCTGCCGCTGCACCCGGGCGGGGTGGTGGTCGAGCGCCTCGGCGAGGAGGCGTGAGGCCGCGGCGGCTCACACCGGTGGGACGAGCGTGAAGTAGCGGTCGAGCAGGGCCCGGTCGCCGCGGACGTCGAGCCGGTCGGCGGGCAGCCGGTGCCACAGGTGCAGCAGCAGGTCGGAGGCCGTTCCGGCCACCTCGACGGCGGCCTTCGAGTCGCCGGTGAGCCGGACGTCGTCGCCGTCGAAGCACACCGCCCACACCCCCGGCCCGTCGCTCTGGCGGAACAGGTAGCGCTCGCCCGCGCCGGGCGGGGCCTGGGTCCAGGACCGGCGGGCCGGGGCCATCACCTCGAAGACCTGGGTGACGGCGTCGGCGGCGAACGCGGCGTCGATGGGGGCGGCGGCGCCGAGCGCGTTCTCGGCGTCCCAGCGGTGGACGGCCGCCTCGATGGCCTGCATGCGCTGCCAGAACCCGACGGTCTGCGCGGCGGACCACGTCCAGGCGGGGTCGCCGGGCGAGGCGGCGGCGAAGAGCGCGGCGAGCCGCGCGGCGCCTTCGGCGAACCAGTCGAGCACGGCCGGGGGCACCGGCCCGGTGTTGGGGGCGCGGTCGGGGTGGGGCCAGTCGCCGAAGTCCGCCGGCAGGCCGAGGACGGCGAGGTCGGCGGGGTCGGGCAGCCCGGGAAGGCGCTCGTCGATGACCGCGTGCACGTGCCGGTGCACCGCGCCGAGGTGGATGACCAGGTCGGCGACCGACCACCCGGGACAGGACGGCACGAGGGGCGCGCCGCCCGACGCGGTCGCCCGCCGTGCGGCCGCCTCGAACGCCCGCACCTCTCGCTGGAAGTGCGCGACATGATCCATGGGCTCGCTCCGATCAGCTAGGTGCGGACGTCGGATGACGTTATGCGCGGGACGGAACGGCTCGAAACTGTACCGGTCAGCCGGTACAGTAACGGCCATGCCACGACCCAGTTCCAAGGACCGGCTGCTCGACGCCGCCGCCGACGTGCTGCTGACGGAAGGCGCGGAGTCGCTGACGCTGGAGGCGGTCGCCCGGCGGGCGGGCGTGTCCAAGGGCGGCCTGTTCTACCACTTCCCGACCAAGCAGGCCCTGGTCGCCGCCATGGTCGCGCGGCTGACCGACGCCTTCGACCAGGCGCTGGCGGCGGCGGGCGGCCGGCCGGGCGACTTCCTGCGGGCCTACGTCCGGGCCACGATCCCCGAACGGCACACCGCCTCCGTCCCGGCCGACCGGGTCACCGTCGCGCTCCTGGCGGGCGTGCTGGTCGACCCGGCCGGGCTGGAGCCGCTGCGCGAGCGGTTCGCCGCCTGGCAGGCCCGGCTGGCCGACGACGGCATCGACCCGGCCGCCGCGACCGCCGTCCGGCTGGCGGTGGACGGGTGGTGGGCCGCCCGCCTGCTCGGCCTCGGCGAACCCGGCCCCGGCCTGCACGAACCCACCCGCCGCTACCTGATGGAGGCCATCGACCGTGCTGCGCGCGACTAAGGCGTTGATGGTGCTGACGGACCTAGGCTTCGTGGCCTACTTCACGATCACCGGTCTCGGCCTGATCCCGCCCGAGTGGGCCTTCGCCGACTATGCCGATCCGCTGATGGCCGACTGGAACTGGTCGTTCCTCTGGATCGACCTCCTGGCCAGCGCCACCGGCCTGACCAGCCTGGGGCTGCTGCGCCGGCGCTCGCCCGCGGGCGAGCCGCTGATGCTGGTCTCGCTGGTGCTGACGGCGGCCTCGGGGCTGATGGCGATCGCCTTCTGGACGCTGCGCGGCGACTTCTCGCCCGCCTGGTGGATTCCCAACCTCTACCTGCTGATCTTCCCGCTGCCGGCCATCGCCGCGCTCACCGCCCGGGGAAGAAGTCCGCGCCCTGGACGTATTCCATCGCCTTGACGAACCCGGGGTCGGTCAGGCGGCGCTCGGCCTCCTCGGCCGAGACGTCCTCGACGCGGGTCTGGAACCACCACAGGTTGCCCCACGGGTCGCGCACCCGGCCGACGAGGTCGCCGAAGAACAGGTGCGTGACCTCGGTGACGGACGTGCCGCCCGCCTCGACCGCGCGGCGGTGGGCGGCGGCGGCGTCCGGCACGTACAGGCGCAGGAAGGCGGGCGTCGAAGGCCATTCGGGCCGGGCGTCGAACATCATCACCACGGCGTCCCCGATCCGCACCTCGGCGTGCTGGACGTCGCCGTCGGGGCCCGTCACCCGGCCCAGCTCGACGGCGTCGAAGGCGGCCCTGAGCCAGTCGATCAGCCCGGCCGTGTCCCGCGAGATGATCCACGGCGTCACGGTGGTGTAGCCCTCGGGGATGGGGTTGACGGTCATGAGGTGCCTCCTCGTTCGGTGCGTCGAGACGACATTAGGAGGCCAGTAGGTCAACTCCTGTCCTACATCGGCGGCATTCTTGGACGCATGACGTCCTTGCGGTTGCTGAGCCTGCTGTCGCTGCTCCAGACCCCGCGCGAATGGCCGGGCGGCGAGCTGGCCGAGCGGCTCGGGGTCAGCCGCCGCACGGTCCGGCGCGACGTCGAGCGGCTGCGCGACCTCGGCTACCCGGTGGTGGCCACCATGGGCGCGGACGGCGGCTACCGGCTGGTCGCGGGCGCGGCCATGCCGCCGCTGCTGCTGGACGACGAGGAGGCCGTGGCCATCGCCGTGGGCCTGGTCACCGCGGCCCGGCATCCCGTGCAGGGCATCGAGGAGGCGTCGGTGCGCGCGCTGGCCAAGCTGGAGCAGGTGCTGCCGTCCCGGCTGCGTCACCGGGTGGCCTCGCTGGGCGCGGCGACCGTCCCGCTGCCCGGCGCCGAGGGGTTCGACGTCGATCCCGGCCGGCTCACGACGCTGGCCATGGCCGCCGCCAACCGCGAACGGGTGCGCTTCCGGTACCGGGCGGCCGACGGCGCGCAGAGCGCCCGGCTGGTGGACCCGTACCGGCTGGTGGCGGCCGGGCGGCGCTGGTACCTGCTGGCCCACGACCACGACCGGGACGACCGGCGGCTGTTCCGCGTCGACCGCATGGACGACGTACGGGCCACGGGCGCGCGGATCACCACGACCGAGCCGGCGGACCCGGCCGCGTACGTCGCCGCCAAGCTGTACTCGGGCGCGCCCACGTACGAGGCGGTGGTGACCCTGCACGCGCCCGCCGAGGCCGTGGCCCGCGCGATCCCCGGCGAGCTCACCCCGCTGGACGCGGCCACCTGCCTCCTGCGCGCCTCCGCCGACACCCTGGACTGGCTGGCCATCCGGCTGATCGCGCTCGGCTGCGAGTTCGAGGTGCACGAGCCGCCCGAGCTCGTCGCCCATCTTCAGGGGCTGGCCGCCCGCCTCACCCGCGCGAGCGCGCCAGGAACTCCAGCACCAGCGGGCTCGCCACCTCGCGGAACTCCTCGAAGTAGGCGTGCCGCGCCCCCTCGATGAGCCGCAGCTCCGCCCCCGGGATGCGCCCGGCCAGCAGCGGGGCGTTGGCGGCCGGGTTGAACACGTCGTCGGCGCCGTGCACGACCAGCGTCGGCGCGGCGATGGCGGGCAGCACGGCCCAGGCGTCGTGCCCGGCGCTGGCGGCCAGGTGGCGGCGGCGCGCGTGGGCGGGCATGCCCGGATCGCCGACCGTCCGGTACGGCCCCGGATGCGTGGCCAGCCAGCCCGGCGTGTACATCAGCTCCAGCAGCGCCCGCCCGGCGGCGGCCCGGTCCGGCTGCGCGAGCGCCCGGCGCACGTCGGCGCCGCGTTCGAGGCCGTGGACGCCGCCGGGCGAGGTGCAGCCGAGCACGAGCGCCCCCACCCGGCCGGGGTGGTCGGCGGCCAGCCACTGGGCCACCCGGCCGCCCATCGACGTGCCGTAGACGTCGGCGCGGGCGACGCCCAGCTCGTCGAGCACGGCCAGCACGTCTTCCGCGAACCCGCGGGTGGTGTAGGGCTCGTCGGGCTTGTCGCTGTCGCCGGTGCCGCGGTAGTCGAAGGTGATCGTGCGGTGGGCGCGGTCGAAGTCGTCGCGTACGGGGTCCCACCAGCGGTGGTCGTTGGCCTGGCCCTGGAGCAGCACGAGCGCGGGGCCGCTGCCGCGGACCTGGTAGGACAGCTTGACGCCGCCCGTCGTCATGGCGAAAGGCACGCCTTCGATGGTGCCACGGCGACGGTCGTGCCCTTGACGGAGTGAGTACTCACTCCGTATCGTCGCCGGTATGACGAACGAGACGAGCCGGCGGAGAGCGCCGGCGATGAGCCCGGAACGACGCCGCGAGATGATCGTGAGGGCCGCACTCCCCCTGGTGGTGGAGTACGGCACTTCCGTGACCACCGCCCAGGTAGCCCGCGCGGCCGGCATCGGCGAGGGCACGATCTTCCGCGCCTTCGGCGACAAGGAGGCGCTGCTGGCCGCCTGCATGGCCGAGGCGCTGCGCCCCGACGACACCCTCGCCCACGTGTCCGCGATCTCCCTCGACCTGCCGCTGGCCGACCGGCTGGTGGAGGCCGCCGAGGCGCTGCGCGGCTACCTGGCCAGGATGGGCGCGGTCGCGGGCGCCCTCGCCACCACGGGCGGCCTGCGCCGGCCCGCCCCCGCAGGCGAGTCCCGCGCGGAAGGCGAGCGGCCCGGGTCCGGGCGGGAGGAGTCGATGGCGGCCTCCCGCGAGGCGCTGGCCGGGCTGTTCGAGCCCGAGCGCGACCGGCTCAGGCTGGCCCCCGAGCGCCTGGCCGAGGCGTTCCAGTTCCTGGTGATGGCGGCCGGCCGCGGCCCGTCCCCGCTGGGTTCGGACGAGCTGGTGGACCTGTTCCTGAACGGCGCGCTCGCGGCGGGCGACCGCCCTTGACCGACCTCTACGAGGACCTCGCGCCCCGCCGCCGCGCGGCGGCCACCTTCGCCTTACTCGGCTGCGCCTTCCTGGGCATGCTCGACGGCACCGTCGTCGGCACCGCGCTCCCGCGCATCGTCGCGCAGGTCGGCGGCACCACCTCCTGGTACGTCTGGCTGATCACCGCCTACCTGCTCACCTCGTCCGTGAGCGTCCCCATCTACGGCCGCTTCTCCGACCTGTACGGCCGCCGCCGCCTCCTCCTCTCCGGCATCGCGATCTTCCTGACCGGCTCCCTGGCCTGCGGGCTCGCCGGCTCGATGGAGGTCCTGATCGTCAGCAGGGCCGTCCAGGGGGTCGGCGCGGGCGCGCTGCTCACCCTGGGCATGGCCCTGATCCGCGACCTCCATCCGCCGCACCGCGGCGAGGGCCTGATCCGCATGCAGACCCTGCTGGCCGCGATGATGATCGTCGGGATGGTCGGCGGGCCGCTGCTCGGGGGCCTGCTCGCCGACCACGCGGGCTGGCGCTGGGCGTTCCTGGTCAACCTGCCCGCCGGGGCGCTCGCGGCCGCGCTGATCGCGCTGCTGCTGCCCGACCGGCGTCCGCCGCGCGCCTCGGGCAGGCTCGACGCGGCCGGGATCGCGCTGCTCACCGCGGGCCTGTCGCTGGTGCTGGTCGGCCTGAGCCTCAAGGGCAACACCGGCCGCGGCTGGAGCGATCCGGCCGTGCTCGGCTCGCTGCTCGGCGGGGTGGCGCTGCTGGTGGCGCTCGTCCCCGTCGAGCGGCGGGCGGACACGCCGGTGCTGCCGCCGCGGCTGATGCGCCGCCGCACGTACGCGGCGCTGCTCGCGGGCGGGTTCTTCTTCCAGGTGGCGGGGCTGCCCGCGGGCGTGCTGCTGCCGCTCTACCTCCAGCACGTACGCGCCTACTCGGCCACGGTCTCCGGCCTGCTGCTGCTCCCGATGCTGGTGGGCATGATCGCCGGGAACCGGCTGACGGCCGTCCTCGTGCTGCGGTCCGGCCGCACCAGGCCGGTGCTGCTGGCCGGGGCGGCGCTGGTCACCGCCGGCACGCTCGCCTTCGCCGCGCTCGGGCCGCGCACCTCGCCGTACCTGGTCGGGGTCTGGCTGCTGCTCGTGGGGCTCGGCACGGGTCCGGCCATGGGCGGGCTCACCATCGCCACGCAGGGGAGCGTCCCGCACGCCGACATGGGCACGGCCACCGCGGGCTCGGCGTTGTCGAAGCAGCTCGGCGGCTCCTTCGGCCTGGCCTGCGCCCAGTCGCTCATCGGCGCGCAGGTCAGCGCGGCGGCCGTGGGCTCCACCGTCGCCTGGACCGGCGGTGTCGCGGGCCTGCTGGCCTTCGCCGTCCTGCTGCTGGTCCGCGAGAGCGGGCTGCCGGCCCGGCAGCCGGCCGCCGCCCGGACCTGAGCGGAGTCGGGGGGCACACGGGGAATGTTCCTGGGGGGACCCCCGTTACATAAACCGTGACCGGTGTGTCCAGTGTCCCCGGGCCTCACCTATTGCCTTCGCGGACTACCGTTCGGCTGGAGCCGCGTTGTGCCTTTCGCCGAGAGGCGACCTGCACACCGGTACACGCACACGTGGAAGCCCGCCCTCTCCGGAGGGCGGGCTTTCGCGTCGTTCAGGCCGGGCGGTTCTTCACGTAGTACGGGTCGGTGATGCCGCCGGGGCAGGCCAGCTCCTCGGCGTCCAGGTGGGTCAGCTTGGCCCCGGCCTGGTAGGCGCTCTGCAGGAACTCCAGCACGCCCGCCACGGGATCGCCCATGGCCCGCACGTCGTCGTAGCGCAGCACGGCCAGATGGCTGCCACGCGCGGGCAGCCACTCGGCCTGCTCGGGCAGCAGCGGCTCCCGCTCCAGCCCCTCCGGCTCGGGCGCGGTGTAGGAGTAGAACGCCGGCCAGGGCCGTTCCTTGTCGCCGAACCAGAACCCCGCGCTGATCACCTCCCGGCTGTACGCCTCCCGCGTGACCGGGTCGGCCTCCTCCGGCACCTCGGCCGGACGTCCGGTGAAGCGGGTGACCGCGATGTCGAAGGTGTGCCAGAAGTGGTGCACCGGGCTGATCTTGCCGCCGAAGTCCGCGGCGAACCGGTCGAGCAGCTGCGCCACCTGCGACAGGATCCGCCAGCATCGGTTGATCAGGACGGGGTCATAGTGCGCGTGGCGGGTGTCCTCGGCGAACGGCGTCTCGTCGTCCAGGTCGTAGGGCACCGCCCAGATCTCCGGCCGGATCCCCAGGTCGGCCAGCGTCTGGAAGAGCCGGGACTGGAACGCGGCCACCGACAGCCCGATCATGCTGAACTCGGCGCTGCGGCCGTCCAGCACGTCGATCACCAGGCGGTGGCGGACGAGGTCGAAGTCCATGCAGAACAGCGGCTGCTCGCCGAGCCCGCCCATGGGACGCGTCGTCAGGCCGCGCCCCGTCAGATGGAACGGCACCTGCCACCAGTGGTTACGCCGGTTACTCACCGTCAGCCGGATTTTCCCGACGATCTGCGCGAAGCGGTGGAAGGTCTCCTTGGTGTCGGCCCACTCTTCGAGTGGCATGGCCGGAAAGAGCTCCATGTGTCCATCGTAACTACGCTGCGTAACCATTCTTCGGTGGGTCTCCGCTAATATCCGGCTTGAAGGGTGGTTCAAGTCGAGGAGCCGGGGCATGCGGGACACGTTGATCGACATTGGCGAGGTGGCCAGGCGTACCGGGCTGGCCGCGTCCGCGCTGCGCTTCTACGAGCGCAAGGGGCTCATCGAGGCCGAGGGCCGCAACGGCCTGCGCCGCGTCTACCTGCCCGAGACGCTCGACCGGCTGGCGCTGATCACCTGCGCCCGCGACGCGGGGTTCACGCTGTCGGAGATCGCCGAGTTCCTGCGCGCCCGGCCGGCCGACACGCGGCTGCGCGAGCGCATGGCCGCCAAGGAACGCGAGGTCGACCAGCGGGTGCAGCAGCTCACCCGGCTGCGCGACAGCCTGCGCCACGCCGCCGTGTGCGAGCACGACCCGCTGGTCGAGTGCCCCGAGTTCAAGCGCGCCGTGAAGGCCGTCAACCAGAGCTGACGTACTTGCGCGGGCGCAGGGCGTGGGCGCGCAGCGCGGCCAGGGCCGCGTACTGGCCGGGCCGGTCCATCCGGACGACCAGGTCGTCGCTGTAGGCCAGGCCCAGCGCGGTGAGCTGGGAGACCAGGTCGGCGACCGGCGCGGTGACGTCGTCGAGGGTCGTGGCCGGATGCCAGCCCTCACCGCCCACCACCTCGGCCACCCGTTCGCGCAACTGGGCGGGGGACATCAGGACGCCGTCGGCCAGCAGCATGAGCGTGGCCTCGCGGGCCGAGACCTCGAACTCGTGCTCGCCCCTGGCCAGCAGCAGCCGGGTGACCGCCTCCCACATGGCCTCCGGCGAGCCCAGCAGGTGCCGGCCGTAGTCGGTGATGGCCAGCCGGGCGCCGTCGCGGCTGATCGCGCCGAGCTCGCGCTCGGCCAGCTCGCGCAGCCGCAGCGCCGCGGGCGAGGGGGCCAGCCGGAGCGGCAGGCTGCCCTCGGAGGCGGCCAGGGACAACAGCTTGCGCAGGGCGGGCAGGGGCTGCGGCGTGACCGGCGCGTGCAGGCGCACCTCGAACGGCTGCGCCAGCTCCCGCCTGGCCGGGCCGCGGCCGAGCACCCAGCGGTTGAGCCGTTCGCCGTGCACGCGGTTGAGCCAGCTGTCGCCGCCCAGCTCGGCGCGGGGCTCGGTGAGCCAGCGGCGGGTGAGCGCGGTGCGGTCGAGGTCGTCGCCGGCGACGATCGCCAGTTCGAGCGCCGCGGAGCAGGCCACGTGCGCGCCCAGCTCCTCCGGGCCCATGATCATGCTCCATTGCAGCTCGGGCACGTCGGGCGGGAGCACGCCCGTGGCCTCCAGGGCCTTCTGGTAGGCGCTGGTGCCGGCGTCCTCGCCCTCCTGGGCGTAGGTGCGCAGGATCTGCGCGGTGGTGGGGGACACGCACAGGGCGGCGTAACGTTCCATGCCGCCGAGTTGCAGCAGCCGCCCGAGCGAGCGGGACAGGCGTTCGTGGTCGCCTCCGGGCCGGAGCGGGCCCACCTTGATCGGAAGCGTGTACCAGAGGAACTCGCAGACGTCGAGCTGGGTCACCGTCTCCAGCGGCTCCCCACCCGTCAACCATTCGACGGCGGTCCTGGCCTCCTCGGCCAGGTCCGGCTGAGATCGCTCCAACTCGGCGAGAAGGGCGGTGACATCCGGTGCACTCATGCCTCGAAGTTTGCCGTATCGAACCCAGCTATGACGATGACCGAATGCGGTGCGTATTGGGTCTTGCACAGCGACTACCCTACGAAACCGATGTTTACCTACAGTGAGCGGGTCAGATCCATCGTTTGTCGAACAGCATCCGGGCCTTCCACTCGGTGTACGGGATCACCTCGGCGGACAGGATCGGGTGCAACCACCAGAAGTTGATCAGTGCCAGCAGCGCGTACGCGCCGACCACCGCGGCCCCCAGCGTGCGGCGCATCGGCATGGCCCCGCTCTCCGTCGGCGTGGCGGGCCCGATGAGCAACCCGGCGCACAACGTCAGCGCCAGGATCATGAACGGCACCATGGGGATCGCGTAGAACAGGAACATCGTGCGGTTCTCGGAGATGGCGAAGTAGAACCAGGGCAGCCACCCCATCGCGTACGCCAGCAGCACGGCCCCCGCCCGCCAGTCGCGCGAGGAGACGTACCAGGCGATCAGGGCCACCAGCGCGGCCAGCGCGCCGAACCAGATCACCGGCGTGCCCACGCCGAGCACCGCCTCCGAGCAGTCCTTGGCCCCGCAGACGTTCTGCTTGCCCTCGTAGAAGAAGGCCACGGGACGCAGCAGCAGCGGCCACTGCCAGGGCTCCGACATGTACGGATGGGACGTCTCCAGCCCGTTGTGGAAGGTGAAGACCTGCCACTGGTACTGGACCCATGAGCGCATGGAGTCGAACAGGAAGAAGAAGGGGCCGGAGGAGGTGGCCTGGTCCCAGTTGCGGCCGTAGCCGTTCGCGGAGGCGAACCAGCCGGTCCAGGTGGCCATGTAGGCCACGAAGGGGATGACGGTGAAGGACAGCAGGGCGTGGGGGAGGTCTTTGTTCCAGGCTCCGGCGTAGGGGCGTTTGAGTCCGATGGCTCGGCGGGCGCCGAAGTCCCACATGAGGGACATGATGGCGAAGGCGACGGCGAAGGCGAGTCCGGACCATTTGACGGACATGGCGAAGGCGAGGCAGACGCCGGCGGCCAGCCGCCAGGGGCGGGCTCCGAGCCAGGGGCCGTGGGGTGTGACGGGTGAGTTCTCGTACCAGGCGACGAGCCGTTCGCGGGCCCGGTCGCGGTCGACCACCAGGCAGGCGAACGCGGCCAGCACCCAGAACATGAGGAACACGTCCAGCAGCGCGGTCCGCGACAGCACGTAGTGCAGGCCGTCGAGGGCGAGCAGCAGACCGGCGAAGCAGCCCAGCAGCGTGGAGCGGGTCATCCGGCGCGCCACCCGGGCCAGGACCAGGATCGACAGCGTGCCGATCAGCGCCGCGGCGAACCGCCACCCGAACGGGTTGAGCCCGAACAGCCACTCACCCGCGCCGATCATCCATTTGCCGAGCGGGGGGTGCACCACGTACGAGGCGCACTTGTCGAGCGTCTCCTGCGTGCACGACTGCCAGATGTCGGTCTTCCCGGCCAGGATCGCCTTGTCCGCGTCTTTGATCGTGACGCGCTCGACGCCCCAGTTGATCAGGGAGAAGGCGTCCTTCATGTAGTAGGTCTCGTCGAACACCACGGCCCGCGGGTGGCCCAGGTTGACGAAGCGCAGGATGCCGCCGAAGAGCGTGACCAGCAGCGGGCCGACCCACCCCCACAGGACGCTGCCACGCATGGGGGGGATCACCCGGTCACGCAGGGACCGCGTCTGCGATTGGCTCTCGCCGACCTCCGGGTTGTCGTAGGCCTGGTACGGGGAATCGGTCACCGCCATTCGGACATCGTACGGGCCCCAAGCCGTTAGGTACTGCAAGAATCACGGTCTAATTGGTATGCCCTGCCACAATGGTCGGGTGACTGGAGAAGGCAGGTTGGTGCTGGCCGGAGCCCCCATCGGTCAGGCGGGTGACGTCTCGCCGCGGCTGAGGGAGGTGCTCGCCGACGCCGACGTGGTGGCCGCCGAGGACACCAGACGGCTGCGCAGGCTCGCCACCGAGCTGGGCGTGGAGATCAGCGGCCGGGTGGTGTCCTACTACGACCAGAACGAGGCGGGCCGCGCCCAGGAGCTCGTCGAGGCGCTGAGACAGGGCCGCACGGTCGTGGTCATCACCGACGCCGGGATGCCCGGGGTGTCCGACCCCGGCTACCGCCTGACCCACCTGGCGGTCGAGGCGGGCATCACGGTGACCGCGCTGCCGGGGCCGAGCGCCGTCACCACGGCCCTCGCCGTGTCGGGGCTGGCCAGCGACAGGTTCTGCTTCGAGGGCTTCCCGCCGCGCAAGACCGGCGACCGGGCGCGGCGGCTGTCCGCGCTGGCGGCCGAGGAGCGGACGATGGTCTTCTTCGAGGCCCCCCACCGGCTGGCCGAGTCGCTGGGCGCGATGGCCGAGGCGTTCGGGCCCGACCGGCCCGCCGCCGTCTGCCGCGAGCTGACCAAGACGTACGAGGAGGTGCGCCGCGGCGGTCTCGGCGAGCTGGCCGAGTGGGCCGCGGGCGGCGTCAAGGGCGAGATCACCGTGGTCGTCGCGGGCCGCGTGCCGGGGGCGGGCGAGCCCGACATGGACGAGCTGGTCGCCGAGGTCGATCGCCGGGTGGCCGAGGGCGAGCAGCGGAAGATCGCCATCGCCGACGTGGCCAAGGGCGCGGGCGTGCCGAGACGCGAGCTTTATGACCTGGTGCACAAACGCATAGGGTGATCGACATGGGGGAGACGGCACGACGGCTGGTCCCGCCGTTCCAGGGGCGGCCCCTCTTAGGCTGGGCGGGGCCGCTGCTGGTCGCCCTCTTCGGCGGGCTGCTGCGTTTCCTCCGCCTCGGTGAGCCGAAGGCCGTCGTCTTCGACGAGACCTACTACGCCAAGGACGCCTGGTCCCTGCTCAGGCACGGCGTCGAGCGCGCGATGCTGGGCGACGCCAAGAACCCGGTCGCCGACCGGCGGCTCATCGCCGGGAACCTGGACATCTTCCGCCAGTGCCCCCGGTCGTCCGACTGCGCCTCGTTCGTCGCGCATCCGCCGCTCGGCAAATGGATGATCGGCGCGGGTGAGTGGCTGTTCGGGCTCAACCCGTTCGGGTGGCGGTTCGCCGCGGCGCTGATCGGCACGCTGTCGATCCTGGTCCTGGCCCGGGTGGCGCGCCGGATGACCCGCTCCACGCTGCTGGGCTGCTTCGCCGGTCTGCTGCTCGCCCTCGACGGCCTGCACTACGTGCTGTCGCGCACCGCGCTGCTGGACGTGTTCCTCATGTTCTGGGTGCTGGCCGCGTTCGCCTGCCTGGTGGTCGACCGCGACCGCGCCCGCGAACGGCTCGTCGCCTGGTACGAGAACTCGCCCGTCACACCCCACGGCCCCTGGCTCGGAGCCCGCCCCTGGCGGCTGGCCGCCGGCGTCTGCCTCGCTTTTGCCATGTCCGTCAAATGGTCCGGACTCGCCTTCGCCGTCGCCTTCGCCATCATGTCCCTCATGTGGGACTTCGGCGCCCGCCGAGCCATCGGACTCAAACGCCCCTACGCCGGAGCCTGGAACAAAGACCTCCCCCACGCCCTGCTGTCCTTCACCGTCATCCCCTTCGTGGCCTACATGGCCACCTGGACCGGCTGGTTCGCCTCCGCGAACGGCTACGGCCGCAACTGGGACCAGGCCACCTCCTCCGGCCCCTTCTTCTTCCTGTTCGACTCCATGCGCTCATGGGTCCAGTACCAGTGGCAGGTCTTCACCTTCCACAGCGGGGTGCACGAGTATCACCAGTACATGTCCGACCCCTGGACGTGGCCGCTGCTCGTCCGCCCGGTGTCGTTCTACTACCCCGCCGACGTGCCGCCGTCGGCGTGCGGGGCCTCCGCGTGCGCGCAGGCGATCCACGGGGTCGGCACGCCCGCCCTGTGGTTCGGCGCGCTGATCGCGCTGGCGGGCACGGCCGTCCTGTACGTCAGGAGGCGCGACTGGCGGGCCGGGGCGGTGCTGCTGGCGTACGGGATGGGGTGGTTGCCCTGGTTCTACTACGCCCTGGCCGACGACCGCACGATGTACCTGTTCTACATGCTGCCGGTGGTGCCGTTCATGGTGCTGGCGGTGGTGCTGATGGCCGGGCTCGTGCTCGGCCAGGCCGACGCGCCGCCCACGCGCAGGGCCGTCGGGGCGGCGTTCGCGGGCGCGTTCGCGATGATCGTGCTGATCAACTTCTGGTGGCTGCAGCCGGTGCTCACGGGCGAGACGCTCACGCAGGCACAGTGGTGGGCTCGGATGCTGATGCGCTCTTGGGTGACCGCCGCCCCCAAGTGACGCCCTTGCGCAGCGTGATGGCCGCCGCGATGCAGGCCAGCGGGACGGCCGGCAGCACGTAGCGGTAGTCGAACTCGGCCGTCGCCGCCGGGGCCAGCAACAGCCCGAACGCCCCCAGCCAGGGCAGCGCCACCGGGCCGCCGAACCTGCGCCAGCGGACGACGATGCCGTACAGGCCGATCAGCATGATGCCGCCGAGCATGATGCCGCGCAGGTAGAAGATCTTCTGGTAGCCGCTCATGATGTCCGCCCACGGGTGGACGATCCTGGTCTCGGGCGGGCCCTGCTCGTAGCTGAACGCGTCGGTGTCGGTGTGGCCGCCCCCGTAGGAGGACCACTTCGGCAGGCGCTTGGGCCGCCCGGTGTCGTCCACCTCGTAATAGGGCTTGAACTGGTACATGTTGTACGTCGACTCGTCCGGGAAGCGCGGCCGTCCCCAGTGGAAGGAGCGGAAGAAGTCGCGCGCGACCACCTTCAGGTAGTCGCCCGGCTGGGACAGGATCGCCCGCGTCGCGAACGCGCTGGCCGCGTCGTTGGTGATGCCGCTGAACTTCTTGTTGATGCCCCACCGGTGGAGGACCTCGCCGGTGCCCGTGCCGTCGCCGTTGCCCTGACCCCACAGATACCACTGTGCGTAGTCTTTGCGCTGGTTGACCGGGTCGTTGATGCACAACAGGAGGAGCTGGACCTCTTTGTACTTGTCGATCTTCATCTCGTTGCAGTCGGCGAAGATCGCGGTACGCATGTAGAGGATGAGCCCGTCGCTGTTGGTCATGGCGAATTTGCCGTAATTTGTAGAAAACCACCCCATATAGCTAAGTACGGGAACCGCGCACGCCGCGATGACCGCCACGATCGGCCGCCACCCCGTGCGCTGGACGATCAGGTAGAGCACCACGAGCCCGAGGATCGGCATGCCGATCGACCGGGTCAGCCAGGTCAGCGCGAGCAGCAGCCCGACCACGATCCCGGCCCGCCACGACAGCCGCCGCTTCCACAGCACCAGCGTCACCACGCCCACGACCAGCAGCGTGAACAGGGTGTCGGACATGACCATCTGCTCGAGCTGGATCTGGTAGGCGTCGAACAGCACCGGCGCCGCCGCCAGCGTCGCCCCCCACTTGGGCAGCGCGAACTTGCAGCGCAGCAGGGCGTAGATGAGCGCGGCCGCGGCCAGGCCCATCAGGTGCTGCGTGAAGATGGCCAGCGTGAAGCTGTGGAACGGCTTGAGCAGCATCAGCCAGAAGCTGTAGCCGTCGGGCCTGATCGGGTGGGGCCTGGGGTGCAGCGCCACGTTGACGTACTCGTAGGAGTCGTTGAACCACATCGCCGGGCCGTAACCGAGCATGGTGATCAGCCGCAGCACGGCGCCGACGCCGAAGGCCACGGCGAACACGCGATGACGGCGCACGAGGGACAGCACGCGAGCTGCCCGGCCAGGAGCGGAGTGGTCCACAGGGGTAATCTCCGCGACGCTCACCATGCTGTAAAGAATGCCAGTCGTTTTTAGGTCTTGACCCGAGCACGCCGGGCACAGGGCATGATGGTTCACTGGAAGAGCCTTATTACTGAAGGGTTGAGACGTGGAACTGACGGTGGTCATGCCCTGCCTCAACGAGGCGGAGACCGTGGAAGTCTGTGTGCGCAAGGCATTGGCGTGCATGGAGGAGCACGGAATCGAAGGGGAAGTCCTGATCGCCGACAACGGCAGCACGGACGGCTCGCAGCAGCTCGCTCGTGATGCCGGCGCCCGTGTCGTCCACATCGACGAGAAGGGCTACGGCAACGCCCTCATGGGCGGCATCCGCGCCGCCCGCGGCAAGTACGTGATCATGGGCGACGCCGACGACTCCTACGACTTCACCTCGTTGCTCCCGTTCGTCGAGCAGCTCCGCGACGGCGCCGACCTCGTGATGGGCAACCGCTTCAAGGGCGGCATCGCCCCCGGGGCCATGCCCCCGCTCCACCGCTACCTGGGCAACCCGGTGCTGTCGTTCATCGGCCGGCTGTTCTTCCCGTCGGCCATCGGCGACTTCCACTGCGGCCTGCGTGGCTTCCGGCGCGACTCCATCCTGCGCCTGCACCTCCAGACCGGCGGCATGGAGTTCGCCTCCGAGATGGTCGTCCGCTCCACGCTGTCCGGCCTCGACGTGCGCGAGGTGCCCACCACGCTCTCGCCCGACGGCCGTTCGCGCCCGCCCCACCTGCGCTCCTGGCGCGACGGCTGGCGCCACCTGCGCTTCCTGCTGCTCTACAGCCCCAAGTGGCTGTTCTTCTACCCCGGCGTGTTCCTCATGGCCCTCGGCCTGGTCGCGGGCACGGCGCTGACGTTCGGGCCGGTGGAGATCGGCGAGCTGGCCTTCGACGTCGACACCCTGGTCGGGTCGTCGGCGCTGGTCGTGATCGGCTTCCAGGCGGCGCTGTTCGCGGTGTTCACGAAGGTCTACGCGGCCGAGGAGGGCTTCCTGCCCGAGTCGCGGCGGATCCGGAAGATCATCGACATCGTGACCCTGGAGAAGGGCCTCGTGGTCGGCGGCCTGCTGGCGCTGGCCGGTCTCGTCGGCCTGGTGATGTCGCTGGTCCACTGGCAGGTGCGCAGCTTCGGCGCGCTCGACCCGCGCGAGTCGCTGCGCATGGTCGTCCCGGCCGCCACGGCGCTCGTCATGAGCTTCCAGACGATCTTCGCCTCGCTGTTCATCAGCATCCTCGGCATCCGCCGTACCAAGGAGAGCTCGATCGACGTGGCCGCCAAGGCGGCCGAGGAGGCCGCCGAGGCGGTCTCCCTGGAGAAGTCCAAGCGCTAGGGTCCTCCGCGTCCCGGTGGGAGCCGGCGCCGGCCACGTGCCGGCGCCGGCTCCCGTCTTTCCGCGTGGGGGTTGGGGGTTTGGACGAGGAGCAGGGCCGCGCCCCGTAGGCTAAGCACATGTCCCAGCACATCTTGACCGCCGTCGCGTGGCCGTACGCTAACGGCCCCCGCCACATCGGGCACGTCTCGGGTTTCGGCGTGCCGTCCGACGTCTTCAGCCGCTACCAGCGGATGGCGGGCAACAAGGTGCTGATGGTGTCCGGCACCGACGAGCACGGCACTCCGATCCAGGTGCAGGCCGACAAGGAGGGCGTCAGCGCCCGCGAGCTGGCCGACCGGTACAACAGGGTGATCGCCGAAGACCTGACCGGCCTCGGGCTCTCCTACGACCTGTTCACCCGGACCACGACGAAGAACCACTACGCCGTCACGCAGCAGATCTTCAAGGGCCTCTACGACAACGGCTACATCTTCCCCAAGACCACGATGGGCGCGATCTCGCCCTCGACCGGCCGTACCCTGCCCGACCGCTACATCGAGGGCACCTGCCCCATCTGCAGCTACGATGGCGCGCGCGGCGACCAGTGCGACAACTGCGGCAACCAGCTCGACCCGATCCAGCTCATCAACCCCAAGAGCCGCATCAACGGCGAGACCCCCGTCTTCGTCGAGACCGAGCACTTCATGCTCGACCTGCCCGCCTTCGCCGAGGTCCTGGGCTCCTACCTGCAGTCCAAGCAGGGCGAGTGGCGGCCCAACGTGCTGAAGTTCGCCCTCAACCTGCTCGGCGACCTCCAGCCCCGCGCGATCAGCCGCGACCTCGACTGGGGGGTGCCGATCCCGCTGGAGGGGTGGCGCGACCAGCCCAACAAGCGCCTCTACGTGTGGTTCGACGCGGTCATCGGCTACCTGTCGGCCTCCATCGAGTGGGCCAGGCGCTCCGGCGACCCCGACGCCTGGCGCCAGTGGTGGCAGAACCCCGACGCCCGCGGCTACTACTTCATGGGCAAGGACAACATCGTCTTCCACGCCGAGATCTGGCCGGCGATGCTGTTCGGCTACAGCGGCATCGGCGCGCGCGGCGGCTCGCCCGGCGCGCTCGGCGCGCTCGACGTGCCGTCCGAGGTGGTCTCCAGCGAGTTCCTGACGATGGAGGGCAAGAAGTTCTCCTCCTCCAGGCAAGTAGTAATTTACGTACGCGACTTCCTGGCGCGTTACGACGCCGACGCCCTGCGCTACTACATCGCCGTGGCCGGCCCCGAGAACCAGGACACCGACTTCACCTGGCAGGAGTTCGTCAACCGCAACAACGGCGAGCTCGTCGCCGCCTGGGGCAACCTGGTCAACCGGTCGATCTCGATGGCCTCCAAGAACTTCGGCGTCGTGCCCGAGGCCGGCGACCTGACCGACGCCGACCGGGCCATGCTGGAGCGCTCGCGCAACGCGTTCGCCCCGGTGGGCGCCGAGCTGGGCAGGTCGCGGTTCAAGAACGCGATCACCGAGGCGTTCGACGTCGTCCGCGAGGCCAACAAGTACCTGGCCGAGCAGGAGCCCTGGAAGCTCAAGGACGACACCGAGCGGCAGAAGTCGATCCTCCACGTCGCCCTCCAGGTCGTCGACGACGCCAAGACGATGCTCACGCCGTTCCTGCCGGGCTCGTCCAACAAGGTCTTCTCGATGCTCGGCGGCCAGGGCGTCTGGTCGGGCATGCCGGAGATCCGCGAGGTCGACGAGGACGGCGGCGCCCCCTACCCCGTCATCACCGGCGAGTACGACGGCGCCGCGCGCTGGGAGCACCGGCCGATCAAGCCGGGCACCCCGCTCGCGCCGCCCGTGCCGCTGTTCAAGAAGCTCGACCAGAAGGTCGTCGAAGAGGAGCTTGGCCGGCTGGCCGACTGAGGCCGTAGTCCTTGAGCGTGATGGCGGAGGCCGTCTTCCTGACGGACTTCGCCATCATGCCCTTCCACGGCAGATACGGCATGATCTTGTAGTTCTGGTTCATGAACCAGGCCATCAGCCGGCTCTCCGGCACCATGAACTTGCTGACGCCCACGGCCGACTTCTGGCAGCCGGTGGCGTAGGCGCGCACCTCCTGCTCGTAGCGGGCGAACGCGGTCCGGTGGTCGCCGCCGGCCGCGGCCAGCTCGCCCGCCAGCACGTACGCGCCGATCAGCGCGAGGCCCGTGCCCATGCCCGACAGCGGCGACGGGCAGCAGGCGGCGTCGCCGATCAGCACCACCCGGCCGCGCGACCACGCGTCCAGGTGCACCTGGCTGGTCGAGTCGAAGTAGAAGTCGTCCGCGTCCCACATCCTGCGCAGCAGCTTCGGCGTCTCCCAGCCGACCCCCCGGTACGCCTCGGCCAGCAGCTCCTTCTGGCGGGTGACGTCCCGGCGGTCGTGCTCCAGCGGCGGTGAGCCGAAGTAGAACATGGCCTTGGCCTCGGTGTTGTTCCTGGCGCTGTAGAGGCCGACCGTCTTGCCCGGCGTGCTGTAGAGCAGGCCCGTGTGGTCGAGGTTCAGGTAGTTGTCGAGGGTGAACACCGCGCAGTAGAGCCCGAGGTGGCTGGTGACGGCGGCCTCCGGCGCGTCGAAGGCCAGCGAGCGCACGTTGGAGTGCAGGCCGTCCGCGCCCACCACGAGGTGGAACCTGCGCGTCGCGCCCCGCTCGAACGTCACCGTCACCCCGTCCGCGTCCTGGGCGAGGGAGGTGATGGAATCGCCGAAGACGTACTCGGCGCCGTCCTTGGTGGCGTCGTAGAGGATGCGGGCCAGGTCGCCGCGGAGGATCTCGACGTCGCCGGAGAACAGGTCGCCGGGCACGGAGGCGAGCTTCCTGCCGGACTCGTTGACGTACGACATGTCGCCCATGTGGGTCTGGAGGCGTTCGACGTCGGCGAGGACGCCGAGCGCGCGCAGCGCGGTCATGTGCGCCTCGCCGCGGAAGTCGACGGAGTAGCCGCCCTCACGCAGCGCGGGGGCGCGCTCGACGACGGTGACGCGGTGGCCGGAGCGGGTCAGGTGGAGGGCCAGGGCGGGGCCGGCGACGCTCGCGCCGGAGATCAGGATGTCCATGCCCCAGAGCCTGCCGGGCCCGGCTCACCGCGCCCTCACCCCGCACTCACCGCCGGCGAAGCCCCCGCTCACGCCTTCCGCGCTCCTGCTCGCGGCCTTCTACGCTCCCGCTCACCGCCTTCTGCGCCCCTGCTCGCGGCCTTCCGCGTCTCAGGCCGGGGCTTGGAGCGGGAAGTCGTCGAGGAAGTGCAGGGGGGAGGCGTCGATGACCTCCGCCGGGACGCCCGCCAGCATCAGCGCCTCCCGGTGGGAGAGCCGCGCGCCCGCCCGGCGCGCCGCCGCGTACGCCTGCTCGCCCAGCGCCTCGCGCAGCCGCCCCGGCAGCCCGGCGACGTGCTCGTCCTCGGGCACGTCGATGCCGCGGATCGCGACGGCGGCGCCGAGCAGCGTGGCCGCCGCGGCCGGATCGTCGTCGAAGGCCAGCACCGCCAGCGCCTCGATCGCCCTGACGCTCTCCGACAGCGCGCCCGACGTGACCGTGCTCTCGATCGCCCGCAGGTAGGAGGCCCGCGCCCCGGCCGGGTCGCCCTCGGCCGCGGCCAGCCGTCCGAGCCCGACGAGCAGCCTGGCCATGTTCCCGGACGTCTTCACCCAGACCGGGTCGGACCGGCGCAACGCCTCCTCGTAGAGCTCGCGGGCCCGCGCCAGGTCGCCCTCGCGGACCGCCACGTCGCCCAGGCCGCGCAGGGCCGCCGGCAGGATCGCGCCGCCGGTACGCCCGGCCAGCTCCGCCGCGCGCTCGTAGTCGGCCCGCGCGCCGGCCAGATCGAGCCGGATGCGGTAATCGCCCCGGTTGCAGTAGTGGTCGGCCAGGTCCTCCTCCGCGCCGAGCTGCTCGGCCAGCGTGATGGCCTCCTCGGTGCGGGCCAGCGCGGTGGCCTCGTCGCCGCACGTACTGGCCAGCCAGGCCAGGGCGTCGAGCGTCATCGCCGAGCCCCAGCGCTCGCCGAGGCCGCGGAAACCCTGGAGGGCCGCCGTCAGGTCCGCCTCGGCGGCGGCGAACTCGCCCGCCGCCATCCGCGGGTAGGCCCAGATCAGCCGGGTGGCGGCCTGCTCCCACGCGTCGGGGCCGCGCTCGCCGCGCCGGATCAGCGCGATCGTGACGGCGGGGTCGACCGACGCCGAGGTGACCATCGGCCACAGGCAGGTGAGGACCGGGTTGCGCAGGCCGTCCGCCGCGATCATCGTCTCGGCGCCGTCCTTGTGGCGCTCCCACAGCTCGCGCCGCCCGCTCGCCGCGGTGAGCAGGGTCAGCAGGTACGCGTCCCCCAGCGCGGGATCGGGCCGTGGACCGGCCCCCTCCAGCAGGGCCGCCGCCGCCTTGGCGGGGACCGTGCGCATGCCGCGCATCCACAGCGAGAACGTCTGCGCGGCCAGCAGCCGCATGCCGAGCGCCACCTCGCCCTGCTCCACCGCCCAGCGCAGCGCCGCCTGGAGGTTGTCGTGGTCGGCCGCGAACCGGGCCAGCCACGGCAACTGCTCCGCGCCCCGCAGCCGGGGGTCGCCCTCCTCGGCCAGGGCCAGGAAGTACGCGGCGTGCGCCCGCCGGAAGGTCGCGGCCTCCTCGCCGAGCCGGTCGGCGCAGAACGCCCGGATCGTCTCCAGCATGCGGTAGCGGCCGCCCGCCACCTCCAGGAGCGACTTGTCGGCCAGCGAGTCGAGCAGGTGCTCGGGCAGGCCGCAGACAGCCGCCGCGGCGGCCGCGGTGGCCCCGCCGGAGAAGACGGTCAGGCGCATGGCCATGGCCTGTTCCGGCTCGGTGAGCAGTTCCCAGCTCCAGGCGACGACCGCGCGCAACGTCTGGTGCCGGGCCTCGGCCGTACGGCTGCCGCGCAGGCTGAACCGGCCCTGACCGGCCAGGCGCTCGGCCAGCTCGCCGGCCTCGTGCGTACGCATGCGGGCGGCCGCCAGCTCGATGGCCAGCGGGAGGCCGTCGAGCGCGGCGCAGATGCGTTCGACCGGCTCACCAGGGGTGAAACCAGGACGTACGGCCTTGGCCCGGTCGGTGAAGAGCGTGCGGGCGTCGGAGGGGGTGAGGGGGCGTACCGGCCACAGGTGTTCGGGGGTGATCGCGAGCGGCTCGCGGCTCGTGGCCAGCACCCGCACCGCCGGGCACGCCGACAGCAGCCGCTCGGCCAGGGCCGCGGCCTCGCCGACGACGTGCTCGCAGTTGTCCAGGACCAGCAGGGCCGGCCGATCGGCGAGCACCGCGACCAGGCGGGCCAGGGGATCAGGCTCATCGGACGCGCCCAGCGCCGCGGCCCCCAGCAGCGCGCCGTCGCGCACGCCCAGCGCGGCGAGGACCGCCCGCGCGAGGTCGGCCCCGGGGCCGAGCGGGGCCAGCTCGACCAGGACGGCGTCGCGGTGGTCCCGGGCCAGCTCGACCGCCAGCCGGCTCTTGCCCGCGCCGCCGGGGCCGAGCAGCGTGACGAGCCGGGCGGCGGCCAGCAGCGCCCGCACCTCGGCCAGGTCGCCGTCGCGGCCGACGAAGCTGGTGAGCCTGCCGGGCAACGGCGCCGCCGCTGCGCCCGTCCCGGCCTGTCGCGCCGGGGCCGGGGCCGCGGGCGGGGGCGGGGGCGGGGGCGTGCTGGGCGCGCCGCGCAGGAGGGACCGGTGGAGGGCGGCGAGCTCGGGGGAGGGGTCGGCGCCCAGCTCATCGGCCAGCAGCCGCCGGGTCTCCTCGTAGAGCACCAGCGCCTCGGCCGGCCTGCCGTCGGCGCGCAGCGCCCGCATGAGCTGGCCGCGCAGCCGCTCGCGCAGGGGGTGGCGCTGGACCAGCTCGCCGAGCTCGGGGATGACGCCCTGGTGGCCGCCGCAGCGCAGGTCGGCCTCGATGCGGTCCTCCAGCGCGGCCAGGCGGCGCTCCTCCAGCGGCGCGCCGTGCACGGGGTCGAGGTCGGCGAACGCGGGCCCGCGCCAGAGGGCCAGCGCCTCCCGCAGCAACGTCCCGGCCAGGGCGGCGTCGGCCCGGCCTTCGTTCGCCCTGCCGGTCTCGGCGGGGTGGTGGCCGAGGAGGGCGGCGCGGCCGGTGTCGGCGAGGTGCAGGAAACGGCCGGCGTCGATGTCGCCGGGGGCTGCCGGCAGCCGGTAGCCGGCGGGGGTCAGCTCGACCGGGATCCCGTCGCCCCGCAGCCGGGAGACCTGGGAGTGCAGGGCGTGCTGGGCGTTCTTCGGCGAGCGGTCGCCGTACAGGAGGTCGACGAGGCGGTCCTGGCTGACGATCTCGCCCGGACGGACGAGCAGCAACGCCAGCAGCGCGCGCCTGGCCGGACCGCCCAGAGGTACGTCGACGCCGGCCGCGTCCCATGCCCGGGTGCTGCCGAGAATGCCGAAGCGCATGGAGGCTACTTTAGATGCGTGAGCAAGATTCCCGCCGCGCCCGAGCCGCTTTCCGCACCGGTGTTCGACAGCCACTGCCACCTGGACATCATGGTCGGCAACAGGCAGGCGTCCTCGGGAGACCCGGTGGCCCAGGCGGCCCAGGCGGCGTCGGCCACCGTACGGTCCATCCTGCGGGACGCCCGCGAGGTCGGCGTGACCAGGCTCGTCACCATCGGCTACGACCTGCCCTCCTCGCGCTGGAACGCCGAGGTGGCGGCCGGGCAGGAAGGCGTGTACGCCGGGGTCGCCATCCACCCCAACGAGGCCCACGAGGCGACCCCCGAGGTGCTGGCCGAGATCGAGACGCTGGCCGGGCAGGCCGACGTCCGGGCGGTGGGGGAGACCGGCCTCGACTACTTCCGCGACTGGGCGAGCAAGGACGACCAGCACGCGAGCTTCCGCGCGCACATCGAGATCGCCAAGCGCACCGGCAAGGCGCTGGTCATCCACGACCGGGACGCGCACGACGACGTCCTGAAGGTGCTGGCCGAGCAGGGCGCGCCGGACAAGGTGGTGTTCCACAGCTACTCAGGCGACGCCGAAATGGCGAAAAAGTGCGCGGAAGCTGGATATTTCATGTCTTTCTCCGGTCCGGTCACCTACAAGAACGCCGGCTACCTGCGCGAGGCCGCCGCCGTCGCCCCCGTGGAGCTCATGCTCGTCGAGACCGACGCCCCCTACCTGCCGCCGGTCCCGTACCGGGGCAAGCCCAACGCCCCCTATCTCATCCCGCTCACCCTGCGCTGCCTCGCCGAGGTCAAGGGCGTCCATCCGGACGAGTTGTGCGCGGCGATCAGCACCAACGGAGTCACGGTCTTCGGCGAGTGGTGACCATCTTTCCGTGCTGCTTTTCGTGAAGCGGTGGAGGCGGGCGCGCCGCCGCCGCTAGCGTTCGGGCGGTCCCTGGCCGTTTCCGGAGGTGGTTCGTGCGAGGCAGGAGGCGTGCGCCGCGTCCGCGGATCCCCTGGCGTTCTCCGTGGACGCCGGTGGTGTGCGTCGTGGGTACGCTGGCCGCCGGCCTGCTGGTCGCGGCCTCGTACCTGGTCAAGGACGTCGTCGTGGTCGTCGACGGCACGCCGGTGGCGATCCGCAGCTTCGCCGCGCGGGTGGCCGGCGCGCTCGGCGAGGCGGGCGTGTCCGTGGGTCAGGGCGACGTCGTGCGTCCCGCCCTGAGCGAGGGCATCGCCGACGGCTCCACCATCGAGGTGCGCCACGCCCGCCTGATCACGCTGACCCTCGACGGCCACACCACGACCCACCTGGTCACCGCCACCAACGTCCGCGACGCCCTGGCCGAGCTCGACGTCGAGGCGGCGGCCGGCAGCCTGTCCGCGCCGCCCGGCCGCCCGGTGCCGCTGTCGGGCATGTCGCTCACGGCGTACACCGAGCGCAGGGTCTACGTGGTCGCGGGCGCCACCCGGCTGGCCGCGCGCACCACCGCGCGCACCGTCCGGCAGGTGCTCAGGCAGGAGCGCGTCGTCGTCCGGCGCGGGTCCATGGTGCGCCCGCCGCTCGGCAGCTTCCCCGAGGACGGGACGGTCATCACGGTCATGCCGCCCAGAGCCGTACAGATCCCGTGGGAGGTGACCCGGCTCGACTGGCAGGCGCTGGCCGCCTGCGTGGCGCGCGGCGACCCCCAGGCGTACAACCCCGACGGCCCCTACTACGGGATGTACCAGTTCAGCCTGCCCTCGTGGCAGGCGGTCGGGGGTGTCGGCCTGCCGAGCGCCTGGCCCGAGGAGGAGCAGACCTACCGGGCGCAGCTGCTCTACCAGCGGGTCGGCGGCCGGTGGCAGACCCAGTGGCCCAACTGCGGCGACCGCCTGTTCGCCTGACACCGCCCCGGCTGGGTCTCTGTTCGGGCCCCTGTCCGGGGCCCCTGCCGGGGGCCCGGCCCGTTCAGCCGGCCAGGGCGGTGCCGAAGTCGGTGCCCTTGGGGGGTTGCACGGACTGCACGTCGTCGGCGTTGCGCGGCGCCACCGCGACCTTCCCGTACGGCGGCCCGTCCGGCTGGCCCACGAAGAGCTTGTTGCCGCTGAAGGCCACCGACCAGCCGAACAGCCCCTCGGCCGTCGCGAGCTTCCGGTCGTCGGCCGGGTTCTTCCACGAGAACACCTGGACGCCGCCGCCGTAGGGCGCGCCGACGGCCAGCCTGCCGTCCGAGGAGGCGGCCATCGAGAAGCCGAACGCCTGCCTGCCGCCCTGCTTCACCATCCGGGTCTGCTTCCTGCCCAGGTCGAGGAGCTGCACGTAGCCGGGGCCTGGCGCGCTGACCGCGTACCCGTTGCCCTCGGCATAGGCGACCGCATAGCCGTACCGGTCGCCGGAGGACTTGGTGGGGGAGTCGAGCTTCAGGCTCGCGATCCGGGGAGCCAGCACGTCGTCGATGAAGACCACCGACCCCGAGTCGATCTTGCCGGCCTGGACCTGCCGTCCCGCGCCGTCGTCGTTCTCGTACGGGACGCCCACGACCAGGCCGTTGCGCGGCCCGATCGCCAGCGACCAGCCGAACTGGTCGCCGACCTCGCTGTTGCCGCGCACGTCCACGGTCTCCTGGCTGATCCGGCGCAGCGCGTCCGAGCCCTGACGCACGTAGACCGCGCCGGCGTCCTCGATCTGGCCGTCGTCCTCGTAGGGCGCGCCGATCACGATCAGGTCGTCCCTGGCCGCCAGCGACCAGCCGAAGTGCGCGAAGCGCTGCGGCTGCGGGGCGGTCAGGCGTTGCGGGGGCGCGGCCTTGCCGCCGTAGACGACGTAGACGCTGCCCGCGTCCTGCTCGCCGTCCACGTCCGCGAAGGGGGCGCCGACCAGCAGGTCGGCGCAGGAGTCGCCGTTGACGTCGGCCAGCCGTACGGACCAGCCCAGCCCGTCCCCCTTGACCGGCCCCGGCACGGCGACCGGGGTCACCTTGGCGCCCGACAGCAGGTGGACCGACCCCTTCTGCCCGTCGCCGAACGGGTCGCCCACGGCGACGTCGTCCGCGCCGTCACCGTCGAAGTCGGCGGCTCCCGCGCAGGCCGCCGCCGACCCGGCGGCGGCCGCCGGTGGCAGGACGCCGCCGGCGGCCAGCAGGACGGCCATCGCCACGGCCATCGCCACGGCCATCCTGCGGGCGCCGGCGGGAAGCGTTCGGACGGGGCTCACAGGGCGACCTCGATCTGTCGGCCGTTCTCCAGCATGGTCGCGGACAGTTTCACGGGCCTGCGATAGGGCGCCAGGTCGAACACGAAGGCGCCGTCCACCCGGCCGCCCGGCTGGAGGGCCGGGGGCAGGGTGACCGGGGCGGGGTCGTGCTCGCCGCCCTTGTCGTCGACCATGGTGACGACCGGCCGGACGAGCCGGCGGCGTTCACCGCCTGGATTGATCACGGTCCAGTGGACCACGCAGAGCTGCCCCTTCGTGGTGGTTTGCCCCTGGAACTCCTTCAGCCCGCACTCCGGCGCCTCCGGGACGACCGCGACCGGGTCGTCGAAGTTCCCGCCCAGCGCGAACCTGCGGCCCACGTCGCCCGGACGCGGGTTCGTCACGGCCCTGGAGGGGCTGTTAGAAGTGACGACGGTGGAGGAGTTGCGGCCGGAGTTCACGATCAGGACGGTCACGGTGACCACGATCGCCAGGACGGCGGCCGCGGCGGCGATCAGCCAGCGGGTGCCCTTCGTACGGGTGCCGCCCAGGGTGTCCGGTTCGTCGGGCGCGTACGTCAGGACGCCCGGATCCGTGCCCTCGCCGCTCCGGGACGCGGCGACCCGCCGGGAGTCGGTGGTGGATCGACGGTCGGTGGTGGATCGGGGGCCGGTGAAGGGGCCGGAGTCGGTGGCGGGGCGTGTCTCGGTGGCGGGCCGGGTGTCGGAGGCGCGCCCGGACTCGGGGGTTGGCCGGGACTCGGGGGTTGGCCGGTACTCGTTCGAGGGCAGCGACTCGTTGGGGGACCGTGATTCGATGGGGGACCGTGATTCGGTGGGGGGCCGTGATTCGGTGGTCGGCCGGGCCCGTGCCGGTTGGCCGCCCGAGGCGGCCTGCCTGCGGGCCAGTTGGCGGGCCTGCTCAAGCTGGCGCTCCTGCTCCTGGCGACGGGCCTGCGCCTCTGCCTCCCAGCGGGCCAGCTCCTCGCGGGCGGCCTGCTCCTCGCGCCGCGCCAGCTCTTCCGGGGATGCCTGCCGTGCCCCCGCCTGCCCGCCCGCTAAATCGGCGGCCCCTCCGAAAGCGTTCCGAACATCGCGCCCGGCCTCCGCCCCGAACGCCCCCGGCACCTTGGGCCGTCCCGCCCCCGCCCCGGGGGCTGCTCCAGCCCCCGCCCCGCCTCGTGCCCCGGCTCCTGGCCCCGAGCCTCCTCCTGGCCCCGAGCCCCCACCGGGTTCCGCGCCTCCTCCGAGCCCCGAGCCCCCTCCCGGCCCTGAGCTTCCTCCGAGCCCCGAGCCCCCTCCCGGACCCGTGGCGCCCCCGAAACCCGGGTTGCGTGCGCCCGTCGCGTCGCTCGGCGGCGGGGTCGTGAACGTGGCCGTGACGTCCGGCTCGTCCACGACGTTCTGCGGCGGCTCCCAGTCGGTCAGCATCTCCGTGGCGACCAACGTGGGCGGATTGTCGGAGATCGCCGGAGTGCTCCCGCCCACCAGCGCGATCAGGAGCTCCTGGGCCGTGGGCCGATGGGCGGGGTCCATGGCCGTGGCCCGGCGTACCAACTCGTTGAGAGGCGCGGGAAGCGCGCCGAGCTCGGGCGGCGTGTTCAGCACGCGGGTCGCCATCGTGATGGGATCGCCCCGCCCGAACGGATGCCGCCCGTTGCCCGCGTACGCCACCAGGCACCCCCAGGCGAAGATGTCCGCCGCAGGGGACACCAGCTCACCCCGCACCTGCTCAGGGGCCCACCAGCCGGGGCTGCCCAGCAGTTCACCCGAGAGCGTGAACCCGGTCTCCCGGTCCAGCGCCCTGGCGATCCCGAAGTCGATCACCCGCGGCCCGGACAGCGACAGGATGACGTTCGCCGGCTTCAGATCCCGATGCACCAGCCCCGCCACGTGGATCGCGGCCAGCGCCGCGGCGACCCCCAGCGCCACGCCGTGCAGCGGCCCCGGGTCGAGCGCCCCGAAAGTCACGATCTGATCGGACAGGGGGGTGCCCGCGATGTACTCGGTCACCATGTAGGGACGCCCGTCCCCGGTGTTGCCGTTGTCGAGCACCTGAGCCGTGCAGAACGACGCCACCCGGCGCGCATTGTCCACCTCGGCGTGGAAGCGGGCGGCGAACCCCTCCTGGTTGGCGAACTCCGCCTTCACCACCTTGAGCGCGACGAACCGCCCCGTCGGGGCCCTGGCGAGGAAGACGGTCCCCATGCCGCCTTCGCCGAGTCGTCCGAGCAGGCGGTAGGGCCCGATCTCCCGCAGATCGGTCGGACGGAGCGGCGCGGCGCCCGTTGGCTCCATCAGGGACGTCCCTTCCTGTTCCACGCCATCCTCTCCTTAGGTCTCCCCCATCCGCCATCGCAGGTTCTTCGATGCGGGAGACTGGTTGGATGATGAGGCTGTTGGGCCCTGCAGAAATACGTATTTTGGCGAACAAGCTAGATCTTCGCCCCACCAAAAAGCTAGGCCAGAACTTCGTGATCGACGCGGGGACCGTCCGGCGCATCGTCCGTGTGGCCGACCTGTCGGTCGACGACGTGGTCATCGAGGTCGGGCCCGGCCTCGGCTCGCTCACCCTGGCGCTCCTGCCCGAGGCCGCGCACGTGGTGGCCGTCGAGATCGACCCGGTCCTGGCCACCCAACTGCCCCTCACCGTCGCCGAGCGCGGCCCGTCCGACCGGCTCACGGTCGTCAACGCCGACGCCATGAGGATCGGCCTTGACGACCTCGCCGGTCACGACCCCACGGCCCTGGTGGCCAACCTCCCGTACAACGTGGCCGTCCCCGTGGTGCTCCACCTCCTGGAGACGCTGCCCTCGCTGCGCAAGGGCCTGGTCATGGTGCAACTGGAGGTCGCCGACCGCCTCGCCGCCGGTCCCGGCTCCAAGGTGTACGGCGTGCCGTCGGTCAAGGCCGCCTGGTACGCCGACGTACGCCGGGCGGGCCCGGTCGGCCGTACGGTGTTCTGGCCCGTCCCCAATGTGGACTCCGGGCTGGTCTCCCTGACCCGTCGTGAACCTCCCGCCACCACGGCCACCAGGGAAGAGGTCTTCGCCGTCGTGGACGCCGCCTTCGCCCAGCGCCGCAAGACCCTGAGGGCCGCCCTGGCGTCCTGGGCGGGCAGCCCGTCCCAGGCGGAAACGGCACTGAGAGCCGCCGGCGTGGACCCCTCAGCCAGAGGCGAACAACTCACCGTCGACTCCTTCGCCCGAATAGCCGAACAAAAGCCCTAACCCCCAGCGCACCCCCAAAGCGCCCCCCAGAACGCCCGCACAGGAACGCCCGCACCAGAGCGCCCGCACCCCTCGGATTGCACCAGCGCGCCCCACCAGCGTGCCCGTGGACGCAACCTCCACCAGCGCGCCCCCCACCACCAGGTTCCCTGCACCCCCGGCTTCTGGGGTCTTCGGCTCCCGGAGCTTCGCCATGCCAGGGACCCTTCAGCCCGAGGCATCCCCCACCCGCGCCTTGGCTGGACGCGTCCAATGCGGGCCCGCAGAGCCCCACCAGGTGCCCACAGAGGACACCCCCGGCGGTCTTCCACAACCCTCAGACGCTCAACCCCCACCTATCCACAGAACCCCGTTCGGCCCCTCCGACCCCGCCTCACCCACGTGATCCTGGCTCCCGTCCCCTCATCACGACGAAGGAGCCACCGATGAACCCCCGCCACCCCATCACCCAACTCTCGATCATCCTCAGCAGCGGCCTCCTGACCGTCACAGGAGCCCACCCCGCCCCCGCCAGAGCCACCCCCACTCCATGCCTCCGGGCCACCGTCACCATCCCCGCCACCGGCACCGGAGCAACCGCCACCACCCGCTGCCCGGCCCCCCACCACCCCAAGAGACCGAAGCCGAAGAAACCCAGAAAGCGCCCGAAGCGCAAGGGCGAAATCGCAGCCGCCGCAGCCCTCACCCAGTTGGGCGTCTCGTTCTCGTGGGGCGGCGGCTCCTCGAGAGGCCCCACCATCGGAGTCGGCACCGGCGCGAACACAAGAGGCTTCGACTGCAGCGGCCTCACCCTCTACGCCTGGTCCAAGGCAGGAGTAAGGCTCGGCCACTACACCGGCACCCAGTTCCGCCAGGGCCGCAGAGTCCCCCTCGCCTCCAGACGCAAGGGCGACCTCCTCTTCTTCGGCGGCACCGGCGACCCGACCCACGTAGCGCTCTACCTGGGCGACAACGTCATGATCCACGCCCCCCGCACAGGCGACGTGGTCCGAAGAACCAACTTCCTGAACTCCGCCTACTACCGAGCCACCTACCGAGGAACCATCCGCCCCGCCTGACCACACCCCCCACCAACAAGAACGGCCGACTCAGGCCCCCCAGTACGCCCTCCGCATAGACGCCCAGCAACCTGAGGCGTCCACCACCCACGGGCACCCCGCAACCCGCGGCGTCCACCACCCACGGGAGCCCATCAACTGGGCTGTTCACCCCTGGACCAGCACCACAGGCAACTGCCGCTCACCTGGCCAGCACCGCGGGCGCCCACCGTTCACCCTGACCGGCACCACAGGCGAGCGCCCGCCCGACCAGCACCCAAAAGAACCACTTCACCATGAGCGCCACTTACCGTCCGACGCAGACCGTCACCAGTTCCTTCACCACCGACGTGAGCAACGCCTGATCCGCAGCCCCCGCCGGCTCGTACTCCATGAGCCCCAACCCCACCACCTCGAACCGCTCCGCAATGGCCCTCACCAGTCCCACAAGCTCCTCAGGCCGGAACCCTTCAGGCGTAGGAGACCCCACGCTTCCGAAGATCTGCGGATCAAGCACATCGAAGTCGACATGCACATAAACAGCCGTCCGCTCCCCGCCCCCCGCCGCAGCCGCAGCACCGACAGCCTCGACCAGAGCGTCCGCATCCGCAGCCCGCACCCACCGCACACCCTGAGCCTCGACGAACGCGACCTCGGCCGGATCCAGATCACGCACCCCCGCCAGCACGATCTGCCCGGCCCCGACCGGCTGCCCGGCCACCAGCCCGTCAGGCCCTTCACCGGTCAACGCCCTCAGGACCATGCCATGAAAGGCCCCCGACGGCGACGACTCCGGCGTGTTCAGATCCCCATGCGCATCGAACCAGACGACGACCAGCCCATCCCCGAACCTCTGTCGCGCCGCCGCCACCGGCTCCAGTTCGACCCCGCAGTCCCCACCCGCCGTGACCAGAAGCCCGTCCCACCCAACCTCGACGACCGCATCCCGAACCCTGGCAGCAGTGACCACCAGATCATCGTCATCGACCTCGACCTGAATCCGACGATCCGCGTCCACCATCTCCGAAAGCAGCCGAGCCCCCTCACGCAGCCGCTCAGCCGTACGAGCCCCCGACCCCCGCCACTGCGGCACCTCGACAACCGTCACCTCGGACACGAGCACCTCCACATCAAGTAGTCCCCCCTCAGCATCCCAAGGACGAACCCATGCGGACCACCACAAACCCTGCGGAACCCGATCTACGAGAGTCGCATGGAAGCCCCGGCCGCCGTTCTGGACGGTGGCTGCCTCCCGCCTGCCTCGGCCCGGCCGGATCCCGCACGTTCAGCTCCCAGGCGGGTGGTGACGCGCCATGAGCACCCCTGACCCTGACCGTCCCCGGCGTCAGGCCCAGGGGTCCGACGAGGCAGCACCACTCCAGGCCCGGTCATCCACCCCGCTTGCACCCCTCGGGCGCCCGAGCCGGCGGGCCGGTCCAGCCGGACTCGGGGCCGCGTGCCCGATAGCCCAGCACCTGGCCCTCGCTCACCCCCGCACCCGTACGAGCCGCGTAGGAGACCGACGCGAGCAGCTCGCCCGTCCCGGGATCGAGGATGTGCCTGTCGCGGACCGTCGCCGTCCTGTCCGGCGACAGCAGTTGGCTTCCGGTGCCGCCGAAGTCCACCGAGAGCCCGGCTCTGCCCAGCGGGTCTCTGACCGTGCCGACGACCTTGGTGGACGGCGACCCGGCCAGCACCCGGATCACCGCCGCACGCTGGGCCGGACCGAGCGGCATGGCCAGAAGGTTCACGGTGACGGGCAAGAACTCCTCGAAGGACTGGGCGAACCCGCGAGCCGTCGAGAGCTCGTGGTAGGCGTGCAGCCGCTTCAGCAGAGCGTCAGGACGGGCCGGGAACCCGGACAGATCGGCCATGGTGAATTCGGCGACCGTCATATCGGGGTAAATCCCACGAGGCTCCAGCCCCGAGCTGTACCCGCAGCCCTTGGAACCGCCCACACCGCCCCCACGGGCCGACGGCGGCCCGCCTACGACATCCCCATCGCTCAGGGGAACCGGACGGCACGACGTCCTGCCGCCGACGTAGCACGGGCCCGCCACCTGGGCGGGCGCCCCGGAGGCGCGCCAGGCACGTTCGTCCGCGACCGTGGCCGGATGGGCGGCGGCCGACGACCACCGCCTGATCACCACGTCGGCGGGATCACGCGGCTGCCAGGTCTCCCGGCGCTCGACCACCATGATCATGTACCTGCCGCCGGCCGACCAGGCGTTCCCCTCGATCCGAACGTCACGCCAATACGCGCCGCTGCTCGCCGGCAGCCTCTCGATCCTGTCGGCGAGGTCGTACAGCTCCTGGTTGGGTCTCGACGGCGTGAGCACGGGCGGGGCCGCGGTCAAGCTCGTCACCAGCGTGACGACCAGCGTGACGACCAGGGCGACGACCGCGGCCGTCGCCGCCGGCGCCAAGAGGATCCGTAGACGGAGGTGCGGCAGGCGGCGTGCGCGCCGCGGCTCGTCCGCCATGATGGCGTCACGCAGCTCGCGCGCGCCGGGTCCCAGGGGAAGCGCGTACGGAGCGGGATCGATGGCCTGCACCAGGTCGTCTATGTCGTTCATGCCTTCCTCATCACCATCGTCAACGGCTGCCGCTCCAGCAGCGCCGCCAGCCGTCTGCGCGCGCGATGCAGCCGGGTCCGGGCGGCGATCGCCGTACATCCCATGACCTGGGCGATCTGCTCGCCGCTCAGCCCCTCCCAGCACGCCAGCGCCAGCACCTCACGGTCCCGTTCGGGCAGCTCGTCGAACGCCTTGCGCACGTGGTCCAACTCGACCGGCGTCACCGTCCGGACGGCGGCCAGTTCGTCGCGGAGGCGTTCGGTCAGCACGGCCCGCCGCGAGGCGCCGCGCTGCTGGTTGGCAAGCACCCGCCGGGCCACGCCGTACAGCCACAGCAACGCCTTGTCCCCCTGAGGGACGTCGCCGATCCGCCGCCAAGCGACGAGGAAGGTCTCGGCGAGCACGTCGGCCGTGTCCTCGGGCGAGCTGGTACGGCGGGCGGCGTACTGCTGTATCGCCGAGTAGTGCATGTCGTAGACCGCCTTGAAGCGATCTCGCTGCGTCACAGGTTCTCCTCGCGAAAAGTGCCGGACACCGTGGTAAATGTCCGGCATCCGCCAGCCTGTTGCGCCACCGCTGACAACGGCAGCGACCGTCACCGAAGCGGAAGGCAAGGCGTCGTCCCGGAGGGAAGGCCGGCCCGAAGAGGTGAGGGGCAGAAAGACGGCAATATCGGCGTATGAACCCCTGACTGGTAGAAAGGCGGACGAATCTCACTCTGCGTGGCCCGCAGTCGGCCATCTCACACGTCTAATTCCGAGAACCGCATGTCAGCGCACCCCACCCCGATAACATCGAGTGTCCTTGACCCCGGCAAGCGATGAAAGTGGCAGAAGATCGATGAGTTCGGTGACCGTACGTGTGCCCGCGAAGGTCAACGTGCAGCTTTCAGTCGGCCCGCTCCGGGAAGATGGCTACCACGACCTGGTCAATGTCTTCCACGCAGTGTCGATCTTCGATGAGGTGGTCGCGAAGGAGGCCGAGTCGATCACCGTCACGGTCAACGGCCGATGGTCCGACCAGGTGCCCGTCGACGACGACAACCTCGCCATCCGCGCCGCCCGCGCCCTCGCCAAGCACGCGGGCCGCTCGTACGGCGCCGACCTGATCATCGAGAAGGCCATCCCGGTCGCCGGCGGCATGGCGGGCGGCAGCGCCGACGCGGCGGGGGCTCTCGTCGCGTGCAACGAGCTCTGGGGGCTCGGCCTGCCGTTCGAGGACCTCATGGAGATCGCCGGAGACCTGGGCAGCGACGTACCGTTCTCGCTGCTCGGCGGCACGGCGGTCGGCACCGGGCGCGGCGAGCAGCTCAGCGAGCTGCCCACGGGAGGCACGTTCCACTGGGTGTTCGCGCTGGCCGACGGCGGCCTGTCGACCGCCAAGGTCTACGCGGAGTGCGACCGCCAACGGGAGGCGTCGAACGCCCGCGTGCCCTGGCCCGAGCTCGACGCCCCGCTCATCGAGGCCCTCGGCACCGGCGACGCGTACGCCCTGGGCGCCCACCTGAGCAACGACCTCCAGGCCGCCGCCCTGGCCCTGCGTCCCGAGCTCGCCACGACGCTCGACAGCGGGCGCCAGCACGGCGCGCTGGGCGCGATCGTCTCCGGTTCCGGCCCCACCTGCGCCTTCCTGGCCATCGACGCCACCCACGCCCGCGACCTCGCCAACAGCCTCACCGCCACCGGCGCCGCCACCACCACGGTCGCCGCCCACGGCCCCGTAACCGGCGCCACCCTGCTCTAACCCCCTGGTGACGCACCCCTCCAGCGCCCCACGACCACCCCCACGCCGGCCCGCACGGGCCGCCTGGCTGGGCATGGCACGACAGTCGGCACGGTGGTCCGAGGTTGCGGCCTGAGGTGGTGGCCTGAGGGTGGCGGCTATGGGCAGCCCGAGGCGGCTACCTGGGGCAACAGCCTGAGGCGCTGGCTCGCGGTGCTTGTTGGGGCGGCGGCCTATGGGAGCGGGCGAAAGGCCCGTGGTCGCTCTTGTGGTGGGTGCCGTCATCATCCGCTGGCCCCCGGATCTGAACAGCGGTGGGGCACGGGTATCGGTTCGGGGGCTGGCTTGTACAGAACCGCGAGGGCCGGCGCTTCATCACGCGGGGGCGACGCCCGCAGAAGCTACGGACGTGAGCCTGGCGCTCAAGGCGAGCATTCGGTCCGGCAATCCCTGGCCCGTAGACGATCAAGGGACGTCGTGGGCGTCGGGAAGCGGTTGAGGGGACCGATACCCTGGACACGTCATGAATCTGGTCAACCTTGAGTCGGTCTCCCACGCCTACGGGCCCAAGCCGCTCCTCAGCGACGTCTCCCTGGGCATCGAGGCCGGGGAGCGCATCGGCGTCGTCGGCCGCAACGGGGGCGGTAAGACGACCCTGATGTCGGTCATCGCCGGTGACGTGCGTCCCGACAGCGGCCGGGTCACCCACACGCGCGGGCTGCGGGTCGGGTTCCTGTCCCAGCAGGACACCCTCGACCCCGAGGCCACCGTGAGCCAGCTCGTCCTGGGGGACAGGGCTGAGCACGAATGGGCAGGTGACCAGCAGGTCCGCGAGATCCTGGCGAACCTGATCGGCGACCTCGACCTCAGCGCCAAGGCCGCCGCGCTGTCCGGTGGCGAGCGCAGGCGTACGGCGCTGGCCCGTCTGCTCATCGACGACCACGACCTGGTCATGCTCGACGAGCCCACCAACCACCTCGACATCGAGGCGATCGCCTGGCTCGCCGCCCACCTGGCGGCCAGGAAGAGCGCCCTGCTGGTCGTGACCCACGACCGCTGGTTTCTCGACGCCGTCTCCACCCGCACGTGGGAGGTCGTCGACGGCCGGGTCGAGCGCTACGAGGGCGGTTACGCCGCGTACGTGCTGGCCAAGGCCGAGCGCGCGCGCATCGCCCAGGCCGCCGAGGAACGCCGCCAGAACCTCATGCGCAAGGAGATCGCCTGGCTGCGGCGCGGTCCGCCCGCCCGCACGTCCAAGCCGAAGTTCCGGATCGACGCCGCACAGGCCCTGATCGCGAACGAGCCGCCGGCGCGTGAGACCGTCGAGCTGATGCGGTTCGCCGCGGCCAGGCTCGGCAAGACCGTCTACGACCTGGAAGACGTCACCCTGCACGCGGGCGGCCCCGGCGACGGGCCGCTGGTGCTCGATCACTGCACCTGGCAGTTCGGGCCGGGCGACCGGATCGGCCTGATCGGCGTCAACGGGTCGGGCAAGTCGTCGGTGCTGCGGTTGCTCGCCGACGGCGTCCAGCCCGACTCGGGCCGGGTGATCCGGGGCAAGACCGTACGTCTGGCGCATCTGTCCCAGGAACTGACCGAGCTCGACCCGTCGCGGCGGGTGCTGGAGTCGGTGGAGGAGATCCGCAAGTACCTCCAGCTGGGCAAGCGGGAGTGGACGGCGTCCCAGTTGCTGGAGCGTCTGGGCTTCAAGGGCGACGCGCAGTGGAAGGTCATCGGCGACCTGTCCGGCGGCGAGCGGCGGCGGCTGCAGCTGCTGCGCCTGCTGATGGACGACCCCAACGTGCTGCTCCTCGACGAGCCCACCAACGACCTCGACATCGAGACGCTCAACGAGCTCGAAGACCTGCTGGACGGCTGGCCGGGCACGCTGATCCTGGTGAGCCACGACCGCTACTTCCTGGAGCGGGTGACCGACCGGTGCGTGGCGCTGCTGGGTGACGGCAAGCTCGTGCTGCTGCCGGGCGGGGTCGACGAATACCTCGAACGCCGCAGCGCAGGCACGGCGGTGACCGCCCGTGTCGGCAGCGCCCCCGCCTCGGCGTCCGGCGCTGTGGCCCCTGCCGCGGTTTCGTCCGGCACGCAGCCGGAGACCGGGCTGTCGGCCAAGGAGGAACGCGAGCTCCGCAAGGAACTCAACCGCCTGGAACGCCAGCTCGACAAGCTCGGCGACCAGGAGGCCCGCCTCCACGCCGCCATGGCCGAAGCCGCCAGCGACTACGCCAAGCTGGGCTCCCTCGACGCCCAGCTACGCGACGTCCTGGCCCAGAAGGACACCGTCGAGGCGGAATGGCTCGAACTGGCCGACCGCCTCGGCGACTGACCCCCGCCACGCTCTCCCACACGAGGGTCCGCACCGGTCCGACGGCCGCCTGTTCGACGGCCGCCGGAGAGGCGGCGTCGGTGGTACAGGTCGCAAGCCAGTGACCGACGTGATGGCCTCCGCCGCAGGTCGGCGAGGCCCCTAGAGGTCAGTCCACGCTCTGCCTCGGCCGGATGCCGGCCGCCGTCGGCGGGCCAGGCCCATGGGGGGTCAGTCCCTCAGATCCGCCTTGGGGGACGTTCGCCGGTGTCGGTGGGTGAGGCTCATGGAGGTCAGTCCCGCCGGCCCGCCTTGACGCTCGCCGACGTCGGCGGCCAGGGCTCTGCACAGCGACGGAACCGCATCAGAGAGCCCGCGTAAGAGAACCTCGGCATGGGGACCCCGCGGAAGAGCAGAACCGCGGAAGAGCAGAATCGCCTCGCAAGCAGCAGAGCAGCAGAGCAGCAGAAGCGCAGTACCCCAGAGGACGGAGCCGCAGCAGAGCAGGGCCGCACGCGGCCGGCCGCCGTCGTCACTGCTGGAAGCGTCGCCGTTGTCCGGGGCCCGCAGGCCCCCCGAAATGGGGGCCGTTCGCGGCGGCGCAGGTCGGAAGAGCCTGCGTGGGACCTCGTAGAGGGTTATTGGGGGGAGTCGAAGGGGGCGAGGAGGAGGCGCAGGAGGGCGGCGAGGGAGCGCTGGTCGGCGGGTTGGAGGCCGGAGAGCAGGTCGCGCTCACGCCGGAGCAGGTCGGCGAACGCCGCGTCCACCCGCGCCACCCCCGTGTCCGTCAGCGACACCAGCACGCCGCGCCGGTCCTCGGGGTCGGGCCGCCGCCGCACCAGACCCGCCTGCGCGAGCCGGTCGATGCGGTTGGTCATCGTGCCGGACGTCACCAACGTGGCCCGCAGCAGGGCCCCGGGGCTCAGCTCGTACGGCTTCCCGGCCCGCCGCAACGCGGTGAGCACGTCGAACTCCCAAGGTTCCAGATCATGTTCGGCGAACGCCGCCCGCCTGGCGCGGTCGAGATGTTTGGCCAGCCGTGACACCCTGGAGAGGACCTGGAGGGGCTCGACGTCGAGATCGGGCCGCTCGATCCGCCATGCCGCGACCAGCCGGTCGACCTCGTCATCCTGTGGCGTCATGACACAGAGTCTACTGTCTTGACATCGAGATATCTCTCTCGATATCAATTATCTCTATGTCAAGAGATATCTGGGACCCGGTGACCTACGCCGTCTACGCCGACGAGCGGTCGCGGCCGTTCATCGAGCTGATATCCAGAGTCGGTGCGGTGGCTCCCGATTATGTCGTGGACGCGGGCTGCGGCAGCGGCGAACTCACCGTCATGCTGGCCGAACGCTGGCCGGACGCCACCGTCGAGGGCTTCGACGCCTCGCCCGCGATGATCAGCAAGGCTCGCAAGCTCACCAGCTCGGTGCACTTCGCCGTGGCCGACGTCGACACCTGGCACCCCGACCGCCCCATGGACGTGATCGTCTCCAACGCCGTCCTGCAGTGGGTGCCCTCCCACCACGGCGTGCTCGAACACTGGCTGGAGGAGCTGGCCCCGGGTGGCTGGCTGGCCTTCCAGGTGCCGGGCAACTTCGACGCCCCGAGCCACGTCGCCATCCGCGAGCTGTGCGCCTCCCGCACCTGGTCCGACCGGCTCAGCGACCTCAACAGGACCAACCCGGTGGACGACCCGATCCAGTATCTCGACTTCCTCAACGACGGCGGCTGCCAGGTGGACGCCTGGGAGACCACGTACGTGCACCTGCTCCAGGGCGAGAACCCGGTCCTCGACTGGGTCTCCGGCACGGCCCTGCGTCCGATCTTCGACCGGCTCGACCCTGAGGAGCAGCGGCGGTTCAAAGCCGACCTGGCCGGGCCGCTCGCCGAGGCCTACCCGGCCAGAAGCTACGGCACCCCCTTCCCCTTCCGCCGCATCTTCGTGGTGGCCCAGAAATGACCCGTGGTGGCCCCGAGATGACCCGTGGAGACCAGAGATGACGATCAAAGCCCTGCACCACGTGCAACTGGCCGCCCCCAAGGGCAGCGAGCCCGACCTGCGCGCCTTCTACGGCGACGTGCTCGGCCTGCGCGAGGTCCCCAAGCCGCCGGAACTGGCCAAACGCGGCGGCGCCTGGTTCCGCGGCGACGGCGTGGAGATCCACCTCGGCATCGAGGACGACTTCAGGCCCGCGCGCAAGGCTCATCCGGCGTTCCTGGTCGAGGACCTCGACGCCTACGCGGCCAGGATCCCCGGCGCGGTGCCCGACGACCTCTTCCCGGGATATCGCCGGATCTACGTCACGGACCCCGTGGGCAACTGGATCGAGCTCCTGCAAGCCGTGTGATGTTCATCTCCAGGTGGCATCATGGTCCGAAATCGGACACTTGTGAGGTGCAGTGGGCATCGAGATCGAGGACAAGTTCGACGTTCCGGCCGACTACACGATCCCGGACCTGAGCGGCCTGGCCCAGGTCACGGGCCCGCGCAGTCACCAGCTCGTGGCGCTCTACTACGACACGGCCGATCTGCGGCTGGCCGCGCGCGGCGTCACACTCAGGCGCAGGCGCGGCGGCGACGACGCGGGCTGGCACCTGAAGCTGCCCAAGGCCAGGGGCGTGCGCCAGGAGATCACGTGCCCGCTCACCCGCAGCACCAAGGTCGTGCCGCCGGAGCTGGCCGAACTCGTCCGGGCCTACGCCAGGGGCGCGGAGCTCCAGGTCGTGGCCGAGCTCGACACCCGGCGCAGCGTCACCCTGCTGCACGACGGCGGCACCCGGCTGGTCGAGATCGCCGATGACCGGGTGAAGGGCACCGTCCACCGGGACGGCAAGGTGCTGCGGTGGCGCGAGGTCGAGGCCGAGCTGCTGGCCGAGGACCGGCGGGACCTGCTGGCCAAGGTCGGCAAACGGCTGCGCAAGGCCGGGGCGAGCCCGGCGGGCAGCGCCAGCAAGCTCGCCCGGCTCCTCGAACCCGCCCCGCCCGCCAGGGCCGCCACCGAGCCCGGCACGGCGGGCGAGACCGTCATCGACTACCTGTCGAGCCAGGTCGCCGCCCTGCTCAGCCAGGATCCGCGGGTGCGCAGGGCCGAGGAGGACGCCGTCCACCAGATGCGGGTGGCCTCGCGCAGGCTGCGCAGCGCGCTCAAGGCGTTCAAGTCGGTGGTGACCGGGACGGAACGGGTCCAGGAGGAGCTGCGCTGGCTCGGCACGGTGCTCGGCGAGGCCCGCGACCTGGAGGTGATCAGGGCCAGGTTCGCCGGGGAGCTGTCCGGCCTCGCCCCCGAGCTGGTCACCGGCCCCATCCAGACCCGGCTCGGCGCGGACCTGCGCGTCCGCGAGCAGGAGGCGTACGAGCGCATCAAGGACGCGCTCAGCGGCGACCGCTACTACGCCCTCCTGGACGCCCTCGACGCCCTGATCGCCACCCCCGAGCTGGGCAAGGCCGCCGCCAAGCCGGCGAAGGACAAGCTCACCGCCCTGGCCGCCGCCGGCTGGGACCGCGTGACCAGGGCGTACGAGGTCGCCCAGGCCACCGAGGACGCAGGACGCCGCGAGGTCGCCCTGCACGACGTCCGCAAGGCGGCCAAACGCGCTCGATACACCGCCGAAGCCCTCGAACCCACTCTCGGCAAGGGCATGGCCAGGCTGGCCGAGCTGGCCGAGAACGTCCAGGAGGTGCTGGGGGCGCACCGGGACGGCGTGGTCGCCCAGGAGACGCTGGCCAAGGAGGCCGAGGGCGCCCGGCAGGCGGGCGAGGACACCTTCACGTACGGGCTGCTGATCGGCATCGAACGCAGCACCGCCGAACGTGCCGAGGCCGATTTCCCCAGAGTCTGGGCGGAAACCGTGAAGGCGGTTAAGAAGGTTCTATGACGAACCTTCCGGCAATACCCTTCGCGCGCAGCGACCCCCTCGAAGTCCCGGCGGCCTACCGGGAGCTGCGGGCGAAGGAGGGCATCGCGCGGGTGCGCACCTCGGTGGGCGACGAGGTCTGGCTGGTCACCGGCTACGAACAGGCACGCAGGCTGTTCAGCGACAGCCGGCTGGGACGCTCCCACCCCGAGCCCGAGCGGGCGCCGCGCGTGTCGAACTCGGCCCTGCTCGGCGGGCCGCAGGGCGAGGCCGCCACCGAGAAGGCCGACCACGAGCGCCTGCGCAGGCTGTTCGCGCCCTCCTTCTCGGCCCGGCGGATGAGGCGGCTGGCCGGCGAGGTCGGCACGCTGGTCGAGGAGCGGCTGGACCGCCTGGCCGGGCTGGGGCCGCCGGCCGACCTGCACGCCGAGCTCTCCTTCCCGCTGCCCGTGCTGGTCATCTGCCGGCTGCTCGGCGTCCCGTACGAGGACAGGGAGTACTTCAGCGGCGTGTCCGCGCGCATGGCAGACCTGCGGGACGAGGCGGCCGGCGAGGCGGCATGGGCGGAGCTGAGCGCCTACATGGCCGGGCTGATCGCCCGCAAGCGGCACGAACCCGCCGAAGACGTCCTGTCGGACCTGGCGGGCGAGCTGGACGACGACGGCAAGGTCGCCGAGCTGGCCGCCGGTCTGCTGTTCGCCGGGCACGAGACCACGGTCAACCGCATCGACCACGGCGTGCTCCTGCTGCTGGCCAACCCCGGCCAGCTCGACCTGCTGCGGGCGGATCCCGGGCTCGCGCCCGCCGTGGTCGAGGAGATCCTGCGCATGGCCGTGCCGAGCCTGCACGGCCTGCCCAGGTACGCCCACGAGGACATCGAGATCGACGGCCGTACGATCCGCCGCGGCGAGGCCGTCGTCCTCAACCCTGGCGTGGCGAACCGGGACGAACAGGTCTATCCCGATCCCGACACCTTCGTCATCGGCCGCCCTCCGACCGACCCGCATCTCGCCTTCGGGTACGGCCCGCGGTTCTGCATCGGCGCGAGCCTGGCCAGGGTGGAGCTGGAGGCGGTGTTCAGCCGGCTCTTCCAGCGTCTGCCCGGCCTGCGCCTGGCCGTCCCGGTCGCCGAGCTGCCGCGCAACGAGGGCAGGGTCACCCAGGGTTTCGCCCGCCTGCCCGTGACCTGGTGACCCGCCGAAGCCGCCAAAGCCGTAAAGGCCCTAAAGGCCGCCGAAGCGGCCCGAGCGGTCAGGTCGCGTAGCGTTCCACGCCGACGACGTGCCCGCCGGCCCGGTGCAGCACCGCGAACGCGCCCTTGCGCAGGTGCACGTCCTTGCCGCTGAGCGCGTGGATCAGGTGCGGCAGGACCTTGCCGTGGCTGCACACGGCGGCGGGCACGGCGAGGTCGCCGACCAGCTCCGGCGTCTTGCGCGGGTCCTGGCCCTCCTCGCTGAGCAGCGGCTCGGTCCTGATCTCGGTCCCGTACGGCTCCAGCGTCTGGACGCACCGCCGGCTGGGCGAGCTGACCAGCAGCTCGGGCCGGTACGCGGGCAGCGCGGTGGCCAGGGCGGCGGCCTGGGAGCCGCCGTGCTCGTCCAGCGGGCGCAGCGCGTCGTCGCCGTCCCACTTGCTCCTGGACCCGGCCGTGGCGTGCCGGACGAGCACCAGCGGCACGGTCGCGAGCGGCGCGGCGGTCAGGGCGCGCAGCAGCCCGGCGTCCCACTCGTAGGTCAGCAGCTCGCGGGCCCGGTCGACGGGCAGCCAGCGCAGCCCGTCGACCTCGTCGCCCGGCTCGAAGCCCGCGTCGGAGGCGACCCGCGCGGTCCAGTAGTCGACGCGCTTGAGCCGGCCGCCGCTGAGGTAGTGGATCGGCGGCAGGGCGCGGCCCAGGACGACCGTCAGCCCGGTCTCCTCGGTGACCTCGCGCAGGGCGGCGGCGATGACGTGCTCGCCGCTCTCCAGCTTGCCCTTGGGGAAGGTCCAGTCGTCGTAGCGCGGACGGTGGATCACCGCCACCTCGGGGCTGCTCTCCGCGCCCCTCCAGACCACGGCTCCGGCGGCCCGGAGCAGCTCAGTCGTCAACGGTCCTCCATCGCCTGGTGCCGACGAGATGGCTCTGCAGGTCCTCGCCGTCGTGGCGGATCCAGGTGCCGTCGGAGTTGAGCCACCACGCGTTCGTGGTGTCGGCCATGGCCAGGTCCATCAGCTCGATCAGGTACGCCTTGTGCTGCTGCGAGGTCACCTTGACCAGGGCCTCGACCCGCCGGTCGAGGTTCCTGCGCATCAGGTCGGCGCTGCCGATCCACACCTCGGGACGCCTGCCGAGGCCGAACTCGTACACGCGGGAGTGCTCCAAAAAGCGCCCCAAAACCGACCTTACGCGGATATTTTCTGACAAATTGGGGATTCCTGGGCGAAGGATGCAGATACCGCGCACCCACAGGTCCACCGGCACCCCCGCCCTGGACGCCCGGTAGAGCGCGTCGATGATCGGCTCGTCCACCAGCGAGTTCGTCTTGATCCTGATCCGCGCCGGACGGCCCGCCTGCTGGTGGGCGATCTCCCGGTCGATCCTGGCCAGCAGGCCGCTGCGCATCGAGTGCGGCGCGACCAGCAGCCGGCGGTAGGCCGAGTGGTTGGAGTAGCCGGTCAGGTGGATGAACAGGTCGGTGACGTCCTCGCCCACCAGCGGGTCGGCGGTGAGCAGGCCGAAGTCCTCGTACTGGCGGGCCGTCTTGGGGTTGTAGTTGCCGGTGCCGATGTGGCAGTAGCGGCGCAGCTCGCCCGAGGGCTCCTGCCGTACGACGAGGGCCAGCTTGCAGTGGGTCTTGAGGCCGACCACGCCGTAGACCACGTGGCAGCCGGCCCGCTCCAGCTTCCTGGCCCAGGAGATGTTGGCGTGCTCGTCGAAGCGGGCCTTGATCTCCACGACCACGACGACCTGCTTGCCCGCCTCGGCCGCGTCGATCAGCGCGTCGACGATGGGCGACTCGCCGCTGGTCCGGTAGAGGGTCTGCTTGATCGCCAGCACCCGCGGGTCGGCCGCGGCGACCTCGATGAACCGCTGCACGCTGGTCGCGAACGAGTCGTACGGGTGGTGCAGCAGCACGTCGCGCTCGCGCAGGGTGGAGAAGAGGTCGTCCTCGGCGTTGATCACCTCGGCCGGCACGAACGGGCGGAAGCTCAGCTCGCCGCGGTCGAGGTCGGCGATGGCGTGCAGGCCGGTGAGGTCGAGCGGGCCGGGCAGCCGGTAGATCTCGTGCGGGGCCAGCTCCAGCTCCTCGATGAGCGGGGCCAGCACCTCCGGCGTGATCGTGTCCTCGACCTCCAGCCGCACGGGCGGCCCGAACCGCCGCTTGAGCAGCTCCTTCTCCAGCGCCTGCATGAGGTTCTCGGTGACGTCCTCGTCGACGTCGAGGTCTTCGTTCCTGGTGACGCGGAAGACGTGGTGCTGGAGGATCTCCATGCCCTTGAAGAGCTGGCCGAGGTGCGCCGCGATGACGTCCTCCAGCGGCACGAACCGGTCCTTCGACGCCGGCACGAACCGGGGGAGCTGCGAGGGCACCTTCACCCGCGCGAAGACGGTGTGGTCGGTCATCGGGTTGCGCACCAGCACGGCCAGGTTGAGGCTGAGCCCGGAGATGTAGGGGAACGGGTGCGCCGGGTCGACCGCCAGCGGCGTCAGCACCGGCCTGATCCGCTCCCTGAACAGCTTGCGCAGCTCCGTGCGCTCCTCGCGGCCCAGGTCGTCCCACCGGACGATCTCGATGCCCTCGGTCGCGAGCTGGGGGCAGACGCGGTCGTGGAAGGCGGCGGCGTGCCGCTTGGCCAGGGAGTCGGCGATCGTGGCGATCCGGGCCAGCTCCTCGCGCGGCTTGAGCCCGCTCTTGGTGCGCAGCAGCAGGCCGGTGGCCATGCGCCGCTTGAGGCCGGCCACCCGTACGCGGAAGAACTCGTCCAGGTTGCTGGCGAAGATGGCCAGGAAGCGCACCCGTTCGAGCAGCGGGACCGACGGGTCCTCGGCCAGTTCGAGGACGCGCTCGTTGAACTGGAGCCAGCTTTCCTCGCGGTTGAGGAACCGCTCCTGTGGCAGGGGCAGGTCGTTTCCCGATTGCAGCGGTTCCGCGGACATATGGCCTATATTGCCCCGATTGGTTGAACGGAACGTTAACGTAGCCGCAACGAACTCACTCTGGCTGGTCGGCCTGCTCAAGGCGTGCGGCGCGCTCGGCGAGCCTGGCCTCCCGCTGACGGATCTTCTCCTCGCGCTCGCGGGCCTTCTCCGCCTCCTTCAGCAGCCGCTCGCGCTCCTTCAACTCTCGTACCCTGGCTTTCTCCGCGTCACGCAACTCTCGCTGGCGGAGCTTCTCGGCTTCCTTGAGCTCCTTCTCGCGGGCCTTCTCGAACTCGCGCAGATCCTTGTCGCTGACGCGCGGCTTGGCGGCGGCGGCGGCCTGGTTGCGGGTGGCCACCGAGATCGCCGGGCTCGGGTTCAGGCCGGTCAGGCCGTTCCAGGCCAGGTTCACCAGGTGCGCGGCGACCTCCTCGCGGCCCGGCTTGCGCACGTCCAGCCACCACTGGCCGGTCAGCGCGACCATGCCGACCAGCATCTGGGCGTACATGGGGGCGAGCTTGGGGTCGTAGCCGCGGCCGGCGAACTCGTCGGCCAGGACGTCCTCCACCTGGCTGGCGATCTCGCTGATCAGGCTGGCGAACGTGCCCGTGCCCGAGGCCGCGTGCGAGTCGCGCACCAGGATGCGGAAGCCCTCGCTGCTCTCCTCGATGTACTGGAGCAGGGCCAGGGCGGCCCGCTCCAGCTTGATGAGGGAGTGGGAGGCGGCGAGGGCCGAGGTGATCATGCCCAGCAGCTTCTGCATCTCGCGGTCGACGACGACCGCGTAGACGCCTTCCTTGCCGCCGAAATGCTCGTACACCACGGGCTTCGACACCTGCGCGGTGGCGGCAATCTCCTCTATCGAGGTCCCGTCGAACCCCTTCTCGGCGAACAGCGTGCGGCTGATCCGGATCAGCTGCTCTCTGCGCTCTCTACCGGACATGCGCCTGCGAGATCGGGGTTCGGTCACGGGTTCCATAATGACGGCCACGGACGAATGGCCGTTCATCGGCTGATTCTCGTCAGGCAATGCGCTTCGCCGCCAGGCGTTCTGGCGTCGGCCAGCGCACGTCGTACACCCAGCCCGCCCGTTCGAAGAGGCGGATCAGGCCGGCGCTGAGGTCGATCTGGCCCTTGAGCGCGCCGTGCCGGGCGCAGGTGGGGTCGGAGTGGTGCAGGTTGTGCCAGGACTCGCCGAACGACGGGATGGCCAGCCACCAGACGTTGCGCGACTTGTCACGCACCTGGAAGGGCTCCTCGCCGAAGACGTGGCAGATCGAGTTGATCGACCAGGTCACGTGGTGCAGCAGGCCGATGCGGATGAGCGAGCCCCAGAACAGCGCGGTCAGGCCGCCCTGCCAGGACCAGGTCAGCAGCAGGCCGAGCACGCCGGGCAGCAGGACCGAGACGAGGGCCAGCGTGGGGAACCACTTGTGCAGCTTCTGGATGTCCTCGTCCTTGCACAGGTCGGGGGCGTACTTCTCGCGGTTGGTGCGCTCGCTCTCGAACAGCCAGCCCATGTGGGCGTACAGCAGGCCCTTGGACATCGACTTGAAGCCGGGGCCGAAGCGCCACGGCGAGTGCGGGTCGCCCTCCTTGTCGGAGAACTTGTGGTGCTTGCGGTGCGTGGCCACCCAGTCCAGGACGGACATCTCCAGCGACAGGCTGCCCGCGATGCCCATCGCGATCTTCAGTGGCCGCTTGGCCTTGAACGAGCCGTGCGTGAAGTAGCGGTGGAACCCGACGGTGACGCCGAGCCCGGAGACGACGTAGAAGACGAAGGCGATGACGATGTCCGTCCAGCCGAGTCCCCATCCCCAGGCCAGGGGCACCGCCGCCGCGAGCGCGACCAGGGGCAGCCCGACCACGAGAGCGAACGTGATGATCTCTGCTCTGGATTTCGGTTCGGGTTCGAAGTCGGGCTTCGGGGCGGGGGAGGAACGCTCGGCGAGAACGGTCATGGGCTACCTCCAACTACATGTATGAGGATGAATGTCCAGGCTACGCCACCGTAACCTACGCCATCGTAAGTAAGGAAGCCCTAAGCTGTGGATGTCACTTAGCTGACGGTCGGCTCGCCCAGGTGAGTGGGTTTCGTACCTTGCGGCTTTTGGGGTGGTCTGTTATGCGACCAGCGTGCCGACTACCCCCGCGTGTCCCCGGTATACGCGGCACTGGAGATGTGCGAGAGAATTGAGGGCGCATACGCCCGTGCGGGCTCGGTATCGTAGGGGCTGTGTGTCGGACGCCACGGCGTCCGGTCCGTCCCGGATCGTCTAATCGGCAGGACAAGTGGTTTTGGTCCACTTTGTAGGGGTTCGAGTCCTCTTCCGGGAGCCTTGACAGCCATCCCGCGGCTCCCCGCGCGAGAGAGTTCCGAACCGGGCAGGTATCCTCACGGTGTCGGGAGGGTTGCGGTGCGGTAGCCGCGCCGACGACCCTGATCCGTCCAGTCACAGGGAGCCTCAGTCCGTGAGTGTGCCGCGCCCGGCAGCCGTCATCGTCCTCGCCGCCGGCGAGGGCACCCGGATGAAGAGCCAGACCCCGAAAGTCCTCCACGAGCTGTGCGGCCGCGCGCTGGTCGACCACATGCTCGCCGCCGCCCGCGACCTCGATCCCGAGCGGCTCATCGTGGTCATCGGCCATGCGCTCGAACAGGTCGGCGGTCATCTGGCCGCCACCAGCCCCGACGCGCGCGCCGTCGTCCAGCGTGAGCAGCGCGGCACCGGCCACGCCGTCCGCACCGTGCTCGAAGAGGTCGGCACGATCGCCGGCACGATCCTGGTCACCTACGGCGACGTGCCCCTCATGCAGGCCCGCACGCTCGCCACGCTGCTCGCCAAGCACGCCGCCGACGGCAACGCGGTCACCGTGCTGACGGCCGAGGTGCCCGATCCGACCGGTTACGGCCGGATCATCCGCGACCCCTCCGGCGCCGTGCTGGAGATCGTCGAGGAGAAGGACGCCGACGACGAGCAGCGCGCGATCAAGGAGATGAACTCCGGCATCTACGCCTTCGACGGCCTGCTGCTCGCCGACGCCGTCAAGCGCGTGTCCACCGACAACGCCCAGGGCGAGGAGTACCTCACCGACGTCCTCGGCATCCTGCGCGGCGACGGCCACCGGGTCGGCGCCTGCGTGGCCGCCGACTACGTCGAGGTCGAGGGCGTCAACGACCGCGTCCAGCTCGCCTTCGCCCGCAAGGTGCTCAACCAGCGGCTGCTGGAGCAGCACATGCGCGCCGGCGTCACCGTCGTCGACCCGGCCACCACGTGGGTCGACGTGGGCGTCGAGATCGGGCCCGACGCCGTCGTTCACCCCGGCACCCAGCTCCACGGGCGCACGGTCGTCGGCGCCGGAGCCGAGGTCGGCCCGGCCACCACGCTGACCGACACCCGCGTCGGCGAGGGCGCCGTCGTGCGCAACGCGGTCTGCGACAACGCCGACATCGGCCCCGAGGCCAACGTCGGCCCCTACGCCTACCTGCGTCCCGGCACCGTGCTCAGCCGCAGGTCGAAGGCGGGCACGTTCGTCGAGATGAAGAACACCAAGGTCGGCGAGCGCTCCAAGGTGCCCCACCTCACCTACGCCGGCGACGCCACCATCGGGGAGGACGTCAACATCGGCGCCTCCACCGTCTTCGTCAACTACGACGGGGTCGACAAACACCACACCACCGTGGGCGACGGCGCGTTCGTCGGCTGCGACACCATGCTCATCGCCCCCGTGACGATCGGCGAAGGCGCCAACACCGCGGCCGGGTCCGTGATCGTCAGCGACGTACCCCCAGGGGCGATGGGCGTGGCCAGGGCGCGACAGCGCAACATCGAGAAATGGGTCCTGCGCAAGCGCGCGGGCACCAAGTCGGCCGCCGCCGCCGAACGGGCGCTGGCCGAGCGAGCACAGCAGGAGAACGAACAGTGACCAGCATCAAACAGCCGGGCGAGAAGAACCTCATGCTCTTCTCCGGCCGGGCCTATCCAGAGCTGGCCGAAGAGGTCGCCGAGCACGTCGGCGTCTCACTCACCCCCACCAAACTGATCGACTTCGCCAACGGCGAGATCTACGCCCGCTACCTTGAGTCCGTCCGCGGCTGCGACGCGTTCGTGATCCAGAGCCACACCGGTCCCATCAACAAGTGGATCATGGAACAGCTCATCATGGTCGACGCGCTCAAGCGGGCCTCGGCCAAGCGCATCACCGTGGTCATGCCGTTCTTCGGCTACGCCCGCCAGGACAAGAAGGGCCGCGGCCGCGAGCCCATCACGGCCCGGCTGATGGCCGACCTGTTCAAGACCGCCGGCGCCGACCGGCTCATGTCGATCGACCTGCACACCTCGCAGATCCAGGGCTTCTTCGACGGTCCCGTCGACCACCTGTTCGCGATGCCGGTCCTGGAGAGCTACCTGAAGAACAAGCTCGACCTGGAGAACACGACGGTCGTCTCGCCCGACACCGGCCGCGTCCGCCTGTCCGAGCGCTGGGCCGACACCCTCGGCACGCCCCTGGCCTTCATCCACAAGCGCCGCGACCTCGACGTGGCCAACTCCGTGAAGGTCAGCGAGGTCGTCGGCAAGGTCAGCGGGCGCACCTGCGTGCTGATCGACGACATGATCGACACCGCCGGCACGATCTGCAAGGCCGCCGACGCCCTCTACGAGCAGGGCGCCACCAACGTCATCGTCGCCGCCACCCATGCGGTCTTCTCCGACCCCGCCGTCGACCGGCTGAAGAACTCGCGCATCTCCGAGGTCATCGTGACCAACACGCTGCCCCTGTCGGAGGCCAAGCGGTTCGACAAGCTGACGGTGCTCTCGATCGCGCCGCTCATCGCCCGCGCCGTCACCGAGGTCTTCACCGACGGCTCCGTCACGAGCCTGTTCGAGGGCGACACCTGAGCGAGTAAGCTGTACGGGTTGCGCTCGTAACGCCTTCCGCTAGGGCGGGTGAGGGGGAGCGCGCCACAATCCGATCTCTGCATCCCTAGGAGATGTCGTGTCTGAAGTACGTATCGCCGCCGAGCCGCGCACGGTGTTCGGCAAGGGCGCCGCCCGCAAGATCCGCCGCGCCGACAAGGTGCCCGCCGTCCTCTACGGGCACGGCATCGACCCCAAGCACCTCACCCTGCCCGGTCACGAGGTGCTGCTCGCCCTGCGCACGCCCAACGTGCTGATCCGCCTCCAGGGTGACGGCGTCGACGAGCTGGCCCTGCCCAAGGGCGTGCAGCGCGACCCGATCAAGGGCTTCGTCGAGCACGTCGACCTGCTCCTGGTCAAGCGCGGCGAGAAGGTCACCGTCGAGATCCCGGTCACCACGACCGGCGACGTCAACTCCGAGGGCCTGCTCGACCAGCAGCTCGTCTCGGTGGCCGTCGAGGCCGAGGCCACCCACATCCCCACCGGCGTCGAGGTCGACGTCGAGGGCATGGAGGTCGGCACCGTGATCACCGCCGCGCAGCTCGACCTGCCGTCGGGCGCCACGCTGGCCGCCGACCCCGAGGCCGTGGTCCTCCACGTCATCGCCAAGCCGACCGAGGAGCCCGCCGCCGAGGCCGAGGAGGCCGCCGAGGGCGAGACCGCCGAGGCCGAGGGCGAGGGCGAGAGCGCCGAGGCTGCCGCCGAGTAAGCACGTACCGCGACGACGGGGGTGGCGCGAGGCCGCCCCCGTTCCGCTGTAAGGGAGCGCACATGGACCGCTGGCTGATCGTCGGACTGGGCAATCCGGGACCCGAATACGCGGGTAACAGGCACAACGCGGGCTTCATGGTGCTCGACGAGCTGGCCGCGCGGGCCGGCGGGCGCTTCAAGGCGCACAAGAGCAGGTCCGAGGTGCTGGAGACGCGGGCGGCCGTGCTGGCCAAGCCGCTGACGTACATGAACCTGTCGGGCGGGCCGGTCAAGGCGCTCGCCGACTTCTACAAGATCGGCCCCGATCGGCTGATCGTCGTCCACGACGAGCTCGACGTCCCCTACGGCGCGCTGCGCGCCAAGCTCGGCGGCGGCGACAACGGCCACAACGGGCTCAAGTCCATCACCAAGGTCCTCGGCACCCGCGACTACCTGAGGGTGCGCTTCGGCATCGGCCGGCCGCCCGGCCGCATGGACCCGGCCACCTTCGTGCTCCGCGACTTCGTCACCGTCGAGCGCAAGGATCTGCCCTTCCTCGTCGACCGGGGCGCCGACGTCGTCGAATCGCTCATGGCCCGTGGCCTGGAAGCCACCCAGAACGACTTCCACCGGGCTGATCTCCACATTTCCGGCCCTCCACGCTGATCGCCGCATAGAACCGTTCGCCGCCTGTCGTGGCGCACGCGCGGCTAGCATCGGTGACTGTCCGTTCGGGAACGGGCACACAGAGGCGTGCCACCGCCCGGAGCGACGGCGGGAGCGGAGCGGGGGAAGACGGCATTTGGCGACCGAGGCCGCCTCACGGAGTGAGGCAGGAGAGCCCGTGAAGTCCGGCGAGGCCCTCTCGTGGCGGGTCAGCCCGGTGACTCCGGCGTGGATGCGTTCCTACCGGTTCCGTGCCGTGGTGGGCGATCTGTGCGGGGCGGGCATCGGGTCCGCCGCCGCCTTCTGCGGCAGGTTCGGCGGGTTCACCCCTTACGTGCTGCCGTACCTGCTGGTCAGCGTGGCGCTGCCGTGGGTGTGGATCTGCGCGGTCGCGCTCAACCGGGCCTACGAGCCCCGCATGATCGGCGCCGGCTCCGAGGAGTTCCGGCGCGTCGTGCACGCCGGCGTCGCGCTCACCGCGGCCACCGCGATCGGCTCGTACGTCACCAAGACCGACGTCGCCCGCGGCTACGTCGTGCTCGCGCTGCCCCTGGTCACGCTGCTCACGCTGGTCGCCCGCTACCTGCTGCGGCGCTCGCTCAACCGGCGCAGGGCGGCCGGGGCCTGCATGCGCCGCGTGGTCGCGGTCGGCCATCCGGCCTCGATCGCCGAGCTGGTCCACCTCTTCCGCAGGGAGCGCCACCACGGCATGGACGTCGTGGCCGCCTGCCTGCCCTACGGCGAGCCGCCCGGCGTGCTGACCGAGGTGCCCGTCGCGGGCGACTTCGGCGACGTGCCGCTGGTCGTCGACCAGGTGCGCGCCGACACCGTGGCGGTGCTGGCCTGCCCCGAGATGGACGGCGACGCGCTGCGCCGGCTGGCCTGGCGGCTGGAGCGCACCCACACCGAGCTGGTCGTCGCCCCCGCCCTGATGGACGTCGCCGGCCCGCGCACGATGATCCGGCCGGCCGCCGGGCTGCCGCTGCTGCACGTCGAGCACCCCGAGCTGACCGGCGCCCGGCAACTGGTCAAGAACGTCTTCGACCGCGTGGTCGCCGCCGCGCTGCTGGTGCTGCTGTCGCCCCTGCTGGCGACCCTGGCCGTGGCCGTGCGGGGCACGAGCCCGGGGCCCGCGCTGTTCCGCCAGACCCGGATCGGCAAGGACGGCAGGCCGTTCACGATCCTGAAGTTCCGTACCATGCGGCGCGGCTCGGAGCAGCAGAAGATCACCCTCGTCAGCGACCACGACGGCGTGCTGTTCAAGATCCGCAACGATCCGCGCGTGACGCCGCTCGGCACGCTGATGCGCCGCCACTCCCTCGACGAGCTGCCCCAGCTCATCAACGTGCTCCTCGGACACATGTCGCTCGTCGGCCCGCGCCCGCCGCTTCCGGAGGAGGTGGCGCGCTACGGTGACGACGTGCGCAGACGGCTTCTGGTGCGTCCGGGGCTGACCGGGCTGTGGCAAGTGAGCGGGCGATCTGACCTATCGTGGGAGGAATCCGTCCGTCTCGACCTGCGTTACGTGGAGAACTGGTCCCTCACGCTGGACCTGCAGATCCTGTGGAAGACTTGGTCGGCCGTCGCCCGCGGGCAAGGAGCATATTGATGACGATTCGCGACGACCACGCCGTGGCCGGCGACCTGGCGACGGAGGCGGGCGAGAGGCTGCTGCAGGTCCGCGAGCGCACCGGGTTCGGCGACTCCGCCGCGCTGCGCGCGGAGGGCGACCGGGCCGCGCACGTGTTCCTCATGGAGGCGCTGGCACGGTTGCGTCCCAGTGACAGTGTCCTGTCCGAGGAGGCCACCAGGGAGGAGCGGCTCGACCCGCGCAGGCTGGGCGCCGAGCGCGTGTGGATCGTCGATCCCCTCGACGGCACGCGCGAGTTCTCCGAGGAGGGCCGGGCCGACTGGGCCGTGCACGTCGCGCTGTGGGAGCGCGGCAAGCTGACCGCGGGCGCCGTGGCGCTGCCCGCGCAGGGCCGTACGCTGACCACCGCCGAGCCGCCCGCCCTGCCGGCCTTCGAGAAGGGCCGCTTCCGCATCGCGGTGAGCCGCACCCGGCCGCCGGAGTTCGTCAAGAAGCTGGCCTACCTGCTGGGCGCCGACCTGGTGCCGATCGGCTCGGCCGGGGCGAAGATCTCCGCGGTGCTCACCGGCGAGGTCGAGGCGTACGTGCACGCCGGCGGCCAGTACGAGTGGGACTCCGCGGCCCCCGTCGCCGTCGCGCAGGCGGCCGGGGCGTTCGCCAGCCGCGTCGACGGCTCGGAGCTGACCTACAACCAAGCCGACCCGTCACTACCGGATATCCTGGTTTCCCTACCGGAGCTGGCGACATCCCTGCTCGCCGGAATTCGGGACCTGCATCGCTAACCGCCGGAGGAAGCGCCCATGCTCCAGCGCGACTACACGACGTCGCAGCTCGACGTACTCGAAGCCGAGGCCATTCACATCATGCGCGAGGTGGCGGCGGAGTTCGAGCGGCCGTGTCTGCTCTTCTCCGGCGGCAAGGACTCGATCGTCATGCTGCGCATCGCGGAGAAGGCGTTCTGGCCCGCGGCCATCCCGTTCCCGCTGATGCACGTCGACACCGGGCACAACTTCGACGAGGTCATCGAGTTCCGCGACCGCCGTTCCGAGGAGCTGGGCGCGCGCCTGATCGTGGCCAGCGTGCAGGAGTCGATCGACAGCGGCCGGGTGGTCGAGGAGACCGGCCGGCGCGCCTCGCGCAACCGCCTGCAGACCACCACGCTGCTCGACGCGATCGAGGAGCACGAGTTCGACGCCGTCTTCGGCGGCGCCAGGCGGGACGAGGAGAAGGCCCGCGCCAAGGAGCGCGTGTTCTCCTTCCGCGACGACTTCGGCCAGTGGGACCCGAAGAACCAGCGCCCCGAGCTGTGGAACCTCTACAACTCCCGCATCCGCAAGGGCGAGCACATCCGGGTCTTCCCGCTGTCCAACTGGACCGAGCTCGACATCTGGGACTACATCCGGCGTGAGGGCATCGAGATCCCCTCGATCTACTTCTCGCACACCCGCAAGGTGTTCGAGCGCGACGGCATGCTGCTGCCCGACTCCGACGTCGTGTCCCGCGGCGACGACGAGCCGCTGTTCGAGGCCGTCGTGCGCTACCGCACGGTCGGCGACATGACCTGCACCGGCGCCGTGCAGTCCACGGCCGCCACGGTCGAGGAGATCATCGAGGAGATCGCGGCCACCCGGATCACCGAGCGGGGGGCCACCAGGGCCGACGACCGCTCGTCCGAGGCCGCCATGGAGGACCGCAAGCGAGAGGGCTACTTCTGATGGACATTCTTCGCTTTGCCACCGCGGGAAGCGTCGACGACGGCAAGTCCACCCTCATCGGACGGTTGCTCTTCGACTCCAAGGCCATCTTCGAGGACCAGCTCGAAGCGGTCGAGCGCACCTCCCGCGACCGCGGCACCGAGTACACCGACCTGTCGCTGCTGACCGACGGCCTGCGGGCCGAGCGCGAGCAGGGCATCACGATCGACGTGGCCTACCGCTACTTCGCCACGCCCAAGCGCAAGTTCATCATCGCCGACACGCCCGGCCACATCCAGTACACCAGGAACATGGTCACCGGCGCCTCCACGGCCGACCTGGCGATCATCCTCATCGACGCGCGCAAGGGCGTGCTGGAGCAGTCGCGCCGGCACGCGTTCCTGACCTCGCTGCTGCGCGTGCCGCACCTGGTGCTGGCCGTGAACAAGATGGACCTGGTCGACTACTCCCAGGAGCGGTTCGAGGAGATCCGGGAGGAGTTCACCTCCTTCGCCTCCAAGCTCAACGTGAGCGACCTGACGTTCATCCCGATCTCCGCGCTCAACGGCGACAACGTCGTCTCGCGTTCGGAGAACATGCCCTGGTACCTCGGCACGTCCCTGCTCCACCACCTGGAGAACGTGCACATCGCCTCCGACCGCAACCTGGTCGACGTGCGCTTCCCCGTCCAGTACGTGATCCGTCCGCAGAAGGCGACCGACCACGCCTTCCACGACTACCGCGGCTACGCGGGCCAGGTCGCGGGCGGGGTGCTCAAGCCGGGCGACGAGGTGGTGCACCTGCCGTCCGGGCTGAGCACGCGGATCGCCTCGATCGACACGTTCGACGGGCCGGTGGAGGAGGCGTTCCCGCCCATGTCGGTCACGCTGCGCTTCGAGGACGACCTCGACATCTCGCGCGGCGACATGATCGCCAGGCCCAACAACCAGCCGCACGCGGCCCAGGAGCTGGAGGCCATGGTCTGCTGGATGGCCGACGGCCTCAAGCTGACCCCGCGCACCAAGCTGACGATCAAGCACACCACCCGCACGGCGCGGGCGCTGGTGCGCGACCTGCACTACCGGCTCGACGTCAACACGCTGCACCGGGACGAGGAGGCCACCGCCCTCGGCCTGAACGAGATCGGCCGGGTCTCGCTGCGGGTCACCCAGCCGCTGTTCGTCGACGACTACGCCCGCAACCGGCTGACCGGCGGCTTCATCCTCGTGGACGAGGCCACCAACGGCACGGTCGGCGCCGGCATGATCATCGACGCCAGCTGAGCGTCACGGAACGGCCCGGCGGCACCACGCCGGGCCGTTCGCCGTTTCGGTAGATCTTTGCGGGGTTTCCTGACCATCTGATTACCCTCCGCGCTAGGGTCGTCGCGTTCCGTGTTGGCGACGTGAAGGCCCTCCCCTGTGACCGACCGCGCATCCGCCACCCGAGTGATCTTCCTCGGTGGCCTCGGCCGTAGTGGCACCACCCTGCTGGAGCGGCTGCTCGCCGAGCTGCCCGGCGTCGTGGCGCTCGGCGAGGTGGTCCACCTGTGGTCGAGAGGCGTGCTGGCCGGAGAGCCGTGCGGCTGCGGCGCCGCCTTCGCCGCCTGCGACTTCTGGCGGCAGGTGGGCCGGGCGGCGTTCGGCGGATGGCGGCCGTCGCTGGCCGAGCGGGTGCTCACGCTGCGGCAGCGGGTCGATCGCACCCACCGCATGGGGCGCATCGCGCATCCCGACCTGGCCGAGTACGCGCGGGCGTACCGGAGGGTCTACGAGGCGACCGGCGCGCCCGTCGTGATCGACTCCAGCAAGCACGCCTCCCTCGCCCACTGCCTGGTCGCGGCCGGCATGGACGTACGCGTCGTGCACGTCGTCCGGGATCCGCGGGCGGTGGCCCACTCCTGGCGCAGGACCGTCGAGCGGCCCGAGGACGGGCGTCCCATGACCCGCTGGGGGCCGCTGCGCACATCCCTCCACTGGACGGCCCAGAACGCCGGCCTCGAGCTCCTCGCCCGCCAGGGGGCCCTGGTGACCCGGGTGCGCTACGAAGACCTGGTCGCCGCTCCGGAGCCCACGCTGACCGCGCTGGCCGGCTTCCTCGGGCTCGACGTTCCCGGCCTGCCGTTCCTGGAGGGCACGACGGCGCGGCTCGGGCCCGCGCACACCGCGTCCGGCAATCCGATGCGGTTCCAGGTCGGAGGGATCCGGCTGCGGTGCGACGACTCGTGGCGTTCGGGGCTGCCCGTCCGCGACCGGCGGTTGGTCGCCGCGCTCACCTGGCCCCTGCGCGTCCGGTACGGCTACCGGGAGGCCGCCGCGTGAGCGCGCCGCCGTCCGTGGGGGTGGTGATCCCGACCCGCGGCGACCGGCCCGGGATGCTGCGCGAGGCCGTGGCGGCGGTGCTGGCCCAGGACCATCCGGGGCGGCTGGCCGTGGTCGTGGTCCACGATGGCGGGCGCGGGCGCGTGGGGCCGGAGCTTGGCGTGCCCGTCCTGGCCAACCGGCGTACCCCGGGGCTGCCGGGGGCGCGCAACACCGGCATCGCGGCCCTCGACACCGATCTCGTCGCCTTCTGCGACGACGACGACCTGTGGCTGCCGGGCAAGCTCGCCGCCCAGACGCGGGCGCTGGCGGCCACCGGCGGCGAGTTCGCGAGCTGCGCCATCGAGGTCGAGCACGGCCGGCGCCGGGTGGCCAGGCTCGCCGGCGCGGACACGGTGACCACGGCCGACCTCCTGCGGTCGCGCATGGTGATGGTGCACTCCTCGACGTTCCTGTTCCGGCGCGGGGCCCTGTGGGCCGACGAGAGCGCCCCCGGGGGCCAGAACGAGGACTGGGACCTGGCCCTGCGCGCGTCCCGGCGGCGGCCGATCACGCATGTCGACCGGCCGCTCGTCCGGGTGCGGTGGGGTGGTTCGTCCTACTACGCGGCCCGCTGGGCGGACCGGATCGCCGGGCTCGACTGGATGCTCGACCGCCATCCCGAGCTGGCCGCCGACCGGCGCGGCGCGGCCCGGGTCTACGGCCAGCTCGCCTTCGCGTACGCGGCGCTCGGGCGGCGGCGCACCGCGGTCCGGTGGGCGGTGCGCGCGTTCGGGGCGCGGCCGGGTGAGCCGCGGGCGCCGATCGCGCTGGCCGTCGCGGCGGGGATCGTCCCGGCCGCGACCGTGCTCGGGCTGCTGCACGGACGGGGGCACGGCATATGACCCCGCCCAGGACCCGCGTCCCGGCCGTCCCCGTCCAGCGCCCGTCCACCTCGAACCCCGCTGCCGACCCCGCGACCGCCCGCGGCCGTGCCGCCGAGTCCGCGCGGGCCCGCGCGGCCGGGCCGGGGGCTGCCCGCATTCTCCCGTCCGAGCGGCCGGCGGGTCGCGGGGTCGCCCAGGCCGGGCGTCGGGGGCGTGCGGGGGAGCGCGTCCGGGTCGGCGGCGTCGGCCTGGACGCCGTCACCGAGGCCGACGTGGTGCGCTGGGTGGCGGCCGAGGCCGCGGCCGGACGGGGCGGCCGCATCGTGACGCCCAACGTCGACATCTGCCGGGCCGTCGCCCGCGACCCCGCCCTCCAGGAGCTCGTGGGCTCGGCCGAGATCGTGGTGGCCGACGGCATGCCGCTGGTGTGGGCGGCCAGGCTGCTCGGCACCCCGCTGCCCGAACGGGTCACCGGCGCCGACCTGATCTGGTCGCTCAGCGAGGTGGCCGCGGCCCGCGACTGGCCGGTGTACCTGCTGGGCGGGCCGCCCGGGGTGGCCGAGCTGGCCGCGGGCGAGCTCAGGAGCTGCCGTCCCGGGCTGAAGGTGGCGGGGGTGCACGCGCCGCCGTACCACTTCGACGACACGGCGGAGGGGAGGGAGCGGGTGCGGCGCCGGGTGGTCGCGGCGCGGCCCCGCCTGGTGTTCGTCGGGCTGGGCTTCCCCCGGCAGGACCTGCTCATCGCCGAGCTGCGCGAGGAGCTGCCGCAGGCGTGGTTCGTCGGCTGCGGGGCGGCCATCGCCTTCGCCGCCGGCACGGTCCAGCGGGCGCCGCGCTGGATGCGGCGGGCCGGGCTGGAGTGGGCGTTCCGGCTGATGAGCGAGCCAGGACGGCTGGCGCGGCGCTACCTCGTGGACGACCTCCCCTTCGCGGTACGCCTGCTCGCCGGCTGCCTGCTGACCAGGCTCAGGCGGTGAGGGCCCGGACCCGGGCCGCCTCCGCCGGAGTGAGCCCCCGGGCCGCCGCGGCCAGCGCCTGACGGGAGTCCATCGGACGGAAGGCCGTACGGGACAGCCCAGACCAGGCGAAGGCCGCCGACCGGCGGGACGGCGTGGTGCAGGCCCGGACGATCCGCCGTTCGGCGGACGGTGACCACGGCAGGCCCGCATGGGCGTAGAGACGCCGGAAACCGGCGACCGGATCCCCGGCCAGCGACTCGTACGAGGCGACCAGGACGCCGGGCGTGGCGGCCAGCACCGACCGCGCGGCCCGCCACAGGGCGGCGATCGTGGCCAGGTCGTCGGCGGAGCCGAGCAGCGGGTGCAGGTTCAGCAGGCCGGGATGGTCGCGGACGAGCAGCGGCTGGCCGAGCAGGTCGCCGACGTCGAACCGCCACCCGAGACGGCGCCAGCTCGCCACGAACGACACCGGATCGCGGACGAGGACGATGACCGCGCACCCCAGCCGCCGGGCGAACCAGCCCGCCGACAACACCGCGAACGGGTCGTCGAGCAGCGCCCGTCGCCCGGCCAGGCGGCCGAACGCGAACGCGGTGCCGTAGCGCGCCAGGCGGGCCAGGTCGTAGGGGGAGCGGTTGGCGCGCAGCTCGGCGAGCCAGTGGTAGCGCAGGGCGACCGTGTCGCGGAAGGCGGGCAGGAAGCCGTCGGCGTTGTCGTCGCAGATGTACTGGAACCGGTGGGCGACCTCGGCCCGCAGCACGCCGGGGCAGCGGCCGGGCGGGTGCTGCGGGTTGAGCGGCTCGTTGACGTAGACCAGGCCGCCCCCGGCGGTGAGCATCTTGCCGGCCCAGCTCGTGCCGCTCCTCGGCAGGCCGGTGACCAGGACGGGCGCGTTCACGCGGCCGCCGCCCAGGTGCGCGGGCGCAGGGCGGGCAGGGTGTGGCGGCCGAACGGGTGCAGGCCGTAGCGGTGGTGGAGCTGCCACAGCGGCAGCAGGTTCTTCACGATCACCCCGCCTGACCAGCCGACGACCGCGCCGAACGCCCCCTGGGAGGGGATCAGGGCCAGGTCGAGCGCGATCGTGCAGCCGACCGCGGCCAGCAGGTTGAGCAGGCTGGCCAGGGTGTGGCCGGCGGCGGTCAGGACGACGTCGACCATGCCGCAGGCGGAGGCCACCAGCATGGTCCCGGCCAGGACGAGGGCGATGGGGGCGGCGGCGCCGTACGCGGGGCCGAAGACGCGCAGCAGCCACGGCGCGAGGACGGCGTAGCCCAGCCACACCGGCCAGGTCAGCAGCACCAGCCAGATCGTGGTGGCCTGGTACAGCTCGCGCGCGCGGCCGAGCTCCCCGTCGGCGAGCGCCCGGACCAGCCGCTCCTGCACGGCCTGCGCCAGCCCCTGGTTGGCGAGCTGCCCGACGACCCGGAACCGGGTGGCGGCCGTGTAGACGGCGGCCTGGGCCGGCCCGGCGAGCAGGGCGACGACCACGATGTCCAGCCGCTGGAACACCGCCTGGATGGCGCCGGCGGCGGACCGCGGCGCGGTGTAGCGCCACAGGTCACGCCCGGTCCCCGGCAGGTACGGCGTGCGCGGCGCCCGTCCGCGCAGGCCGGCGAGGGCCAGGACGAGCAGCGGCAGGAAGGGCAGCGCCCAGGCCGCCGGCAGCCACTGCGGCGCGTGCGCGAGAGCCGCCCAGGTGACGAGCACGAGCTGCGCGGCGGGCAGCAGCACGCCGTCCAGCAGCACGGTGGGCCGCATCGAGCCGAACCCCCGGGTGGCGGCCAGCGCGATGTCGCCGAGCACGATGACCGGCAGGGCCCAGGCCAGCAGCCCGATGCGCGGCTCCAGCAGCACCCCGGCCGCGCAGGCGGCCAGCGCGCACGGCAGCATGGCCGCCCGGAAATAGCCGGAGATACCGCGATAGCCGTACGTCCTGGCCCGCGCGATGAAGTAGACCAGCCCGTTGCCGGCGTCCAGCTTGGCGATGCCGGCCGCCATCAGGGCCAGGGCCGTCACGCTGAAGAACGCGCCCGCCTGCGCCGGGCTGAACGCCCTGGTCACCACCACGGCCACCAGGAACTGCGCCAGCGCGCTCACCCCGGCCCCGGTCAGCCCGGCGATCCCGCGCCGGACCATCACCGGCGCCACGACGGCTCACCGCCCAGCCAGCGCGTCAGCCGCGCGTCGTAGGGCTCGAAATGGTCCCTGAGCGCCTGCTCCAGCACCTTGGGCACGGGCCGGGGCAGCGGCCGGCCGTTGTGCCGCTCGAACGCCGGATAGCCCAGGTGCGGCACCGTCAGGAACTCCAGCACGCGGTCGTAGGCGGTCTCCGGCTCGGCGAAGAACCGGTGGCTGTCGAGCACCAGGATCCGGTCGCGGCCGAAGAGCGGTTCGAGGCGGTCGAGCTGGTCGGCGTACCGGCCGCGGGCCAGGTAGGCGTGGTGGCGGTGGGAGTGGTGCTCGGCGAACGGCGACACGCGCAGGCTCTCCTCGGCCCCGGCCAGCCGTCCGGCCTCCAGCTCAAGGGCGGATTCGAGGTGGGACTCGGACTCGAAGCCCCTGGCCAGCTCGTGGGCGTGGGCCGAACAGGCCCGCTCGACCGGGTCGCGGACCAGGACGATCAGCTTGACCCCGGGCAGGTCGGCGGCGATCCGCTCACCGGCCAGCGGATGGAACAGGTAGTAGGGGGACGACTCGAACGCCTGGGTGCGGCCGCCGTACCGGTGGGCCAGCAGCGCCGCGCCCGCGCGCAGCGGGAAGTGCGCCTGGTACCAGGTCATCGGCCGGTGGTAGCCGACGTCGAAGTAGTGGACCCCCTTGTGCAGGACGGGCTTGAGCAGCAGCGGGTGCTGGGCCAGCGCCCGGTAGAGCGAGGTCGTGCCGCACCGCTGCGCCCCCACGATCAGGAACGACGGCAGCACCCGCGCGCCCGACGTGAACCGGCCCGCCAGCCGCGAGAAGGACAGCACCGGCCGCTTCAGCGTCCTCATGGCAGCAGCTCCTCGTGGTCGACGGCCGGGTTGAGCCAGGTCTCTGGCGGCCCGAGCGGGCAGTGGCCGTCGGCGGCGTGCCGGTCGGCCAGCACGATGAGGTAGTGCAGCGCCGTCCGCCTGGCCTCGGCCGACGACAGGCCGAGCGGGGCCAGCTCGCGGGGCGCCCTGGCCACGCAGGCGCGGGCCGCCGTGGGCGGGTCCATCCTGCGCAGCGCCCGCTGGAAGAGGTGGTGCGCGGCGTCGAGGCCGTAGGGGACGCCGGTCTCGTACCGCTCCCAGTCCCAGACGAGCAGCCGGCCGTCGGCGGAGGGGCAGATGTTCCACGGGGACAGGTCGCCGTGCCAGGCCGGCACCGGGCCGCCGGTGGTGGCGATCTCCATGATGGCGGCGTTCAGCAGGGCCGGGGGCACCCGGCCGCGCCGTACGGGCAGCGGTGAGAGCGCCAGCACGGGCAGGCCGCGCCACTCGCCGTGGTGCAGCACGTCGGGCACGACGACGGTCTTCAGCGGCGTCGCGGCCAGCGCGCGCAGCGCGGCCGCCTCGCGGCCGACCAGCTCGCGGGCGAGCGGGCTGTCGCCGACCTTCACGTACGCCAGCAGCCGCCCCCCGGCACGGGCCTCCAGGACGGGCTTGCGGTTGGGCCGCAACGCCGGACGCACGTGCAGCACGGTCTCCACGGGCGCGTCGAAGACCTCGCCCAGATAGGCCGCCACGGACCCCTCCAGCGGCACGGTGACCGCGCCCCCCACGTGCCACCAGCGCCGCGGGGCCAGCCGGCGGGGCAGCACCCGGTGCGGCAGCACCGAGTACGGCCGCGGCGACCCTGGCCCCGGGTACAGCAGGCGCACGGTCTCGCGGAGGTATCCGAGCCGCGCGGCGGCGTCCTTCATGCGTTTCTCCACAGCAGGGCGAACGAGATGAGATAGAGGCTCAGCGGCGTCACCAGGCCGTCGTAGACGAACATGTAGAGCAGCACGAGGCCCATCACCAGCACCCCGGCCAGCCCGATCGGGGAGCGGTCGGCCCAGTGGCGGCGGATGGCGCCGAGGAAGAAGGCCACGTAGAGTGCGGCCCCGGTGAAGCCCTGGGTGATCAGCAGCAGCCAGAGCTGCCCGTCGCTGCCGAGCGGCGGGTGCCCGCACGCCGCGCACCACTGGGTCTTGCCCGTGGTGATCGAGCGGTGGTTGCCGAGCGAGTTGCGGGTGTTGCCGTAGCCGATGACCGGCGAGTGGCGGGCCGCGGCGACCGTGGCGGTCATCGTGAAGGCCCGGACGTCGTTGGAGTGCGGTCTGTCCAGCCGCTGGGCGAACACCGAGGCCAGCGGGCTGAGCGCGAACGCCACCAGCCCGGCCGCCACCGCCCCGCACAGCACGACCCTGGTCCGGCCCGCCACCCGCACGATCAGGTACGCCACGGCCAGCCCGAGCCCGATCCACAGGCCGCGGTTGAGCGAGTACACGACCGGGATCGCGGCCAGGGCGATCACCAGCACCGCCAGCACCCGGCGCCACCGCCCGCCGTACGTCCACCAGCCGACGACGAACCAGATGAGCAGCACCGAGGCGTTGCTGCCCCACGCGTTGGCCCACTCGAAGGGCGCCTCCGGCCTGGGGGAGGAGTAGCCGAGCACCTTCTGGGTCTGGGCGGCCGTGGGATGGATGAGGTTCTGGACGAAGGAGTTCTCGCTGATCCAGCCGGGCAGCAGCAGCTCGACCGGCGAGGTGAAGGCGAAGTGCGGGACCAGGACGCCGAGCAGGCCGCCGGCGACCGTCGTCAGGAACAGCACGCCGAGCCAGCGCACCAGGCGCAGCTGCGGCAGCTCGCGCTCGGTCAGGTTGCCCAGGTAGAGCACCATGACCAGGACGGACACGTACAGGGCCAGGCGCATGGCCCAGCCGACCAGGCGGCCGGGGCTGAAGTCGCCGTACGTGCCGGGCGGCAGCTCGTCCAGCATCATCGCGCTCAGCAGGTAGCCGGCCAGCAGCAGCAGCCACAGGCCGAACCCGTGGGGGACCCGGACCGGCCGGCGCCGCCACAGGATCACCGCCATCGGCACGGCCAGGACGATCACCGACAGGCCGCCGAACCCCAGCGCCCACCAGATCGGGTAGCCGAGCAGGAGCGCCGCGATCGGCCAGGCTGGTCCTGTCACGTCTGCTTGCGCTGCCGGTGGTGGAACGACTGCATGGGCGTGGTCTCGGCAGCCAGGCTCACCTCCAGCTCGCCGGTGGCGACGAGCTTGCCGAGCGAGGTGTGGGTACGCGGCTCCAGCAGCGGGACGAACTCCGGCACCGCGTCGGTCGCCGTCACCACGCCCACGACCGGCACGTCGTGCCGCTCCAGATGGCGGGCGGCCGCCGTCACCTCCGGCGAGGTGACCCGGCCCAGCCCGACCAGCAGCAGGGCGGCGTCGGCCCGCGCCAGGTCGCGGACGTCGGAGCCGTCGAGCACCGACAGCGGCGCGCTGATGGCCAGCGGCTCGGCCAGCGAGGAGGCGTAGAGGTCGGCGGGCAGCGACCGGACCAGCAGCTGCTTGCCGGGGCAGGCCGCGACCACGGCGCAGGCCAGCTCGTGCAGCACGCCGTGCTCGCGGGAGGCGGACAGGTCGGTCAGCACGGGCAGCCCGGTCAGCCGCTCGACGTCGGCGGCCGTGCGCAGCCGGGTGTCGAGCCGATCGCGGGCGTAGGCCGCCGCCGCGCCGAGCAGCAGGCCGGCCATCAGGCCGGTGCCCAGGTAGAGCGGCAGGCTGGGGGAGCTCGGCCGGGTCGGCGGCAGCGCCTCGCTGATGACCGAGCCGGGGGTCACCGCGACCGTGCGCAGGGCGTCGTACTTGAGCGTCAGGCTGGCGGCCTGCCGGTTGAGCACGCTCTGGCGCTGGGTGGCGATGGCGTGCTCGGCGCCGCCCTTGGGCAGGCGGCCGACCTCTTTGATGGCCGCGTCGAGGGCGGCGTCGACCTGCTTGAGCTTGGCCAGCACCGCCTGCTGCCGCTCGGCCATCGCGGCCTTCGCGCTCTCGCGCCTGTTGGCCAGGTAGGCGTCGGCGTAGGCCCGGGACTGCGCGGCGGCGGCCACGGGATCGGCGTCGGTCACCGAGACCCACAACACGGCCGAGTTGGGCGGGACGGAGACCTCGACCGGCTGCGGCGCGGTGATCCGCAGGGCCTGGGCGACCCGCGCCGAGACGACCGCCGACTGGGCGATCTGGGCCTCGGTGTCGAGGTTGAGCGGCTCGCGCTGCCGGTTGCTCACCTGGTTGCCCTGGTCCTGACCGTCGACGGGGGTGACCAGGACCTGGGTGATCGCGGTGTAGGCCGGCGGGGTGGCCCGCAGCAGGGCGAGCCCGGCGGTGCCGCCGACCACGACGCAGCCGACGAGCAGCAGCCACCGCCTGCGCAGCAGGGAGAGGTGCTCGTCCAGGTCGGCGCCCGGGCGGCGCGCCTGGAGGTCCGGCGACGGGCTCATGGGGACGGTCTCCTGGAGGGGATGCGCGCTGTCGCGGATGGGCGACGCTGCGTCACTCGGCGCAGCGTGCGCCCACTATAGGCCGGACGGATATTACCCAAGTCGAATACTGAAGATTTTTTCCGGTACGGCCGCGAAGATGCCCCTTTTTGAATGGATATTTCCGCAAAATGCGGGTGGCAGGTCGGGTGCCGTGAGCTGGGCAGACGGGCACACTGGCTGAAGTTCGAGGAATGGCATGGCAAGGTTCAGGTTTGATAGGCGGGGGTCCGTCGACAAGGGGGTTGGAAGGCGTTGCAGCTTCGGGGCTTTTCTCATTTCGCGTCTTTCGCGATGAAGTGTCACTTCGCGACTTTCGCGACGAAAACCGCAATCACCTGCGCGGTGCTCGCCCTCCTGGCCGCCTGCTCGACGGCCGAGGGCACGCCCGCCCGGGTCGACACCAGCACGGCCGAGCTGGCCGGCGCGCCCTCCTGCGCGGTCACCGCCAGGCTCATCCCCTCCTGCGGCGCCTGGTGGGGCGTGGCGCCCGAGGTCTTCACCGGCGCTCCCGTGGCCGAGGCGCTGCGCGGGGCCGAGTCGCGCATGGGCGCCGCCGCCGACGTGCTGCACGTCTACCATCGCGGCAGCGAGCTGTTCCCCACCCAGCAGGAGATCGGCCTGGCCCGCGACCCGGCCCGTCCGCGGCTGCTCATGATCAACTGGAAGCCGTCGCTCGACCGCACCTGGGCCGACATCGCCGACGGCGCCCTCGACCGGCGGATCGACCGCCTGGCCGACCACCTCAGGCGCACCTTCCCCGAACGCTTCTTCCTCACCCTCCACCACGAGCCGGAGAACGACGTGGACGCCCGCTCGGGGTCGGGCATGCAGGCCGGCGACTACGCGGCGATGTTCCGGCACGTCGTGCTCCGGCTGCGCGAGCGCGGGGTGAAGAACGCCGTGACGGTGATGACGTACATGGGGGCGCCCAACTGGGCGGCCAAGCCCTGGTTCGAGGATCTCTACCCCGGTGACGACGTGGTCGACTGGGTGGCCATGGACCCGTACGCCGACGACCGGGTGCACGACTTCGACGGGCTGGTGAACAAGACCCGCAAGGAGTACGGGCGCTGGCCGGGGTTCTACCGGTGGATGCAGGCGCGCTTCCCCGGCAAGCCGGTCATGGTGGCCGAGTGGGGGGTGTTCGAGCGGCCGGCCGACCGGGCCTTCAAACGGCGCTTCTTCGAGTCGGTGCTGAGACAGATCAAGCGGTATCCGCAGATCAAGGCGTTGCTGTACTTCGACTCGCCGCAGGCGCCGCGCGGCAACACGAGCTTCGACTCCGACCCGGGCGCGGCCCGCGCCTTCACCCAGCTCGCCCGCGACCGCTACTTCCGCTCGACCCGCGTACCACGACCTTAACGCCGCGCTTCCTGGGGAGCCTCGACGGCTGCGGCCGCGGCTCCGTCGCCGCGCCGGGCCAGATCGCCGGCGCGCAGCCGCCAGCCGGCGAAGGTGACCGCGCAGGCGGCGACGAGCAGCCAGGCGGTGACGGCGTTGCCGACGTCCAGGAGTTTGAGGGCGGAGGCGAGCAGGACGATTGCCAGCAGGGCTCGGATCAGGCCGCCCGGGGCGCGTGAGGAGATCCGCGCGCCAAGGTAGACGCCGGGGATCGAGCCGATCAGCAGCGAGAGCGTGAGCTCCAGCTTGAAGTCGCCGAACATCAGGTGGCCGAGCGCGGCCGCGGCGACCAGGGGCACGGCCTGCACCAGGTCGGTGCCGACGAGCTGGTTGGCCTTGAGCGCCGGATAGAGCACGAGCAAGGCCACGATGATCAGCGACCCCGACCCCACGGACGAGACGCCGACCACGAGCCCGCCTACCATACCGACCAGTAGGGTCGGAATTGGGCGCACGACGATCTCGTGCGGGCTCGACGAGCCGCCCCGCGCGCCGAGCCAGCCCTTGACCGCCATGCCGACGACGGCCAGCAGCAGCGCCACGCCCAGCGCGTACTTGACCGCGTCCGTCACGGCGAACGCGCGGGCCAGGAACACCCCGCAGAACGCGGCCGGCACCGACCCGGCGCACAGCCAGCCGACCAGCCGCAGGTTGACCGTGCCCCGCCGCAGGTGGACGACGCCGCCGACCGGTTTCATGACGGCCGAGGCCACCAGGTCGCTGGAGACCGCGGCCAGCGGCGGGACGTTGAAGAACAACATCATCATCGGGGTCATCAGGGCCCCGCCGCCCATGCCGGTCAGGCCGACCACGATGGCGACGACGAAGGACCCGGCGACCAGCGCGAAATCGATCAACGTACCCACCCTCCGGACTGCAGCGCCCCCAGGACCTGGGAGACGGCCGCCTCGATCGAGATGTGCGTGGTGTCGATCACCAGATCGGCGTCGTCCGGCTCCTCGTAGGGGTCGGAGACGCCGGTGAACTCGGGGATCAGGCCGGCGCGGGCCTTGGCGTACAGGCCCTTGCGGTCGCGCCGCTCGCACTCGGCCAGCGGCGTGGCGACGTGCACGAGCAGGAAGTCGGCCCCGACGGACTCGACCGTCTCGCGCACCTCCTCGCGGGTGGCGGCGTAGGGGGCGATGGGGGCGCAGATCGCCAGGCCGCCGTGGCGGGCGGCCTCGGCCGCGACGAAGCCGATGCGCCGGATGTTCAGGTCGCGGTCGGCCTTGGAGAAGGTCAGGCCCTTGGACAGCAGGTGGCGCACGACGTCGCCGTCGAGGTAGGTGACGGTGCGGGTGCCGAGCTCCAGCAGGGCGTCCCGCAGGCCGCGGGCGATGGTGGACTTGCCCGAGCCGGACAGGCCGGTGAAGAAGACGACCAGGCCGCGGCGGTGGGGCGGGCCGGGGAGCGTGACGGGCTCGGGGCCCGCGTAGTGCTCGGTGGCGCCGTAGGCGGTGGCGACGTGCTCGCGCAGTTCGAGGTCGATCTCCGGCTCCGCGCGCGGCGCGAGGGGGACCGGGACCACGAGCGTGCCCTCCGGCAGGTGCTCCTTGGCGCGCAGCGCGGCGCGGACGACGCCGGGGCCCGCCTCGCCGTACGAGAGGGGGAGCAGCACGATCACCGCGTCGAGCTCCTTGGCGGTGGCGGCGATCTCGGTGAGGTCGTCGAGCGGCCCGCGCATCGTGACGGCCAGCGCGGGCCGGCCGCCGAGCTCGGCCCTGACCTGCGCGGGCGTGCGGCGCAGCCGGGCGAACGGGCCGTGCTCGGGCGCGCCGAGCGCCTTGAGCGGGCCCGAGGTCAGGCCGTCGGCCTCGTGCGCGGTCACGGTGAGGACGGCCAGCGGCAGGCCCTCGGGGTCGAGCAGCCGCACCTCGTCGCCGGGCGAGACCTCGGCGGGCAGGTGGAGGGTGACCGGCGCGGGCCAGGGGGTGCCGTCGGCGAGGGTGCCGCGTTCCTGCACGGCGTGCAGGTCGTCGTGGCCGAGGAAGCCGGTCAGCGGCTCGAACGCCCCGGACAGCAGCAGCTCAAGGTCGGCCAGCTCGTGCGCGTCCGGGGTCCACTCCACGGTTCCGACATCCCAACTATTCCGATTGAATTGGTAGGAAAGGAGTCTAGTCGCTCGGACCGTCCTGTCGCTAGAGCAGCCGGGCGAAGTGATGCTGGGGCTTCCTGATCACCATCGTGATCTCGTCGTGGGAGGCGGGGTAACGCCCGCCGCTCAGCCGGTCGACCAGCGCGACGGCGGCGGCGCCGAGCCGGCCGGCGCGGGCCGGGCCGCTGATCCGGCGCTCGTCGTCGGTGATCATCAGGCCGCGGCTGAGACAGAAGGCGTGCATGCCGTCGCTGGAGGCCAGCGGCTCGTAGACGACGGGCAGCGGGCCCGGCGTGCCGGGGGTGACCAGCGTGCGCCACAACGCCCGGCGCAGCCACGACGGCGTGAGACGGTCGAGCAGTCCGTAGGCCGACTTCCTGTCGCGCATGCGCAGCAGTACCAGGCCGCCCGGGCGCAGCGACTGGAGCAGGCGGTCGAACACCAGCTCGGCGTGCTGGACGCGTTCGAGCAGGAACGACAGGTGGATGACGTCGTAGGCGCGGTGCTGGAGCGGCACGCAGCGCAGGTCGCCGAGCGACCAGGCCACCAGGTCGGCGCGCTCCTCCACGACGTCTCTGATGACCGGGTGGTCCTCGTCGGCGCCCGTGGCCCTGGCCTCCAGCGGCTCCACGTCGAGCGGCTCGTCGTGGGCGCACCCCGCGACGAGTATGTCGAGCCGCCGGCTGAACCGCCCGGCCCAGTGCTCGCGGATCCGTTGACCGAAGAGGTCGCCTCGCTGGGCGACTGATCGCACCTCAGACATGTCACCTACAGTAATCAATCGAGCCGTCTCGGTTAGGCACTTCCCTGCTAGCGTCCTGCCCCGTGAACGGGCAGGTTTACGTGGGGAACGCCAATATCGACGCGGCCGGTGACCGGGGCTGGCTGCTCGGTCACTTCAAACCCCTCGGCGACCCAAGACACAGTGAAGACGTCGAGGTCAAGTGGGGCGTGCACCCGGCGGGCGACGAGCGCGCCCAGTGGGTCAGGGGCGAGGAGCGCACCGCCCTGCTCGTCCTGATCAGCGGCCGGTTCCGGGTGGCGCTGCCGGGCCGCGACGTGCTGCTGAGCGAGCCCGGCGACTACGTGGTCTGGGGCAAGGGCGTGGACCACTCGTGGGTCGCCGAGACGGAGTCGGTGGTGCTCACCGTACGCTGGCCGTCGGTCCCCGGTTACCGGGTGCCGCACCCCGAGTAGGCTGGGTGGAGACCCCCGCGACCTGACCCGGCCGGGGGTAGTTGTGTTGCCGTCGTGGGGCTGTGGGCGTATCTGATGAGTCTTTCCGGATTGCTTGACCTTGTGGCCCTGGGGGCCGGGGCCGACCCGAAGCTGACCGCCGCGCTCGAAGAGGGCGGCGACGTCTCACTGATCGCGCCGTCGGCGTTGCGGCCGTTCGGCGTGGCCGCGCTGGCCGCGCACGATCAGCGCACCGTGCTGGCGATCACCGCCACCGGCCGGGAGGCCGAGGACCTGGCGGCGGCGCTGACGAGCCTTCTTGAGCCGAGCTCGGTCGCGGTGTTCCCGGCATGGGAGACGCTGCCGCACGAGCGGCTCTCGCCGCGCAGCGACACCGTGGGCCAGCGCCTGGCCGTGCTGCGGAGGCTGGCGCACCCGGTCAAGGGCGACACCGCCGCCGGGCCGCTCGGCGTGGTGGTCGCCCCGGTCAGGGCGCTGCTCCAGCCGATCGTCAAGGGGCTCGGCGACCTGGAGCCGATCAGGCTGAGGGCGGGCGACGACGCCGACCTCGACGAGGTGGTCGAGCGCCTGGTCACCAACGGTTACCACCGGGTCGACATGGTGGAGAAGCGCGGCGAGGTGGCCGTGCGCGGCGGGCTGCTCGACGTGTTCCCGCCCACCGAGGAGCATCCGCTGCGGCTGGAGTTCTGGGGCGACACGGTCGAGGAGATCCGCTGGTTCAAGGTGGCCGACCAGCGCTCGCTGGAGGCGGCCGAGGACGGCCTGTTCGCGCCGCCGTGCCGCGAGCTGCTGCTGACCGGCGAGGTCAGGGAGCGGGCGCGGGAGCTGGCGCAGGAGCATCCGGCGCTGGCCGAGGTGCTCGACCAGCTCGCCGACGGCATCCCGGTCGAGGGCATGGAGGCGTTCGCGCCGGTGCTGGCGGGGGAGATGGACCTGCTGCTCGACCACCTGCCGGCCAGGTCGGCGGTGTTCGTGTGCGACCCCGAGCGCATCAGGGGCCGGGCCGAAGAGCTCGTACGCACCTCGCAGGAGTTCCTGGAGGCGTCCTGGATCAACGCGGCGGCCGGCGGCGAGGCGCCGATCGACCTGGGCGCGGCGGCCTTCCGCACGCTGGAGGAGATCCGCGACCACGCCGACGCGCTGGGCCAGCCGTGGTGGACGATGGCGCCGTTCGGCAACGGCGTCGAGCTCGACGCCCAGGACTCCGAGGCCTACCGCGGCGACACCGCCAAGGCGCTGGCCGACATCAAGGGCTGGCTGGCCGAGGACAAGGCGGTCGTGCTGCTCAGCGAGGGCCACGGGCCGGCCGAGCGCATGGTCGAGCTGCTCAAGGGCGTCGACGTGCCCGCGAGGTTGCAGCGTTACCTGGACAAGGCGCCCGAGCCCAAGGTCGTGCACGTCTCGACCGGCCTGATCGAGCACGGGTTCATCACGCCGCGCCTGGCCGTGCTCACCCACCTCGACCTGGTGGGCCAGAAGGCGTCCACCAAGGACATGCGCCGGCTGCCCTCGCGCCGCCGCAACATGGTCGACCCGCTCCAGCTCAAGGTCGGCGACCACGTCGTGCACGAGCAGCACGGCGTCGGCCGCTACGTCGAGATGGTCCAGCGCACGGTCCAGGGCGCGACCCGCGAGTACCTGGTCATCGAGTACGCCAAGGGCGACCGCCTCTACGTGCCCACCGACCAGCTCGACGAGGTCACCCGCTACGTCGGCGGCGAGGCGCCCACGCTCAACCGCATGGGCGGCGCCGACTGGGCCAAGGCCAAGTCCAGGGCCAAGAAGGCGGTCAAGGAGATCGCCGGCGAGCTGATCAGGCTCTACTCGGCCCGCATGGCCTCGCCGGGCCACGCCTTCGGCGCCGACACGCCGTGGCAGCGCGAGATGGAGGACGCCTTCCCCTACGCCGAGACCGGCGACCAGCTCGAAGCCATCGACGAGGTCAAGCGCGACATGGAGCGCGGCGTCCCGATGGACCGGCTGATCTGCGGCGACGTCGGCTACGGCAAGACCGAGATCGCGGTGCGGGCGGCGTTCAAGGCCGTCCAGGACGGCAAGCAGGTGGCCGTGCTGGTGCCGACCACGCTGCTGGTGCAGCAGCACATGTCCACCTTCACCGAGCGCTTCTCCAGCTTCCCCATCGCGATCAGGCCGATCTCGCGCTTCCAGACCGACGGCGAGGTCAAGGGCACGATGGAGGGGCTGCGGTCGGGCGCGGTCGACGTCGTCATCGGCACCCATCGGCTGCTCAGCCCGGAGGTCAGGTTCAAGGACCTCGGGCTGATCATCATCGACGAGGAGCAGCGGTTCGGCGTCGAGCACAAGGAGGCCATGAAGCATCTGCGCACGCAGGTCGACGTGCTGGCCATGTCGGCCACGCCGATCCCGCGCACGCTGGAGATGGGCCTGACCGGCATCCGCGAGATGTCCACGATCCTCACGCCGCCGGAGGAGCGGCACCCGATCCTCACGTTCGTGGGGCCGTACGAGGAGAAGCAGATCGGGGCGGCGATCCGGCGCGAGCTGATGCGCGACGGCCAGATCTTCTTCGTGCACAACCGGGTGGCCTCGATCAACCGGGTGGCGGCGCGGCTGCGCGAGCTGGTCCCCGAGGCGCGCATCGCGGTCGCCCACGGCCAGATGAACGAGCACCAGCTCGAAAAGATCATGGTCGGCTTCTGGGAACGCGAGTACGACCTGCTCGTCTCCACCACGATCGTCGAGTCCGGCCTCGACGTGCCCAACGCCAACACGCTCATCGTCGACCGGGCCGACAACTACGGCCTGTCCCAGCTCCACCAGCTCAGGGGCCGGGTCGGGCGAGGCAGAGAACGCGGTTACGCGTACTTCCTCTACCCGCCGGAGAAGCCGCTGACGGAGACCGCGCACGAGCGCCTGGCCACCATCTCCCAGCACACCGAGATGGGCGCGGGCATGTACGTCGCGATGAAGGACCTGGAGATCCGCGGCGCGGGCAACGTGCTCGGCGCCGAGCAGTCGGGCTTCATCGCGGGCGTCGGCTTCGACCTCTACGTGCGCCTGATGGCCGAGGCCGTGCAGGAGCAGAAGGCCAAGCTGTCCGGGGCCGAGGTCCAGGAGGAGCAGCAGGACGTCAAGGTCGAGCTGCCCATCAACGCCCACATCCCGCATGACTACGTCACCTCCGAGCGGCTGCGGCTGGAGGCGTACAAGCGCATCGCGGCCATCACCGCGCCGATCCACATCGACGAGGTCCGCGACGAGCTCACCGACCGCTACGGCAAGCCGCCGGTGGAGGTCGAGAACCTGCTGGAGGTGGCCCGCTTCCGGATCATGGCGCGCTCGGCCGGGCTCACCGACGTCACGCTGCAGGGGCAGAACATCAAGTTCGGCCCGGCGCGGCTGCGGGAGTCGCAGCAGGTCAGGCTCGACCGGCTGTACAAGAAGGCGGTCTACAAGCAGGCGGCCGAGACGTTGCTGGTGCCGGTGCCCAAGACCAAGCCCCTGGGCGGGCAGCCGTTGCGCGACCTGGATCTGCTCAAATGGTGCGGCGACCTGGTCGAGGCGATGTTTCTTGAGCCCGCGCGGGTAAGCTAAGCGCGGTTTTTGTTCGGAAAGGGACGCATGTGAAGTCGATTCGAGTGGCTGTGGCCGCCGGCGCGGTAGGACTCGCCGCGCTGACCGCCTGCTCTTCGCCCATGGAGGCCGGAGCAGCGGCCGTGGTCGGGAGCGAGCGCATCTCGGCCCGCGACCTGACCAGGAACGTTCAGGAGTACGAGGCCGCACTCAAGCGCGCCAACGTCTCGGCCGAGCAGCTCGGGGTGCCCGTCACCCAGTTCGTGCTCTACCGGATGGCGAACGAGAGCGCGTTCAGGCAGCTCGCGGCCAAGCACAACGTGCAGGTCAGCGAGAGCGAGATCGACAACGCGCTCAAGGACCCGGGCCAGTACCAGTCGCCCGAGATCAACCTGATCGCCAGGGGCGTCAGCCCGGCCGACGCGCGTGGCTACCTGCGCGCGGAGCTGGGCGCGGTCAAGGTGCGCAACCAGCTCGGCGGCGCCCAGGACCAGGCCGCGCAGGAGAAGTTCGTCAAGGAGCTGACGAGCATCAAGCCGGTCTACAGCCCCCGTTACGGCGAGTTCAGCCAGCAGGGCTTCGTCGATCCGGGCCGGTTCGGCAAGTCCTCCCAGCAGGCGCAGCCGCAGCAGGGCTAGCCCGATGCCGCTGATCGTCGTCACCACCTCGCCCAGGGTCGCGCCGGGCCTGCTGAGCGACCAGGCCTGGCAGGCGCTGCGCTCGGGTCCCGTGCTGACCGGCTCCGCCGGTCACCCGCAGCTCCCCTATCTGGCCGCCGCCGGGATCGAGGCGGAGGTCGTCGTGCCCGACGCGGTCGCGCTGTCCAGGCGGGCGGTGCGCGAGCGGGTGGTCTGGCTCGCCGGTGACGACGAGGACTTCATGCGCGCGATCGGGCGCGCGGCCATCGCGCTCGACGAGCCGCCGCTCATCGAGGTCGTGCCCGGTTCGTACGACCTGCCCGGCTCGCGGGTGCTCGACCTGGTCGCGGTGATGGACCGGCTGCGCACCGAATGCCCGTGGGACCGCAAGCAGACGCACGAGTCGCTGGTGCCGTACCTGCTGGAGGAGTCGTACGAGGTCCTGGAGACGATCGAGCAGGGCGACTACCCGGCGCTCCGCGAGGAGCTCGGCGACCTGCTGCTCCAGGTGGTCTTCCACGCCCGCGTGGCCGAGACGTTCGACATGGACGACGTCGCCGCGGGGATCGTCGAGAAGCTCGTCCGGCGGCACCCGCACGTGTTCGGATCGGTGCGGGCCGAGAGCGCGGACGAGGTCAACGACAACTGGGAGGCGATCAAGGCGGCCGAGCGGGCGGCCAAGGGCGGCGAGCCGTCGGTGCTCGACGGCGTCCCCATGGGCCAGCCCGCGCTCGCGCTGGCCGCCCAGCTGCTGCGCAGGGCCGAGCGGGCCGGTGCGCCCGAGGCGCTGGCGGCCGCGATCGGCCAGGGGGTGGCCCGCGAGCTGTTCGACCTCGTACGCCGGGCCCAGGAGGCCGGGCTGGACCCCGAGGCCGAGCTGCGCGCCGCGGCCCGCGCCTACCGCGACCGCGTACGCGCGTGGGAGTCCAACGCCTGACCGCCTTGGTTGTCGGAAGAAGTCACCCAATGCCAGGATCCTCGGGGGCTTGAACCGGCGAGCCGAGGGGGACTGGTGGTGGAGCTGAGACCGCTGCGCTCGGGGGAGCCGCGGGAGGTGGCGGGCTACCGCCTGCTCGGCCGGCTGGGCGATGGCGGCCAGGGGTCGGTGTTCCTCGGCCGTGACGCGGGCGGCGGCCACGCGGCCGTCAAGGTGCTGCATCCGCGCCTGCTGGGCGACGAGCGGGCCACCCGCCGCTTCCTGCGGGAGAGCACGACCGCCGCCAAGGTGGCGGGCGCGCGCACGGCGCGGATCTACGGCAGCGGGCTGGCCGAGGGGCGGCCGTACATCGTCAGCGAGTTCATCGACGGGCCGTCCCTGCACGACCTGGTCCTCGACGGCGGCCCGCTGACCGGCGGCGAGCTCGACCGGCTGGCGGTCGGCACGATCACCGCCCTGACCGCCATCCACGGCGCGGGCATCGTGCACCGCGACTTCAAGCCGAGCAACGTGCTGATGGGCCAGGACGGCCCCCGCGTGATCGACTTCGGCATCGCCAAGGACCTGGACGTCTCCACCACGGCGAGCAGCGTCGTCGGGACGCCGGGGTACATGTCGCCCGAGCAGATCGCGGGGGAGGGCGCGACGGCCGCCTCCGACGTCTTCAGCTGGGCGGCCACCGTCGGGTTCGCCGCCACGGGGGAGCCGCTGTTCGGCCGGGACTCGATCCCGGCGGTGATGAACCGGATCCTGCACGCCGAGCCGGACCTGCGCGAGGTGCCCGAGCCGCTGCGCGCTGTGCTCGCGGCGTGCCTGGCCAAGGAGGCGGGGGCGCGGCCGCGGGCACGACCGCGAGCGCGTTCGCGGGCACGTTCGCGGGCGCGTCAGCGAGGACGTCAGCGGGCGGGGGCGGTCCGGCGCGGGTGAGGTGCGGGCGGCGTCGTCCGGCGTGCGTCCGGTGACGCGGCGGGGGTGGGCCGCCGCCGGGGTCGGCGTGCTGGTCGCCGTCGGGGTGGTGGCGGGGGCGCTGTGGCGGAACGCCGGCCTGCCCTCCGGCGGCCAGGACGGCGGCCAGGCGGGGGCGTTCGGCGTCGAGCTCGGCCCCGAGTTCGGGCCGGAGCCGGGGGCCCGGGTGGCGGCGATGGCCATCGGGCACCACAAGGGCGCGCCCGTCGTCGTCTACGCCGAGCGGGCGGGCAACTCGATCGAGGTGTGGGACCCGCGTACCGGCGAGCCGCTCGACCGGCTGGCGAACGCCGGCCCCACGCCGGTGCGCTCGCTGCTGCTGGTCCCGGTGGGCGGCCGGCAGACGGCGGTCTGGACGGGCACGGACGGAGCCGTGCGGCGCTGGCGCATCGGCGACGCCCGACCCGGCACGTGGCACGCGGTGTGCCCGTCGGAGGCCCGCCTGGCGCCCGGCCAGTGGCGCAAGCAGCCCGCGGTGCTGATCGGCTGCCGGGACGGCCGGGTCGTGACGCTCGACCTGGCCTCCAACCGCGTCGTCGCCGGCGCCAGGCAGGCCGCCGGCCCGGTCACCGCCCTGGCCTGGGACGAGGCCGGCGGCAAGGCCCTCGTCGGCACCGGCCGGGGCCTGGTGGGCGCGGCCGGCGGGCTGCTCGGCGAGGGCAAGGGCGAGGTGCGCTCGGTCGCCGCGCTCGGCGACGGCCGCGCCGCCGTCACCACGGGCCGCTCGACCGCCGTGTACGACCTGGCCAGCGGCGCCTACGTGCGCGGCTTCAGCACGGGCGCGGCGGGCGCCGGCGTCACGTCCGCGGGCGGGCGCCGGATGATCGCCGGCGGCGGCGACGGGGTCACCGTGTGGAACGCCGACCGCGGCGAGCGGCTGGGCGGGCTCGCGCCGGGCAGGAAGGTCACCGCCCTGGCGGCGGGCGACGGACTGCTGGTCGTCGCGACGGGCGGCCGCCTCCAGGCCTGGAGCCTGTCCCCGACCGGCTGACCCCTCCCGGCGTCCGGCAGTCGGACCGTGCCGTACCGGTGGCCCGGGGTACCGATAGGCTCTGATGGCATATTGCCTTTCGATTTAGGAGCGCAACCCGTGGCTACCATCGAGGTCGTTTACGCTCGCGAGATCCTCGACTCCCGGGGCAACCCCACGGTCGAGGTCGAGGTCGTGCTCGACGACGGCAGCAGCGGCCGCGCCGCCGTGCCGAGCGGGGCGTCCACCGGCCAGTTCGAGGCGGTCGAGCTGCGTGACGGCGGCAAGCGCTACGGCGGCAAGGGCGTGGAGAAGGCCGTGCTCGCCGTGACCGACGAGATCTTCGAGGAGATCAACGGGGTCGAGGCCGAGGACCAGCGCATCATCGACCAGATCATGATCGACCTCGACCGCACGCCGAACAAGGCCAAGCTGGGCGCCAACGCCATCCTGGGCGTCTCGCTCGCCGTCGCCAAGGCCGCGGCCGACAGCGCCGACCTGCCGCTGTTCCGCTACGTCGGCGGCCCCAACGCCCACGTGCTGCCCGTGCCGATGATGAACATCCTCAACGGCGGCGCGCACGCCGACACCAACGTCGACATCCAGGAGTTCATGATCGCGCCGATCGGGGCGGAGTCGTTCCGCGAGGCCGTGCGCATGGGCACCGAGGTCTACCACGCGCTCAAGGGCGTGCTGAAGGAGAAGGGCTACGCCACGGGCCTGGGCGACGAGGGCGGCTTCGCCCCCAACCTGCCCTCCAACCGCGACGCCCTCGACCTGATCCTGGTCGCGATCGAGCGGGCCGGCTACGTGCCGGGCGAAGACGTGGCGCTGGCCCTCGACGTGGCCGCCTCCGAGTTCCACAAGGACGGCGTCTACACGATCGACGGCAAGGGCGTCTCGGCGCGGGAGCTCATCGCCTTCTACGAAGACCTGGTCGCCAACTACCCGCTCGTCTCCATCGAGGACCCCCTCGACGAGGAGGACTGGGAGGGCTGGAAGGCCATCACCGAGGCGCTCGGCGACAAGGTGCAGCTCGTCGGCGACGACCTGTTCGTCACCAACCCCGAGCGGCTGGAGCGCGGCATCAACGAGGGCACCGCCAACGCCCTGCTGGTCAAGGTCAACCAGATCGGCACGCTGTCGGAGACCCTCGACGCCGTCGACCTGGCCCACCGCAACGGCTACCGGTGCATGATGAGCCACCGTTCCGGCGAGACCGAGGACACGACGATCGCCGACCTGGCGGTGGCGGTCAACTGCGGCCAGATCAAGACCGGCGCCCCGGCGCGGTCCGACCGCGTGGCCAAGTACAACCAGTTGCTGCGCATCGAGGAGCTTCTCGACGACGCCGCCCGCTACGCGGGTCGCGCGGCTTTTCCGCGGTTCCGGCGCTAGTTTCGACTGACGGTCCGCGGCCTGGGAAGGTCTGACGGCCGCGGGCCGTACGTCGAAGGGGGTGTGCAGCATTGGCGAAGAGGCCGCAGCTGACCGGGCGGGCCGCCATCCTCGCGGTCGTGGTGTGCGCGATCGCGATGAGCCTGGCCTACCCTGTGCGCGAGTACATCAGCCTGCGCCGCAGCATCGCCGAGCTGCAGGCGGAGAAGGCCAGGGTCGAGGCCGAGCGGCAGACGCTGCTGGCCCGCGACCGGCAGAGCGACGATCCCAACTGGATCAAACGCACCGCCAAGGAGCGGCTGCACTTCTGCGGCCCCGGCGAGAAGTGCTATGTGGTGATGGAGCCCGAGCAGGGCAAGGAGCAGACGGCCGTGAAGCAGCCCGTCGAGGTGCCGCCGTGGTACCAGACGCTGTGGGAGTCGGTGGAGGCCGCCGACAAGGGCACGGGCCGCAGAGCGGTGGAGAGCAGCAGTGGAAAGTGACGACGTCGAGGCGGTCCAGCGGCAGCTCGGCCGGCCGCCCAGAGGGCTGCGCGGGGTGGCCCACCGCTGCCCGTGCGGAAATCCCGACGTGGTGGAGACCGCGCCGCGGCTGCCCGACGGGTCGCCGTTCCCGACCCTGTACTACCTGACCTGCCCCAAGGCCGCCTCGGCCATCGGCACGCTCGAAGGCTCCGGCCTGATGCGCGAGATGCAGGCCAGGCTGGCGAGCGACCCCGACCTGGCGGCCGCCTACCAGGCCGCGCACGACGACTACGTCGCCAGGCGCGACAAGGCGGCCCACGACGAGGGCATGGAGCCGCTGCCCCGCGACATGCAGAGCACCGGCGGCATGCCGCTGCGGGTGAAGTGCCTGCACGCCCTGGTGGCGCACGAGCTGGCGGTGCCGGGGAGCAACCCGTTCGGCAGGGAGGCGCTCGACGCGCTCCCCGACTGGTGGAGTGACGGACCATGCGTGTAGCCGCCATCGACTGCGGCACCAACTCGGTGCGCCTGCTCATCGCCGACGTCCGCGACGACACGCTGCACGACGTCGAGCGGCGGATGGAGATCGTCCGTCTGGGGCAGGGGGTCGACCGCACCGGCATGCTGGCGCCCGACGCGCTGGAGCGCACGTTCAAGGCGATGCGTGCCTACCGGGAGCTGATCGACCGGCACGGCGCGGTCGCGACCAGGGTGGTGGCCACGAGCGCGACCCGCGACGCGGGCAACCGGCAGGAGTTCGCCGACGGCGTCCGCGAGATCTTCGGCGTGCCGCCCGAGGTCGCGACGGGGGCGGAGGAGGCCGAGTTGTCGTTCACGGGGGCGACCAGGGGCCTGCTGCGCATCTCGCCGGAGACGGAGATGCCGCAGGGCCCGCTGCCGCCCTACCTGGTGGTGGACATCGGCGGCGGTTCCACGGAGTTCGTGGTCGGCTCCGAGCACGCCGAGGCCGCGCTCTCGGTGGACATCGGCTGCGTCCGGCTGACCGAACGCCACCTGAAGGACGCCGGCGACCCGCCGCCGGCCCCGGCGCTGGAGGCCGTCGTCGCCGACATCGAGGCGGCTCTCGACCGGGTCGAGGAGGCGGTGCCCGTCGAGCGGGCGCACACGCTGGTCGGCCTGGCGGGCTCGGTGACCACGATCGCGGGCATCGCGCTCGACCTGCCGGCCTACGACTCCGAGCGCATCCACCACTCCAGGATCACCGCCGAAGAGGTCCACGAGGTGACGCGGCGGCTGCTCGCGATGACCCATGGTGATCGCGCGCAGGTTCCGGTGATGCATCCTGGGCGTGTTGACGTGATTGGCGCCGGTGCGCTAATTCTTGACCGGATCGTGCGCCGTTTCGCGTTTGCGCAGGTCGTCGTCAGCGAACACGACATCTTGGACGGAATCGCCTGGTCCCTCGCCCGCTGAGATAGCCAAATCCGGACATTTCCGATCTAAGACCCGTGTTGAGCGTGCAATCACTATTGTGATTAGGTAAAGGCGCAAAACGGGGGCTTTGCCATATTGCTGTGCACGGAAGGTGCCGGCGTGGCGACCGTTCCCGAGCGCGTCTTTTCCCTCACGGAATGGAGCACTCTCACATGATGTCTGTTGGGTTGGCACGTAAGGCGGCGGCGTTCGGCGCCTCCGCCGCCGTGCTGGCCGCCATGGCAGCGGGCCTGGTCGCCAGCCCCGCTCAGGCGGCGACCTCGGCCGCGGCCGGCAAGGCCGGCACGGCCACCGCGGCCAAGTCCTCCAAGGTCTCGGTCACCGCACCGAAGGCCGCCGACCAGGACTACCAGGGTTCCTGCCCGGTCAAGGTCAACTTCTCGGCCAAGATCAAGGTCCCGGTCAAGGGCAAGACCGAGCTCGCCTACCGCTGGCTCCACGGTGACGGGTCCAAGGGCAAGGTCCAGGTTGTCAAGCTCAAGGGCCACGGCACCAAGTCGGTCACCGTCAAGGAGTCGGTGACCTTCAAGGGTGACGTCAAGGGCTGGGAGGCCGTCCAGGTCCTCGGTCCGAAGAAGGTCACGTCCAAGAAGGGCTACTTCTCGGTCTCGTGTGTCGACCTCGGCGGCGTCCGTACGGACAAGGACGTGTCGGTCTCGGCTCGCGCCTGGGCCAGCCCGTCGTCCTACGAGGGCCCCTGCACCCCGGGTGACAAGATCGACTTCACCGGTCTGATCAGCGTCAACCACCCGAGCTGGGTCCGCTACCGCTGGATCCTGAACGGCGAGGTCGTCGACCACGGCAAGGTCAAGGTCTGGAACAAGCGCAAGGTCGGCTTCGGCATCTCCCCGCGTCACAGCCAGCGTGGCTGGGCGCAGCTGGAGATCGTCGGCCCCGACGACGCGCTGTCCAACCGCGCCTACTACAAGGTGTGGTGCAAGGACTCGACCCCCGCTCCCGCTGCGAAGGTGTCGGCCACCGACCTGGTGACGGCCACCAACCACAACGGGTGCAAGGTCGGCGCGCACGCCGCGATCAACGCGACCGGCGCCGCGCGCGTCCAGTACACCTGGGCGGTCAACGGCGAGTCCGTGCTCAAGGGCGAGAGCCTGTTCACGGGCAGCGGCTCCAAGACCGTCGAGCTCCCCGAGCGGGCGCTGACCGGCGAGGCGGCCAAGGGTGGCAAGATCACCCTGACGGTCACCGGGCCGAACAACAGCGACTCGATCACGCAGTCGTACGCGGCGTGCGAGGCTCCCAAGCCCACCGCGTCCGTGTCGGCCGTGTCGGTCTCCGGCACCCGCAACGACATGTGCAAGGACAACCGTGGTCCCGGCGTGGACTTCTCGGCCACCCTGCACAGCACCGGCCCGACCACCGTCAAGTACTACTGGGTGGTCAACGGCGTCAAGGACGTCAACGTCCTTGAGCGTCAGGTCAACGGCGACCTCGCCGTGACCTGGGGCGTCGGTGGCACGCACGACAGCAAGGAGACGAAGGGCACCATCGAGCTCGTCGTCGTCAGCCCGAACGCCGCCTCGTCGGGCGTCGCCAACTACTCGGCGACCTGCCCCAAGGCCGACGCCTAAGCTGATCATGTGACCGGGCGGCACCCTCAGGGGAGCCGCCCGGTTCTCTTGTTGCTACTACTGTGCATTGCACAGTACTCTGCTTCGCGTGGATAGCAGCCAGTTGCTCAAGGGCGTGCTCGATCTGGCCGTCCTGGCCGTGCTCGCCGAGCGCGACGGCTACGGCTACGACGTCGTGCGCCGGCTCAGGGAGGCGGGCCTGGAAGAGGTGGGCGACGCCTCCGTCTACGGCACGCTGCGCCGCCTGTTCAAGGCCGGCGCGCTCAACTCCTACGTCGTGGCCTCCGACGAGGGCCCCCACCGCAAGTACTACGGGCTCAACGAGGTCGGCCGCACCCTGTACGCCACCTCCGCCAAGCGGTGGACGACGTTCGCGGCCACCATGGATTCCCTGCTCAAGGAGGGCCACGCATGACCACGCCGGAACAGTACGCGCAGGCCGTCCGCGACGCCCTGGCCGGTCACCCCGACCGCGAGGAGCTGATCGAGGACCTCGACGACCATCTGGCCGAGATCGCGGCCGAGTCCGACCTGCCGCTGGAGGATCGGCTCGGGCCGCCCGCCGCGTACGCGGAGGAGCTGGTGGCGGCCTACGGAGGGCGTCCCCAGAGCGGCCGGAGCCGCCGTCCGCGGCCGCGCGTGTGGGCGGCGCGGGCGCATGCCGGGCTGCTGCGGCACAAGCCGTACCGGAGCCTGGTGGCCTTCCTGCCCGAGCTGCGGCCCGGCTGGTGGGTGCTGCGCGGCTACCTGCTGGCCATGCTGCTGCTGGCGATCACGGCGGGCGGCGGCGTCGTCCCGGGGAACCTGGCGGAGTGGGCGCTCGTGGCGGTGGCCGTGTGGGTCTCGGTGTGGTTCGGCCGGGCCCGCGGCGGGCGCTTCGCCGCGCTGCTGGCCACGGGCGTCAACGTGCTGGCGGCGCTGGCGCTGCTCGCCGGCATGGCGGCGGCCTCCGACCGCGACGACCAGCAGGTCGCGATGGCGGCGCCGGCCGACGTGATGCTGGTCGGAGACGGCCTCGACGTCTACAACATCAAGCCGTACGCCAAGGACGGCAGCCCGCTGACCGACGTCTACCTCTACGACCAGGACGGCAAGCCGATCACGGTCGACCCCGAGAGCCACGGCTACGCGGTCGACCGGTCGTGCGGCGAGCCGGTGCTCAACCGCTACCCGCTGCCGCTGGTCCAGCAGCAGGAGATGATGGCCGACAACGGCATGCCCACGGCCACGCCCGCCGCCTGCCCGACGGCCTCCACGGCGCCCCTCGCCCCCTCGGCGACGCCCGCCCCGACCGCCACAGCGACGGCCACAGCCACCGCGCCCGTGCCCGGGAGGACGAAGTGATCGGGCACCATCGGTGTCATGAGCTTCGTACCACCCGGCACCGGCTGGCCCGGCGACCCCGCCACCCCTGACACCCCGGTGGCCCACGACCCCGCGGACGTGCGCCGCCTCGCCTCCACCACCGGCACCCTCGCGGAGCTCACGGCCGCGCAGTCCGTCTGCCGCGCCTGCCCGCGCCTGGTGGAGTGGCGCGAGGAGGTCGCGCGCGTGCGGCGGCGCGCGTTCGCGGACGAGACGTACTGGGGCCGTCCCGTCCCCGGGTGGGGGGCCGAGCGGCCGAAGGTGCTGCTGGTCGGCCTGGCGCCGGCGGCCCACGGGGGCAACAGGACGGGCCGCATCTTCACCGGCGACCGCAGCGGCGACTGGCTGTTCGCCTCGCTCCACCGCTGCGGCCTGGCGGCCAAGGCGACCAGCACGTACGCCGGCGACGGCCAGGAGCTCATCGACACCAGGGTGGTGGCGTCGGTGCGCTGCGCGCCTCCGGCCAACAAGCCCACGCCGGAGGAGAAGGCCGCCTGCTTCCCGTGGATGGCGCGCGAGGTGGCGATGGTGGCCGGCAGCGTGCGGGCGGTGGTGGCGCTCGGCGGGTTCGCCTGGCAGGCCATGTGGCCCGCGCTCAAGGACGCCGGCTACGACCTGCCGCGCACCCGCCCCAAGTTCGGCCACGGCGTCGAGGTCGAGGTCCGGCACGACGCCGCCCCCGTCACCCTGATCGGCTGCTACCACCCCAGCCAGCAGAACACCTTCACCGGCCGCGTCACCGCCCAGATGCTGGACGACGTCTTCCTCCGGGCCAGGTCACTGGCGGTGTGACGCGTCCCACCATCCCCGGGTTGGACTCTCGGGAAGGGCCCGACGTAAGCTTGTGAATGCTTTCACAAGCATTCCACGAGGGATGGGGCCTCAGGATGAACAAGCACATCTTGATCGTCGGCGGCGGGTACGTCGGCCTGTACACCGCGCTCAGGCTGCAGCGCAAGCTCCACCGCGAGCTGCGCGGCGGCGAGGCGCGCATCACGATCATCGACCCCCAGTCCTACATGACCTACCAGCCGTTCCTGCCGGAGGCGGCGGCGGGCAACCTCTCGCCCCGGCACATGGTGGCCCCGCTGCGCCGGATCCTTCCCAAGGTGCGCATCCTCAACGGCACGGTCACCAAGGTCGACCACGCCGAGCGCGTCGTCACCTTCCAGCCCGCCGAGGGCGAGCCGCGCCAGGTGGCCTACGACGTGATCGTGATGGCCGCCGGGTCGATCTCGCGCACGCTGCCGATCCCCGGGCTGACCGACATCGGCATCGGGTTCAAGACCGTCGGCGAGGCCATCGCGCTGCGCAACCGCGTGCTGCACCTGCTCGACGTGGCCGAGTCGACCGTCGATCCCGAGGTGCGGCGCAGGGCGCTCACGTTCGTCGTGGTCGGGGCCGGGTTCGCGGGCGTGGAGGCGCTGGCCGAGCTGGAGGACATGGCCAAGGACTCCACCCGCTACTACCGCAACATCACCCCCGCCGACCTGCGCTGGGTCCTCGTCGAGGCCACGAACCGGGTGCTGCCCGAGGTCGGCCCCGAGATGGGCAAGTGGACGCTGGAGCAGCTGCGCGAGCGCGGCATCGAGGTCAAGCTGGACACCAGGCTGGAGTCGTGCGAGGGCGGCCACGTCGTGCTCAGCGACGGCACCGAGTTCGACGCCGAGACCCTGGTGTGGACGGCGGGCGTCAAGCCGAGCCCGGTCGTCAACGACAGCGACCTGCCCCTGGACGAGCGGGGCCGGATCAAGACCACCGCCGCCCTGACCGTCGCCGGCACCCGCGACGCCTTCGCCGCCGGCGACGCGGCCGGGGTGCCCGACGTGACGAACCCGGGCCAGTACTGCGCCCCCAACGCCCAGCACGCCGTGCGCCAGGCCAAGGTGCTGGCCGACAACATCGTCCGGCATCTGCGTGGGGAGCAACTGGTCGATTACCGGCACAAGTACGTCGGATCGGTCGCCGGATTGGGCCTGCATCAGGGCGTCGCCAATGTCTATGGCGTGAAGCTGCGCGGTTTCCCTGCGTGGTTCATGCACCGCACCTACCATCTGTCGCGGGTGCCGACGCTGAACCGCAAGGTCCGAGTCGTCGTCGACTGGACCCTGGCCCTGTTCTTCAAGCGAGAGACCATCTCGCTGGGTGAGATGGAGCATCCGCGCGACGGGTTCAGGGCCGCGGTGGCGACGACCCGCCGCTAGCCCAGGTACGGCAGCGCCCCGGCGAGCATCGCCGGGGCGTTTTCGGCACCCCTGGACGAAATGCGGAAGGGGTACCACGGGTGGGGCTCTCAGCGGTGACCGTGCTCGGCGTGGACCGGCCCGGCGTGATCGCCGCCGTCACCGGTTCGCTGGCCGACTGCGGCGCGAACATCCAGGACTCGACCATGACGCTGCTCGGCGGGTACGTGGCGATGATGCTGCTGGTCTCCGGCGACCTCGACCCGGCCGAGCTGACCAAGCGGCTCACCGCGCCCGAGCTGGTGGTCTCCGCCTCGGCGATCGAGGCGCGGCGGCACTTCTGCGACGACGGCGGCGGCCTCGGCTACGTCCTGACCGTGCACGGCCCCGACCGGCCGGGCATCATCTCGGCCGTCAGCGCCGTGCTGGCCGCCGACGGCGGCAACATCACCGGCATGAGCACCCGGCTCACCGGCCGTCTCTACGTGCTCATCGCCGACGTCGAGCTGCCCAAGGACGTCGACGTCGCCGCCCTCATGCGCCGTCTGGCGGCGGTCGGCGCCGGGCTCGACTCGGAGATCACCTTCCGTCCCGTCGAGCCGGACCTGCTGTGACGGGCGCCAGAGGCACCCCGCGCCAGGTGCTCGGCGCGCCGCACCCGGCGCTGTCGGCCAGGGCCGAGCCGGTCGATCCGGCGGCCCCGGAGACCGTCCGGGCCGCGGCCGACCTCCTCGCCACCTTGCGCGGCGAGACGGCCATGACCGGACTCGCCGCCCCGCAGATCGGCCTGAGGTGGCGGCTGATCGCCTTCAACGCCTGGGCCCACCCCCGGGCCCGGTCGTGGGCCGGGGAGCTCGTCCTGGTCAACCCTCGGCTCACGAGCGCCTCCCACTGGGACGGCGGGCGCGAGGGGTGCGCGTCCATCGCGGGGCTCACGGCGGACGTGCGCCGGGCGACGCGAATCACCGTACATGGGCATTTGCCGGGCACTGGGGAGCCGGTCATCATCGAGGCGGACGCCTTCGAAGCCCGCTGCATTCAGCACCAACTGGACCATCTGGACGGTCTACTCTTCTTGGACAGAGTGCCAGGGGCGCTATCACTTCACCGCAGACTTCACAGTTGTGACGCCTGATGCGAAGTTGTGCTCCTCGGAAGCATGGTCCGTTTCGTATGATTGCGGCGCCCCCGTAGCCCAATGGCAGAGGCAAACCCCTTAAAAGGGTTGTAGTGCGGGTTCGAATCCCGCCGGGGGCACCATTCTTAAGTGTCCCCGACCTGGGGTTTTCTCCGAGTGAAGCGTCTTGTCGCATCCGGTGGTTCACTACTGCTGTCAACCCGTCACACAATGCTTCCAGTCGTTTGCCGGGAAGACCCGGTGGGGGAAGGCATCGGGAAGATTCCGTTTTCATCACGAAACCCAACAGAACCCAGTTTCCATTGGTGGCGGAGCAGTTACTCGCCGCCCGGCCGCCTGCCCTCGGACGGCCGTCCGGGGGCCGGGAACTCGTGCGAGGTCACGTTCGTTGTCCTCGCTGCCGAAGTCCCCCCGACGAACTTCGATCTGAGCGTGAGTTGACCTAGGTGCCGCCAGGCCCCGTAGGCTCGGCGCCACAGGAGGCAGCGATGGAGAGCAAGAACCCCGTATTCGGCAGGGCGCGCCAGCAGCGCGCGGGTTGGGCCGGCCCGGCCCCGTCACCCGACACCCTGCGGAACATGTACGACGCCCCGTCGTACGCACCCCCGGCCCCGCCCGCCTACCGGGCGATGACCCTCGACGACGTCGTCGTCCGGGGCTTCCTCACCCTCGGAGCGCTCGTCGTGGCCGCCGCCGCGACGTGGGTGCTCGACGTCCCCCCGATGGTGGCCGTCGGCGCCGCTGTCGTGGCCCTCATCCTCGGCCTGATCGCCTCGTTCACCCAGAGCACCAACCCGGCGCTCATCCTGGGCTACGCGGTGTTCGAGGGAATCTTCCTCGGCAAGATCAGCCAGCTGTTCGAGGGCGCCATCAGCGGCATCGTCTTCCAGGCGGTGCTCGGCACGGCCTTCGCCTTCGGCGCGGTGCTGACCGTCTACTCGCTGCGGGTCGTCCGCGTCACGCCCAAGCTGGTCAAGTACGGCATGGCGGCCGCCATCGCGGTGGTCGGGCTGGTGCTGGTCAACCTGCTCGTCGGCATCTTCAACGGCGTCGGGCTCGGCCTGCGCACCGACAGCCCGCTCGGCTACGTCTTCAGCATCGTCATGATCCTGATCGGCTGCTTCTTCCTGCTCCTCGACTTCGACTCGATCGAGCAGGGCGTGCGTCAGGGCGTTCCGGAGAAGTTCGCCTGGCAGTGCGCGTTCGGTCTCATGCTGAGCCTGGTCTGGATCTACCTTGAGGTGCTCCGCCTCATCAGCTATTTCACCGGCGACGACTGATCGTTCATCTCCTGGGGGCCTCGCCGTAACCGGCGGGGCCCTCTCTTTGTGCGACCGGAAATCTACCTGCCGTCACAGAATGATGCCTGGCCGGGGGGTTGCCATTCGCAGCGCGGTGTTGCAGTGTCGAGCAAAGGACCTTAATCCGCGGAGGTGCCCATGTCCTTGAACCACTCACCGGAGACGCAGACGAAGCTCATCGCAAGGGTCCCCACGATAACGGGACGCGAACTCCCCGAGTGGTTCCAAGCCATCGACAACGGCCCATCCTTCCTGAGGTGCGACGAACGGGCCAACTGGCTCGCCGACGAGCACGGGCTGACCCACGGCTACGCCGCCGCGATCGTGCTGGAGCACGAGCGGCACCGCCGTACCCGAATGGGCTTGATGTAGAGCCCTTCCCCATCCCCGCGCCCGTGCTCCTGGTACGGGCGCGGCATCATGAACACATGGATCTGGACAAGGCGCTCGGCTTCATCGAGACCAACCACCACGCAGTCCTGCTCACCAGCCGTCGCGGAGGGCACCCGCAGATGTCGCCGGTGCTGGCGGGCGTGGCCGGCGGGCACATCGTCATCAGCACCCGCGAGACGGCGATGAAGGTGCACAACATCCGCCGGGATCCGCGCGTCTCGCTCTGCGTGCTGGCCGACGGCTTTTACGGCGAGTGGCTCCAGGTCGACGGCACGGCCGAGATCGTCTCCCTGCCGGAGGCGATGGACCAGCTCGTCGCCTACTACCGGGACATCTCCGGCGAACACCCCGACTGGGACGACTACCGCGAGGCCATGGTCAGGGACCGGCGCGTCATCGTCCGCGTCACCCCGCTCCAGGCCGGCCCCGACCGCCGGGGCTGACCCCCGGGACGCGAACGGCCCCGCACGGCCGGGAAGGCCGGGTGCGGGGCCGCCGAGCACGATCTAGGACAGGCGCTCCAGCACCATCGCCATGCCCTGGCCGCCGCCCACGCACATCGTCTCAAGGCCGAGGCTCTTGTCGTGGTGGCGCAGGCTGTTGATCAGCGTCGAGGTGATGCGCGCCCCGGTCATGCCGAACGGGTGCCCGACGGCGATGGCGCCGCCGTTGACGTTGAGCCGGTCGAGCTCGATCCCGAGATCCTGGTACGACGGGATCACCTGCGCCGCGAACGCCTCGTTGATCTCCACGAGGTCGATGTCCTCGATCGCCATCCCGGCCCGGGACAGCGCCTGCTTGGAGGCCTCCACCGGCCCGAGGCCCATGATCTCGGGCGAGAGCCCGCTGACGCCGGTGCTGACGATCCGGGCCAGCGGCGTGATGCCCAGCTCGGCCGCCTTGACGTCGCTCATGATGACCAGGGCCGCCGCGCCGTCGTTGAGCGGGCAGCAGTTGCCCGCGGTGACCGTGCCGTCGGGGCGGAAGACCGGCTTGAGCCCGGCCACCCCCTCGTACGTGGTGCCGGCCCGGGGGCCGTCGTCCTTGCTGACCACGGTGCCGTCGGGGAGCGTGACGGGGGTGATGTCCTTCTGCCAGAACCCGTCGGCCAGCGCCTTCTCGGCCAGGTTCTGGGAGCGCACGCCGAACTCGTCCTGCTCGCGGCGGCTGACGCCCTTGAGCTGGGCCAGGTTCTCGGCGGTCTGCCCCATGGCGATGTAGATGTCGGGGACGGCGCCGTCCTGGCGGGGGTCGTGCCAGGTGTGGCCGCCCTCGGCGAACTGCTTGGTGCGGGCCGTCGCGTCGAGGAAGAGCGGGTTGTGGGTGTCGGGCAGCGAGTCGGAGTTGCCCTTGGCGAAGCGGGAGACGGTCTCGACGCCGGCCGAGACGAACACGTCGCCCTCGCCCGCCTTGATCGCGTGGAAGGCCATCCGCGTGGTCTGCAGCGAGGAGGAGCAGTAGCGCGTGACCGTCGTGCCCGGCACGGTGTCGAGCCCGAGCAGCACCGCCACCACCCGGGCCATGTTGAAGCCCTGCTCGCCGCCCGGCAGGCCACAGCCGAGCATGATGTCGTCGATCGTGGTCGGGTCGAGCTGGGGCACCTTGGCCAGCGCCGCCTGGATCATCTGTACGGTCAGATCGTCGGGACGGATGTCCTTGAGCGACCCCTTGAAGGCTCGTCCGATCGGGGAACGCGCGGTTGCGACGATGACTGCCTCGGGCATGGCCCCTCCTTGTGTCCGGCGCTGATATTAGAACTATATTCCAGTCCTCCTCGCAAGCGCCCCGGGGGCCCGCGTCAGCCGTACATGCCGGGGGCGGTGGCGGTGTGGTCGTTGACGGCGTGCACGGCGCCCTTCTCGTCGCGCCACAGGCGCCAGCCGTCCTGGCTGCCGGTGAACCAGGGCGGCGGCGCGTTCATGGGGGAGACGCGGGTGCCGGTGCCCAGGTCGTACTCGCAGATGGCGGCCGTGGAGTAGAAGCCGGGGGCCTGGCCGCGCAGCGGCAGCGGCTTGGGGTCGGTGACGCAGAAGGACCAGCCCCGCTCCTCGCCCACCTGCGCGGGCTTGCCCGAGGCCAGGTCGAAGGCGCTGCCCTTGGCGTCGTGCTTGAGGAAGCCCAGTTTGTCCATGCGGTCGGGGAAGGCCAGCCACCAGCCCGAGCCGGGGACGTCGGAGGCGGTGATCTGGCCGACCACCCGGCCGGTCTCGGAGTCGAGCCTGGCGAAGCCGCCGTAGGCGCCCTGGCGGTCGACCGGGCGGACGACGGGCGCGTAGCCGGGGCTGCCGCTGGGATAGACGCGCACGACCGAGGGACGCATCCAGTTGACCGTGCCGTCGCTGATCCTGATGGAGAACAGCCCGAAGGTGGAGACCTTCTTCGTCTGGGGGTTGGTGTAGGGGGCGACGTAGCCGACCAGGTTGTCGCCGGTCGAGCCGAACGCCCACCCGCCCGACAGGTCGATGCCGGGCCCGAGCGCCTGCTCGATCGGCTGCTGCCACTGCAGCTTGCCGGTCTTGACGTCGTAGGACTCGATCATGGGGTTGGCGGCCAGGCGCAGCAGCAGGACCCGTTCCGGGTCGGACCACTCGACCTCGGAGATGCCGGGCAGCCGCCACATCACCCGGCCGGTCGCCGGGTCGAGCACGACCATCCGGGCGTGGGTCAGGGCGGTGTGCTCGGACACGCACAGGTAGGGGCCGCAGCGCTGGGGCCCGAACGTGGAGTGCATGGGCCTGGCCCACTTCTGCGCCCCGGAGCGGGCGTCGCGGGCGATGAGGGTGGCGTTCCAGCGGCCCTTCTTCGCCGGGTCGAGGGCCACGACCACCCCCTGGCCCTTGGCCGTCTCCACGACCGCGGGGGCGGAGACGCCCATGCCGGGCAGGCGGCCCGCCATGGTGGCCGGGTACGCCCACAGGCGCCGGCCGTCTTCGAGGCCGAGCGCCACGGTCTCCAGCGTGCCGTCGGGCTTCATGGAGGTGGTGGTGACCACACCGGCCGCGGACACGATCCGGCTGACCGCGTTGACCTGGGTGTTCTGCCAGGAGGGGAAGTTCGCCGTGGCGGCGTCGCTGCCGGAGCAGGCGGTCAGGGCGAGGGTCCCCGCGAGGGCCAGGGAAGGTTTCATGAGGGGCCGGAGCACAGGCAATTCACTCCAAAAGAGGACGAGGAGTGACGGCTAAGGCTCGGAGGGTGACCGGATCAGGCGTCGTCGAACCCCCGGCGCGCGGGGATCACGCGTCGGTGGGATCGTCGAGCCGCCCGCCGGGCGCGCTCACGCGTCGGTAGGCGTCTCGCCGAGCCGCCGGCGGAACAGCGTGGCCCACTTGCCGTGGAGCCCCGTCGCCCGCCCGTCGACCCGGGTCGCGGTGACCTCGGTGCCGGACTCCTCCGCGGCCGTTGCCGCCGCAAGGTAGATCGGTTGCAGTCCTTCGCCCCGCGCGGGCCGCGGCTCAGGCCACAGCCCCAACGCAGCGCACACCGACGGTAGCACCGCGTAAGCGGCCTGCGCGTAACCTCGGTCAGATGGATGGAAACGATCCGGTCCGAACATTTCTGTCGGATTTGTATCGAATTCCGGTCCCAGGACGTCGGCGAACGCCACCGTACGGCCGCCCGCGTCGACCACGGCGACGGTCTGGGCCGCCGCGAGCTGACGGCTCCACCGCCGGGTGACCCACCGCAGCGGCTGGGCGATGGGCCGCACCGTGCCCAGGTCGGGGCAGGTGCCGACGACCACCTCGACGCCCGCCTCGCGCAGCCGCCGCACCGCCTTGGCCAGATGGCGCACCGCCACGGCCGGCGGCGTCTGGGTGATGATGTCGTTGGCCCCCACGAAGATGACCGCCACGTCCGGGCGCATGGCGAGGGCGGCGTCCACCTGCTCGGGCAGCTCGGCGGAGGGGGCGCCCGACTTGCCCGCGACGAGCAGGTGCACCGGCCGCTCGGCCACCGCCGCCACGCCGTTGGCCAGCAGCACGGCGGGGGTGTGGCTGGGATCGGTCATGCCGAGGCCCACCGAGGTCGAATCGCCGAGCATGGCCATCTTGAGGGGGTTGCCGCGGAAATCGCCGTAGACGCCGTCGGAGGGCGGTCCGTCCAGACCGTGGGGGCGGCCGATGGCCTTACGTGCGAGCAGTCCCTCGGCGATCAGCAGGCCGTACGCCGTGGCTCCCAGAGCCGTGAGCCCGCCACCTCCGAGCGCCGCCGCCATCGCGATCCGCCTGGCCGCGCGTGCCATGCCTGCTGCCCAGACCACGTAGTGTCCTCCCGGTCGAACTCGGCGGTAGCGTTTGCTTGAAAACTAGCCGAGGGCCTGCCACCCCCACTGGATCTCGGCCTCGGGCAAGCTGATCAAGCTTCGGCAAAGAAGGTGAACACCTCGGTGCGCGTTTACGATTCCCTGGTCGATCTCATGGGGAACACTCCGCTCGTCCGCCTGCACAAGGTCACGGCGGGGATCTCCGCCCAGGTGCTGGCCAAGGTCGAATATTTCAATCCGGGCGGCTCGGTCAAGGACCGCATCGCGCTGCGCATGATCGAGGCCGCCGAGGCCTCGGGCGCGCTGCGGCCGGGCGGCGTCATCGTCGAGCCGACGTCCGGCAACACCGGAGTGGGCCTGGCCATCGTGGCCCAGCAGAAGGGCTACCGGTGCCTGTTCGTGGTGCCCGACAAGGTGGCCCAGGACAAGATCGCGGTGCTGCGCGCGTACGGGGCCGAGGTCGTGGTCTGCCCCACCGCCGTCTCGCCCGACCACCCGGAGTCCTACTACTCGGTCTCCGACCGGCTGGCCCGTGAGATCCCCAACGCCTGGAAGCCCGACCAGTACTCCAACGTCAACAACCCCGACTCCCACTACCACTCGACCGGTCCCGAGCTGTGGGAGCAGACCGACGGCCGCATCACGCACTTCGTGGCGGGCATCGGCACCGGCGGCACGATCAGCGGCACCGGCCGCTACCTCAGGGAGGTCTCCGACGGCCGGGTGAAGATCATCGGCGCCGACCCCGAGGGCTCGGTGTACTCCGGCGGCTCCGGTCGTCCCTACCTGGTCGAGGGCGTGGGCGAGGACATCTGGCCGGCCACCTACGACACCGGCATCTGCGACGAGATCATCGCGGTGTCCGACAAGGACTCCTTCAACATGACCCGCCGCCTGGCCCGCGAGGAGGGGCTGCTGGTCGGCGGCTCGTGCGGCATGGCCGTGGTGGCGGCGCTGCAGGTGGCGGCCAAGGCGGGCCCCGACGACGTGGTGGTCGTGCTGCTGCCCGACGGCGGCCGCGGCTACCTGTCGAAGATCTTCAACGACGACTGGATGGCCGACTACGGCTTCCTGACCACCAGCTCGGACGAGGGCCTGGTCGGCGACGTGCTGGCGCGCAAGGGGCCGGGCCTGCCGGAGTTCGTGCACGCCCACCCGCACGAGTCGGTCGGCACGGCCATCTCGATCATGCGCGAGTACTCGGTGTCCCAGCTCCCGGTCATGAAGGAGGAGCCGCCGGTCATGGCGGCCGAAGTGGTCGGCTCCATCGTCGAGCGCGACCTCCTGGAGGCCCTCTACCACGGCAGGCTCGCCTCCGACGACCCGATCTCCGACCACATGTCGGCGCCGCTACCCACGATCGGCAGCGGTGAACCCGTCGCGCGCGCGGTCGAGGCGCTGGAGAAGGCCGACGCGGCCGTCGTCCTGGAGGACGGCAAGCCCGCCGGGCTGCTGACCCGGCAGGACCTGCTCGCCTTCCTCGCCAACCACTGATCAGGGCTTCCTTATCGATTCGATCACGGTGCCGAGGCCCTCGTGCCCGCGTCCCTCGGCATCGGCGCGCTCGAACAGCTCCTTCAGCGCGTTCGGCACCGTGGTCTCCACACCGGCCTCGGCCAGCGCGTGCACGACGTGGCCGAGGCCCACGGCCTGCATGTGCAGCGAGTTCAGCTCGCCGGGGTAGGTCCCGGCGGCGAACTCCTCGGCCAGGATCCTCGCGAACCCCATCACGCCGTCGCCGCCGAGCTGGGTGAAGGTCTCCCGCACGTACGGCAGGAACTCCAGCGGGGAGACCCCGGCCGTGCTCAGCATCGCCATGGCGTGCATCTGGCTGGTCAGGCTCGACCAGAAGATCAGCAGCAGCGACTGGTAATACATCATCGCCAGGCCCTCGTCCGCGCCGACGTGGATGACGTCGCCGAGGGCGCTGAGCGTCGCCGTGTGCCGGTCGAGCACGTCCTTGGGGCCGCTGTAGAAGGCGTACGAGCCCGGCTGCCCGATGCCCGGGGGCGGGACCATGATCCCGGCGGTGATGAGCGTGCCGCCCCGTCCGGCCACCCACTGTGCCGCGGCGCGCAGCTCCTCCGGGGTGCCCGAGCTGAGGTTGACCAGCACCTTCCCGTCGAGCCCGGCCTCGCCGAGGCTGTCGTACATCGCCTGGTAGCCGATCTGGCTGAACACCAGCAGGTCGCCGTCCGCGGCCGAGGCCGCGCGCCGGGCTCCCCGGGCGACCAGCGGTTCGGTCTTGCCGGCCGTACGGTTCCACACGGCCACGTCGAAACCCGCGCCGAGGAACGTCTCGGCCATCTTCGACCCCATCGGGCCGAGTCCTGCAACTGTCACCTGAGTCATGACAGGGAGCCTGCGGCACCGCCCTACGGAAATCCTTATGACCGGCTACGGGTTAGTCTCTGCATGGTGCGATTCGGGGTGCTCGGCCCGCTGACCGTCCGGACGGACGGCGGCGAGGAGATCCACGTCGCCGAGCCCAAGGTGCGCGCGCTCCTCGCCGCCCTGCTGGCGGCCGGCGGCGGCCCGGTCTCCGCCGACCGGCTGATCGACGACCTGTGGGGCGACCGGCCCGGCCGCAACCCGCTCGGCACCCTCCAGGCCCGCGTCTCCCAGCTCCGCCGCGCGCTCGGCGACCCGGCCATGGTCGTCCACGGCCCGGCCGGCTACCGGCTGGCCGCCCACGACTGCGACGCCGTCCGGTTCCGCGCGCTCGTGGGCCGACGCGGCGCAGCCCCGCGTGAGCGCGCCCGCGAGCTCGACCAGGCGCTCGCCCTGTGGCGGGGCGCGGCCTACGCCGACTTCGCCGACGAGGGGTTCGCCCGTCCCGAGATCACCCTGCTGACCGAGCTGCGGCTGTCGGCCCTGGAGGAGCAGGCCGAGGTGCGCCTCGCGCTCGGCCACGACGTCGACCTCGCCGACCTGGTCGCCCGGCACCCCCTGCGCGAACGGCTGCGCGCCTCGCACATGAAGGCCCTGTACCGGGGCGGCCGGCAGAGCGAGGCGCTGGCCGGCTACGAGGAGCTGCGCGCCAGGCTGGCCGAGGAGCTGGGGCTCGACCCCTCGCCCGAGCTGGCCGCCCTGCACCGGGCCATCCTGCGCCACGACCCCTCGCTGGCCGCCCCGCCGCCCGCCGCCGACCCCGGGCCGCCGACCAACCTGCCCGCGCCGCTCACCCCGCTGGTCGGCCGGGACGCCGACCTCGCCGAGGTCGCCGCCCTGCTGGCGGACTCGCGGCTGGTGACCCTGACCGGGCCGGGCGGCGTGGGCAAGACCCGGCTCGCCCTCGCCGCCGCCCGCCGCCTGGCCTTCGGCGAGGCCGCCGAGCCGCGGCAGGGCGGGTTCGCCGACGGGGTGTGGCTGGTGGAGCTGGCCGGGGCCGGGGACGCCGACGTGGCCGAGGCGGTGGCGGCGGTGCTGGGCGTGCGCGACGACGACTCCGTGCCGCTGGCGTCCAGGCTGGCCGGGGTGCTGGCGGGCAGGAACGCGCTGCTGGTCCTGGACAACTGCGAGCACCTGGTCGAGCAGGTCGCCGGGCTCGTCTCGGCGCTGTTGCGGGCCGCGCCCGGCCTGCGCGTGCTGGCCACCAGCCAGGAGCCGCTGGGCGTCACCGGCGAACGGGTCCGCGTCGTCCACCCGCTGGCCGAGGCCGACGCCGTACGGCTCTTCGCGGCCCGCGCGGACGTCGAGCCCGGCCCCACCGTGGCCGTCATCTGCCGGCGGCTCGACGGCATCCCGCTGGCCCTGGAGCTGGCGGCGAGGCGGGTGCGGGCGCTCGGCGTACAGGAGCTGGCCGCCCGCCTGGACGACCGGTTCAGGCTGCTCAGCGCCGGGATGCGGGACGCCCCGGCCCGGCAGCGCACGCTGCGGGCCACCATCGACTGGAGCTGGGAGCTGCTGTCCGCCGAGGAACGCGCGGTGCTGCGGCGGCTGGCCGCGCACGCCGACGGCTGCACCCTGGAGGCCGCCGAGTCGGTCTGCGCCGAGCCCGGCGTGGACGTGCTCGACGTGCTGGCCAGGCTCGTGGACCGGTCGCTGGTCGCCGTGGCGCGAGGCCCCCTGGGAACCCGCTACCGGCTGCTGGAGTCGGTGACCGCCTACTGCCTCGAACGGCTGCGCGAGGCCGGCGAGCACGACCTGCTGCGGGAGCGGCACGCCCGCTACTACACCGACCTGGCCGCCCGCGCCGAGCTGCGCGGCCCGCGCCAGCACGAATGGCTGGACCGGCTGGACGCCGAGAGCGCCAACCTGCGGCTGGCCCTGTCCGGGCCGGAGCCGCTGCGCCTGGCCAACGCGCTCGCCTGGTACTGGATCCTGCGCGGCAGGCTGCGCGAGGCCCGCCGGTCGATCGAGGCGGCGCTGGCGGCGGGCGGCCAGGACGGCGCCGCCGCCCTGGCCTCGGTGTGGCTGGCCGGCATCGGGCTGCTGCTCGGCGAGCCCACCCCGCCGGTACGCCGGGCCGCCCTCGACCGGGCGGGAGCCGCGCTGGCCGACTGGTTCCTCAGCTACGTCCGCTGGGCGTACGGCGACCACGCGGCGCACCGGGACGCGGTGGGGCGGGCGCTGGCGGCGTACGAGGAGCTGGGGGACCGGTGGGGGGTGGCGGCGGCGCTGTGCCTGCGGGCCAAGCTCGCGGTGGGCCGCGGCGACCTCGCGGCGATGGAACGCGACGGCGAGCGCGGCCTGGCCCTCTTCCGCGAGCTGGGGGACGAATGGGGACAGGTCGAGGCCATGGACGTGCTCGACCGGCTGGCCGAGATCCGCGGCGACTACGAGCGGGCGGCCCGGCTGCGGCACGAGGCGCTGCGGCTGGCCGAGGGGCTGGGGTTCGACGTGTCGTTCAAGCTGGCCGCGCTCGGCCGGCTCGCGCTGCTCACGGGCGACTACGAGCGGTCCGACGACTACCACGGGCGGGCCAGGCGGCTGGCGGTGGCGCAGTCGTACCGGTCGGCGGAGGAGAACGCGCTGCTCGGCCTGGCCATGAGCGCCCGCAGGCAGGGGCGGTACGAGGAGGCGGAGTCGTACCTGCTGTCCGCGCTCGACTGGCTGCGGCAGGTGCGGGGGACGCCCGGCACGGCGTTCGTCATGGCCGAGTGGGGGTTCGTGGCCGAGCAGCGCGGCGACGCGGGGACGGCGCTGGCGCGCCAGCGCGAGGGCTACGCGAACGCCCGCGCGACGGGCGACCCGCGGGCCGTCGCGCTGGCCCTGGAGGGGCTGGCGGGCGCGCTGTCGATCGCGGGCGGCGAGCACCTGGCGGAGGCGGCGCGCGAGCTGGGACGGGCCGCGGCGCTCCGGCGGGAAGTCGGCGCGCCCCTTCCCGCGGGCGAACGCCATGACGTGGACCGGATCACCGCCCGCCTGCGCGCCGCCATGGGCGAGCCGGAGTTCGCCCGGTCCTTCGCCTCAGGGCAGCGGGAACTCGGCGATCACTTCCCAGGGGCCCTCGGGGGACGGGCCCGCGTAGAGCCTGCCGCCCAGCGCCTCCACCCGCTCGGCCATGCCGACCAGCCCGAACCCGCCGCCCAGCCGGGACACCCGCGGGTCTGAGGCGACCGAGCCGAAGTTCCGCACCCGCAGCACGACCACCCGCTCGTACCGCCGCAGATCGGCCTCCACCCACGCGGCCCGGGTGGCGTGCTTGCGCACGTTGGTGAGCGATTCCAGCAGGACCCGGTGCAGCGTCGTCATCACCTCGGGCGGCAGCGTCCGGTCGTCGATGCCCGACCCGATCTCGAAGGCCACCTTCGGCCCCTCGACCGAGAACCGCTCGGTCAGCAGCCGCAGGTCGGCCAGCGTCGTGCCGGGCCTGCGGTCGGCCTCGTCCTCGGTGCGCAGGACGGTGACCATGCGCCGCATCGAGGTCAGCGCCTCCGACCCGGCCGAGGCGATGGCGTCGAGCGCGGGCAGCACGGCCTCGGGCTTGTTCTCGGCGACCGTACGCGCGGCCTGGGCCTGGACGACGATGCCGGTGATGTGGTGGGCGACCAGGTCGTGCAGCTCCCTGGCCAGTTCGAGACGCTCGGCCCGGCGTACGGAGTGCACCGCCTCGGTCCGGCGCTCCTGCTGGAAGCGCAGGTAGCCGCCGATGCCCGCGGCCATCGACCACCCGGCGAACAGCAGGAACGCGAACGCCAGACCCGCCGTGGGGTAGTCGCGCCTGGCCGACTCGGCCATCAGCACGGCCAGCCCCGCCAGCGACAGCAGCGCCGCCCGACGTACCGGCTCCACGTGCCGCAGCACGCCGATGAGGAGGATCAGCAGCGACCCCGTCTCGGCCATGCCGGGCGCGCCCAGCGAGTCGACCGACCCGATGACCACCGACACGGCGAAGGACAGCCCCAGCAGCGCGCAGAAGCCCTCAAGCCGGTGGCGGCGGCGCAGGAGGACCGCCGCGATCCCGGCCGCGCCGCAGAACGGCACGAACCACTGCAGCCCCCCGGTGCTGACGGCGATGGCCAGGTCGAGCAGCAGCATCATGCCGAGCCAGCCGAGCATCGCGATCTCGCCCAGCCGCCGGACCCAGTACACGATGCCTTTCGAATCCCCCACGCCACGAGAGTAGGCCGGAAGTCGGACAACTCGTATCAACCGATCGGCCGACCCGGTCGCCGCCGGACCAGCCCTTCAGCGGAGGCGGCGGCGACGGCCCCTCGGCGATGCTGGAACACGTCGGAAGGGGGACAGGACATGGTTGTCATCGGGTTCGTTCTGCTGGGGTTGGGACTGGTCGTCACGGCGCTGCTCGCGCTGGCCGACCCCGTGCTGCTCTCGCGCATCAACGGTGAGGACGCGGAGGGCGCCAGCGGCCGCCACATCGACGTGGAGGTCGTACGGCTCAGCGCCCCGGCCGCCCCGGCCGCGGCGGCCCGCGAGCCCCGGGCGGCCTGAGCCTTCGAGAACGTGGCCCGCGCGGGCATGGCCGCGCGGGTCCGGGCGGGAGCCGTCGGGGGACGGGCCCCGCCACCGGCCCGCGATCCGCTGGGGAACGGATCGCGGGCCGCTTTCCGTTAACGTGGGGCCTATGACCAACGGTTTTGAGACCCTGGCGATCCACGCAGGTCAGGAGCCCGACCCGCTGACCGGCGCGGTCGTGCCGCCGATCTACGCCACGTCCACCTACAAGCAGGACGGCGTGGGCGGCCTGCGTTCGGGATATGAGTACAGCCGCTCGGCCAACCCCACGCGGACGGCGCTGGAAGAGGCGCTGGCCGCCGTGGAGGGCGGCGCGCGCGGGCTGGCGTTCGCCTCGGGCCTGGCCGCCGAGGACACCCTGCTGCGCACGGTGTGCCGGCCGCAGGATCACGTGATCATCCCCAACGACGCGTACGGGGGCACGTACCGGCTGTTCGCCAAGGTGAACGAGCGCTGGGGCCTGCACTACGACCCCGTCCCGCTGCACGACCTCGACGCGGTGGCGTCGGCCATGACGCAGAAGACGAAGATCGTGTGGGTCGAGACGCCCACCAACCCGCTGCTCGGCATCGCCGACATCGCCGCCCTGGCGCAGCTGGCCCACGAGAACGGCGCGCTGCTGGTCGTGGACAACACCTTCGCCTCGCCGTACCTGCAGCAGCCCCTGGCGCTCGGGGCCGACGTGGTCGTCCACTCCACCACCAAGTACGTCGGCGGCCACTCCGACGTGGTCGGCGGCGCGCTGATCGCCCGGGACAAGGGCCTCGGCGACGAGCTGACCTACCACCAGAACGCGATGGGCGCGGTGGCCGGCCCGTTCGACGCCTGGCTGACGCTGCGCGGGCTCAAGACCCTCGGCGTGCGCATGGACCGCCACTGCGACAACGCCGAACGCGTCGTCGACCTGCTGCTCGCGCACCCGCGCGTGACCCAGGTGCTCTACCCGGGCCTGGCCGAGCACTCCGGCCACGAGATCGCGGCCAAGCAGATGCGGCGCTTCGGCGGCATGGTGTCCTTCCGCGTCGCGGGCGGCGAGGCCGAGGCCGTGGAGGTGTGCAACCGGGCCAAGCTGTTCACGCTCGGCGAGTCGCTGGGCGGCGTCGAGTCGCTCATCGAGCACCCGGGCCGGATGACGCACGCCTCCGCGGCGGGCTCGCCCCTGGAGGTGCCGAGCGACCTGGTACGCCTGTCGGTCGGCATCGAGACGGTCGACGACCTGCTCGCCGACCTCACCCAGGCCCTCGGCTAAGGCGTCGGGACGACCATCAGGAAGAGGATCACGAGCCAGATCACGGCCAGCAGGCCGCTGATCGCGGCGACCCGGCCGGTCTGCACCTTCGCGTCGTCCTCCGCGTTCTCGCTCTCGAGCGCGCGGAGGGCGGTGCGCAGGTCGCGGTCGATGATGACCAGCAACACGATCGCCACGATGAACAGCGTCATCGACGCCGTCATGTACCACAGGCCGAGCACGCCGTTCCCGACGACGACGCCCAGGGCCACGCCGAACACCAGCACACCAAGGCTGGCCAGGCTGTAGATCCTCGTGGTGCGCTGGATGTTCCGCAGGACGGGCACGTTGTTGTTGCGGATGGCCCGCGGAGCCGCCATCGTCGCGGCGGTCAGCGGGCCGATCGTGAAGATGGCGAAGCCGATGTGCAGCCAGAGAAGCAGGGACATGCGCCTGAGACTAGTCCCCGACGATCTCGGTCGGCGGCTCGACACTCTCTTTAACCTGCGAGGAGCAACGCATGATGAGCTCCGTGGCCGCCACCGCTACGGCCATCAGGGTGATCAGCAGGATCGTGGCAATCATGGGCTCTCCTCCTTCCCCGTGTCCGACGTAAATATCGTCCGTAATGACTAGACGGACGTGCAACGGAATAAGTTCGCCACGGGTATGGTTGGTCACCGTCGCTTTTTTCTTACCTTCAGGGCACAAGGGGGTGCCGTCCGTGGCCATCAGGCATGTCGAGCCGTACACCGACGAGTGGCTGCAGCAGCCGGCGGGCTATGTGGAGCGCGTCGTCGACCTGCTCGGAGCCGAGGTGGCCGACTGGTGGGAGGGTCCCTGCGATCCGCGGCACGCCACCGTCAAGCTGACCGACGGCCACGCGCTGGTGTGGGACGAGGAGAGCGGCTGGCGGCTCGGCCGCTTCGTCTCCGGCGGGCCGGGCGCGCACACCGAGCTGACCGGCGTCCGCTACCTGGGCCACGGGCTGCTGCCCCGGCCGGAGCGCGTGCCGTCGGCGCTGGTGGACGCGCGGGCTGGAGTGGGGGCCAGCTCGGCCTGGCGGCCGTGTTACCGGTCGCACCGCAACTGCCGCGACGGGTTCGACGTGGCCCTCGACTTCTACGCCCGCCTGATCGAAGCCTGACAAGCCCTCAAGCAAGGGGCTTCCGCCCGAAGGGCCTCCGCCACTGTTTTCCCGGGGGAGCAGAGCTCCCCGTCGCCGGGGGTTGCCGCCCCGGGGCCCCGTCGGGTACGAGATGTCGCGACTCCGCACAGTGCGGCCTTCTCCCGCTTCCTGGACATCGTCCTGCCGAACCGGCCCTCTCCCGAACGGCCACCTCTTACCCTGAGCCGAGAAGGCAGCAGCCGGCCTCGGGAAGGGGACTCCCATGGGCTCCGCCGGTGACGGCCTGGCCCTGCTCGTGCCCTGCTCCAAGAGCCTGATCTCCCAGGTCGAGTCGTGCACATCGCCTCCGACCCATCGAAGAATCCACAGGTCACACCCATGAGCATCCGTACGACGCATCGCGCTCTGCTGAGCCGTCTGCTGCCCGACGACAAACCGGACGACCTTGCAGTACGTCAGGGGCAATTCCACATCGTGGTCATCGGCAAAGACCGCTTCGTGTGCCTGCCCCGCACCCGGGCAGCGGCCGCCCGGCTGCCCCAGCGGGCGGCCGCACTCCACGCACTCGCCAGCCTCGATCTCGGCTTCCGCACACCTGAGCCGCTGCTCCAGGGCGGCTCCCACGGCACCGACGAGCCACCGTTCCTGGTACTCAGCCGCATTCCTGGAGAACCGCTGGAGACCGACGCCCTCAACGATGCCCACGTGGTCGACACCGTGGCGGCGCAGTACGCCACGCTGCTGTCCGGCCTGGCCCGTGCCGGCACCGACGAGACCGTACGATCAATTCTCCCTCAGGCCCCAGAAGGCCAGTGGCGGCGGCTCGCGGAGAACGTGCGCGCGGAGCTGTTCCCGCTCATGTCCGACAGCGGACGCCTGCGGGCCGAACGGGAACTCACAGCACTCGACAGCCTTCCCCACCTCACCCGAGCAGTGGTGCATGGCGACCTCGGTGCCGAAAACGTCCTCTGGGAGTGGGCGCATGGCCTGCCGCACCTCTCCGGAGTGATCGACTGGGACGATGTCACACTCAGCGACCCGGCCGAGGACCTCGCAGCCATCGGCGCCAGCTACGGTCCTGAGCTCCTGGAGCGAGTGCTCGCCCTGGGCAGGTGGTCAAATCACCGACTCCTTACCCGCATCGCCGCGATCCGCGGCACATTCGCCCTGCAGCAAGCCCTCTACGCAATCCGCGACGGCGACGAAGAAGAACTCGCGGACGGCCTGGCCTGCTACCGCTGAGACACACCGACACATCCGCGTCATCGAGCACTTCACAGCAACAGCAACCCGGTGAACCTATGCGGTCACAGCACTGGAGAAGTCGCAGACAGCGTGTGACTTTCCCGCCGGCGACGTCCGTAGCTTCGGTCACGTGCCACGACATGACGACGCACCGAACCCCGGGCCACCGGGGACCGTGAGCGCGCAGTCGGTGAGGGCGGCCCATCCCGGCTGGCACATCGATGACGTGACCGGAGGCTGGGTGGCCGTTCGCAGGGCCCGGTACCCCGTGGGAGCGTGCTGTCCGACGTCCGCTGCGGCGCGACGCTGGACGAACTGGCCGAGCACCTGGCCGAGGAGACCGGCATCGAGACGACGGCCGCCCGTCCTCACCGGGCGTTCAGCCGTACGGCGGGGTGAGCGTCCGGCGCCGGCCGGTGGCGCCGGACGCCGGAGGAACGCCGCCGAGCGATGTCGCTGCCTTCGGTCAGCGGGAGCGGCGGAGGCGGAGGAAGTCGCTGACGACGTATTCGCCGAGCCGGTCGGCGCTCGGTGAGAACACCCGGCCGCCGTTCCTGCGGGCCACCTCGTCCACGAACTCCTTCAGCCGGTCGTCGGCCGCCAGCATGAAGACGTTGATCGTCGCCCGTCGTCGCGTCATCTTGTCCACCTCGGCCAGCGTCAGCTCCAGCGTCTCGTGCGACGGCGGCCACTCGAAGGCCGACCTGCCGTTGCGCATGAGGTGGGCGGTCGGCTCGCCGTCGGTGACCACCAGCACCACCGGCTCGAAGTCGGGGTGGCGGTCGAGGTGGCGGCCGGCGATCAGGAGGGCGTGGTGGAGGTTGGTGCCCTGGACCATGTCCCAGTCGAGGCCGGCCAGCTCGTCGGGCTGCAGGACCCGGGCGTAGTTGGAGAAGCCGATGATCTGCACGGCGTCCTGCGGGAACTTGGAGGCCACCAGCGCCTGGAGGGCCAGCGCGGTCTGCTTGGCCGCGGCCCACGTGCCGCGCAGGGCCATCGAGTACGACAGGTCGACCAGCAGGCACACCGCCGCCGCGCTGCGGCGTTCGGTCTCGGAGACCTCGAAGTCGTCGACGGACAGGCGCACCCGGGCCCGCCCGTCCTGAGGGGCGGTCGCCACGCCGCCGCTGCGCACGCCGTTGACCAGCGTGCGGACGACGTCGATCGGCTGCTCGTCGCCGAAGCGCCACGGCCGGGTGGAGCCGGTCAGCTCGCCGGCCGAGCCCGCGTCGTGCTGGTCGTGGTCGCCGCGCCGGCCCGCGTCGAGGGAGGAGAAGACGCGCCGCAGCGCGGTCTCGCCGAGCCGCCGGACCGCCTTCGGGGTCAGCTCCAGCTTGCCGCGGCGGCGCAGCAGGTAGCCCTGCTCCTCCAGCTCGCGTTCGATGCGCTTGAGCGCCTCCAGGTCGTCGACCGCCGCCCGGCCCAGGGCACGGCGCACGGCCGCCTCGTCGATGTCGTCGAGGCGCGCGCCCGGGTAGTCCTGGCGCAGGGCGGTCTCCAACTGGGTGAGGTCGGCCAGCTCCTCCAGGGCGGTGACGGCGTCGCCCATGGCCAGGGGCTCCTCGCCGGTCAGGCGCTCGGGGGCGTTCCAGGCCAGGTCGGGACGGCGGGCGTGCAGGGCCTCGCCGAGGCGGCGCATCTGGTCGGACAGGCCGGCCTGGTCGAGCGTCTGGTTGATGAGGCTGGACAGCTCCTCGCGCTGGCGGGGGGTCATCGAGGCCAGCATGCGCTGGGTGGCGGCGGCCCGCCGGGCCAGGATGTCGACGAGCTCCTCAAGGTTCCGGGGCGTTTCTGGGAACAAATCGCCATATTTCGCCATAAAGGCGTCAAAGTCTTCTTGGAGGTGCTCGCCCCGGCTGTCCCTGTCGAGCATGTCGTTCAGGTCGGACATCATCTGCCGGACGCGGGCCATGGCCTCGGGGTCGGGGTTGGCCAGCGCGTCGCGCAGCCCTCTGAACTGGCTGTCGAGCACCTCGCGCCGCAGCAGGTCGCGCAGCTCCTCGAAGGTCTGGCGGGCCGCCGCCGAGCGCCACTCGTACGTGCTCAGCTCCTGGATGGCGCTCGCGGTGTCCTCGGGCAGCCCGTCGAGCCCGGCCTCGCGCAGCCGCGCGTCGTCGGACGGGTCGGGGAACAGCTCGGCCCGCTCCTGCCCGATCGCCTTGTCCAGCAACGCCCGCGCGCGTTCGAGGGTGCCGTCGAGCCGCCCGCGCTCGCGCAGGTCCCTGCGCCGCCTGCGGACCTCCTTGAGCATGTCGTCGAGCCCCCGCCGGTCCTGGCTGCCCGGCAGCCCGCGCTTGAGCAGGTCGCGCAGCGCGTGGACCGGCGTCGAACCGGACAGGATCGCGTCGCCCATCTCGTCGAGGGCCGCGCGTACGTCGTAAGGAGGGGCCAGGGGGTCGGGGCCGTCGTGGTATTCGCCGTAGCGGAAGGCCATCACGCTTCCACGCTAACCCCAACCCGCCCCCGCCCGTCTACGGACGCCTGGCCACTTCCCACACCTCGACCGCGCTGTTCGCGTCGGGCGTATAACTCACCTGCACCTGGACCGCGCGCCCGGCCCCCTTGAGCGCCTTGGCCAGATCGGCCGACTCGCAGGGCAGCGTGCCGAGCCCGCGCTTGTCGACGCCGGCCGGCTTCCCGGACACCCAGCGGTCGCCGCAGCGGGCGGTGGCCCGGTAGAAGGACGTCAGGTACGTGTAGCCCAGCTTGAGCTGCTCGCCGCCGGTGCTGAACAGGACCGTCGCGTCGTCGATGCGCTTGATCGAGCCGCGCGCGGTGACCGGCTCCGGCCAGGCGTTCAGCAGGAACTCCTGGGCCTTCACTGCCCTGCCGCCCTCGTACTCGACCCGCAGCGGGACCGCGCCCTCCCGGAGCCCGACGGTAAGCTGGGCGGGCTTGCACGGCGTACGGCCCAGGCCGTCGCGGTCCAGCGCCACCCGGCCCTCGGTCTCCTTCAGGTCGCAGGCCGTCGTCACCCGGCTGTAGGCGGCGCGGGTGTAGTCGAGCTTGAGCTCTGTGGCCCCCGGGACCGGGGTCAGCTTGTAGAGCACGTTGCCGCCGCGCCGCACCTTGGCGGGCTTCATGGGCACGATCCGCAGGCTGCCCTTGCCGTCGGCCCAGGCGTAGCCGTAGGCGGTCTTGGCGGCCGCCGTGGCGGGGGCCGCCTGCGCGGGAAGCGCGAGGCCGCCCAGGACGAGGCCGACGGCGGTGGCATGGATGAGCAGGCGCATGGGCGGTTCCCCCCGGAGTCGTGATCAACCAAACACTACGACGCGGGAAACCGCCCGTTTGTTCACGTCCTGTAGATGGTGACCCCGTCGAGGTCTTCCCTTGACAGCCGCCGCATGAGGTAGAGACCTTCCAGCGCGAACTCCAGGGCCGCCGCGGCGTGCCCGGGGGACTCCTCGCCGGCGCCCATGCCGAGCCTGGACATGATCTTGGCCAGGCCGCTGACCGGCCCGATCCGGTGCAGCAGCTCGGCCGCGGCCACCATGTCGCCGGACTCCACCTGGTTGCCCTCGGCGAACTTGTCGGTCACCGGGGACAGGTCCATGCCGCCCAGCCTGCTCCTGAACGTCTCGGCCGTGGCCCGGCGCAGCAGGTGGGCCAGGATCTCGGTCTCCCTGCCCTCCTCGCTGACCTCGAACTCCACCTTGCCGCGCAGGCTGTGGACGACGCAGGCCAGGTCGCAGACGCGCGTGACGGCCTGGTCCTCGCCCTTGATCGCCGACCTGCGCACGGCGGAGGCCGCGGCGGTCTCGGCGGCGGCGATCGAGAAGCGCGCCGACACGCCGGAACGGGCGTCGACGGCCGTGGACTCGCGGACCAGCCGGGTGAACCTGGCGATCACCTCGATCAGGTGCTCCGGCACGTCGGCCCCGATGTCGGGCACCGACTCCTGGCGGATGAGGGTGAGCTCGTCCTCGACCGTGAGCGGGTAGTGGGTGCGGATCTCGGCGCCGAAGCGGTCCTTCAGCGGCGTGATGATGCGGCCCCTGTTGGTGTAGTCCTCGGGGTTGGCGCTGGCGATGAGCAGGATGTCGAGGGGCAGGCGCAGGTTGTAGCCGCGCACCTGGATGTCGCGCTCCTCCAGCACGTTGAGCAGCGAGACCTGGATGCGCTCGGCCAGGTCGGGCAGCTCGTTGACGGAGAACACGCCGCGGTTGGTGCGGGGGACCAGGCCGTAGTGGACGGTCTCGGGGTCGCCGAGGGTGCGCCCCTCTGCGATCTTGATGGGGTCGACGTCGCCGATGAGGTCGCCGACGGAGGTGTCGGGAGTGGCGAGCTTCTCGCCGTAACGCTCGTCGCGGTGCTTCCACGCCACCGGCAGCTCGTCGCCCAGCTCGCGCGCCATGGTCTTGCAGCGCGTGCAGGCGGGGGCGTACGGATGGTCGTTGATCTCGCAGCCCTCGACCACCGGGGTCCACTCGTCGAGCAGGCCGGTGATCGTGCGGATGAGCCGCGTCTTGCCCTGCCCTCGCTCACCGAGCAGGACCAGGTCGTGCCCGGCGAGCAGCGCCCGCTCCAGGTGTGGCAGGACGGAGTCGTCGAAGCCCACTATGCCGGGGAACCGGGGCTCGCCGGCCCGCAGCCTGGCCAGCAGGTTTTCCCGGACCTCGGCCTTGACGCTGCGATGAACGTGGCCGCTCTCCCGCAACTCGCGGAGAATACGTGGCTGATGCACGGGATCGAGACTACGTCCCCCGCGAGAAATGCGGCAGAGAGTTTCGCATCTGGCGGAGATTTCGGATCTTGACCTATTGCGTGACGGTTCGTACGCGTGCTTGTCCCTTTAGTGGGGAGAATCGGCCCTAGGGAACATGCACATGTCGAGGGAGGCGAGACGCGTGGCCTTGATGACAAGCCGCTTCGCCGACGGCCTCGCCGTGGGTTCCGACCTGGTGGAGGCCGCGGAGAGCGCCGTCGGTCAGGCACTGTCGAGGCTCAGCGGCCAAGCCGACCTGGTCTGCTTCTTCATCTGTGGCGAGGACCCCGAGGACGTCGCCAGAGCCGGCCAGGCCGCGATGAAGCTGGCGCCCGAGGCGCACGTGATCGGATGCAGCGCCACCGGTGTGATCGGCGACGGGCAGGGGGTCGAGCTGACGCCCGCGGTGAGCGCGTGGGCGGCCACCCTGGAGGGGGCCAGGCTCACCACGTTCGCCCTGGAGACGCTGGCGGCCGAGGACCGGTTCGTGGTCGTCGGGCTGCCCGAGCGCACCGGCGACGACCACGTGGCGATCCTGCTGGCCGACCCGTACACCTTTCCGACCGACGCGTTCGTGGAGCGCTCGGTCGACGTGCTCGGCGACCTGCCGCTGATCGGCGGCCTGGCCAACGGGCTGCAGGGCAGGGGATCCGTACGGCTGTTCGCGGACGGCAAGATCTACACCGAGGGCGCGATCGGCGTCCTGCTCAGCGGGCCGATCAAGATCAGTACGGTGGTCAGCCAGGGCTGCCGCCCGATCGGGCCCAGCATGGTGGTCACGGCCTCGGAGGAGAACCTGCTGCTCGAACTGGCCGGTCAGCCCGCGCTGGCGAGGCTGGAGGACATCGTCAGCGAGCTGGACGAGGACGACCGCGAACTGGTCGCCGCCGGCCTGCAGATCGGCGTGGCCATGGACGAGTACGCCGAACGTCACGAACGCGGCGACTTCCTCATCAGAGGCGTCATCGGCATCGACCCCGAACGCGAGGCCGTGGCCATCGGCGACATCGTGGAGATCGGCCGTACCGTGCGCTTCCAGGTCAGGGACGCGGCCACCGCCGACGAGGACCTGTACGACCTGCTCGACGCCCACCGCGAGGAGCTCGGCAAGGTGGACGGCGCGCTGCTGTTCTCGTGCAACGGCCGTGGCTCGGCGATGTTCGGCACCGCCGACCACGACCCGGTCGCCCTGCGCGACACGCTGGGACCGATCGGCGTCGCGGGCTTCTTCGCCGCGGGCGAGGTCGGGCCGGTCGGCGGCCACAACCACGTGCACGGGCTCACGGCGTCCGTGCTGGTCTTCTCCAGCGCCGCGGAGCCGGAGCTGTCGTGATCCTGGCGATCGACGTCGGCGGCACCAAGATGGCCGCCGGGCTGGTGGCCCCTGACGGCACCGTGATCACCTCCCGGCGCGCCGCCACCCCCCAGAACGCCGACGCCGAGACGCTGTGGCACACCCTCACCACCCTCATCGACCCCCTGTCGGAGCGCGCCGAAGGGGTGGGCGTGGGCTGCGGCGGGCCGATGACCTGGCCCGACGGCGAGGTCTCGCCGCTCAACATCCCCGGCTGGCGCGGCTTCCCGCTGCGCGCCCGGCTGGCCGGCCGGTTCCCCGGTTTACCGGTACGCCTCCACAACGACGCCATCTGCCTGGCCATCGCCGAACACTGGCAGGGCGCCGGCCGGGGAAGCGCCGACATGCTGGGCATGGTGGTCTCCACCGGCGTCGGCGGCGGCCTGATCCTGGGCGGACGCCTGGTCAACGGCGGCACGGGCAACGCCGGCCACATCGGGCACGTCGTCGTCGAACCGGACGGCGGCCCCCGCTGCGGCTGCGGCGGCCACGGCTGCCTGGAAGCAGTCGCCCGCGGCCCCGCCTTGACCACCTGGGCCCAATCCCAAGGCTGGACCCCCACCCCGAACAGCCACCCCACCACCCCCCTCAGCCCCTCCGCCCCCGACAACCCCTCCACCACCGCGGGGCCTGGCGCCACCTTCAGCCCCGGCGCCCCCTTGGCCCGCAGCGCCACCCCCAGCTCGTCCGCCTCCGCCAGCCCCACCGCCTCTGCCATCCACAGCGCCAAGCAGCTCAACGCCCCCGGCCCCTCCTCCCCCCTTGACCCCCGCGATGGCGCGCCATTTCCGGGACAGGGCCGCGGAGGTGCGGAGGCCGCCGGACAGGGCCGTGAGCGGGGGCCGCTTGCGGGCCAGGGGCGTGAAGGGGCGATGGGCGCCGGTGGGGCGGCGGGGATGGGACTCGAGGCGTACCAGGAGGATCGGGCGGTCACCGGGCGGGCGCTGGCGGCCGACGCGCTCGCCGGCGACCCCGTGGCCCTGCTGGCGATGCGGCGAGCCGGACGGGCGCTCGGGATCGCGATCGCCTCCGCCACCCACCTGTGCGACCTGGACCTGGTGACGATCGGCGGCGGCCTGTCGCAGGCCGGCGAGCCCCTGTTCGGCCCCTTGGAGGAGGCGCTGCGGGACCACGCCCGCATGGGCTTCGCCCGCCGCCTCAAGGTCGTCCCCGCCGCCCTCGGACAGGAGGCCGGCCTGGTAGGCGCCGCCGCCCTCCTCCTGGCCGGCGACGCCTACTGGCCCCCCACCCGCCCCTGAGCCCCACGGGTGACGTTCGCGACGTGGCTCCTGTGGGAGGGGTGCCGGGCGGGTGCGGGATGAGGGTGCGCAGGCCCGCGGCCCGCCCGGTGTTCCTGGCCGGGCTCTAGGAGGTCAGCCCTCCTGGGTGTGCACGCCCGAGCCCGCGTCGTCGCCCGTGTCCGTACGGGGGCCGGAACGGTCGTCGTTGTGGTCGCCCGCCGGCGGGACGGGCATCGCGACCGGTTCGCACCGGCCCACCTCCCCCTGGACGACCTGCAGCGAGGTGGACACCGGCGGAGCCTCGGGCCCGCTCCTGTCCAGGGTGACCGCCAGCACCAGGGTCTGCCCCGCCGGGACCTGGCCCTTGGCGATCCGGAAGGAGATCCCGCCGCCGCTCCTGCCGATGCTCGCCTCGAAGCGCCCCTCGCCGCCCCCGTTCCGCCCTCGCGGCTGCTTGCAGGTCTGGCCGTACGGCAGATAGTCCACCACCGCCTTGACCCCCGCCGCCGCCAGCTCGTCCGCCAGCCCGCCGGGGTCCCGGAAGGCGTTGATCTCCACCGCCACCCCGCCGTCGGCCGTCCCGGTCACCGCGTAAGCGGGCCCACCGCCGAACAGGCCGGTGGCCGTCACGGTGGCGACCACGGCGACGCTGGCGGCCGCCGCGGCGAGCCCCACGACCCTGCGCCGGGGCCGCCGGACGACCGGAGCCGGGACGGGCTGCGTCCCGGCCGCCATCTCCGCCTTGAGCGCGCCCAGCAACCGCTCCTCGAAAGTGTTCATGCCTGTCCCTCCACGTACATGGCCGACGGCGAAGCGACGTTCTCCAGGGCGCGTCTGGCCCGATGCAGGCGGACCCGCGCGGTCACCTGCCTGATGCCGAGGGCGGCGGCCGCCTCGGAGACGGTGAGCTGGTCGATCGCCACGAGCTCCAGCACCGCGCGTTCGCCCTCCGGCAGGCCCGCCATGGCCTCCAGGGCGCCGCGCATGCCGCGCTCGGCGTCGATCCGCTCCTCCATCCGGACGAGGTCGTCGTCGTCCATCAGCCGCCGCCCCGCGATCCGGCCGGCCGCCCGCGCTTCCCTGGCCGACCTGCGGAGCTGGGCCGACACCACGTTGCGGGCCACGCCGTACAACCACGCGGTCTGGCTGCCCCGGCCCGGCACGTAGGTGTGGGCCGAGTCGAGGGCCGCCAGGAAGACGTCGGCGGTCAGGTCGGCGGCCAGGTGAGGATCGCTCACCCGCCGGACCACGAACCGCATGACGACGTCGACATGGCGGCGGTAGAAGGCCTCGAAGGCCGCCGGGTCCTCGTTGAGGCGCACTGGCCTCGCTCCCTTCGTCGTTCGCCCTTACACCTGTACTTGGCCCGGCCCAAGGAAAGCGTTTCTGCGCAGGTCAGGCGAGGGTGGGGCGGCGCGGCTGGAAGAGCCACGCGTCGAAGAGCGGGTCGAGGTCCTTGCCGGACAGCCGTTCGGACAGGTCGACGAACTGCCGCGTGGTGACGTTGCCGTAGCGGTGATCGGCGGTCCAGGTCTTGAGCAGCTTGAAGAACGTCGGGTCGCCGACCGCCTTGCGCAGGGCGTGCAGCGCCATGCCGCCGCGGGTGTAGACCGACTCGTTGAACAGGTCGCCGGGCTTGGCCCGGCCCGGCGGGTAGGACCACATCGGGTCTTTGGCGCCGCGGTTGTAGAAGTCCTTGAAGATGGTGTCGGCGGTCTTCTTGCCCCGGTGCTCCGACCACAGCCACTCCGCGTACGTCGCGAAGCCCTCGTTGAGCCACAGGTCCTTCCACCGCTTGATGGTCAGGCTGTCGCCGAACCACTGGTGGGCCAGCTCGTGGGCGATGATGCCCTCGTCGGGGTCGAAGCCGCCGTAGAGGGGCTTGGTCTGGTTCTCCAGGGCGTAGCCGGCCGAGTAGTCGTCGACGACGGCGCCGGTCGAGGAGAACGGGTAGGGGCCGAAGACCGTGCTCCAGTAGTCGGTGATCTCGCCCGAGACGTCGTAGACGCGGTCGAGGCCGGTCTTGAACTTCGGATCGACGGCCGCGTACGTCGGGATGCCGCCCGGCGAACGGCCCTGGCGCACCTCGAACTTGCCGATCGTGGCCGTGGCGAGGTAGGTGGCCATCGGGTGCCGCTCGCTCCACCGGTAGGTGGTGCGGCCGCCCGCGGTGGACGGCGGCGCGCTCTGCTCGCCGTTGGCCACGACGGTCAGGCCGGCGGGCACGGTGACCGCGAAGTCGAACGTGGCCTTGTCGGCCGGGTGGTCGTTGCTGGGGAACCAGGTCTTGGAGCCGTTGGGCTCGGAGGCCACGAACGCGCCGTCGGCGGTGGGGATGAACCCGTACGTGCCCAGGTTGGCGGTGTCCTTGGCGGGCGTGGGGCTGCCGGAGTAGGAGATCTCGGCGGTGAACGGCGAGCCGGCGGCGAGCCGCGCGGCCGGGGTCACGGTCAGCTCGCCGCCCTTGCGGGAGAAGCGCGCGGGCGAGCCGTCGACGCTGACCTTGGCGACGTCGAGGCCGGTGAGGTCGAGGTTGAAGCTCGACAGGTCTTGGGTGGCCTTGGCGCGGATCTTCGTCAGGCCGGTGAGCCGCTTGGTGGCCGGGGTGTAGTCGACGGTCAGCGAGTAGTGGGCGACGTCGTAGCCGCCGTTGCCGTCCTCGGGGAAGTCGGGGTCGCCGATGCCCGGCGCGCCCGTGTGGCGGCCGGCGGCCGAGCGGGGCGGCGGCTCGTCGGTGGGCGCGCACGCGAGCACGCTGATCAGCGCCACCAGCACGGCCGCGCCGCGTCTTCTGATCCGCATAGGTGAACCAGCCCCCTTCAACCCGTGACCGGAATCTTACGCTGGGTCACGCGTTCCCGACGACTCGTCACCGTGGAGGGGGAACAGCCGGAGGCGCCGGCGGCTCCCCGCCGCCGGCGCCCCATCAGCCCAGAAAGTGGTGATGGTCCCATAAAATCCAGATCACCCCCACTAAGTCGGGACAAACTAAAGGTTGCCCCTGCGTTCCTGCTCGCGCTCGATCGCCTCGAACAGGGCCTTGAAGTTGCCCTTGCCGAACCCGAGCGACCCGTGCCGCTCGATCAGCTCGAAGAAGACCGTGGGACGGTCCTGGACCGGCTGGGTGAAGATCTGCAGCAGGTAGCCGTCCTCGTCGCGGTCGACCAGGATCTTGCGCTTCTTCAGCTCCTCGATCGGCGCCCTGACCTGCCCGATGCGCTCGCGCAGCTCGGGGTCGTCGTAGTAGGAGTCGGGCGTGTCGAGGAACTGCACGCCCGCCGCGCGCATGTGGTCGACGGTGGTGAGGATGTCGTTGGTGGCCAGGGCGATGTGCTGCACGCCGGGCCCGCCGTAGAACTCCAGGTACTCGTCGATCTGCGACTTCTTGCGGCTGATCGCCGGCTCGTTCAGCGGGAACTTGACCTTGCGCGTGCCGTCGGCCACGACCTTGGACATCAGCGCCGAGTACTCGGTCGCGATGTCGTCGCCGACGAACTCGGCCATGTTCGTGAAGCCCATCACCTTGCGGTAGAACTCCACCCACTCGTCCATCTTGCCGAGCTCGACGTTGCCGACGCAGTGGTCGACCGCCTGGAACAGGCGTCCGGTCTTCGTCGCGGGCGGCGCGACGAGCGGCTCGGCCGGCACGTAACCGGGCAGGTACGCGCCCCCGTAGTTGGACCTGTCCACGAGCGTGTGCCGGGTCTCGCCGTAGGTGGCGATGGCCGCGAGCACCACCTTGCCGTGCTCGTCCTCCAGCGTGTACGGCTCCACCAGCCCCGTGGCGCCGTGGGCGACGGCGTAGGCGTACCCGGCCTCCACGTCGGGCACCTGGATGGCCAGGTCGATCACGCCGTCACCGTGCTCGGCGACGTGCCTGGCCATGTCCGTGCCGGGCCGGATCGAGGCCCTGAACTCGAAGGTGGCGCTGCCCGAGGTCAGGACGTAGGCGACCTCGTCGCGGCTGCCGTTCTCCGGCCCGCGGTAGGCCGCCAGTCGCATGCCGAAAGCGGTCGAGTAGTAGTGGGCGGCCTGCCGGGCGTTGCCCACGGCGAACACCACGGCGTCCATGCCGTTAACCGGAAAGACATCAGTCATACCTCCAACTCTCGATTTAGCTGGACGAGTTGTGCAACAGTTACTTGAACGAGTGCACATTCTGTCCACCCATCCCGGGTCCGAGTCGGAGAACTTGTACAGCATGACGATCGACGAACTGGACGCCCGGCTGATCTCGCTGCTGACCGCCGAGCCGCGACTGGGCGTGCTGGAGTGCTCCCGCCGCCTCGGCGTGGCCCGCGGCACCGTCCAGGCCAGGCTCGACCGGCTGGTGGCCAGGGGCGTGATCACCGGGTTCGGGCCCGACGTGTCGCCCGTGGCGCTCGGCTACGACGTGACGGCGTTCGTCACCATGGAGATCAGGCAGGTCTCCGGGCACGACCCGGTCGCCACCCGGCTGGCCCACATCCCCGAGGTGCTGGAGGTGCACACCATCACCGGCGGCGCGGACCTGCTGTGCCGGGTGGTCGCGCGGACGAATGCCGACCTGCAAAGGGTCATCGACCAAATCGTGGATGTTCAGGGGGTGCTCAGGACTTCTTCGATCATCGCACTCGACACACCGGTTCCTTACCGAGTGCTGCCTTTGGTCGCCGATGTTCCGCGCCGCGGCGGGCGCTAGACGTACCATCGCTTAGGGACGAGGCACCGTTATCGATCGTTTACCCTTGACATTCGCCCAGCTTGCGGGGGTTGGGCGAGGGTGTCTCAGAGGGGGGTCTCGGATGCGGGGCGGTGGTGGAAAAGGCATGCGGAAACGGCGCGTACTCCGAATAGTGTTGATCTCTTTCGGCGCCGGAATCGCCGTGCTGGCCGGTCTTTTCGCCATTGCGTGGGCGATGACTCCCATTCCCGACAGCACGCAGAAATCGGCCACCGCCGAAGGCTCGGTGATCTATTACCGCGACGGCAAGACGGTCCTCGCCCGGCAGGGCGTCGACCGCCGGAACGTCGAGCTGGCCAAGGTGCCCAAGCACGTGCGCGACGCGGTCATCGCCGCCGAGAACCGCTCGTTCTACAACGACGGCGGCGTCTCGCTCAAGGGCACCGCGCGGGCCGTCTGGTCCACCGTCACCGGGCAGCAGCTCCAGGGCGGCTCCACGATCACCCAGCAGCTCGTGCGCAACTACTACAGCGGTCTCAGCCAGGAGCGCTCGGTCACCCGCAAGTTCAAAGAGATCCTCATCGCGATGAAGGTCGACCAGTCCAAGTCGAAGGACTGGGTGCTGGAGCAGTACCTCAACACGATCTACTTCGGCCGCGGCGCCAACGGCGTCCAGTCGGCCGCGCGCGCCTACTTCGGCAAGGACGTCGACAAGCTCACCGTCGCCGAGGGCGCGTACCTGGCGGCGGTCATCCAGCAGCCCAGCCGGTTCGCCGACCCCGAGGGCGCCGACCTCGACGCGGCCCGCTCCCGGTGGCAGGCCGTGATCAACGCCATGGGCCAGACGGGCGCGCTGTCGCGTCAGCAGGCCGCCGCCGAGCGGTTCCCGGTGCTCAAGGCGCCCAAGAAGCCGTTCGAGCTCAAGGGCCAGGGCCAGTACATGCTCGACCAGGTCACCGCCGAGCTCAACCGGCGCGGCTACTCCGACGAGACCATCAACAGCGGCGGCCTGAAGATCGTCACGACGTTCGACAAGAAGCTCATGACGGCGGCCGAGCAGGCGGTCAAGGACGTCCTCCCGGACTCGACGCCCAAGAAGGTGCGCACCGGGCTGGCCGCCGTCGATCCGGCCACCGGCGAGGTCGTCGCCTTCTACGGCGGCCGCCACGACCAGGTCGGCGACTACGACAACGCGTTCTCGGCCAAGCGGATGGCGGGGTCGACGTTCAAGCCGTACACGCTGGCCGCCGCGCTCGACAACGGCTTCGACCTGTCCACCAGGGTCGACGGCAACTCGCCGCTGCGGGTGGCCTCGGCCGACAAGCCCATCCCCAACGACAGCGGCCGCTCCTACGGCCAGATCAACCTGGTCAGCGCCACCCAGAACTCGGTCAACACGGCCTTCGTCGACCTCGGCCAGAAGGTCGGGCTGGACAAGGTCGCGGCCGTCGCCGAGGCCGCGGGCATCCCCAAGGAGCAGTTGCAGGGGCAACAGGCGTACGCGACGTTCCCGCTCGGCGTGTCCTCGGTCAGCGCCGTCCAGAACGCCTCGGGCTTCTCCACCTTCGCCAACAAGGGCGTGCACATGGAGGCCCACGTGGTGAAGTCGGTCACCGACGGCAAGGGCGAGAAGAAGACGGTCAAGCCCGTCGCCACGAAGGTGGTGGGGGAGCAGGCCGCCGCCGACACCGTCTACGCGATGCAGCAGGTCGTCAAGTACGGCACCGGCACCGCCGCCCGCCTCTACGACCGTCCGGTCGCCGGCAAGACCGGCACCACCGACGACTCCAAGAACGTCTGGTTCAACGGGTTCGTCCCGCAGCTCGCCGTCGCCGTGAACATGTTCCGCAGCGACGACGAGACCGTCACCATCCCCGGCTACGGCACGCAGTTCGGCGGCCAGCTCCCGGCGCAGATCTGGCGGGCGTTCATGACCGAGGCCATGGCCGGCGAGCCCGTCGAGGAGTTCCCCGAGCCCTCCCAGTACGGCTACGAGTCCTCCTACTCGCCGCCCGACCGCGGCCGCGACGTCCGCGACCAGCAGCCGACCCCGCCCGCCGACCAGAACGAGTGGGACAACCCCGACGCCGGCCCCACCGATCAGCAGCCGTTCGGCGACCCGGCGGTCACCGAGGCGCCCACCGACGACGGCTCCGGCGACAACGGCAGGACCGGCCGCGACCGCCAGGACGAACGCCCCCAGGACGCGCCCACGGCCCCCTCCGACCAGCCTCAGGGCCCCCCGGACGAGGGCCGTGACACCCAGCGTGACACCCAGCGCGACAACCTGGGCCGGCCGTCAGGCACCGGCTAGCTCGGCCCGCAGCTCCTCCACCGTGGTGACCGGCAGCCGGCAGGCGAACCCCCTGCACACGTAGGCGGCCGGCGCGCCGCCGACGGGCCCGCGCCCCTCCAGCAGCGCGGGGAAGGGCTCGCCGCCGGCCTCGCCGTCGCCGGGCGCGACCACCAGGCCCGGCACGTCGGCCAGCAGCGCCGCCCGGTGCAGGGCGGCCGTACGCGGGTCGGCGGGGCTGCCGACGACCGCCACCTCCACGGGCCCGTCGAGCGCCGCGCGGGCCACGGCCAGCCCCCAGCCGGCGAACCTGGCGTGCCGGTCGGCCAGCACCGACACCGTGGCGAGCGCGGCCGCGGCGGCCTCCCGGTGCCTGGCCGAGCCGGTCAGCGCGCCGTAGGAGAGCAGGGCCCCCGCGGCCGCGTACTGGCCGGAGGGCGTGGCGTTGTCGGTGGGGTCCTGTGGGCGCTGGAACAGCCGTTCGGCGTCGTCAGCGGTGTCGTAGAAGCCGCCGGAGCCGTCGGAGAAGCGGTCGAGGACCGTGTCGAGCAGCGTCCCGGCCAGCCGGAGCCATTTCGTCGCGCCGGTCACGCCATAGAGGGAGATCAGGCCCTCGGCCACGTTCGCGTAGTCCTCCAGCACGCCCGCGTTGGCGCCCGCGCGACCGTCGCGGGAGGTGCGCAGCAGCCGCCCGCCGCTCGTGTGCACCTCCGCGAGCAGCTCGGCCGCCGCCGTGGCGGCCTCGACCAGGTCGGGACGCTCGAACACCACGCCGGTCTCCGCGAGGGCCGCGACGGCCAGGCCGTTCCAGGACGCCACGACCTTGTCGTCGCGGCCCGGCCGCACCCGCAGCTCCCTGGCCGCCAGCAGCCTGCCGCGCACGCCGGCGTACCGCACCTGGTCCTCGGGGTCGCGCGGGAGCTGGAGCACCGACGTGCCGTGCTCGAACGTGCCGGTGACGTCGAACAGCCCGGTGGCCCAGCGGCCGTCGTCGTCGCCCAGGACCTCGCGCAGCTCCTCGGGCGTCCAGACGTAGAACTTGCCCTCCACGCCCTCGCTGTCGGCGTCGAGGGCCGAGGCGAGGCCGCCCTCGGGCGTGCGCAGCTCGCGCAGCATCCAGCCGGCCGTCTCCAGCGCCACCCGGCGGGCCAGGTCGCCGCCGCCCGCCTTCCACCAGTGGGTGTAGACCCGCAGCAGCAGGGCGTTGTCGTAGAGCATCTTCTCGAAGTGCGGGACCACCCACTCGGCGTCGACGCTGTACCGCGCGAAACCGCCGCCGAGCTGGTCGTAGATGCCGCCGCGGGCCATGGCTTCGAGCGTCCGGCCGCTCATCTCGCGCTCGCCGCGGCGCAGCAGGAACTCCAGGACCATCGACGGCGGGAACTTCGGCGCGCCGCCGAACCCGCCGTTGACCGGGTCGAACGACTCGCGCAGGTTGGCGACGGCCCGCTCCAGCGTCTCCGCCTCCGGCGTGCCGCCGCGCGGGAACGCGGTGTTCTGGTTGAGCGCCTCGACCACCTTGGCGCCCTGCGCCAGCACCGACTCCCGGTCGCCGGTCCACACCCGGTGGATCTCGGCCAGCAGCCGCCGGAAGTGGGGGCGCGGGAAGTACGTGCCGCAGTAGAACGGATGGCCGTCGGGCGTGGCGAACACCGTCATCGGCCAGCCGCCCTGCTGGGTCATGGCCTGGGTGGCCGTCATGTAGACGGCGTCGACGTCGGGCCGCTCCTCGCGGTCGACCTTGACGTTGACGAAGTGCTCGTTCATGAGGGCGGCCGTGTCGGCGTCCTCGAAGCTCTCGTGGGCCATCACGTGGCACCAGTGGCACGCCGAGTAACCCACGCTGATCAGCAGCGGCACGTCCCGGCGCCGGGCCTCGGCGAACGCCTCCTCGCCCCACGGGTGCCAGTCGACGGGATTGCCCGCGTGCTGCAGCAGGTAAGGGCTCGTGGCGTCGTTCAACCGGTTCATCAGGACCTCCCCCGCTCACCCTAAACCGCGTCACCGGGGCCGGGCCGCCACCCCCGCGGCTGACTCGGGCGGGGCGGACGGCGTAGGTTACGGGCGTGGACATCGACTACGTCTGCGCCCACGCGGGCCGCCCGCCGGCCGCCGTCACGCGCAGGGACGTCGCCCGCGCGCTGCTGGCCGTGCCCTCGGGCGTGGCGCTGGTGGCGCTGCCCGATCTGCGGCGGGCCATGGTGTCGGCGGGCAACCCGCTCTCGCAGCCGTTCTGGGACTCCGCCAAGGCCGCGCTCAGCTCCATCGAGGCGGGGGTGGCCACCGTCGGCGACGTGCAGCGCTGGGTCGAGTCCACCGGCACCGAGCCGATCCTCATGACGCCCAGCTACTTCGTCTGGCCCGAGGAGGACGAGCGCGGCCCGGTCGCGGCCGAGATGTTCGGGCGCATGGTCTCCTTCCTGGAGGAGCGCGTCGCCGCCGGCCAGATCGACCCCGACGCGCTGGCCCTGGGCGACCACGCCGCCCGCCGCGCGTACGAGGAGCTCCAGGAGCACTGGCTGGCCACGCCGCTGCCCGACGGACGGGTTCCCGGCTTCGCGGTCAGCGACGAGCAGGACGAGGAGCTGTTCGCCGCCCTCGACGAGGAGGAGGCGTTCGCGCTGTCGGAGCTGCGCCGCATCGTCGGCGAGCTGCCCAAGGCGCCCGAGCTGCCCCTGGTCGAGCTGGAGCTGGCCGCCGCGCGCCTGCGCGTGCTGCTGGACCTGCCCGGCTACCCCGCGAACGTGCTGCGCGCCTGCGCCGGTTTCGACGACCGGCCGATGCCCGACGACGACCGGGAGCTGTGGCTGGCGGTGGCGGCGGGCGTGGCCGGGCCGATCTCCGACCTGTCCGAGGACGACGACGTGCCGGAGGAGTTCGCCGACCTGGAGGGGGAGCTCGGCCACGAGGACGCCGCCCTGGCCAACCTGTGCGCGATCCAGCACGCCGACTGGCTGGCCGCGGTGGCGGCGCTGGCCCGCATGGGGCCCGGGGTGCTGGCCTCGCCGGAACGCCTGGCCAGGCTCATCGCCGAGTCCGACGACATCGAGTCGGGCGAGCAGGACGACGACGACCTCGACGCCACCGAGGGCCTGTTCGCCTCGGTGGTCAGCCTGTGGACCTACCTGGGCATCGTGGACGCCGACGAGGTGCTGACCCCGCTCGGCTGGTGGGGCCTGCCCAAGGCCCTGGAACGCGCCTGGTCACCCCGCGACTGACGAGTCGCTGTGCTCCTTGAACTCGGGGTGACGCTCGATGTAGCGGGCCACGTACGGGCACAGCGGCACGATGCGCAGCCCGGTGTCGACGCTCGTGCGCAGGGCGTACTCGACGAGCCTGCTCGCCAGGCCCTGGCCCTCGTAGGCGGGCAGCACCTCGGTGTGCGTGAAGACGACTTTCGTGGGCAGCAGTCGATAGTCGGCGAACCCGGCGACCTTGCCGTCGAGGAGGATCTCGAAGCGGCACTCCGTCGAGTTGTCGACTACTTCGATAGGCATCTAATCGGCTTTCCTGTCCGTCTCGCCCTCGTGCGGTACCTGGATCTTCGACATCTGCTTGTTCATCGACTTGATGAGGATGTAGAGGGCCAGCCCGATGAGGGCGACGACGACGAAGCCGAGCAGACCCGGACTGACATCACCAGCTGCGAGAACTGTCACACCTTCAGTCTGCCACCCGTATGCCGTGGTCCGGTCAGTGGCAGGCGGGTGAGACGTCCTCGGCGTGGATGCCGGCGAACAGGTCGTCCTCGGGCAGCTCGGTGTCGACCAGCGAGCGCGCCAGGTGGTAGTCCTCGGTCGGCCAGATCTCCTGCTGCAGCTCGCGCGGGCAGACGAACCAGAAGCCGTCGGGGTCGACCTGGGTAGCGTGCGCGAGCAGCGCCTCGTCGCGGATCTGGAAGTACTCGCCGCACGGCACCCGCGTCGTCACCGGCCACTTGGCGGGCCGGTCCTCCCAGCGGGAGATCCAGTCGGAGTACGGGGAGCCGAGCCCGCGCTCGGTCATGGCCTCGTGCAGCGCCTCGAAGCGCTCCTTGGTGAAGCCCATCTGGTAGTAGAGCTTCATCGGCTGCCACGGGTCGCCGGCGCCGGGGTAGCGGTCGGGGTCGCCGGCCGCCTCGAACGCCTCGACGGACACCTTGTTGGTCATGATGTGGTCGGGGTGCGGGTAGCCGCCGTCGTCGTCGTAGGTGATGATCACGTGCGGGCGGAACTCGCGCACGGCGGCCACCAGCGGGGCCGAGGCGTCCTCAAGCTTCTGCACGGCGAAGCAGCCCTCGGGCAGCTCCTCCTCCTCGCTCTCCGGCAGGCCGGAGTCGACAAAGCCCATGAAACGCTGCTGGACGCCGAGGATCTCGCGGGCCCGCTCCATCTCCGCCCGGCGCACCTCGCCGATGTTGGCCACGATCTCGGGCCGGTCCATCTTCGGGTTGAGCACGGAACCCCGCTCACCGCCCGTGAGGGTACAGACCAGCACTTCCACGCCTTCGCGCACGTAACGCGCCATCGTGGCGGCGCCCTTGCTCGACTCGTCGTCGGGGTGGGCGTGGACTGCCATCAACCTCAGGGGTGCACTCACGGGCGCGTTCTCCTCACAGGGTCTCCTCGGTGGAGGACCGGTCACTCGTCCAGAGAGGTTAGTTTCTGCTGGGCGGTCGCGAGGGCACGCCCCCCGCGGGCGACAATTGTCTCGGATAACGCTCAGGGAGTGCAGGGAGATTCCGCCATGGTCACCGAAGATGTCGGGAACGGACCCGTTCTCGGCACACCCGACGACTTCCCCGACCGTCCGAAGAGAGGCGGCCGGCTGGTCGTGCATGTCGTGATCGGCGTGCTGGTGGCCATCGTCGCGGGCGGCTGGGGATGGGTGATGTGGTCGATGACGGCCGGCGGCGGCTCGGAGGCCCCGGCGCAGGTCGTCTCGTTCAGCATCGACGCGCCCGGGCGCGCGGAGATCACCTTCGAGGTGTACAAGCCCGACGATAGAGTGGCCGTCTGCCGGATCAGGGCACTGGACGTCTACCACGCGGAAGTCGGTAGCAAGGAAGTAAGAATCCCGGCTGGTGAGGGTAGTAAGCAGCTCAAGGAGAGCCTCGACACCAGTGGTCAGGCCACTTCCGTCCACATCCAGTACTGCAATCTCGTATAGTGAGACATTTGGGGAAGCGTCCGGTCGGTTAAGTTGTTAGCCTTTCGCAATTCAACCGTCCACATCCTCAAGTGATCTCAGGGCCCCCTAGGCAAGCAAGGAGAACCCGTGGCCGACTCTCGCGATGAGAACGTCACATGGCTGACGCAGGAGGCGTACGACCGCCTGAAGGCGGAGTACGAATATCTCTCTGGCCCCGGGCGCGTCGACATCGCCAAGAAGATCGAGGCCGCCCGTGAGGAGGGCGACCTGAAGGAGAACGGCGGCTACCACGCCGCCAAGGACGAGCAGGGCAAGATGGAGGCCCGGATCTTCCACCTCCGCCAGATCCTCGACAACGCCAAGGTGGGAGAGGCCCCCAAGACCGAGGGCGTGGTCGGCCCCGGCATGACCGTGACGATCCGGTTCGTCGGCGACGACGACGAGGTCACCTTCCTGCTCGCCTCCCGCGAGGAGAGCGGAGCGCCGATCGACGTCTACTCGCCCAAGTCGCCGCTCGGCTCGGCGATCAACGGCAAGAAAATCGGTGAGAAGGCGACGTACTCGATGCCCAACGGCCGCCAGAACACCGTCGAGATCCTCGAGGCTGTGCCGTACATCGGCAACTGACCCCCGCAGATCCAGACCGCCGGGCCCACGTCGGCCCGGCGGCGTTTTCGCGTTCGCCGGCGATCGCGCAGGACCTCAGCTTTCTGGTGAAGACGCGGAAACGCCGAGACTTATCCCGGCTCATCCCCTTCATCGTGGTGATGCTGGTGGCCGTGCTCACCACCGACGTGCTGGTGCTGGTCCAGACGGGGGAGGAGCAGGCGCCGGTCGAGGTGGTGCGGGCGCGGCCGGTGCCGAAGCAGACGCTCATGGCCCAGTCCCGTGCCGACCAGCCCGTGGCCCCGCTGGGCAAGCTGCGCAAGCCCAACCTCTTCGTGCTCACCCGCAAGCCGTTCACGGACGAGCTGCTGCGCAAGGTGGCCAGGCTGCGCGGCGTACGGGCCCTTGAGCTGGCCGACGCGGCCTCCATCTCGCTCGACGGCAAGCGGGTGCAGACGCTCGCGGTGAACCCGTCCACGTTCCGGGCCTACACCCCCAAGGTGACGGCGTCCTCGGACGCCCTGTGGCAGAACGTGGCCTCCGGCGACGTGGCGGTCTCGTTCGTGCTGGGCAACGACGGCGGGCTCGCGCTGCACAGCCGGGTGAGCGGGCCGGCCGGGCCGCTGCGCATCGGCGCGTACGCCACAACCGGGTTCGGCGCGGTGGACGCGGTCGTGTCCAAGGAGACCGGGCGCAGGCTGCGCCTCCCGCGCGACAACGCGCTCATCGTCAGCGCCCCGGGTGCGAACTCCGACGCGCTGCGCCGGGCCATCCTGGCCGCGATGCCCAAGGGCACGCAGGTGGCCACGGTCAACCCCGTCCAGCCGCGGCCCAGGGCCGACACCCCGAAGAACTGGCCGTCCGGGTCGTTCATGACCGTGGAGCAGCTCACGACGGCGCTGAAGGCCGCGGTGTCCAAGCTGGGCCGGCCGTACGTGTGGGGGGCCGAGGGGCCCGACACGTTCGACTGCTCGGGGCTGGTGCAGTGGGCGTACGGGCAGGCGGGCGTGCGGATGCCGCGGGTGACCCACCAGCAGTGGGTGGCCGGGCCGCAGGTGCCGCTGGCCCAGGCGCAGCCGGGCGACCTGATCTTCTGGCGCAACGACCCGACGAACCCGGGTTACATCTCGCACGTGGCGATCTACTGGGGCGACGGGAAGGTGCTGCAGGCGCCGCGCACCGGCGACGTCGTCAAGATCTCCCCGTTGAGCACGCGGAACCTGGCCGGCGTCGTCCGGGTCAGTCCCGTCGCGGCCGCCCGCGTCCGCTGAGCGAACCCCTTCGGCATGAACCGCGGTTCGGCTCGTGCATTTCGCGCGCAACTGTGTAATCGTGATTACATGTCAGCAGATGAAATGAGCGCGCAGGTCCGCGGCTGGTTCACCGGCCGGCTCCCCGAGGGGTGGTTCACCGGGGCCCCCGAGATCGTCCGCGACCGCGAGGAGATCGCGGTGCTCGGCACGCTGCCCGACCCGCCCGCCGACACCCCCGAGGCCGAGCGGCTCGCGCTCATCGAGGGGCTGGCCCGCCGGTTCCGGGAGGAGACCCGCGAGCGGCGGATCGAGATCGCCCGCGAGGCGGAGCGCCGGTTCCGCCAGAAGGTCTCCTGGGGCGTGCGGTGCGGGGGCGAGACTGTGATGTTCACCACACTCTCCGTGCCCGTGATGACGCGGCTGCGCCAGTCGGAGCGTCAGGTGCTCGACACGCTGGTCGCCGCCGGGGTGGCCAGGAGCCGCAGCGACGCGCTCGCCTGGTGCGTGCGGCTGGTCGGCAAGAACACCGACACCTGGCTGGCCGAGCTGCGCGACGCCCTTCAGCACGTCGACAGAGTGCGCAACGCGGGCCCCGACGTCAATTCCTGAGAACACCGGCGGAAACGGCTCAGGAAATTGGACTAAACCATTGCGGTAATTGGTTTAGACCACGCTAATTGGCCTGGACCACGCCCCCGAATTCCTCTTTTAAATCTCGGAGACCTGGGTAGGCTCCCCGGATCGTCAGGGTCGCTGCCTGCGGCGACGGTCGCGCCAACAGGTCTATGCCAATTGGCTTTCATGCGCCTTCGTCGTTAATGATGTCTGGGCCCTGAGAGAGTGGAGGAGTCGCAGTCGTGTCCGTTTCCGTGGAAGTGCCCGCGCCGACGAGCAATCGCGAATTGGTCGCGTGGGTGAACGAGATCGCAGCCCTGACCCAGCCCGACCGGATCGAGTGGTGCGACGGCTCGGAGGAGGAGTGGACGCGCCTGACCAACCTCCTCGTCGAGCAGGGCACGCTCACCCGGCTCGCCGCGCGCCCGAACAGCTTCTACGCCAAGTCCGATCCCAGCGACGTGGCGCGGGTCGAGGACCGTACCTACATCTGCTCGGAGCGCGAGGAGGACGCAGGCCCGACCAACAACTGGATCGCTCCAGCGCAGATGCGCCAGACCTTCTCCGAGCTCTTCGCGGGCTGCATGCGCGGCCGCACCATGTACGTCGTCCCGTTCTGCATGGGCCCGCTCGGCGGCGAGATCTCGCAGCTCGGCGTCGAGATCACCGACTCCGCGTACGTGGCCGTGTCGATGCGGATCATGACGCGCATGGGCGACCGGGCCCTGCGCCTGATCGAGCAGCGCGGCAGCTTCGTCAAGGCCGTCCACTCCGTCGGCGCCCCGCTGCGGCCGGGCCAGTCCGACGTGGCCTGGCCGTGCAGCTCCACCAAGTACATCAGCCACTTCCCCGAGACCCGCGAGATCTGGTCCTACGGCTCGGGCTACGGCGGCAACGCGCTGCTCGGGAAGAAGTGCTACGCGCTGCGCATCGCCAGCGTCATGGCCCGCGACGAGGGCTGGCTGGCCGAGCACATGCTCATCCTCAAGCTCACGCCGCCCGACGGCGAGACCCGTTACGTCGCCGCCGCCTTCCCGAGCGCGTGCGGCAAGACGAACCTGGCCATGCTCCAGCCCACGATCCCGGGCTGGAAGGTCGAGACGATCGGCGACGACATCGCCTGGATGCGCTTCGGCGACGACGGCCGCCTGTACGCCATCAACCCGGAGGCCGGCTTCTTCGGCGTCGCGCCCGGCACCGGCCAGGTGACCAACGCCAACGCGATCAAGACCCTCTGGGGCAACAGCATCTTCACCAACGTCGCCCTGACCGACGACGGTGACGTGTGGTGGGAGGGGCTCACCGAGGAGCCCCCGGCGCACCTGACCGACTGGAAGGGCCGCTCCTGGACGCCCGACAGCGACGAGCCCGCCGCCCACCCGAACGCCCGCTTCACCACACCCGCCTCCCAGTGCCCGACCATCGCACCGGAGTGGCAGGACCCCAAGGGCGTGCCCATCTCGGCGATTCTCTTCGGTGGCCGCCGCGCCACCGCCGTGCCTCTGGTCACGGAGTCGCTGAGCTGGGAGCACGGCGTCTTTCTCGGAGCCAACGTCGCCTCCGAGAAGACCGCCGCGGCCGAGGGCAAGGTGGGCGAGCTGCGCTACGACCCGTTCGCCATGCTGCCGTTCTGCGGCTACAACATGGGCGACTACTTCGGCCACTGGCTCGACATCGGCCGGGTCAAGGGCGCGAAGCTGCCGCGCATCTACTACGTCAACTGGTTCAGGAAGAACGACGAGGGCAAGTTCATCTGGCCCGGGTTCGGCGAGAACAGCCGCGTGCTCAAGTGGATCGTCGACCGCCTCAACGGCGAGGCCAAGGCGAACCCGACGGCGATCGGCCTGCTGCCCGCCGAGCTCGACACCGACGGCCTCGACCTGTCCGAAGAGGACCTGCGCACGCTGCTGTCGGTCGACCGCGACGTGTGGCGCGAGGAGGCGGCCCTGATCCCGGCCCACTTCGAGAAGTTCGGCGACCACCTGCCGAAGGAGCTGTGGGACGAGTACGACGCCCTGCTCGACCGGCTCGGCTGAGCGGGCGCGCGCGGTGCGGCGGTGCTGGCCGCCGCACCGCGCGGAACCTTTATGCCTTCCTTATACGTCTTCCCGGTACGCGGCCCGACGGGTCGCACGAGGGGAGGGCGTATGGATCTGTTCCTTCTCATCCTCGCGGTGGCGCTGGCCGGAGCGGCCGGGGCCACCGTTCTCGCGGTCCGGCGTGAGCACGCCGCCATCCGGGGGGCCGCCGTCGAGCCCCGGCCGCACGATCTCGGCCCGTACGAGCTGGCCTTCCTGGCGGGCGGGGCCAGGCGCGTCGCCGACACCGCCGTCGGGCTGCTGGCGGCGTCAGGGGCCGTACGCGTGTCCCGCGACGGACGGGTGCACCCGGTGGCCGGCGCCCGAAGCACCGGCGAGCCGGTCGAGGACGCCGTCCTGGACGAGGTCGAGCGCAACCCCGGCGCGTGGGCGAGCACGGTGCGGGAGCGCGTGAGCCGGAGCGAGACCCTGGACGGCCTCAGGCACCGGCTGGGCAGGATCGGCGCCGTCCACCCCACCGGCTCCTTCACCCAGGTGGACCGGCTCATCGTCCGGTTACGGGTGCTGGCGCTGCTGGCGCTCGCCGGGGCGGCCGTGGAGGCGCTGTCGGTGGCCGTCGAGGGCACCTCGCCGCTTCCCCTGGCCGCGCTCGGCGTCCTGGCCGGGACGGTCGTGGGCGCGCCCAGCGCCATCGCCAGGCATCGGCGCACGTTCCCCACCGATCTCACCGCTTCCGGGCAGGCCGCGCTCGACCGCGCCAAGCTGGACCACCCGCCGGGCACGTCCGCGGGTCCGGTGGCCGTCGCGCTGTACGGCCTCGGCGAGCTGGACGACGCCAACCTCGTCCTCGCGCTCAACGGCTCCCCGGCCCGTACGGTCGCCACCCGTCGGCGGCGTGGCGGCGCCCAGTCGCACAGCACCGACGCGGGCGGCTCCGGCGCGGTGGGATGCGGCGGCGGAAGCGGCTGCGGGGGCGGAAGCGGTTGCGGGGGCGGCGGCTGCGGGGGCGGCGGCTGCGGCGGGGGGATCTGACATGCCGGACCTGTCGGATCTGCCGGGCTTGGGGGTGGGCATCGGGTGGCGGCCCGAGCTCGACCTGACGATCGAGCGGCTGGCGGGCGTCGGGTTCGTCGAGGTGGTGGCCGAGAACATCGACCCCGGCGACCTCCCCGAGTCGCTGCGGGTGCTGCGGGCCAGGGGCGTGCCGGTGATCCCGCACGGCGTCTCGCTCGGCGTCGGCGGCGCCGAGCCGCCGGACCCGGCCCGGCTCGCCCACCTCGCCGCCTGCGCGCGGGCCCTGGACTCGCCGCTGGTCAGCGAGCACCTGGCGTTCGTCCGCGGAGGCGGCGTGGAGGCGGGCCACCTGCTGCCGGTGCCGCGGACGCGGGAGTCGCTGGAGATCGTCGTGGAGAACGTGCGGCTGGCCCAGGAGGCGCTGCCCGTGCCGCTGGCCCTGGAGAACGTGGCGCCGATCTTCGGCTGGCCGGACGACGAGCTGACCGAGGCCCGCTTCCTGGCCGAGGTGGTGGCGCGCACCGGGGCCGGGCTGCTGGTGGACCTCGCCAACCTGTACGCCGCCCAGGTCAACCTTGGGCTGTCGGCCGTGGACGCGCTGGACGCACTGCCGCTGGAGCACCTGGCGTACGTGCACGTCGCCGGTGGGCACGAGCACCACGGGATCTGGCACGACACGCACACCGCCGCCGTGCCGCCGGCCGTCCTCGGGCTGCTGACCGAGCTGTGCGCCCGGACCAGCCCGCCCGGGGTGCTGCTGGAGTGGGACGCCGGCTACCCGGGCGACGCCGCGCTCGCCGCCGAACTGGCCCGCATCCGAGCCGCCATGTCCAGGGCCGAGCAGACCGTGGGCGGGCGCGGTGAGTGAGGAGGCACGGGCGCGGCGTGGGGGCGCGGTCGGTGACGGGGCGCGGGCGCGTCTGGCGGAGGCGCAGGGGCGGGTGGTCGCTTGCCTGGTGGCCGGGGCGGATCCGCCCGCGGGCTTCGACGCCGGGCGGCTGAGCGTGCAGGCGTCCGCCCTGCTCGCCAAGCGGCGCGGCGTGGTGGCCAGGCTACGCCCGGACGCCGCCCGTGCCGCGGGGCCCGCCCTGGCGGCGGAGTTCGCCGCCTACGCGGCGGCCCGTGCCGTCCCGCCGCCCGGCTACCGGGCCGACGCCGACGACTTCGCCGCCTGGCTGCGCGCCCGCGGCCTCATGCCGGCCGCGAAGCCGCGCGGGTGGGCTCGGCTGCTCTTCGTGTTCCGCCGGGATCGCCGCTAGGCTTGCCCGTAGCAAGCGCTTGGGAGGCGGTACGGCATGCGCATCGTCAACATGGGCGACTGGCCCCTCGGCGAGCAGGACGAGCAGCTCCACCAGTCCGGCGACGACCCGCTGTGGAACGAGTCCTACTACCTCGACTTCGTCGCCGACGACGGCGAACTGGGCGGATACGTCCGCATCGGGCTCTACCCCAACTGGAAGCGCACCTGGTTCTGGGCCCGGCTCGTCCGGCGCGGCGGCGGCCTGGTGGAGATCACCGACCACGAGGCCCCGCCGACCGGCCTGACGATGTCCGCCGACGCCTACGAGGCCGACCTGACCGCGACCGACCCCCTGCGCACCGCGCGGCTGCGCCTGGCCGCCCCGGGCCTGTCGCTCGACCTCGAATGGCACACCCGCGGCGGCGTGTACGGCTACCAGCTCACCCCCCGCTACGAGGTCCCCTGCGAGGTCACCGGGACGGTCGACGGCCGCCCCTTCCGCGGCCATGGCGAGCGCGACCACAGCTGGGGCGTCAGGGACTGGTGGTCGCTGTCCTGGACGTGGAGCAGCGGCCGGCTCTCCGACGGCACCCACCTGCACGGCACGCAGGTCAACCTGGGCATGCCGCTGCCGTGGCCGGCGTTCACGGTGCCGCCCGGCGGCCTGATCGAGCACGCGGACGGCTTCACGGCCGGCACCCGGTTCGACGGCGACCGCCCGGCGGAGACGCTGCTGAGCTTCCCGGGCCGCGCGGTGACCGTGCGGCCGGTCGCGTTCGCCCCGGTGCGGCTGGTCTCGCCCGACGGGGCGGTGGCCGAGTTCCCGAGGGCGCTGTGCGAGCTGGCGTCCGACGACGGCCGCACCGGCTTCGGCTGGACCGAGTGGCACCAGCCGCCGGGCTGGCGTCAGCACGGCTGGCACCCCTTGCTCTGAAATATCGAGACATCCTAGGTTTGGGGGGTGATTGTCGACGCGCACCAGCACTTCTGGGATCTCGAAACCGGCGACTACCCATGGCTCACCCCCGAGGCGGGCGTCCTCTACCGGACCTACGCGCCGCACGACCTGGCCCCTGAGCTGGCACTGACCGGTGTGGATCGGACGGTGCTGGTGCAGGCCGCCGACTCGTACGCCGAGACCGACGCCCTGCTGGCCCTGGCCGGCGCCCACGACTTCGTCGGCGCGGTGGTCGGATGGATCCCGCTGCTGCGCCCGGACGAGGCCGCCGAGGCGATCGCCCGCTACGCCGGGAATCCGAAGTTCCGCGGCGTCCGGCACCTGATCCACGACGAGCCCGATCCCGACTGGCTGGTCCGCGACGAGGTGCTGGAGTCGCTGGGCCTGCTCGCGGCGGCCGGGCTGACGTTCGACGTGGTCTCGCTGCTGCCCAGGCACCTCGACCACGTGGTGACGCTGGCCGGGCGGCACCCGTCCCTGAAGATCGTCGTCGACCACCTGTCCAAGCCGCGCATCAGGGACCGCGAGTGGGAGCCGTGGGCCGGCGGGCTGGCCCGCGCGGCCGCGTTCCCCAACGTGTACGCCAAGGTCTCCGGCCTGGTCACCGAGGCCGACCACCGGAACTGGACGGTGGAGGACCTGCGGCCGTACGTGGAGCACGCCGTCGAGCTGTTCGGCCCGGACCGGCTGATGGCCGGCAGCGACTGGCCGGTGGCCCTGCAGGCGGCCGACTACCGGACGGTCTGGGAGGTCACCGGCGCGCTGCTCGGCGGAACCGACCGGGACCTGGTGCTCGGGGAGACAGCCAGGGGTTTCTACGGGTTTAGCTGACTTGGGGCCGGAAACGGGGAAGGGCGTGGGGGGACTACGCTGTGTCGATGGATCGTATCTGACGGTCACGCCCGTCGCGTGCACGGACACCGTCGGCACGCCGTACGAGATCACCCTTGAGCTCCATCGCGACGGCACGCCGTACGGCAGCGTGGGGGAGCGGTGCGGCTGGCTGCTCGCGCGCCTGGCGCGCGGGGTCGACGAGGCGCGGCAGGGAAGGGGGGCGGCCCGGCGGTGGAACGACCCCGACGACCGCTTCCCCGACGAGGAGCCGGAGAGCGAGCTGTTCTCCTTCCGCTACCGCACCCGCTCGGGCCTGGTGGGCGGCGGCGAGCTGCGCTGCCAGCTGCGCACCATCCCCATCTGGCAGCCCGCGCCGGGTCAGTGGCGGCTGACCCGGCGGGCCTACGTCGAGGCGTGGGGGGCCACCGGCGTGGGCATGAGGGCCGTCCTGACGTCGGCGGAGTTGTCCGAGTTCGTTCGCGAACTGGTCCATGAAGCCGAGGGGTGTCTCGGCGGAAGAGATCTCGCCAGGAATCCCATTGCGGGAGCAGGCACGGGCGAAACGCGGTGATAATTGCCTGTTGGGTCATTCGACCAAAGGCACAGCACCGCTGGGGAGGCACTCCGTGGGCCTGCGCGACCTGGTCTACCGGCTGTACGAACACCGGCTGGAGACCAAGCTGTCCAAGGACAGCGTTCCCCGGCATGTCGGGGTCATCATCGACGGCAACCGCCGCTGGGCGCGTGCCATGGGCATGCGCGACGTGGCGACCGGCCACCGCAAGGGCGCGGACAAGATATCGGAGCTGCTCGGCTGGTGCCGGGAGACGGGCGTCGAGGTCGTCACCGTCTGGATGTTGTCCAACGACAACCTCAACCGGCCGCGCGAGGAGCTGGAGCCGCTGCTGCGCATCATCGAGGACGTGGTCCAGGAGCTCGTGGACGAGGGCTGGCGGATCAGCCCGGTGGGCGCGCTCGACCTCCTCCCCGACCGCACGGCCAATGTCCTGAAAAATGCAAAAGAAGCGTCATCACACCGTCCGGGCCTGATTGTGAACGTTGCAGTTGGGTATGGAGGAAGACGTGAGATTGCCGATGCGGTGCGCTCACTCCTCCAGGAGCATGCGAGTAAGGGCGCCAGCATCGAGGACCTCGTGGAGGTCCTCGATGTCGAACACATCGCGGAGCATCTCTACACTCGCGGCCAACCCGACCCGGACCTCCTCATCCGTACGTCGGGCGAGCAGCGTCTGTCCGGATTCATGTTGTGGCAGAGCGCTCACTCCGAGTTCTACTTCCACGAGGCTTACTGGCCGGACTTCCGCAGGGTCGATTTCCTGCGGGCGCTGCGCGATTACGCTGCGAGACACCGGCGTTACGGTTCTTGATGCGACATTCGGGTATCCAAGACGTAACGTTGGAAGTGTCCGGCCACAGGCCGGGCATCCCGGAGAGGGCCCGCCTTTGCACCGACACTTGCCGAGGGGGGCCGGAGTCCGGCTCCGCCGGCAGGTTGCGGTCGGGGACGCGGGTCCGGTCCGGTTCCCACCTCGTCTGCAGGGTGCCCGCACCTATGGGCGCCCGGGGGAGAACGTGTGGCAGTGTCCTCGAGCAACCCTACTCACCAGCCGGCCAAGCGCACGTACGTGCTCGACACCTCGGTCCTGCTGGCCGACCCGGCGGCATTGACGCGCTTCGCCGAGCACGACGTCGTCCTTCCCATCGTGGTCATCACGGAGCTGGAAGGTAAGCGGCACCATCCCGAGCTCGGCTACTTCGCGAGGAAAGCCTTGCGCTACCTCGACGACCTGCGGGTTCAGCACGGCAGGCTCGACGAGCCGATGCCGACAGGGGATGGAACGATCAGGGTTGAGCTCAACCACAGCGATCCGTCCATCCTGCCCGTCGGGTTCCGCCTGGGCGACAACGACACGCGCATCCTGACCGTCGCGCGCTCGCTCGCGGCCGAGGGCTGCGACGTCGTGCTGGTCTCCAAAGACCTGCCCATGCGGGTCAAGGCGGCCTCGATCGGCCTGGCGGCCGAGGAGTACCGCGCCGAGCTGGTGGTCGAGTCCGGCTGGACCGGGATGGCCGAGCTGCAGGTGACGGCGGAGGACGTCGAGACGCTCTTCGACAAGGGCACGGCCGACCTGGAGGAGGGCAGGCAACTGCCCGCGCACACCGGCCTGCGGCTGCTGTCGGCCAAGGGATCGGCGCTCGGCAGGGTCGCGCCGGACAAGTCCGTCCGCCTGGTCCGCGGCGACCGCGAGGTCTTCGGCCTGCACGGCCGCTCGGCCGAGCAGCGCATCGCGCTGGACCTGCTGATGGACCCGGAGATCGGCATCGTCTCGCTGGGCGGCCGGGCCGGCACCGGCAAGTCGGCGCTGGCGCTCTGCGCGGGCCTGGAGGCGGTCCTGGAGCGCCGCCAGCACCGCAAGGTGGTCGTCTTCCGCCCCCTGTACGCCGTCGGCGGCCAGGAGCTCGGCTACCTGCCGGGCACCGAGGGCGAGAAGATGGGCCCGTGGGCGCAGGCGGTCTACGACACGCTCGGCGCGATCACCTCGCCCGAGGTGATCGAGGAGGTGCTCGACCGGGGCATGCTGGAGGTGCTCCCGCTGACGCACATCCGCGGCCGGTCGCTGCACGACGCGTTCGTGATCGTGGACGAGGCCCAGTCGCTGGAGCGCGGGGTGCTGCTCACGGTGCTGAGCCGGATCGGCGCCAACTCCCGGGTGGTGCTCACGCACGACGTCGCCCAGCGCGACAACCTGCGGGTCGGCCGGCACGACGGCGTGGTGGCGGTGGTGGAGAAGCTGAAGGGCCACCCGCTCTTCGCGCACGTCACGCTCACCAGGTCCGAGCGGTCCCCGATCGCCGCCCTGGTGACGGAGATGCTGGAGGACATCACGATGTGAGCCGCGACGGGCTCACCTGAGTTCCGGACAGGTGTACGGCCGCCCCTCCGCCTTGGCGGGGCGGCCGTCCCTCTCCCGGACGATCTTGACCTGCTCGAACGCGGCGTCCTGCTGCGCGGTGCAGACGATCTGCGCCTTGCCGAGCCTGCTCAGCGGCCGGTCGCCCTTGAAGTACACGGTCAGCGTGGACGTGCGCGGGAGCTGCTTCTCGTCGCGCTGCACGGGGTCGAGCGAGTCCTTCATGCCGACGTACTCCAGGCCGTGCAGCTCGGTGGTGCGGTCGCCGAGCGGCTGCTCGGAGGCGGCGAACAGGGCGCCGAGGAGGCTGCCCACGGTGCCGTTCTCGACGTCGGCAGGTTCGAGCGTGAGCTGCTTGTTCCTGATCAGATAGATGGTCTTCGAGGGCGGCGGGAGCTTGATGGTGGGCGCGGCGCCCTTGGTCTGGACGTCGGTCGGCGAGATGCCGCAGGCGGCCACGGCCAGCAGGGCCGCGACGCCGACGAGGACCCCGCGCACGGTCGTGGACGCCGTCATTGGTGCGGCAGCCAGACCGTGAACAGGGTGCCGGGCTGCTGGGCGCGTACGGAGATCGTGCCGCCGTGCAGGTGCACGTTGGCGCGGGCGATGGCCAGGCCGAGGCCGCTGCCCTGGCTGCGGGCCCGGCCCGCGCCCGCCTTGAAGAAGCGGTCGAAGACGTGCGGCAGCGCCTCGGCGGGGATGCCCTTGCCGTGGTCGCGCACCTTCACCTCCAGGCCGTTCTCGGTGCCGCGCGCGGTGACCTCCACCGGGGGCAGGCCGTGCTTGAGCGCGTTGCCGACCAGGTTGGCCACGATGACGTCGAACCTCCTCGGGTCGAGATTGACGGTCAGGCCCTGGGAGGCGGTCACGTCCACCTCGTCGCTCCAGCCGCGCACCTCCAGGCAGTCCAGGATGGCGTCGGCGACGTTCACGGGCTCCACGTTGAGCGTCGCGGTGCCGGCGTCGAACCTGCTGACCTCGATCAGGTGCTCGACGAGCTCGCGCAGGCGCCCGATCTCGCGCAGCACCAGCCGTACGGCCTCAGCCGGCGCGTCGGGCAGCCGGCCGGCCTCCTCCGAGAGCATGTCGGCCACGGCCGTCATGGCGGTGAGCGGCGTGCGCAGCTCGTGCGAGACGTCGGCCACGAACCTGCGGGACATGGCCTCCAGCGAGCGCAGCTCCGACACGCTGAGCTCCAGCGCCGCCGCCGCGTCGTTGAACCTGGCGGTCAGCTCGGCCAGCTCGTCCTGGCCGTGCACCGGCAGGCGGGTGTCCAGCCGGCCCTGGCCGAGCGCCTGCGCCGCCGCGCTGAGCCGCCGTACGGGCAGCAGCACCTGCCGGGCCGACAGCAGCGCCACCACCAGCGCGATCAGCACGATGACCGCGCCGCCCTGGGTGAGCGTGTTGCGCAGCGTCGCGAGCTGGCTCTCCTCGTCGTGCAGCGGGAAGAACACGAACGCGCGCAGGCCGGTGGCCTCGGGGGCGACGCCGGGCTCGTACCGGTGGACCTCGGCGCCGACGATGAGCCACAGCTCGTTGCCGATCACCTTGCGCTGGGTGACGACGTTCTGCTTGGCCCGGCCGTACAGCTCGTTGGGGACGTCCTTCATGGTCATCGGGCCGTCGGCGGACAGCAGGTTGCCGTACTCGACCAGGACGCTGCGGCCGGGGCTGGACAGCGTCCTGACGACCTGGTCGAGCTCCTTCATGGACGGCGCCGCCTCGCCCGGCCTGAGCTTGCCCACGGGGAAGGTGATGCGGCCGAGCTCGCGGGTCACCAGGTCGAGGGAGGTGGTCTCGGCCCTGGTCACGAGCGCGGTCTTGGCCAGCTCGAAGCCGATGGTGGCGACCAGCGTGGACGCGGTGACCGCGACGAGGGTGAAGGTGATGACCAGGCGCGCCCGCAGCCCGGTGGGCAGCGGGATCACGGAGGGCTGAACCGGTAGCCGAACCCGCGCACGGTGTGGATGAAGACCGGCTCGGCCGGCCTCGGCTCGATCTTGGCGCGGACGCGCTGGACGCAGGCGTCCACCAGCCGCGAGTCGGCGACGTGCGTGTGGTCCCAGACGACCCGCAGCAGGTAGCGGCGGTTGAGCACCTGGCCGGGATGGCGGACCAGCTCCAGCAGCAGCCGCAGCTCGGTCGGCGTCAGGTGGATCTCCTTGCTGGCCAGCGTGACCTTGAGCGCGCCCCGGTCGATCACCAGGTCGCCGAAGGTGATGCGGTCGGAGGTCGCGGACTCGGCCCTGCGCAGGATGGCCCGGATGCGGGCGTCGAGCACCCGCGGCTCGACCGGCTTGACCACGTAGTCGTCGGCGCCCGCCTCCAGGCCGACCACCACGTCCAGGTCGTCGCCGCGGGCGGTGAGCAGGATGACGGGGAGCTGGTCGAGCTTGCGGATGCGGCGGCAGACCTCGACGCCGTCGATGCCGGGCAGCATGACGTCGAGGATCGCGATCTCGGGGCGGCGGGCGCGGATGTGGTCCAGAGCCTCCTCGCCCGTCGCGTAGGACGTGACGGAATGTCCCTGCCGCGTCAACGCCAGCTCCAAGGCTGTGCGGACGGAGGGATCGTCTTCTACAAGGAGGATGCCGGCCACGCGCACATTATTATTCCATGTCCCCTATACCCGGGTTGTGTCATCAAACTGTGACCGGGTGCGGATCAGATCCTGAAGATGGGGCGGAAGCCTGAAAGCGGCCTCCCTTCGGTGCGGGCGCTCGAAGGGAGGCGCCCACCAGTCTGTGACGAAATTCACAATTTTTCGTGAAAAAGGTTGTTACCTGCTGGTTGGCCAAGAGAACGTCAACCGAATCCCGCGTTCCGGTTGCGGACCACCCCCCATGACAGGGCAAGCTCATGGATCGTGAGCCCCGGTCCGCAGTTGAGTGAGCGCCCCCCGAAGGATGACCTTCGCTCGGCGCGCCGCCGGCCTTCGCGTTTCACCCCCAAGCGCGTCGCCGTCGTCGTCGTGTCGCTGGTGGTGGTCGTGGGCGGTGGCGGTTACGTCGCCTATCGCGCCGTCGACAACGCCGGCAAGCCGCCGGTCGATCCGTTCACGGCCGAGCAGCTCGGCGCGCTCGCCGGAGGCAACCTGTTCGCCCCCGACCCCGAGACCGACGCGCTGAAGAACGCCGCCGAGCAGGCCTACCGGGCCGACCTGCTCAAGAAGAACCGCGGCGGCACCAAGAAGCTCAACTGGGTCGTGCCCAAGAAGGCGCCGGGCGGCAGCGGCTTCCCGCCCGCCAACTTCCCGCCGGGCAGCAACCCCTCGCCGGGCAGCAACAAGGCCGTCGCCAAGCAGATGCTCGCCGCCAAGGGCTGGGGCGCCGACCAGTGGGGCTGCCTGGAGCTGCTCTGGCAGAAGGAGAGCGGCTGGAACGAGCGGGCGATGAACCGCTACTCCGGCGCGTACGGCATCCCGCAGGCCCTGCCCGGCAGCAAGATGGCCAGCGCGGGCGGCGACTGGCAGACCAATGCCACCACCCAGATCGCGTGGGGTCTCGGCTACATCAAGGGCCGTTACGGCACGCCTTGTGGCGCGTGGGGGCACTCACAGTCCACAGGATGGTACTAACAGGTCAACTCTTCTTCTGTAATCGGCAAGCCGTCTCACCCGATCGTGTATGAGCGGCGCACGCTGGCCGCATGGGTGCGAAGGTCAGTGTGATCGTCAATGTCCACAACCCGGGTGACACCGCGGACGCGTGCATCCGCTCCGCGCTGGAGCAGACGCTGCCCGCCGCCGACTACGAAGTGATCTTCGTGGACGACGGCTCCACGGACGGCATCGGGGAACGGCTGGACACCATCGCCGATCTCCGCGAGAACGTCCGGGTGCTGCATCTGCCGCACACCGGGTCGCCTTCTCGCGGCCGCAACATGGGCATGGCCGCGGCGGAGGGCGATTACGTCTACTTCCTCGACCAGACCGACCGGCTGGCGCGCGACGCGCTGGCCCGCATGCACGAGCGCGCGGTCGAGACCGACGCCGACGTGCTGATCGGGCGGCTGGCCCGCGACTACGGCCCGCCGATGGTGGCGTTCGAGCGCAGCAGCGCCCGCGCCGACATCCTGCGCGAGCGCCTGATGACGCTGCTCGTCCCGCAGCAGCTCTACCGCCGGGCCTTCCTGGAGGAGCACGAGCTGGGCTTCGGGATGCCCGGCGGCCGGCTGGCCGAGCAGGCGTTCGTCATGCGGGCCTACCTCGCGGCCAAGGTGATCGCCGTCCTGGCCGAGGAGGTCTGCTGCCAGCTCGGGCCGCGGCCCGAGGCGCCCGAGGAGGACCCCCGGGTGATCGTGGCCGGGCTGAACACGCTGCTCACCGACATCGACACCTACGTCGGCGCCGGCCGCCAGCGCGACCGCATGTACGCCTACTGGTTCCGCTCAGCGGTGCTCAGGCCGCTGCTGACCGCCAGGTTCGCCGACTCCTCCGTGGACCGCGGCATGCACTTCCGGGTCGTCCAGGAGCTCGTCGGCGAGCGTTTCCCCGAGCGCGTCGACCGCTACCTGCCGGTCCAGCTCCGGGCGGTGGCCGCGTTCGTCCGGCGCGGACGCCTGGACCAGATCGTCATGTTCGCCAACTCCACCCGGCGCGCGGGGCTGCGCGCCGAGCTCACCGAGATGCGCTGGGACGCCCACATCCTGGTGCTCGGCCTGACCGTGGAGGTCATGTCCGGCGACGGCCTGCCCGACCGCTACCGGGTGGACGGCGAGCGCCTGCACTGGATCCCGCCGCGCTCGGTCGACACCAAGCTGCTGTCCGACGACGTCACCGACATCACGGCCGACGTCGAGCGGGCCCGCATCGACGTCTACGTCCGGCACAGCACGACCGGCGTGGTGCACTTCCTGCCGGTCACCCAGCACGTCGAGCGTTCCCCCGACGGCCGCCGCCGGGTCCGCGTGCAGATCAGGGGCGAGGCCCGCCTGGACGTCACCAGCGCGGCCATGGGCCAGCCGCTCAGCCCCGGGCAGTGGGAGGTGCACGTCCGCATGTTCAGCGGCGCCAACCAGGCCAGGAGCCGGGTCGGCCGGGCCGAGGGGCCGCTCAACTGCCTGGGCGTGCTGGCCCAGCGGCCCAGGATGCGGCTGGTGGTGCCGTGCTGGTCGGACAAGGGGGAGCTGGGCCTGGCCGTCGAGCCGCGCTCGTTCTCGGAGTCGATCGCGCTGGTGTCGCCGGGGGTGACCGTCCGCCAGCTCGACGGCCACGTGTACGTCGTGCTGCCGGTCCCGTACGTGCCGCCGAGCGGCGGGCCGCCCCTGGAGCTGGTGCTGCGCAGCACCGGCCGCCGGGAACGCGAGGTGTGCGCGCCCGCGCTGGTCGAGGCCGGCGTGCCGGGCAAGCTCGCCGGCCAGCTCGTCGCCAAGATCCCGGTCAAGCGGCACCTGCCGAGCGAGGAGCAGCTCGGGCCGGGCGCCTGGCTGTCGTCGCTGCGCTCGTCCGACGAGGAGATCGGGCTGCGGTTCGGCCTCCAGGTGCGCCGCGGCCGGGTCGAGACGCGCCCGGCCGTCGCGGTGGACCCCCAGCGGCGCTCGCCCATGGGCCGGGACACCGCGCTCCACCGCCTCGGCAGGCGCCTGCCCGGGGCGCGGCACATCGTGCGCTGGGCGCGCGCGGGCAGGCATCGCTACCTCAAGGAGTGACCCAGTCCTCCAGCTCCTGGAAGGCGTCCCTGAAGGCCGGGAGCATGGGCCTGAGCCGGTCGGGATAGACGTCGACGAGGCTGTCGAGGTGGTTGCCGCCCTCGATCCGGTGGTAGCGGAACGGGCGGTGCGGGCCGACCATCCTGGCGTAGACGTCGGAGTCGCGGGAGATCGGCAGCAGCGAGTCGAGCGTCCCGTGGATCGTGATCAGCGGCTTGGTGATCCTGCCGGTCAGCCCGATCCTGGCCATCGCGGCGTACGGCCGGCGCGCGTCGTAGTCGTAGTCGGCCGCCGCGCCCGTGTACGACGGGTCCAGCTCCTTCTGGTAGAGCTGCTGGGTGAGCTCCCAGTAGTACTGCCGGTGGAAGGGCCACAGGAACTCCGACCCCGGCGCGAACCCGGCCGCCCGCACGCCCGCCTCGTCCGGGTACGCCTTCAGCGCGGGCGGCAGGAAGTTCAGCAGGTTGTCGCCCTTGACCCGGAAGAGCGTGCCCTCCCAGTCCACGCCGCCGTCGTAGAGCCAGGCGCGGTTCTCCAGCTGCCACCTGACCAGGTAGCCGCCGTTGGACAGGCCGGCCATGAAGGTACGGGCCGGCGGGCGGCCGTACCGCTGCCTGACCACGGACCTGGCGGCCACGGTGAGCTGGGTGACGCGGTCGTTCCACTCGGCGATGGCGTCGCCGGGGCGGCGGCCGTCCTCGTGGAAGGCCAGGCCCACGTTGCCCTTGTCGGTGGCGGCGAACGCGTAGCCCTTGGACAGCACCCAGTCGGAGATTGTGTAGTCGTTGGCGTACTGCTCCCGGTTGCCCGGCGTGCCGCTGACGACCAGGCCGCCGTTCCACCGGTCGGGCAGCCTGATCACGAACTGGGAGTCGTGGTTCCAGCCGTGCGTGGCGTTGCCGGTGGAGGTGTCGGGGAAGTAGCCGTCGAGCTGGGTGCCGGGCACGCCGGTCGGGTTGACCGTGGCCTTGGAGTGCAGGCCGGCCCAGTCGGCCGGGTCGGTGTGGCCGGTCAGTGCGGTGCCGGCCGTGGTCAGGTCGTCGAGGGTGGCGCTGATCAGCTTCTCCGCGCCGGGCACGGTCAGGCCGTCCGCGGCCGGACCGTCCGCGGCGGGCGCGGTGAGCAGGCTCGCGACCAGGGTCAGGGCGAGGAGCATCAGACCTCCTCCAGGTGCTCGGCCAGCAGGCGGGCGAACTCGGCGGGCCGTTCCAGATGGGGGCTGTGGCCACAGTCGTCCAGCACGACCTCGCGGTAGCGGCCGTAGCGGTCGAGGACCGCCCTGGTCTGGGTCACCATCGGCTGGGCCGGGGTGCCGGGGGAGCCGGGCACGACGCCGATCGCGCCCAGGTGGGCCAGGTCGAACAGCGAGGTGTCGGAGACGATCACGTCGTCGGCGCCCCTGATCCACAGGACGGGCGGCCTGGGGCCGATCTCGTGCAGGTCGTCCAGGCGGAAGTGGGTGGGGGCGCACGCGTTGAGCACGCCGTGCTTGCCGGGGGCCACGCCGGGCCAGGCGGGGGAGCCGGCGGCGTCGCCCGGGTAGTTGGCCTCGTCCACGCGGGTGGTGAGCATGGACCGCAGGTAGAAGTCCTCGTCGGGGATCCGCGGGTGCTTGACGTAGCCGGTGCGGAGCACGTTGCGGGGGGACGTCGGTGATTCGTCGGACATGTCGCCCGCCTTGAGCCGGGCCACGAAGTCCGGGTTCGCCGCTCCGGCGCCCGACCCCGCGCCGTCGGGGTGGGTGAGCATGCCGTCCGGGCCCTCGGTGCCGCCGAAGCCGTACGGGGAGATCGGGTTGACCAGCGTGACGCTCCTGACCAGCGCCGGACGGTCGCGCAGGAGCTGCAGGACGACGCCGCCGCCGAGGCTCCAGCCGACCAGGTGCACGCCGTCCAGCCCGAGCGCCTCGACCAGCTCGGCCAGGTCGTCGGACCAGTCGCGCAGGCCCCTGGTGGCGTCCACCGGCTCGGGGTCGGTGTCGCCGAAGCCGCGCAGGTCGGGGGCGAGCGGGCGGTAGCGGGCGGGCAGCGCGGCCATGCTGTCGCGCCAGAAGGCGCCGGAGGAGACGTTGCCGTGCACGAACAGCACGGGCTCGCCGGACGTCCGGCCCTCGACGGTCAGGACGTGCTGCGTGAGGCGGGGGGTGGTGACCTTCATCGCGCGTGGATCCTCTCGGCCAGGTCGCGTCCCTGGGTCTCGCGGGCGGTGTAGACGGCGACCAGCGTGAGCACCGCCGCCAGGCCAAGGTAGACGGAGATGGGCACGCTGCTGGAGTAGCTCTTGAGCAGCGCCACCGCGATCAGCGGGGCCAGCGCGCCGGCCACGATCGCCGAGAGCTGGGCGCCGATCGACACGCCGGTGTAGCGCGTCCTGGTGCCGAACAGCTCGGAGAAGAAGGCCGCCTGCGGGCCGTACATCATGCCGTGGAAGAGCAGGCCGACGGTGACCGCGAGGGTGATCGCCAGGAAGTTGCCGGTGTCCACCAGCGGGAAGAAGGCGAAGATCCACACGCCGATCCCGGCGGCCCCGGCCAGGTAGACCGGACGGCGGCCGACCCGGTCCGACAACGCGCCCCACATCGGGATCGTGACGAAGTGGATCGCCGAGGCGAGCAGCACCGCGTTCAGCACAGTCGAGTTGTCGATCTTGGCGTTCTTCGCGTACGTGATGACGAACACCGTCAGCAGGTAGAACGAGATGTTCTCGGCCAGACGGGCGCCGATGGCGGTGAGCACGTCCTTCCAGTGGCGCCGCAGCACGCCCACGATCGGCGCGGTCGGCTCCGGCTCGGCCTGCTGGAACACCGGCGACTCGGTGATCGTCAGCCGGATCCACAGGCCGACCATCACCAGCACCCCCGACAGCAGGAACGGGATCCGCCAGCCCCACGACAGGAACGCCTCGTCGGACTGCCAGGCGGCCAGCACCGCCAGCACGCCCGTGGCCAGCAGGTTCCCGCCGGGCGCGCCCGCCTGCGGCCAGGAGGCCCAGAACCCGCGGCGGTCCGTGTCGCCGTGCTCGGACACGATCAGCACCGCGCCGCCCCACTCGCCGCCGAGCGCGAAGCCCTGCACGAGCCGCAGCGCGGTCAGCAGCAGCGCCGCCGACGAGCCGAGCGTGGCGTACGTCGGCAGGCAGCCGATCAGGAACGTGGCGGCGCCCATCATCAGCAGGCTGACCACCAGCAGGGTCTTGCGGCCCACCCGGTCGCCGAAGTGGCCGAAGACCAGGCCGCCGAGCGGGCGGGCGACGAATCCGACGGCGTAGGTGAGGAACGACAGCAGCGTGCCGGTCAGCGGATCGGACTCGGGGAAGAAGAGTTTGTTGAACACGAGAGCGGCTGCCGAGCCGTACAGGAAGAAGTCGTACCACTCGATGGTGGTGCCGATCAGGCTCGCGGCGACGATCCTCTTGATGGAAGTGGCCATGCCGGTCACGGTAAGGAGTGACCGGCGTCACTTATATGGGGCCGGGACCCACAGTCTGCGGGGAGGATGTGTGGCCGAGCCGGTGCAGGCGGAGGGCGAGCTGGATCTCCAGCGCGCGCTCGGGCTCCAGCCAGCCGTCGCCCAGCAGCTTGCCGATCCGGTCGAGGCGCTGGGTGACGGTGTTGACGTGGATGTGCATGGCCTCGGCCGTACGGGAGGGTGAGCCGCCCGTGCCGAAGTAGGCCGACAGGGTGTCGGTGAGCGCGGTGCCGCGGCGGGCGTCGTAGTCGATCACCGCGCCGACCACGCGGCCGACGAAGCCGCGCACGTCGCGGCCGTCGCCCACGAGCAGCCCGACGAAGCCCAGCTCGGCGGGGCTCGCGCCGTCGCCGGCCCGGCCGAGCGCGAGCAGCGCCTCGGCGCACCGCCGCGCCTCCTGGTAGGCCTCCGCGACGTCCCGCGCTCGGTCGGTTGCGCCTCCTCCCGAGCCGCCCGGCGGGCCGCCGGGCGAGGCTTCGGGGAGGCGGGCCGGGGAGGCGCCCGCCGTCGCCGGGCTGTGCAGGGACGCGCTCAGCTCGGCCGCCACCCGCTGGGCGAGACCGCCCGCGTCCACGCCCGGCAGCAGCAGCACCACCTCGTCGCCGCGCCCCGCCGCCAGCCCGTGCCGGACCGCGGCGTGCGAGGAGGCCCAGAACGCCGCCCGCTCCCGCTGGCCGCCGTGCCTGGCCACCACCACGACGTGCGGCGCGCGCAGGTCCACGCCGAGGCGCCGGGCCCGGTCGGCCAGGCCGGGCGAGTCCGGCCGCGAGATCAGGTCCTCCAGCAGCTCGCCCCTGACCCGGCCCTCGGCCTCGGCCACGCTCCGCCTGAACAGCAGCAGCAGCGCGCACACCAGCGCAGCGCGCTCCAGGATGCGCTCGTCGGCGTCGTCGCTGCGCAGGACGAGCGTGCACAACGGCTCGCCGCCGACGTCCACCGACGCGATCAGCTGGTCGCCCCTGCGCACGGTACGCCCCAGCGCCCTGGACGCCTGCGCCGCCTCGAACACCCCGGCGTCCAGCTCGCCCACGTCGCCCGTGATCGGGCGGCCCAGGTCGTCGAGCACGGCCAGCGACCCGCCGAGCACCTCGGTCACCACGGCGGCGACGTCCTCGATGCCGCCGCCCCGCAGCACCAGCGAGGTCATCCGGTCGTGGGCCAGCGCGGCCCGCTCGACGGCCTCGCCGTGCGCCCTGGCGGTGCGGTGGGCCTGGGAGAGCTCCTCCAGGGCGTTCCTGGTCTCCTGGAGCAGCCGGGCGTTGTCGATGGCGACGGCGGCGTGCGCGGCCAGGCTCGCCAGCAGCGAGACCTCCTCCTGGTGGAAGGGCCTGGCGCTGCGGTTGGCCGCCATCAGCACGCCGATCACCCGCTGGCCCAGCCGCAGCGGCACCCCCAGGATCGCGACCAGGCCCTCCTCCTTGACGGCCACGTCGATGTGGTCCTTGTGCCGGAACCTGGCGTCGGCGAAGTAGTCGGCGGTCGCGTACGGGGTGGCCGTCTGCGCGACCAGCCCGCCCAGCCCGGCGCCCATGGCCAGCCTGAGCGCCCGGAACTTGGCCGAGATCGACCCGTCGGTGACCCGCATGTACGTGTCGCCCTGCTCGGGGTCGTGCAACGTCATGTACGCGATGTCGGTCGCCAGCAACTGCCTGGCCCGGTGGACGATGGCTTCGAGCACGGCGTCGAGGTCGCGCAGCGCGGCCAGGTCGCCGGCGGTGTCGTAGAGCGCCGACAGCTCGGCCTCCCGCCTGGCCCGCCGCCTGAGCAGCGCCCTGACCTTCAGCGCCTCGACCTTGGCCTGCTCCAGCTCCTCGATCGTGGCCGGATCGGCGCCCTGCGCCCTGGCCTCCACGATCGGCCCCTCGAACTCGACCGCCGACGCCTCCCGCGCCAACAACTCCAAGAAACGCGTGCTCATGGCCTCACTCCGTGAGGCGGGCTCGGTCGCCAGATGCCGGTGGCTTCCTCCGCTCTGGTCGCTGCGCTCCCGCCGCTCCTCCAGCCACCGGCACTCCCTCGCCTGCTCATGGCCTCACTCCGTGAGGCGGGCTCGGTCGCCAGACGCCGGTGGCTTCCTCCGCTCTGGTCGCTGCGCTCCCGCCGCTCCTCCAGCCACCGGCACTCCCTCGCGCGTTCACTAATGGGCCGTCCAGCCGCCGTCTACGGGGAGGGAGGTGCCGGTGATGAAGGAGCCGTGCGGGCCGCAGAGGTAGGCGACCAGTTCGGCGACCTCCTCGGGCTCGATGAGCCGCTTGATCGCGGCCGGCTGGAGCATGACGGTCGAGACGACCTCGTCGTTGCCGATGCCGTGCACCCGGGCCTGGTCGTCGATCTGGGCCTCGACCAGCGCCGTGCGCACGTACGCCGGGCACACGCAGTTGGACGTCACCCCGTGCGCCGCCCCCTCCAGCGCGACGACCTTGGAGAACCCCTCCAGCGCGTGCTTGGCCGTCGTGTACGCCGACTTGTACGGCGAGGCCCGCAACCCGTGCACCGACGACATGTTCACGAACCGCCCCCACCCCCGCGCGTACATGCCGGGCAGCACCCGCCGCGCGATCAGGAACGGCGCCTCCACCATCACCCGCATCATGGTGGAGAACACCTCCGGCGGGAAGTCCTCGACCGGCGCCACGTGCTGGAACCCGGCGTTGTTCACCACGATGTCCACCGGCTCGTCGGGCAGCGACGCCGCGAAGGCCGGATCGCTCAGATCGGCCACCACCGCGACCCCGCCGACCTCCGCGGCCACCTTCCCGGCCGCCTCGCCCTGCCTGTCGACCACCAGGACCTTGGCCCCCGCGGCGGCCAGACGCCGGGCGCAGGCGGCGCCGATGCCGGCCCCAGCCCCCGTCACCAGCGCGGTCCGCCCAGTCAGCTCCTTCGCCATACCCCGAACCCTAGGCGCTCGCCGCGCCGGGACGCATGGGTGCAGCCGACATAGATCCGAGCCGACCTATGTGGATCACCCCTCCGCCGGCGGCCGGGTCATGGACAGCACGTCGAGGGCGGCGTCGAGCTGCTCCTCGGTCAGGGTGCCGTCGGCGACGTGGCCGCGTTCGACGACCACCTCCCTGATGGTCTTGCGCTCGGCCAGCGCCTGCTTGGCTATCTTGGCCGCCTCCTCGTAGCCGACGTGCCTGTTGAGCGGGGTGACGATCGAGGGGGAGGACTCGGCGTACTCGCGCAGGCGCTCGACGTTGGCGGTGATGCCGGCCACGCAGCGGTCGGCCAGCAGCCTGGCCACGTTCGCCAGCAGCCTGATCGACTCCAGGATGTTGCGGGCGATGACCGGGAGCTGGACGTTCAGCTCGAAGCTGCCCGAGGCCCCGGCGAAGGTGATCGCCGCGTCGTTGCCGATGACCTGCGCCGCGACCATGGCCGTGGCCTCCGGGATCACCGGGTTGACCTTGCCGGGCATGATGGACGAGCCCGGCTGGAGGTCCGGCAGGTTGATCTCGCCGAGCCCGGCGCGCGGGCCCGAGCCCATCCAGCGCAGGTCGTTCGCGATCTTGTTGAGCGACACGGCCACCACCTTGAGCTGCCCGGACAGCTCCACGATGGAGTCCTGGGCGCTCTGGGCCTCGAAGTGGTCGGCGGCCTCGCGGAAGGGGATGCCGGTCGCCTCGGCCAGCTTCTCGATCGCCCGCCGCGCGAAGCCGGGCGGCGTGTTGATGCCCGTGCCGACCGCCGTCCCGCCCAGGGGCAGTTCCAGTACGTGGTTCAGCGCCGTGCGCACGCGGGTGCCGCCGTGGTCGATCTGGGCGGCGTACCCGCCGAACTCCTGGCCGAGGGTCACCGGCGTGGCGTCCATCAGGTGGGTCCGGCCCGACTTGACCACCTGCGCGAACTCGGCCTCCTTGGCGTGCAGCGTCTCGGCCAGGTGGGTGAGCGAGGGCAGCAGGTGGAAGGTCACCTCGATCGCGGCCGCCACGTGGATCGAGGTCGGGAAGACGTCGTTGGACGACTGGGAGGCGTTCACGTGGTCGTTGGGGTGCACGGGCCGTCCCAGCCGCTCCTCGGCCAGCGTCGCGATCACCTCGTTGGCGTTCATGTTGGACGAGGTGCCGGAGCCGGTCTGGAAGACGTCGATGGGGAAGTGGGCGTCGTGCTCGTTGTCGGCGACGTCCGCGGCGGCCTGCGCGACGGCCTCGGCCAGGTCTTTGTCGATCACGCCCAGCTCGCCGTTGACCTCGGCGGCGACCGCCTTGATCAGGCCGAGCGCGGCGATGTGGGACGGTTCGAGCGGCCGTCCCGACACCGGGAAGTTCTCCACCGCCCGCTGCGTCTGGGCCCGCCACCGCGCTCCCGCCGGCACCCGGACCTCGCCCATCGAGTCATGTTCGATCCTGAACTCGCTCATGACTCCAGTCTGTCCCACGGCCGGGCGATCAGTCCGGGGGCGGCCCGCCCCGGCCCGCCCCGGCCGGGGACGGGCCGTCGTACCGGAGAACGGCACGCTCAGCTGGAGATGAGCGCCACGATGAGGACGGCGATCACCACCGCGGCGGCCGCCGCCACGGCCATGAGCACGAGCATGCCGTTGCGGTTGCCCGCCTGCGGCTTCTCGGGCGGGCCTGCGATGGCGAACAGGTCGGTCCCGAGGCCCTGGCCCTGGTGCGGGCCGGCGGCGGGCGGCACCGGCTGCCCCGGCCGACCCTGTCCGGGCCCGCCCGGCACCGGGCCGCCCTGCTGCGGACCGGCCTGCTGCGGGCCACCCTGTCCCGGGCCCTGCTGTCCCGGGCCCTGCTGTCCGGGACCCTGCTGTCCTGGGCCCTGCTGCCGCGCGGCGTGCGGCGGCTGCTGGGCCGGCGGGTAGACCTGCTGGCCGGGGGAGCCGCTCCTCGGCGTGGCGATGTGCCTGGTCGTGACGGTCCCCTCGTCGTCGGGGCGCTGCGGCGGACGGCCGCCGCCCTGCTCGGGCCCCGGCGGGAACGGCCCCTTGGGGCGCATGACGCTGACGGTCCGGTCGGGGTCGAAGCCGCCCTCGAAGCCCTCGTCGCCGGCGTCGCCCGCCTGCGGCGGTCGGCCGGGGGCGGTGCTCTGGGGCATCGTCGGCGCTCCCAGCGGGCTCCTGGCGGGCTCCTGCGGGCCGGACGGCACGGGCCCGGCCCCCTGAGCCCCGGACGGCCCCTGAGGCCCGGACGGCCGCCCACCGGCGGGACGCGCAGGCTGCGGGCCCGAGCCGGGCGGTGTGCCTGAGCCGGGCTGCGGGCCCGCGACGGGCGGCGCGCCCGCCCCGTACGCCTCCTGAGCCCCTGCAGGGCGCCCCTGAGAGCCGGCGGGACGCCGTGGGCCGGAGTCGGTGAAGGGGTCGGGCAACGCGGCCTCCTGGGCCATCAGGGCTTCCGCCGTGAGCGCCGGCATCTCGCTCGTGGGCGTGTCGGCGACCATCCGCATGAGGGTCTCCGCCTTGGCGGCGCTGAGCCGCTGCCGGTAGTCCTTGTTGAGCAGCCCGTTCAGCACCGGCCGCAGCCGCCCGGCCTGCGTGGGCGGGTCGGCGCTCTCGCTGAGCAGCGCCGCCAGCGTCTCGGCGATCGTGGCCCGCTCGTACGCCGGCCGCCCCTCGACCGCGAAGTACAGCGTCGCGCCCAGCGACCAGATGTCGGACTCGGGCCCGGTGTACTCGCCCCTGGCGCGTTCCGGGGCCGTGTACCCGGGCGAGCCGATCACCATGCCCGTCTTGGTGAGCCGCGAGTCGCCCTCGGCCTTGGCGATGCCGAAGTCCGTCAGGACCACCCGGCCGCTCTCGGTGATGAGCACGTTGCCCGGCTTGACGTCGCGGTGCGTGATGCCCTGGGAGTGCGCGGCGCGCAGCGCGCCGAGCAGGTCGACGCCGATCTCGGCCACGAGCCGCGGCGGCAGCGGGCCCTCCTCCTCGATCACCTGCTCCAGGGAGCGCGCCTCGATGAGCTCCATGATGATCCAGGGGCTGTCGTCCTGGATGAGCACGTCGTGGATGGCGGCGACGGACGGGTGGTTGATCCGCGAGGCGATGCGGCCCTCGCGGACCATGCGCTCGCGTAGCTCGGCCCGCTGGTCCTCGGTGAGCCCCTGGTCCTGGCGGATCTCTTTGACCGCCACCTCGCGCCCGAGCGCGCGGTCGCGGGCGCGCCACACGGTCCCCATCGTGCCCCGGCCGAGCGGGGCGATGAGCTCGTAGCGCTCCGCGAGCAGGCGTGTCTGCTGTTCCGGCATGAGAAGAAGATATCGATTCTCGCTTGGGAAGTGCTTTACCCTCGCTTGCGAAGTTCTCTTGGCCAGAACCGCCGAGGAAGGAACAACTTTATCACCGCAGCCTTGAAACGGACATAAGTGGACGGACTGGGACGCGGTTCGACCCGCTTGCGGTGGACGCCCTCACCCGGCCTGCGCTCCTGGCGCGGCGGCGGGACCGACAGCGCGGCGGCGGTGGCCTCCGCCCTGTGCAGCCCGCGGTGCGCGGGCCTGCGCGCGAAAGGGGGCGAGGCGACCACGGGAACCGGGCGTACGGGCCGGCGCGGGGCCAGCGGCTCCTCCGCCGAGCCGCCCGCGGCCACCCGGGCCAGCATGAGCGAGGCGCGCACGGAGTCGAGCCGGGTCTGTGGATCGATCCTGAGCAGCGCGTCGAGCACGGGGGCCAGCGGGCCCGCCTTGCTCATCGGGATCGGCTCGCCACTGGTCAGCGCGGCCAGCGCGGCGGCGGCCGTACGGCGGCCGTGCAGCCCGCGGCCCTCGACGGCGGTGTAGAGCGTCGCGCCGAGCGACCACAGGTCGCCCGCGGGGCTGGCCTTGGAGCCGAGAACCCGCTCGGGGGCGATGTAGCCGGCCGAGCCGAGCACGATGCCGGCCTGGGTGATGGAGACGTCCCCTTCGAGCGCGGCCAGGCCGAAGTCGGTGAGCACCGCGCGGTCCTCGGTCACCAGGACGTTGCTGGGCTTCACGTCGCGGTGGAGGATGCCCTTGGCGTGGACGGCCCGCAGCGCGCCGAGGATCTGTCGGCCGATCTCGGCGGCCCGGCGCGGATGGAGCGGTCCGTGCTCCTGGATGAGCTGCTCCAGGGACCTGGCCCGGAGCAGCTCCATCACGATCCAGGGACGGTCGTCCTCGGTCACGACGTCGAAGACGGTGATGACCGACGGATGGGCCACCATCGCCGTCGCCCTGCCCTCGCGCTCGGTGCGGGCGCACAACTCCGCGCGCAGCTCCTCGTCGAGGACGGTGGGCAGCCGTACTTCCTTCACCGCCACGTCGCGGTCGAGCAACTCGTCATGCGCCCGCCAAACGGTGCCCATGCCGCCGCGACCAACCGGCTCCACAAGCCGATAGCGCGCGGCGAGAAGGTAACCGGAGGGCGCACGCATGCCAGGCAGCTTACCTATTTGTGTAAACCGACCAGTAGAGGCGGGGCCGATAAATTGTTGCGAACTTAAGTCAACCCGCCTGACTCGTTACGTCAGCGAACCTCCGGGCCACATCTGCCCAGTTGACGAGGCCCCACAGTTTCTCGACGTAGTCCGGACGCACGTTGCGGTACTGCAGATAGTAAGCGTGCTCCCACGCGTCGAACACGAGAAGCGGCGTGGTGTTCATTCCGACGTTGCCGTGGTGGTCGTAGATCTGCTCGACCACCAGCCGGCGGCTCAGCGGCTCCCAGGCCAGCACGCCCCACCCCGAGCCCTGGACCGACGCCGTGGCCGTGGTGAGCTGCTTCTGGAACGCCTCGAACGTGCCGAAATGCTCGTCGATGGCGGCCCTGAGCGCGCCGTCGGGGCGGTCGCCGCCGTCGGGGGAGAGGTTCTCCCAGAAGATCGAGTGCAGGACGTGGCCTGACAGGTTGAAGGCGAAGGTCTTCTCCAGGCCCACCAGGCCCGCGAAGTCGCCGCCGTCGCGGGCCTCGGCCAGGCGGTCGAGCGTGTCGTTGGCGCCCTTGACGTAGGCCGCGTGGTGCTTGGCGTGGTGCAGCTCCAGGATCTCGCCGGTGATGGCGGGCTCCAGCGCGCCGTAGTCGTACGGCATGTCGGGAAGGGTGTAGTCCCCCATGGGTCCGTCCTCTCGAAGTAGATCTCTGGAGGACACTATTGCAAGTAGTTCGCAAGTGCATCAGACTTGCGACCTAGGTCTCGCCTTGGCATCGTGGCGAGAGTCAGTTGGGTCCAGTTTGTGCGCGGACGGCATAAGCCGTCCGCGCACAGGCGTCCTGTGGGGATTCTTTGGGGTGGGAATTACCCAGGTCAGGGCGCTGTTGTACCTGTTTGTACGCGACGGCAGGGCAGCCGTGTCGAGGCGCCCCCGCAGATCTGTCGTCATCAACCATCGCAGGATTCACACCTGTGACCCGCCGTGCCTCATGCGCGGACGGTGAGCAAAGGAGCACCCCCCGATGGCAAAGCACGCCATGATGACCACGTCCCACATCGCCAAGCTCGCTCTCGGCGCGACCATCGCCGCGAGCGCCCTGGGCGCCACTGCCGCCGTCAGCGCCGCGACCGCGGGCCGGACCGATGCCCAGACCGCCGCGCAGCAGTCGGCCGCGCAGGGTTCGGCCCAGGGCCGGGTGAACGTCACCGCCGCCCAGGTGCTGGCCACGGCCCGCGCCCAGGTCGGCACGTCCGAGGACGCCAACGGCGGCGGCACCAAGTTCCAGAAGTGGTACGCCGACTCCCAGCGCGCCGCCGAGACCGTCGCCCGCGACGGCGGCAGCCGCCAGGACTACCTGAACGCCGCCTGGTGCTCGATGTTCGTCTCCTGGGTCGGCGAGCAGACCGGCGCCCGCCCGCAGGTCGGCTGGGACGCCTACACCGTGACCCACGCCAAGTGGTTCGCCGCCAACGACCGCTGGGGCACCGAGGCCAAGCCGGGCGCCGTCGTCTTCTTCTCCTGGAGCGGCAGCAAGAGCCTGAGCGACATCCAGCACGTCGGCTTCGTCGTCAAGGACAACGGCGACGGCACGATCTCCACGATCGAGGGCAACACCGGCAACGGCAAGGTCGAGGAGCGCGTCCGCCCGACTTCGCAGGTCGTCGGCTACGGTTACCCGTCCTACGCCGCCTGACACGTCGACACAGCGCGCATTCCTGCCCGGGATGCGCGCTTTGTTGTATTACCGCACGTCACAGCGACTGTGACGCTCGGCACACCCCTCTCCCCGATAAATGTGCATGATGCCTAGTAGGGCACTTTCCGGCGTACGGCAGGCTGATTGACAGGAACCATGGCACGCCGTCAGCAAGATGTAAGGGTGCCGAAAGGGGACGGGGGCATGGTTAGGACATGAGACCAGGCGAGAACCCGCGAGCGACGGAAACTGTCGGTGCCGGCCCTGAGACTGGGTAGGACGCCGACGTCCCACCACTGACGACAGAAGTTGAAGGACGTGATGGAGATGCGCCAGACACAGGTTCGCCGCCGGCCGAGGAAGCCGGTCGGCGCCACCCTGGACCTTCGCACGCCGTCGGGGCGACAGTTGCCCTTTTGAACATCAGGAAGCAGGAGCGCCATCTGAGAGGTGCGCGATGATGTGCAGTCACTTTCCCGTATGCCCCAGTGCGGACTCGCCCGACCGTGAGCGTTCGCACGTGATCTCGGCCCACCCCGACCAGGGCTGGAGCCTCCTCTGCAACGGCGTGGTGCTGTTCGAGGACACGGGTCTGCTCCTGCCTGACGGCAGCGTCGTCGCCCCCCACCGAGCCCCCGTCGCGGCCTGAGACGCCCGAGGGCAACCCCCCGTCGTCCGGTGCCGAGGGGCTTCGACCGCCCGCCCGGCACCCTTCGACGCGCTCGGGCCCTACCTGCGCCCGATGCTCAGCACCGGCCCGGTGCGGTCGGTGAAGAAGTCCTCACCCTTGTCGTCGACGACGATGAAGGCGGGGAAGTCCTCGACCTCGATCTTCCACACCGCCTCCATGCCCAGCTCGGGGTATTCGAGCACCTCCACCTTCCTGATGCAGTCCTGGGCCAGCCGGGCCGCCGGGCCGCCGATGGAGCCCAGGTAGAAGCCGCCGAACTTCTGGCACGCCTCGGTGACCTGCTTGGACCTGTTGCCCTTGGCCAGCATGACCATCGAGCCGCCCGCCGCCTGGAACCGCTCGACGTAGGAGTCCATCCGGCCGGCCGTGGTGGGGCCGAACGAGCCGGAGGCGTAACCCTCGGGCGTCTTGGCCGGGCCGGCGTAGTAGACCGCGTGGTCCTTGAGGTACTGCGGCATCTCGCCGCCGTTGTCGAGCAGCTCGGCGATCTTGGCGTGCGCGATGTCGCGGGCGACGACGAGCGGGCCGGTGAGGGAGAGCCGCGTCTTGACGGGGTACTTCGTCAGCTCGGCCAGGATCTCCGGCATCGGCCTGTTGAGGTCGATGCGGACGACGTCGTCGGACAGGTGCTCGTCGGTGGTCTCCGGCAGGAAGCGGGCCGGGTCGGTCTCCAGCTTCTCCAGGAACACGCCCTCGGCCGTGATCTTGGCCAGCGCCTGGCGGTCGGCCGAGCACGACACCGCGATGGCCACCGGGCAGGACGCGCCGTGCCGGGGCAGGCGGATCACCCGCACGTCGTGGCAGAAGTACTTGCCGCCGAACTGGGCGCCGATGCCGAGCTTCTGCGTCAGCTCGAAGACCTTGGCCTCCAGCTCCAGGTCGCGGAAGCCGTGCCCGGAGGGCGAGCCCTCGGTGGGGATGGAGTCGAGGTAGCGGGCGCTGGCGTACTTGGCGGTCTTGAGCGCGAACTCGGCGGAGGTGCCGCCCACCACCACGGCCAGGTGGTACGGCGGGCAGGCCGCGGTGCCCAGCGAGCGGATCTTCTCCTCCAGGAAGGCCAGCATGCGCTTCTCGTTGAGCACCGCCTTGGTCTCCTGGTAGAGGAACGACTTGTTGGCCGAGCCGCCGCCCTTGGCCATGAACAGCAGCTTGTACTCGTCGGCGTGGCCGTGGGGGTCCTCGGCGTAGAGCTCGATCTGGGCGGGCAGGTTGTTGCCGGTGTTCTTCTCCTCCCACATGGTCAGCGGGGCCATCTGGGAGTAGCGCAGGTTGAGCCTGGTGTAGGCGTCGTACACGCCCTCGGAGATGTGCTCGGCGTCGCGGCCGTCGGTCAGCACGTGGCGGCCGCGCTTGCCCATGACGATGGCCGTGCCGGTGTCCTGGCACATCGGCAGCACGCCGCCGGCCGAGATCGAGGCGTTCTTCAGCAGGTCGAGGGCGACGAACCGGTCGTTCCCGCTGGACTCGGGGTCATCGACGATCTTGCGCAGCTGCGCCAGGTGCGACGTGCGCAGGAAGTGGGAGATGTCGTGGACCGCGGTCTCGGTGAGCAGCCGCAGGGCCTCGGGGTCGACCTCCAGGAACGTACGCCCGGCCGCTTCGACCTTCCGCACCCCCTCCGACGTGATCAGCCGATACTCGGTCTCATCGGCGCCCAGGGGAAGCAGATCGGTGTAGTCGAAGTCCATGTCCATAGAGGGTACGCCCCCCGTCACGTGGTCATCCCGGGGCCGGCACGGGCTCCGGCGAGCGCCGCGCGGTGAGCCCCACCAGGATGCCGACGATCACCAGACCGGCCCCCGCCAGGTCGTAGACGCTCGGCGTCGCGATGCCGAGCACGAGCCCCGTCACGATCGCGCCGACCGGGATGAGCCCGGCGAACAGCCCGGCCGTCCCGGGGCCGAGCCTGGGCAGCGAGGTGTACCAGAGGAAGAACGCCACGACCGTGACCACGACCGCCAGGTACGCGAATCCCAGCGCCTCGGCCGCGGTCGGCGTCCTGAACATGGCGGAGCCCTCCTGCACCAGGCCGACCACGGCCAGCATGGGCACGGCCAGCGCCGTCGAGTACGCCGACACCCGGATCGCCCCCAGCTTCGGCAGCAGCGGGATGGCCAGCATGGAGAAGCTCACCTCGCCGACCAGCGCCCCGAGCGCCCACAGCAGGCCGGTCGGGTTCCCGCTGCCCAGCCCGGTCGCCAGCGTCGCGCCGGCCACCACCACCGACGCCCCCACCAGCAGGCGCGGCGCCGGACGCCCGCCCGCCAGCGCCAGCGCCAGCGGCACGGTGCCGAGGACGGTGCCCACGAGCGCCGGCCCCGAGGCCCGGGTGGACTCGACGACGCAGACGTTGAAGACCACCAGCCCGAGCAGGGTGAGCCCGCCCAGGTACAGGGTCTCGCGCCCGGTCAGCCGGACGAACCGCAGGCCGAGCGCCCTGGTGACGACCAGCAGGATGACCGCCGCGGCGAGGTAGCGCACGGCCTGGCCGCCGTACACGGGGTAGGAGCCGATCAGGCCGGACACTCCGGCCAGGGTGCCCACCAGGAACATGGCGGTGGCGGCTCCGGCGATTCCGTTTCTCATGTGCAGGATCGTAGGGAGACAATGGTTCGGGCAAACAGTCCAATGGGCCGCTATATGACAGGACCAATATGGCCGACCTGCACATCCACATAGATCGGGACGCGGGAGGGATCGCCGGGCAGATCGCGGCCGAGCTGCGCGACGGCGTGCGCCTCGGGCGGCTCGCGCCCGGCACCCGCCTGCCCGCCACCCGCGACCTCGCCGCCGACCTCCAGGTCTCCAGGGGCGTGGTGGTGGAGGCGTACGAGCAGCTCGTGGCCGAGGGGTTCCTGGTCTCGCGGGTGGGGGCCGGGACGGAGGTGGCGCCGCTGGGGGCCGTCCGGTCCGCCCGTCCCCGGCCGGTGGCCGACGGGGGCGCCTGCGGGCCGTACCGGGGGCATCGGGCCACGTCCCCCGACCTGGGGCACTTCCCCCGGGAGCGGTGGTCGTCGGCCGTACGGCACGTCCTGGCCACCGTGCCGTCCGACGCGCTCGACTACGGCGACCCCGGCGGCGTCCCGGAGCTGCGCGAGGAGCTGGCCGGTTACCTGCGGCGGGTCAGGGCGGCCGACGTGCATCCCGACAATCTGGTCGTCGTGGGCGGCGTGGCCCAGGGGCTGAGCCTGGCGCTGCACGTCCTGGCCCGGCGCGGCGGCCTGCGCCTGATCGTCGAGGACCCCACCAGCCGCCGCCAGGTGCCGCTGCTGGAACGGGCCGGGGCCCGCCTGGTGCCGGTGCCCGTGGGCTGCGAGGGCCTGGTCACCGGCGCCATGGAGGGCGACGCGGCGCTGGTCACGCCCGCACACCAGTATCCGACGGGCGTCGTGCTCTCCCCGGCCAGGCGGGCCGCGCTCATGGAATGGGCCTGCGCGGGCGACCGGACGATCCTGGAGGACGACTACGACGCCGAGTTCCGCTACGACCGCGACCCGGTCGGCTGCCTCCAGGGCCTGGCGCCCGACCGGGTGATCCTGACCGGCAGCGTCAGCAAGTCGCTCGCGCCCGGCCTCCGGCTCGGCTGGGTCGTCGCCCCCGCCCATCTGGCCGAGGCGATCGGCCGCGCCCGCAGCGAGCTCGACCTGGGCTCCCCGGTCATCGAGCAGTACGCGCTGGCCCACTTCCTGCGCACCGGCGGCTACGACAAACACCTGCGGCGCATGCGCAGGGAGTACCGCCGCCGCCGGGACGCCCTGGTCAGGGCGCTGGCCGAGGAGCTGCCGGAGATCCGCGTCCGGGGCATCCAGGCCGGGCTGCACGTCTACCTCGACCTGCCGGACGGCTGGGACGAGCTGCGGGTCGTCCGCGCGGCCGAGGAGGTCGGCCTGGCCGCCGAGCCGGTCGCGCCGATGCGGTTCTCGTCCGGGCCGCCGGCGGTCGTGGTCGGGTTCGCCCGGCTGCCGGTGCATCAGGCGGCGGAGGCCGTCCAGGGCTTAAAAGTCAGAATGTCTGGACATATCATGGACTGAGGCGGAAAGTGGCACTGGAGGCGGCATGCGGGTGGGACTGCTGGGCCTGGGCCGGATCGGCGCGCTCCACGCCGCGAACCTGGCCGCGCACCCCCTGGTGGACGAGCTGATCGTGGCCGACCCGGTCAGGACCTCGCCGTACGGCAGGCCGGGGGATCCGTTCGAGGCCGACGCCGTGGTCATCGCCACGCCGACGAGCACGCACGCCGAGCTGCTGATCCGGGCCTGCGAGCTGGGCGTCCCCGTCCTGTGCGAGAAGCCGGTGGCGGGCACGGTCGCCGAGACGGTCAGGGTGCTGGCGGCGAGCGCGGGCCGGCGGGTGTGGGTCGGGTTCCAGCGCAGGTTCGACCCCGGTCACCGGGCCGCCCGCGCCGCGCTGCGGGCCGGCGAGCTGGGGGAGCTGCACCGCGTCCACCTGGTGACGGCCGATCCGGCGCCGCCGCCCGCCGCGTACGTCCCGCTGTCCGGCGGCCTCTTCCGCGACTGCCACATCCACGACTTCGACGCCCTGCGCTGGGTGACCGGGCGCGAGGTCGTCTCCGTGCACGCCGTCGGCGCGAACCGGGGCGCGGCGTTCTTCAGGGAGGCCGGCGACGTGGACAACAGCGCCGCGCTGCTCACCCTCGACGACGGCACGCTGGCCACCCTCCAGGGCTCCCGCTACAACGGCGCCGGCTACGACGTGCGCATGGAGCTGGCGGGCACGAAGGGCACCCAGGTGGCCGGGCTCGGCCCGCGCGCCCCGCTGCGCAGCGCCGAGGGCCTGCAGCCGCCCGGCCCGCCCTGGCCCGACTTCGCCGCCAGGTTCGGCCCCGCCTACGCGGCCGAGATCGACGCCTTCCTGCGCGGCGGCGAGGGCCTGTGCCCGGTCGAGGACGCCCTGGCCGCCCTGTACGTCGCCGAGGCCGCCGACCTGTCGCTGCGCGAGTCGCGTCCCGTCCAGGTGGCCGAGGTGCGCGGCTGAGGAGGCGTGCGGATCACGCCCGCGCGGCGGCCCGCCCGGGCGCGAAGCCCGGCGCCAGCGCGATGATCACGCCGGCCAGCAGCAGCGGCGCGACGAACGCCACCCGCCAGTCCGTGGCGTCGGCGATGCCGCCGATCAGCGCGGCGCCCACGATGAAGCCCACGTAGTTGAAGAGGTTCACCCGGGCGATGGCCACCCCGGTGCCCGCCGGGTCCAGCTTGCCCGCCGCCGAGAACGACTGCGGCGCGACCACCGACAGCCCCAGCCCGGTCAGCCCGAACGCGACGATCGCCAGCGGCTGGTTCGGGGCCACCACGACGCCGAGGAAGCCCAGCGTGGCCAGCGCGCCGCCGAGCCGGACGATGGCGGCCGGGCCGTAGCGGCGGACCGCGACGTCGCCGCCGAGCCGCACGGCCAGCGTCGCGCCCTGGTAGACGCTGTAGGCCAGCTTCGCCACGCTGTCCTGGGCCAGCAGGGCCTTGCCCATGAAGACGGTCGCGAAGTTCGACACCGCCGCGTCGCCGATGTAGAGGAAGCCCATGGCCAGGCAGAGCGGGATGATCGGCCGCCAGGGGAACTTGCCGGTCGCGGCCTCGACGACGTTCTCGACCTTCTCCTCGGCGATCGTGTACAGCTTCGGCCCGGCGTAGATCGAGCCGGCCACCGCCAGGACCATGGGGATCGCCATCGTGACGGCCAGCGAGACTAGGCCGGCCATGAACACCGCCCACAGCGCCCCCGCCAGGCTGAGCACGCTCCACACGCTGTGGAAGCCGTTCAGCACGGCGGTGCCGTACCGGCGTTCGACGGCCACGCCCTGCATGTTCATGCCCGCGTCCACCGCGCCGACCGCCAGGCCGAACAGCAGCAGCGCGGGGACGGCCAGCGGCACCGAGGGCGCGAGGCCGGTGAGCACCACGGCGAGCGCCACCGCGGGCTGCGCGACCCGCAGCAGCAGCTTGCTGCCGTACCGGGCGGCGAACGTGCCCGCGCCGACGCTGCCCACGCCGGCGAAGACGGGCATGATCAGCAGCAGGAGCGTGAGCGCCCCGTCGGTGAGCTCCAGCTCGGCCTGGAGGCTGGCCACCTGGACGAGCAGGGTGGCGAAGGAGAGGCCCTGCACGCCGTACACGACGTACGTGGCGGCACGGGCCTGGCGATCACGCGGGGACGGCACGACGGCCTCCTGATCGGGGGGGAATCAAACGTGAGGCGGAGTCAGGTTAGCGGCTGGTCAGGGCCGTACGCCAGGGCCGGATAAGGTGCCTGGGTGAAACGGGGCTACGCGACCGGAGAGGCGCGCAAGGAGCGCATCCTGGCGGTCGCGCTGCTGGAGTTCGCCGAGCACGGCTACCGCGGCGCCTCGCTGGCCCGCATCGCCGAGCGGGTCGAGCTCTCCCAGGCCGGGCTGCTCCACCACTTCAGGAGCAAGGAGCGGCTGCTCATCGCGGTCCTCGACCACCGCGACGAGCTCGACCGGCGCAGGTTCGGTCCGGGCCGCGACGGCCACGAGGGCGGCCTCGACGGCGGCGGCGTCGCCGCGCTGCGCGCCCTGGCCGACGTCGTCGACCACAACGCGCGGGTGCCGGGCCTCGTCCAGCTCTTCTCGGTGATCAGCGGCGAGGCGGTGACCCCCGGCCACCCCGGCCACGAGTGGGCCAGGCGGCGCTACCGGCGGCTGCGCGCCGACGTGGCCGCCGCGCTGCGCGCGGGCGCCGAGCGCGGCGAGTTCCGGGGCGGCTTCGACGCCGAGGCCCACGCCGACCGCCTGATCGCGATGATGGACGGCCTGCAGACCCAGTGGCTGATCGACCCCGGCCAGGTGGACATGGCGGCCGTCTTCCGCGGTTACGTGGAGGACCTCATCGCCGCTCTACGGCCCGCCTGACCGCCCGCACGGGCTCGGCCTCCGCCAGCCGCCCGGCCGCCCACACCCCGAGGGCCAGCAACGCGGCCACCTCGGTCACCGCCAGCCCCCGTTCGACCAGGCCGAGCGGCAGGACCCGGTACCACGGCAGCCCGTGGCGCGCGCCGATCAGCACGGCCGCGCCGATCCCCACGACCCAAAGCGCCGAGCACACCCCCAGCCCGAACGCCACCGTCGCCGACCGGCGGCGCTCCCGCTGCCGCCAGGGCCGGGCGATGACCAGCGCGGCGAGCGGCAGGCTGAGGAAGGCCACGAAGCTGCCGACCCGGTGGATGCTGCCGCTCGCGCTCGGCCCGACCGCCCAGTCGTGCTTGTGGAACGAGGCCGTCAGCAGCAGTCCCACGCTCCAGGCCATGAGCGCGACCGTGCCGACCGCCCCGGCCAGCCGCTTGCGCGCCAGCGAGACGCCGATGGCCGCCGACCCGGCCGCGAGCAGCCCCACGGCGAGCCCGAAGATCCATCCGTCGGGGCCGAGGCCGTGCTCGCTGATCGTGCGCCGGAACGGGTTCGTCTCGTCGAGGCTGGTCAGATCCAGGCCCACGAGCACGGCGATGCCCGCGCCCGCCGCACCGAGCCCCCATCGCGCCGGTTGGTGCACGCCCGCCTCCCGGGATCAGCGGTCAGAAGCCTGTCGGGTGGATCAACGGCGGAGCAGCCGGGACGATTCCGGCGTACGGTCACCGGCACGCCGAGGGGAACGAAGAGCCAGTTCGGGAGATCGGCGCGTTGCTCGGGCGGATTCGCCGATGTGCGCCCTGTTGGTCCGCTCTTGGGCGAGCGAATACCCGGGCCGCCGGATATCGTCAGAAGTGTGAACGAACGCGCGGGATCGTGGTTGCCGAAGCTGCAGGAAGTCGGAGAGCGGCTTGCTGAGGAGTTCGTGACGTCCCGGCGCGCACCGGCGGCGCCGGGCCTGCCGCAGCCGCACGAGCTGCGCGCCTCCGACGCCGACCGCGAGCGCATCGCGCAGGTGCTCCAGGACGCCCACGCCGACGGCCGGCTCGACCTGGTCGAGCTGGAGGAGCGGCTCGGCGTCGTCTACTCCGCGCGCACGCTCGGCGACCTCGCCGGGCTCACCGCCGACCTGCTGCCGGCCGATGAGCAGCCGCTGAACCTCGACGGCCGGCCCGTGTCGGCCATCTTCAAGAAGGAGCAGCGCGGCGGGCGCTGGGTGGTGCCCGCCGAGCTCGACGTCACGGCCATGTTCGGCACGACCAAGCTGGACTTCCGCGACGCGATCCTGCAGAACAGCCGGATCGTCATCAACGCCACCCTGGTCTTCGGCGGCCTGGAGATCAACGTGCCGGAGGACCTTGAGGTGATCAGGGTCGCCAAGGGGGAGACCGTCCGCCTGACCAGGCAGCCGGTCGAGCCCGGCGGGCCCGTGGTCGAGGTGCGCACCACGAACTTCGCCGGCGACATCAAGGTCAAGGAACCGCCCAGGCGCAAACGCCGCCGCTGAGCCGGGTCAGCCGGCCGTGTCGAAGTTGATCGCGCTGTAGGCGCGCAGCTTCCAGAGCTGGTGCTCGCTCTCGATCTTCCTGATGGTCCCCGACCGGCCGCGCATCACCAGCGAGCTGGTCACCGCCGCGCCCGACCTGAACCGCACGCCCTGCATCAGCTCGCCCTGGGTGATGCCGGTCGCGGCGAAGAACACGTCGTCCGACCTGACCAGGTCGTTCGTGGTGAGCACCTGGCTGAGGTCGTGCCCGGCGTCGACGGCCTTGCCGCGCTCGGCGTCGTCGCGCGGCCACAGCCGGCCCTGGATCACGCCGCCCAGGCACTTCAGCGCGCACGCGGCCACGATGCCCTCGGGCGTGCCGCCGATGCCCAGCATCAGGTCGATGCCGGTGCCCGCGCGGGCCGCCATGATCGCGCCGGCCACGTCGCCGTCGACGATGAACTTGATCCGCGCGCCCGTCTCCCTGATCTCCTTGACCAGCTTCTCGTGCCGCGGCCGGTCCAGCACGACCACCGTGACGTCGGACGGCGAGCAGTGCTTGGCCCTGGCCACGGCGTTGATGTTGTCGGCCACCGACGCCTCGATGTTCACCACGTCGGCCGCCTCCGGCCCGGTGACCAGCTTCTCCATGTAGAACACCGCGGACGGGTCGTACATCGAGCCGCGCTCGCTCACCGCGATCACCGACACCGCGTCCGGCATGCCGAGCGCCGTCAGCCTGGTCCCGTCGATCGGGTCCACCGCCACGTCGCAGTCGGGGCCGCTGCCGTCGCCGACGCGCTCGCCGTTGTACAACATCGGGGCGTGGTCCTTCTCGCCCTCCCCGATGACCACCACGCCGTTCATCGACACCGTGTTGATCAGCTGGCGCATGGCGTTGACCGCCGCGCCGTCGGCGCCGTTCTTGTCGCCGCGGCCCACCCAGCGGGCCGCGGCCATGGCGGCCGCCTCCGTCACGCGTACCAGCTCCATCGCCAGGTTGCGGTCGGGGGCGTGCTCGCCCGTCGCGAGCGCTGCCGGTACCGACGTCTGATCGGACATGATGAGCCTCCTCGTTGAGAACTCTCTCGATCGTAGTTGCCGGTCTATTCCCGGTCAGAGGGGGATAATCTGCCCAGTCCGGCTCAGCCCGCTGCACAAGGGCCGCCGCGCGATGGTCAGGGACCGGCGAAAAGGGATATCTATATGGGTGCCCCGCATGACGGAGACCGGATTTTGCGCCATATCGCGTGCGCGTAGGAGATCTCGCCTCCACCATGGACATGCGCCCCCGCCGTGGAGGAGATCGAATGAGCGAAGTGGAACACGCGGTGACCCAGCCTCGCACGTCCGAGCGGGGGGCTGCGACGCGGAGCTCGCTGCTGGCCGCCGCGCGGGAGGTCTTCGTCTCCAAGGGCTTCGCCGAGGCCGGCGTGACGGACGTCGTCGCCAGGGCCGACGCCAGCGTGGGCAGCCTGTACCACCATTTCTCCGGCAAGGCCGACCTCTACCTCACGTTGTGGGAGGAATGGCAGGCCCGCCAGGCCCAGCGCACCAAGCAGGCCGCCCGCACGGCCCGCGCCGCCGGCGAGGGCGACCCCATGCGGGTGTTCATCGACGCCGCCCGCGCCTACCTCGAAGGCTGCCTGGAGGAACGCGAGCTGGCCGCCCTGTTCCTGCGCGGCGACGGCCCGCCCGGCTTCGAGGTGGTCATGCGCGACCGGCTGCGCACCTGGGCCCAGCGCAACGCCGCCCTGTTCGAGGACGAGCCCGCGCTCGTCGTCGTGGTCACCGGCGCCCTGGCCGCGGCCGTCAGCGAGATCGTCTTCTCCGGCGACCGCGCGATGGTCGACGACGTGCTGGCGATCATCGGCCAGATCAGGCCCGCCGCTTCGGCGACCGCGCCCGCCAGCGGGTAACCTCGCCAAGTGTGCGACGGTTCAGCCAAAACTTCTACGGCTACGCGGTAGCCCTCTTCGTGTGCCTGGCGGGTGTGGGGCTCTTCATGCTCGTCGCCCCGCAGAGCCGCGAGGAGCACATCCCGCGGCTCGACTACTCCATCACCGTCGCCAACTTCGGGCACGGCGTGCCCTACCAGGTGTGGTCCCCGCAGAAGGACCCCGCGGGCTGGGTGCCCAACAGCAACAGGATCGCCAAGGGCGAGAACGGCGCTCAGGTGCTCTACCTGGGCTACGCCACCGCCGCGCGGCAGCACGCCATGTTCGCCCAGAGCGACGAGAAGCCGGCCGCCGAGTTCGCCAACCGCATGACCGGCATCGCGAAGTCGTCCGGCAGCCAGCAGGTGGGCGGGGTGACGTGGGAGAAGCGTTTCCGCGAGGACAAGAACCAGCGCTCGCTCGTGCGGGTGCTCCCCGACGTCACCCTCGTGATCACCGGCACGGCCGACTGGCCCGAGCTGACCGAGCTGGCCGGGCTCCTGCAGCAGCGCGCCAAGGGGTGACCGTGGCCGGGCGCGGCGGCGTCTAGGGTGGTGGCCGTGGCAGACGAGAAGACACCTTCGTACGAGCAGGCCCGCGAGGAGCTGACCGAGGTGGTGCGCCGCCTGGAGACGGGCGGGCTCACCCTGGAGCAGTCGATCGAGCTCTGGGAGCGCGGCGAGCGGCTCGCGGCCGTCTGCGAGGAGTGGCTGCAGGGCGCCCGGGTCAAGCTCGCCGCCGCCATGGCGAGGCGCTCGGAGCCGGGCGCCGACGACGCCCCCTTCTGATCCGTCAGGAGGCGGTGCGGTTGAGCGCCACCACCGGGATGCGGCGGCTGGTCTTGGCCTCGTACTCGGCGAAGCCGGAGGCGATCTCGACCATGCGGGCGTAGAGCCGGTCGCGCTCGTCGCCCTCGACGAAGTCCGCCTTCACCTCGAACGTCTCGGTGCCGATCTCGGCCGTCGCCGTGGGGTTGGCGCGCAGGTTGTGGTACCAGGCCGGGTGGTTGTCGGCGCCCGCGTTGGAGGCGATGATCACATAGCGGTCGCCGTCGGCCAGGTACATCACCGGGGTGGTCGTCGGCCGGCCGCTCTTGGCGCCCGTCGTGGTGAGCAGCACCAGCGACGCGCCCTCGAACATGCCGCCCACCCGGCCCTCGTTGGCCCGGAATTCGTCGATGACCTGCTGGTTGAACGAGTTGGTCATGCTCAGCTCCTCATAATCGGAGAGTTCTCCGATTCGGAGAATACCGGAGAGCTCTCCGTTCGCGGGGGAGTTATGCTCCAGGCGTGTGCGCACGTCCTCTGCTGCCCGTCGTCGGGCAGCCCCAGCCCGAGCGGGCTGACGCCGCGCGCAACCGCCGGAAGATCATCGAGGTGGCCGCCACGATGATCGCCGAGCGCGGCGCCGAGGAGCTCTCGCTCGACGAGGTGGCCAAGGCCGCCTGCGTCGGGGTGGGCACCGTCTACCGGCGCTTCGGCGACCGCGCGGGGCTCGTCCTCGCGCTGATCGACGAGCGGGAACGGCGGTTCCAGGCGGCGTTCCTGAGCGGCCCGCCGCCGCTCGGGCCCGGCGCGCCGCCCGCGGAGCGGGTCACGGCGTTCCTGCACGCGCTGGTCGATCGCATCGTCGAGCAGCAGGACCTGTTCCTGCTGCTGGAGAACGGGCCGGGCAAGGTGCGCTACAGCGGGCCGTACAAGGTGCACCAGGTCCATCTGGCGAGCCTGCTCGCCGCGGCCCGGCCGGGGGCTGACGCCGCCTACCTGGCCGACTCGCTGCTCGCGCCGGTCACCGCCTGGCTGATCAAGTTCCAGCGGGAGGAGCGGGGCATGACGGTGGAGGGCGTCAAGGCCGGCCTCGCCGACCTGGCCGCCGCCGTCGTGCGGGGGCCCTAGTCCTCCGTACGGACCGTGAGCCGGTCGTCGCTCAGCCTGATCGTCAGCGGGGTGCCCGGCGGCACGTCCTTGGCCAGGCGCACGACCTCGCCCGACGGATGCTGCACGATCGCGTAGCCGCGCTCCAGCGTGGCCGCGGGCGACAGCGCGACCAGGCGGGCCCGCAGGTGCGCGAGGTCGTCGGCGGCCCGGTCGAGCGAGCCGGTCAGCGACCGCCTGGCCCGCTCCCGCAGCGCGTCGACCTGCTCGGCGCGGCGTTCGAGCTCGCGCACCGGATCGGCCAGCGACGGCCGCGAGCGCACCGACGTCAGCCAGGACATCTCCCGGTCGAGCCAGCCGTTGAGCACCCGCCGCCCGCGGTCGCGGAGCTGGCGGATCAGCGCGAGCTGCTCGCCCACGTCGGGGACGACCTTCTTGGCGGCGTCGGTGGGCGTGGAGGCGCGTACGTCGGCCACCAGGTCGAGCAGCGGGCTGTCCTGCTCGTGGCCGATCGCGCTGACCACGGGGGTGCGGCAGGCGGCCACCGCGCGCACGAGCGTCTCGTCGGAGAAGGGCAGCAGGTCCTCCAGCGAACCGCCGCCGCGGGCCACGACGATGACCTCGACCTCGGGATCGGCGTCGAGCTTGCGCAGCGCCTCGGTGACCTCCCCGACCGCGTACGGCCCCTGGACGGCCACCTCCTCCACCTTGAACCGCACGGCCGGCCAGCGGCGGCGGGCGTTCTCCAGCACGTCGCGCTCGGCGGCCGAGTCGCGCCCGCAGACGAGCCCGATCGTGCCCGGCAGGAACGGCAGCCGCCGCTTCCTGTCGGCGTTGAACAGCCCCTCGGTGGCCAGCAGCCGGCGCAGCCGCTCCAGCCTGGCCAGCAGCTCGCCCACGCCGACCGGCCGGATCTCCATCGCCGTGAAGGCGAACGAGCCCTTGTTGACCCAGAAGTCCGGCTTGACGTGCACCACGACCCGCGCGCCGTCGGAGGGACGCGGCTCGGCGGCCTCGTAGACGCCGCGCGGAGCCGTGACCCGGGCCGAGACGTTGGCCACCGGGTCACGCAGGGTCAGGAACACCGTGCCGCCGCGCGCGCTCAGATCGGTGATCTGGCCCTCGACCCACACCGTGCCGAGCCTGCCGATCCAGCCGCCCACCATCTGCAGGACCGTGCGGATCGGCAGCGGAGACTCGGGTGTGGTCTTCGAGGTCATGGCGGAAGACTACGGGTTCGCCGCGACTACTCCCCGGTCTGCAGCTTGGCCAGCCGGTTCTCGAACATGCGGACGACCTCGTCGCGGGCCTGGGTGGCGCGCTCGTAGGCGAGGTAGTCGCCGATCTGCGCGGCGGACTTGCCGCGCATCCTGGCCCGCAGCGAGGCCACGGTCAGCTCGGAGTAGCCGGGCAGCGGCTCGGCCAGGTCGTCCGGGACGGCCTTGGGCTCCGCCACGGGGGCGGCCGGCTCGGTGACGGCCTCCGCGGCGGCCTTGAGCACGCCGTCCTGGGGCGCGGCGGCGGCCGCGGGCTCCTCGGCGACCTCGGTGACGGCGGCGGGCTCGGCGGCGGGCTTGGCGGCCTTCGTCGCCTTCGCGGGCTTGGCGGTCGCGGCGGTCTTCGTGCTCTTTGCGGTCTTCGTGGCCTTGGCGGGCTTGGCGGGCTTGGCGGGCTTGGCGTCGCTCTCGGTGGCGGGCTCCGCCGCGGGCGCGACCTCAGCCACGGCGGCCGGCTCGACCTCTGCGGCCGGCTTGGCCTCGACGTCCTTGGTCTGGACGTCCTTGGTCTCGACGGCCTTGGTCTCTGCGGTCGGCTCGGCCTCGGCGGCGGGCTCCGGCTCGGAGGCGGGCTCGGCCTTCGCGGGCGCTTCGGCCTTGACCTCGGCCTTCGCGGGCGCGTCGGCCTTCGCCGGGGCCTTCGTCGGGGCCTCCGTCTCAGCGGCGGCCTCCGGCTTGGGCTCGGTCTCCGGCTTGGCGGCGGTCTTGCCCGCGGGGGCGAAGATGACCGGGTCCGGCTTGCTCTTGGCCGACCCGTTGGGCGCCGCCTCCGGACGCGGCGTGAAGATCACCGGCTCCTTGCGCGCCGGCTTCTCCTCCTCGGCAGGGGGAGCGGCGACCTGCGCGGCGGCGGAGGGACGAGACTCCTCCTCCTGCTCCTCCTTGGAGCCGAGCCCCTTGATGGAGTTCTTCACCCGGTCCACCACCAGCAGCGCCTGCCCGGCCGCGCTGAGCGTGGTCTGGACGACGAGCAGCGGCAGATCCTTGGCCTTCTCCTTGAGTTCGTCCTTGTTGGTAACGGTTCTGGCGATGTTGCGTATCACGTCGCTGAGGGACATGACGTCTCCCTGGGAGGTCTGTATTGGACGGCCAGTCTGGCAAACGGCGGGCGACCACGCACGCGCAGCCCTGATGGCCGCTCCACGTAGCATAAGAAGTATGGAGCCCCAGACCCCCACTTCCCGCCGAGTACTCGTAGCCAAGCCGCGCGGCTACTGTGCCGGAGTCGATCGAGCCGTGGTAGCGGTCGAGAAGGCTTTGGAGCAGTACGGCGCGCCGGTCTACGTCCGCAAGCAGATCGTGCACAACACCCACGTCGTCAGGACGCTGGAGGCCAGGGGCGCCATCTTCGTCGAGGAGACCGATGAGGTGCCCGAGGGCGAGATCGTGGTGTTCTCGGCCCACGGCGTCTCGCCGGCCGTGCACGAGGAGGCCAGGCAGCGGGGCCTGCGCACCATCGACGCCACCTGCCCGCTGGTCACCAAGGTGCACAACGAGGCCAAGCGGTTCGCCGCCCAGGACTACGACATCCTGCTCATCGGGCACGAAGGCCACGAAGAGGTCGAGGGCACCTCGGGCGAGGCCCCCGACCACATCCAGCTCGTCGACGGCCTCGACTCGGTCGAGAAGGTCCAGGTGAAGGACCCCGACAAGCTCGTGTGGCTGTCGCAGACCACCCTGTCGGTCGACGAGACCACCGAGACGGTCGCCCGCCTCAAGGAGCGCTTCCCCACCCTGATCGACCCGCCGAGCGACGACATCTGCTACGCCACCCAGAACCGGCAGGTCGCGGTGAAGGAGATCGCCGCCGAGGCCCAGCTCGTGATCGTGGTCGGGTCGGAGAACTCGTCCAACTCCAAGCGCCTGGTCGAGGTGGCCAAAGACTACGGCGCCGAGGCCGCGTACCTGGTGGACAACGCCGGCTTCATCCAGGACGAATGGCTCGACGGCGTCACCACGGTCGGCGTGACCAGCGGAGCCTCGGTGCCGGAGGAGCTGGTGGACGAGGTGCTGGCGCGGCTGGCCGGGCACGGCTTCGGCGACGTGCGCGAGGTCGAGTCGGTGCAGGAGAGCATGCGCTTCGCGCTCCCGCACGAGCTGCGCAAGGACCTTCGCGTGTCCTAGTCGTCGCCGCGCGGGGTGCCGTAGACCTTGGGCTCGAAGTAGCCCTCCGGCTCGGGCACGAACGGCTGGCGCGGGCGCGGCATCTCCGCGCCCGCCTTCAGCTCCTCGCGCAGCTCCCGCACGTTGTCGCGCAGGCCGCGCCGCCAGGCGACGGCCAGCACGACCGCCGAGCCGGCGAACAGCCAGGGGGCGCCGCGGGTCAGCGAGCCGTACAGGCCGAGGGCCAGCGACTGCATGATCGACACCGAGCCGAACGCGCGCCCGAGCTCGACGAAGAGCGTCGCGCAGAAGAACACCAGCGGCGGCGTGACCACCAGCGACAGCAGCTCGCGCTTGTTGACCAGGAGCACGCCGAGCAGGCTCGACGCCACGAACGCGGCCCCCACCAGGTAGGACAGGCCGAGCACCGCGCTCAGGACATAGCCCGCCAGGGTGGCGACCAAGGTGAGCGCGATGGCGCCGCGAGCGGTCAGCCTGACGCCAGAACGCCTGCCCTTCTCTGCCACTGTCCCACCCCCGTTTACGGCGACCCGCCTGCCAACTTACCGTTCGAGTGCGAAATCAGAGACGTGGTTTCGAGCAGTTCGGGCGAGGCCAGGGGTCTCGGGAGCCCTTCGAGCATGTCCGGGGCGTCCAGATCGCCGTCCACGACGCCCAGATCGTTGAGTTTGCGTGCGGTGACCAGGACGCGGCTTTCGAGCGAACCGACCGACTTGTTGTACGCCTCCACCGCCCGCGTCAGCGCCTTGCCCAGCGACTCCACGTTCCTGCCGAGGGACGACAGCCGCTCGTACAGCTCCTTGCCCAGCTCGAACACCGCCCGCGCGTTCTCGCTCAGCGCGGCCTGCTGCCAGGCGTAGTGGGCGGTGCGCAGCATCGTGATCAGCGTCGTCGGCGTGGCGATGTGCACCCGCCGCGCCATGGCGTACTCCAGCAGCGCGGGGTCGCGTTCGAGCGCGGGCGCGAGGAACGCCTCGCCCGGGATGAACAGCACCACGAACTCCGGCGAGGGGTTGAACCCCTGCCAGTACGCCTTGGCCGCCAGCCGGTCGACGTGCTCGCGGACGTGCCTGGCGTGCGCGTCGAGCCGGACGGTGGCCAGCGACTCGTCGCCCGCCTCGGCCGCCTCCAGGTAGGCCGCGAGCGAGACCTTGGAGTCGACCACGATGTTCTTGCCGCCGGCCAGCCTGATCACCATGTCGGGCCGCATCGCGCCCTCGACGACCTGCTCCTCGAAGTCGCAGTGGCGCTGCATCCCGGCGATCTCGGCCACCCGGCGCAGTTGCAGCTCGCCCCACCGCCCGCGCGCCTCGGGCCGCTGCAGGGCCCTGACCAGCGCGGTCGTCTGCGAGCGCAGCTGCTCGTTGCTCTGCTGCACGAACTCCATCTGCTTGACCAGCTCCGCCCGCGCCGCCCGCTGCCCGGCCTCGGTGTCGCGAAGCTGCGACTCGACCCGCGCGAGCGCGTCCTTCAGCGGCTCGACCAGGTGCTCGACGGCCTGCCTGCGCTGGTCGAGATCGCCGGCGGCCTCCGCCCGGCTGGCCGACAGGCGGGTCTCGGCCAGTTCCAGGAAACGCACGTTGTTGACGTCGAGGGCGCGCGTGGACAGGGCCTGGAACCGTTCGGCGAGCTGCTCCTCGACGTAGACCAGCTTCTCGGCGGCCGACCTGGCCCGCGCGTCGGCCTCGGCCACCCGCACCGCCGCGCGGGTCCTGGCGACCAGGAAGCCGACGAGGAGTCCGAGGGCGAGTCCGATGAGCAGCGAGACGACATCCACTCCAACGATGATTGCAGCACATCGCGTCTGGATCTTCCCGACACGCTTGCGGAATCCGCTTGTGCGCCGACTGATCCGTCACGCACAGTATTGGGATGGCTACCGGTACGAGCCTCGCCGTCGCCGTGTCCGCGGTGTCGGTCGCCCTGATCGCCCTGGCCGGAGCCGTGATCACCGGCCCCGGGGCCGAGGAGCCGGCGGCCACCCGCCCGACCCTGCGCTGGACGCCCGGCGCCTGCGTCACCGACCGCTACGCGCTGATCCCGTGCAACGGCGGCGACTTCGAGGTGCTGGCCATCGCCCACGACCCGCCGCGGCCCGCCGACTGCCCCGACGACACCGACGACGTGCTGCGCATCGGCCTGGGCCGCACGGCCTGCGTACGGTCCTCCCTGGCCCCGCACGCCGGGGCGCCCGGCGGTGGCGGCGGCGTGCTCAGGCCCGGCGACTGCGTGGCCCTCGACGGCCGGGAGCGCCCGTGCGCGGGCACAGGCTGGTACGGCAGATCCGTCGCGATCGCCTCGACGGCCGGCGAATGCCCCTCGACCACCCTCGACACGCTCGAAAGCGGAGCGAACGTCGTCTGTCTGGGCCCCGGCGGTCAGGTGCTCGACGAGGGCGCGTGCGTGGCCAGACCGGCCGCCGACGTCGTCGCCAGGTCGGCCGTGACCAGGGCCGCTTGCGACTCGTCCGCGGCCTGGGCGCGCGTCGTCTCCTTCGAGACCACGCCCGCGGCCTGCCCGGCCGGCGTCCAGCGCTACCTGCGCGCGGCGCCCGGGACCTACCGTCCGGTGACCTGCCTGCACCTGCTCAGCAAGTAAACTCGCTGTCCGTGAGCCTTTCCATCGGCATCGTCGGCCTGCCCAACGTCGGTAAGTCCACGCTCTTCAACGCGCTGACCAAGACCGGCAACGCACTCGCCGCGAACTACCCGTTCGCCACCATCGAGCCCAACGTGGGGATCGTGGGCGTGCCCGACGACCGCCTGCCCAAGCTGGCCGAGATCTTCGGCTCGGCTCGCGTGCTGCCCGCCAAGGTGGAGTTCGTCGACATCGCGGGCCTGGTCAAGGGCGCCTCGGAGGGGCAGGGCAGGGGCAACCAGTTCCTCGCCAACATCCGCGACACCGACGCGATCTGCCAGGTCATCCGCGTCTTCGGCGACCCCGACGTCACGCACGTCGACGGTGAGATCTCCCCCAAGCGGGACATCGAGACCATCAACACCGAGCTGATCATGGCCGACCTGCAGACGGTCGAGAAGGCCGTGCCGCGCCTGCAGAAGGAGGCGCGCAACAACAAGGACAAGAAGGCGGCGCTGGAGGCCGCCGAGGCCGCGCTGGCCGTCCTGGAGACCGGCAAGACCGTCTTCGAGAGCGGCCTCGACCGGGAGGAGCTGCGCGAGCTCCACCTGCTCACCGCCAAGCCCTTCCTCTACGTCTTCAACCTCGACGCCGACGAGCTGACCGACACCGCGCTCAAGGAGCAGCTGTCGGCCCTCGTCGCGCCCGCCGAGGCCGTCTTCCTCGACGCCAAGATCGAGTCGGAGCTGGTCGAGCTCGACGAGGAGGAGGCCCTGGAGCTGCTCCAGTCGGTCGGCCAGGAGGAGTCGGGCCTGCGCCAGCTCGCCCGGGTCGGCTTCGAGACGCTGGGCCTGCAGACCTACCTGACCGCCGGCCCGAAGGAGACCAGGGCCTGGACGATCCGCAAGGGCGCCACGGCGCCCGAGGCGGCCGGCGTGATCCACACCGACTTCCAGCGCGGCTTCATCAAGGCCGAGGTGGTCTCCTTCGACGACCTGGTCGAAGTGGGCTCCATCGCCAGCGCCCGGTCCGCGGGCAAGGCCCGCATCGAGGGCAAGGACTACGTCATGCGCGACGGCGACGTGGTGGAGTTCCGCTTCAACGTCTGATCCGCCGGCCCGCGCTATCCGAGCAGCCCGCCGAGCAGGGCCGCGGGGCCGCCGCTGAGCGGGCCGCCACCGCCGCTCAGCGGGCCTCCGCCGCCGTTGCCGGCGGGCTTCTTGTCGAAGTGGATGAGCTCGTTCGCGTACGTGCCGCCCTGGCACACGGCCTTGCCGCGGCCGACGGGGGCGACCTTGCCGCCCGCCTCGGTGCACTCGCTGTCGGTGACCCAGGAGGGCGCGGCGGCGGCCGGGGAGGGCGCGCTGAGGGCGAACGCGGCGAGCGCGGCGGCGGGCAGGAGGGCGGCGGCGAGGCGACGCATCACATCAGTCCAATCACGGTGGGCTAACTTTCGCTACGCTAGGTTACCGGCGGATCGCCGTCGAAAGCCCATCGTCCGGACGACGAACGCGCAGGCCCTTCCGGGATTATGTGATTCCGGGACAACTGACGCGTCAACCACTTTGGGTCCCTACGCGTCGAATCGTCACGGCGTTCACGCTGACTCGGGAGGCCCTCATGATCCGACGCATCATCCGGAAACGACGTCCGGCGCCCACCCTCGCGGGCATCAGCCTGGAGGAGGAGCTGGCCCTGATCAGGGTCGAGCTCATGTACGGGCTGCGCGTCAACCGTGAGGCGTATTTGCGCAGGAAGGTCGACGAGCGCAACGAGCTGGCCAGCCGCGTGCGGGAGCGGGACGCCGCCTCGATGCTCGCCGACCTGCGGGGGTCGCTGGAGCGCGCGGTGCCCCCCACGGTCGTCGACCTGCACAGCCGTCGCCGGGCACGCACCAGCCAGGACCCCGAGCCCGCCTGAGCCGAGACTGTCGTACCCCCAGAAGTGGTGCATAACACCCTCTGTCCTCCTCTCATGCCAAATGCGCAGGTCGTGAGCATCTATGCCTGTTTTGGACAGGAATCCATGTCTGCCGCGCTAGGCGGAAATGGGCGTCTGGCCTGGTCAAATGGTGATTCCGCCAGTTAGTGACGGGAAGCGGCACTGACGTCTGCCATACGGATCCGGTTTGCCGTCAGGCCGGTCATGCCTGCAGCATGGGCGTGGCTTTCCTGGAAGAATGGCGGGACCGGATAGGGTGACTACTTCACCGCGGATGATGGGGATCGGCAACGGACGACACCGCGCCAACCGGGGGGATCGGCGCGAGCGGAGGCGTGATGGCTCGTAGGTCTACCGTCCAGCACGATCCTCGGATCGCTGGCGAGCCTGAGCTTTCCGCGCGCCCGGACATGGCTGACTTCGACGCGCCGCCCTCGCGCAGGCCGCGCCGGGGCGGCTGGTCCGGTGGCGGCGGACGGTGGCTGGTCTGGGCCGGCCGCATCATTCTCTGGGCGCTTATTGTGGTTATCGTGGTGAATGGGATTCGTGCCCCATTTGAGCGGTTTACCCAGCAAGAGCCCACGACGACGAATGGCGCCGCCGTGGCGCACAAGGGATTCCCCGCCGACCAGGGCATGGCTTTCGCCGCCCAGTTCGCGGGGGTCTATCTGAATTTCAGCCCGGAAGACGCGGCCAGCCGGACCAGGAAGCTCGCCGCGTTCCTGGCCGAGGGCATGGACGCGCAGATGTGGTGGGACGGGTTCGGCAAGATGGCCGCCGTCGCGATCCAGCCGTACGACATCGAGGCGACCGACGCCCAGAACGCCGTGGTCAGCGTGGCCTTCCAGTCCGGGCCGCGCCGGCTCATGCTGTCGGTCCCGATCTACTACTCCGGCGACGACAACGGCAGGCGGTTCGTCATCTCGGGGCGTCCGGCGATCCTTCCCGCGCCGGCCCCCGCCGACCTGCCGCAGCTCGCCAAGCCGGAGACCGACGACGCGGCGGCGGCCGAGCTCAAGCCGCAACTGGAGGGCTTCTTCAAGGACTACGCCTCCGGCGACACCGCCGGGCTGCAGCGCTACGTGGCCGCCGGGAAGACCCTGCCGAGCTTCGGCAGCGCCTTCACCTTCGCGGAGCTGAAGGACATCGTGGTGCCTGTGGGGGGTGCCACCCGAGAGATCCAGGCGGTCGTGGTGTGGATCGTGCCCAACGGCGACGCTCCGGCCACGCCGAGCGCCACCGACCCGGCCGCCGTCGGCGGGCGGCTGGAGCAGGCCTACCGCCTCACCGTGGAGAAGCAGGGCGACAAGTGGTACGTCGCCGACATCCGCGGCGCTGGTCGGGCCGTTGGATAGACGCTCGGCCGCGCTGTTGTTCGGTACCCCCCGGGAGGACAAGAAGTGACGTTGAAGACCGTAGTGCTCACCTTGATCGAAATGACGCCGTCGCCGTCGCCGACCGGCATTGACACCGGAGGGCTCGCCAACTTCCTGCGTGCCTTCTTCGCCCCGTTGTTCCTGGTCGTCGTCTCCGTGGTCGCGCTCTTCTTCCTCTTCACCCGCGAGATCACGCGTTTCGTCCAGTTCCTCATCCTGGCTGTGGCCATCGGAGTGATCTTCTACGTTCCCAACATCATCGAGGTGACGGCGAAGGCGATCGCGGGCGCTCTCGGCATCAAGTAAAGGGTTGAGACCGCTCCAGGGCGGTCATGTACGAGCGGGTGGAGAGGAGGACTGCGTGGACCTGCCCACGTATACGAACATCTGGCGCATCGAGAAGCGGCTCTACAAGCTCTACGACCTTCGCCTCCCGATGCCGCTCCCCATCGTCTGGATCGGCGTGTTCGTCGGGGTGTTCGTGCCGTGGTCGCTCCTGCTGATCCTGGTGGGCGTGCCGGTGGCCATGCCGTGGCACGTACTGTTCCTGGTCCCGCCGGGGATCGTGACGTGGTTGTCCACGCGTCCCGTCATCGAGGGGAAGCGGCTCACCGAGCTTCTGGAGTCCCAGCTGCGCTACCTGGGCCAGCCCAAGGCCTGGTACCGGCTCGCTCCCACGTCCGAGCCCGAGGCGGTCACGTTCTCGGGGCGCATCTGGCGTACCACTCCGGTCCGGGTCAAGGCCAAGGCGGCGCGCAAGTCCCGCCAGCCGCAGCGCAAGCGTGAGGGGCAGCGGATCACGGGTCCGCGCCAGGTCCGTCCAGCCGTGGCCGCCGCGGCGGCGGCCGCCCAGCAGGCGCCGGTGGCGGAGGCGCGTACCGGGTGGGGGTCGCGTACCAGGCGGGGCACGGCGCCCGCGCTGGCGCCGCAGGCCCGCCGTCCCGCCCCCGCCTTCGGCCGGGACGTGCCGCTGGTCCTGGTCCCAGGGGATGAGAACGGACCGGCGCTGCCGCCGGTCGAGCATGACGTCGCCGCCGGAGAGCTGGCCAGCCGCGAGCTCACCGGCGGCGCCCTCCCCGCCCGCCCCCGCCGCGCCGCCCCCGGCCACGAGATCGCTGTTCCCGAGGAGAGAGACCCCTCGGAGGCGACGCAGCCGAGCGCACGCAGGGCGTCGGGTCAGCGTGCGGACGCCGATGCGGGCGAGGTGCAGGGTGGCGGGGCGGTCGTGCCGATCCGGCCGGCGGAGGGGCTCAAGCCCGTGGCCGGCAAGCCGATCGACACCGAGGCCCTGCGGCGGCTGCGCAGGCTCGCCGCCACCGCCGACGCGCCCGGCGAGGCCGCGGGTCGCGCGGAAGGCGAGCGCGGCACCGCAGAACGCCGCGACGACGTCACCGGACGTCGTGAGAGCACCGACGAGCGCCGCCAGGGCGTCACCGGCCGTCCCGAAGGCGTGGGGCGCGAGGACGACAACACGATCGCCCGCGACCAGCACAGGAAGGGGCAGCCGCCGCGGGTCGCGCCCGGGACGGTGATCCTGGGCGCGCAGCGTTCCTGGCCCCCGGTCGACCCCGACGCCAAGCCCCTCTCCGGCCCACCCCTTCGCCTCGAAGACCAGATCCCCACCCCCCAGCCCCCCACCGACACCCCACCCCCAGCCGAAGCCGGCCCCGTGGGCGAGGGCGCATACCCGGCAGAAAGCGCGCATCCCGACAAGGGGGCACCGACAGGGGCAGGCATCCCGACAAGCGAGGCCGAGTCGGCACTCGAAGGCACCCCCGTCGACCCGACCGCTCCTGCCGTCAGCACGGACACCCCGAGCACCGACGCTTCTACATCCGACGCTCCGAGGCTCGACGCTTCCAGGTCCGACGCTCCCGGCGCCGAACGGTCCTTCGAGACCGCGCATGAGGCCGCCGCCGAAGCCTCCACCCCCGCCGAAGCCCCCGCCCCCAGTGAAGCGCCTGTTGGCAGCGAAGCGCCCGCTGACGGCGAAGAGCCTGCCCGCGCCGAGGTCCCCGCCCGCGGCGGAGCCTCCGCCCGAGGCGAAGCGGCCGTTGGTGGTGAGCGGGCCGTTGTCGGCGAAGGGCATGCGTCCTCGGGGCAGGCTGTCACTGGCGAGGAGGGTGTCCCTGTTGGGGGAGACGCTGCTGGCGGGAGGGACGGTTCCGTGGGCGAGGAGGCTGCCACCGAGCAGGGGGTTTCCGCCGACGTGGGTGCCGTCGTTGAGCGGCCTGCGGCTGCGCGTACGGAGGTAGCGGCTGGCCAGGGCGAGGGGGACGGGGGCGTACCGGACGAGCCCTCCGAGGTGTACGGCGAGCCTGGGCGGGACGTGGCGGCGCGGCGGCGGCCCGCCGGCGGCCGGCCCGGGGACAGGGCGGGTGGGCTCGTGGCGCCCGTGCCGGTTCCCAGGCCCGGCGAAGGCGGCAGGCCTCCCGAGGGACGGGTGCGCAGGGTCGAGTCCGTGGTGGGCCGGGACTCCGGCGGATGGCGCCGGATCGCCCAGGTCGTGGTGGGCGGAGGCGGCGTACGCACCGACGGGTCCGAGATCGACGAGGCCAGGGCCAGGGCCGTGTTCGGCGGCAGCCGGCGGATCGTGGTGCTCGGCTGCACCGGCGGCGCGGGTCAGTCCACGACGGCGCTCATGCTCGGCCACACCTTCGCCACCTACCGCGACGACCGGATCGTCGCCGTCGACGCCAACACCGGCGGCACCACGCTGACCAGCAGGATCGAGCCCGAGACGCCGGAGACCCTGACGTCGCTGCTGTCCGGCCTCGACCAGGTCAGCGGCTACCTGACGATGCGGGGCTTCACCACCCGCACCGCCTCCGGCCTTGAGGTGATCTCGGCCGACACCGACGCGGGCGCCGAGCAGCGGCTCGCCGACCGCAGCTTCTTCTCCGACCACCGGCTGGGCGAGTCGATGCGCCTGCTCGACCGCCACTACAAGCTGTCGGTCATCGACCCGGCCGCCGCGCTCGCGGCCCGCATCCTGCCGTACGCCGACCAGCTCGTGCTGGTGGTCCCGGCGAGCGAGGAGGCGGCCGAGGCGGTGGCGATGACGTACGAATGGCTCGACGGGCACGGCTGCGGCGAGCTGCGCAGGCGTGCGGTGATGGTCGTCAACGGCGTGAGCAGGCGTTCGATGGCCGACGTCGAGCAGGCGGAGGCGGTGGCCAGAGGCAGGTGCCGGGCCATCGTCAGGGTCCCGTGGGAGGACGGCCTGGCGCCCGGCGGCGCGGAGATCGTCGACCCCGGTCAGTTGCGCGCGGCCGGACGGCGGGCCTACCTCGCCCTCGCCGGCGTCGTGGTTGCAGGCTTCGCGGTACAGGCACACGGACAGGCCGTCCGACCGAGCGAAGAGGAGTTGGCGAGTGACCCCCCGGGCACGAGAATCGGTGAGCGTTAAGTGAACATGCGAGCAGGTCTGGCCCGTTCATGCGCCGAGGGGGCGGCATGAGCAGGGCGTCCCGAGCGCACCAGCGTCTCGCGGTCCGCTACTTCGACGACCGCATCCTGCTCACGGACACCTGCGCGTGGGCGTACTTCCGGCTTCCGACGGTCAGCTACGAGTTCGTCACGCCGGAGGAGCGCGAGGCGCTGGCCACCAACGTCACGATCGCGCTGGCCGCGATCAGGATGCCCGACGCCGAGGTCCACCTGCGGGTCGCGCACCGCACCTACCCGGCGGCCGAGTGGGCGATGGCGCTCAACGCCACCTCCGACGAGGGGCCGGGCTGGCGCGACTACCTGGAGGAGATGTACCGGCACGTCTGGGCGAAGGACTTCTGGTCGAAGGAGGTCTACCTGGGCGTCCGCCTCGGGCCGCGCGGCAAGCAGCTCGGCAGCGGCGTGCTCGCCCAGCTCCTCGGCTTCTACCAGAAGACCGAGAAGGCGCTCGGCATGGAGGACGACCACGTCCCGGACAGCGAGATCGGCCGCTGGACGGAGTCGGCCGAACGGCTGGGCCGGGCCCTGGCCTCCAGCGCCCTGTACGCCAGGCACGCCACGTCCGTCGAGGTGGCCTGGCTGTTCCAGCACGCCGCCGCAGGAGCGGTCGGCGACCCGTCGCCCTCGGCCAGCCCGAAGCGGCGCTGGGGCAAGGGCGAGATCGAGTCGCTGGTCGAGGGCGAGATCCACAACGGCAGGTCGCTGCTGCGGATCGTGCAGCCGCAGGGCGACTCGTACGTGGCCCACCTGTCGTTCGCCCGCTTCCCCGACCTGATGCCGTTCCCCGACGGCGAGCCGTGGATGCACTTCGCCGACCAGTTGCCCTTCCCGGTGGAGATCTCGTCCAGGATGCGGCTGATCCCGCCGGTCAAGGCGTCCAAGGACGTCGCGCGCAAGCTGGCCCACGCCCGCGACATGGACCACCACATCCGCGAGGCGGGCGCCGAGGCGCCGATCGCGCTGGCCGAGCAGATCGACGCGGCCCGCATGCTCGAACACGGCATCACCAAGGAACGACTGCCCTTCGTGTACGGCTGGCACCGCCTGATCGTCTCGGCCCCCACGGAGGACATCTGCGTGCAGCGGGTCGAGGCGGTCGTCGAGCACTACCGCGACATGGGCATCGACGTGGTGAACTCGACCGGCGACCAGTTCTCGCTGTTCTGCGAGGCGCTGCCGGGCGAGAAGGTGCGCGTCAACGCCTACGCCCAGCGCCAGCCGCTGCGGACCATCGCGGGCGGCATGGCCACGGCCACCGTCGACCTCGGCGACCGGCTCGACGACGGCAGCGAGGGCTGGCTCGGGCCGTACATCGGGGAGACGGTCGGCAGGGCGCGCAGCATCGTGCACTTCGACCCGCTGCTGGCCGCGAGCCGCAACCGGCCGACCGCCATCGCGATCACCGGCGAGCCGGGCGGCGGCAAGACCACGCTCGCGCTGCTGATGATCTACCAGATGGCGCTGCGCGGGGTCACGGTCGCGGTGATCGACCCGAAGGGCGACGCCGAGTCGCTGGTCCAGCTCCTGGACAAGCGCGGGCGCAAGGCCAGGGTGATCCCGCTGGGCTCGGCCGCGCCGGGGCTGCTCGACCCGTTCTCGTTCGGCGACGACATCGCGGCGAAGAAGACCATGGCGACCGAGACGCTGCGGCTGCTGCTGCCCCGCATGTCGGAGGAGCGCGAGTCGGCCATGATCCAGGCCGTGGCCGCGGTGTCCAACGGCTCCGACCCGTCGCTGGGCAAGGTGGTCGACTACCTGGAGCAGGCCGACGACCCGGCCTCCAAGAACCTGGGCGCGGTGCTGCGGTCGATGTCGGAGATGCACCTGGCCAGGCTCTGCTTCGACCCCTCGGGCGGCGACCAGATCGACAGCGAGGGGTGGACCACCGTGTTCACCCTGGGCGGCCTGACGCTGCCCGACGTCGCCACGACCAGGGACGACTACTCCTACGAGCAGCGGCTGTCGGTGGCCCTGCTCTACCTGGTCTCGCAGTTCGCCCGCAGGCTGATGAACGGCCTCGACCGGCGGGCCCCCAAGGCGATCTTCCTGGACGAGGCGTGGGCGATCACCTCCACGCCGGAGGGCGCCAAGCTGGTCCCCGAGGTCAGCCGCATGGGCCGGTCGAGGAACACCGCGCTCGTCCTGGTCTCCCAGAACGCCGGGGACCTGCTGAACGAGCAGGTGACCAACTGCCTGTCCTCGGTGTTCGCGTTCCGTTCCACCGAAAGGGTGGAGGTGGACCACGTCATGTCGCTGCTCGGCGTGGAGCCGTCGGAGGAGCACAAGGCCGTGCTCCGCTCGCTCGGCAACGGCGAATGCGTTTTCCGTGATCTGGATGGCAGAGCCGGGCGCATCGGAGTAGACCTGATCTCCGAAGAACTGCTCCGCTGGCTCGACACGAACCCGACACACGACAGACCAGACGGTGGCGGGCATGATGATCTTCGAGGGGGCGTGGGCAGGGCGCAGGAGGTACGGTCATGAAGATCCGACTATCCCGACGACTGGCGCTGGTGCTCGCGCTCGTGAGCGCCGTTCTCGCGGTTCCGCTGGTGGTGGGCGGTTTCTCCACGCCCGTCGCCGCGGCGCCCTGTGACCTGTCGGGGCCGCTCAACCCCGAGATGATCGGCGGCGGCACCGACGGCATGATCCAGCCGCCGCCTCCCGCGGGCGGCGTCCAGGCCCCGACGACGAACTACGGCCAGTTCGGCATGGCCGGCCAGTTCTGGCAGACCCACGGGCTCGGCTGCTCCGACTACGTCGCCGTGCTCGGCAACATGTGGGCCAACGGCGTCTTCACCGCGGCCAAGGCCATCGACCGGCTGACGATCACGACGTACCAGGCGGCCGCGACGGAAGGACCGCTCCAGTCCATCAAGGACGTCGTCGACGACATCGTCCAGAACCTGTCCGAGGCCATGTACTGGCCGTTCCTGCGGCCGATCGTGATCCTCGGCGCGATCTGGCTCGCCTGGTACGGCCTGATCCGCAAGCGGGCCACCACCACCGCCGAAGGCGTGATCTGGATGGTCCTCGCGGTCACCGTGGCCGTGTGGTTCTTCAGCAGGCCCGGCGACTTCACGGGGCTCGGCAAGGTCGTGACCGACAAGACGGGCGAGGTGGTCAACTCCGCCTTCTCCGGCCTGCCGGGCGCCGGCGGCGCGTCCTGCCTGCCGCCACCCGGCCAGACGAACCCGCAGGTCAAACCGGGCGGTTACGGCCAGGTCGGCACGGCCGGCGTCGACCAGAACGCCGACGCCCTGTGGTCCACGCTGGTCTGCAAGCCGTGGCTGGTGGGCATGTTCGGCACCGCCGACCCGCAGCAGCCGATCGTGCGCGACTTCGGGCGCAAGATGCTGGAGACGCAGTCGATCGCCCCGGCCGTGGCCGGCCAGCCCGCCCCCGACATCGCCGCCCACCAGGCCGAGTACGCCAAGGTCGCCGAGCTGCTCAAGAACGACTCCCGCTACACCGTCTTCTCCGGCCGCGACTGGTCGAGCAGGCTCGGCGTGGCCGTCGGCGCGCTCATCGCGGCGGTGGTGGCCGGGTTGCTGATCTTCCTGGTGGCGGTCTCGCTGCTGGTGCTCAAGGTGGGCTTCCTGCTGCTGCTGATACTCGGGCCGGTGTTCCTGCTGGTCGGCGTGCATCCGGGCAGCGGGCGCATCATCGCCATGCGGTGGGTGGAGATGCTCGTCGGCACGCTGCTCAGGCAGGCGGTGCTGACGCTCGTGCTCAGCGTCCTGGTCTACGGGTACGCCCTGATCATCTCCACGGCCATGCCCTGGGGTCTCCAGGTGCTGTTCATGGCCCTGCTGACGATCGCGGTGTTCTTCTACCGGCGTCCGTTCCAGCACCTGTTCGCGTCCTTGAGCGGCCACACGGTCACCACCCGCATGCTCGGCGACGCCGCGAGCTCGCCCGTCCTGGAGCGGGCCGCGAACGTGTTGCCGCCGGTCGCCGGGGCCAAGCTCGGCCGGTGGGGCCTGCGCAAGGCCGAGCCGCTCATCAGGGCGGCGGCGGCCGGCAGCGGCGCGGGCGCGGCGGCCGGCGCCGCGGTCGCCCAGGCGCGGATGCGCGGCGAGGAGGGCGAGGGCGTCTCGGCCGGCACCCGGATGCCGGTGGGTGCCGCGCCGCTCGACACCGACCAGCACGGCGGCAAGGCGGGGGCCCGGCCTCCGCTCGAACCCCGCAGGGGCACCGCGCCGCCGCTCAACCTCGGCAGCCAGGCCGGCAGGACCCGCCCCGCGGCGACCGGCGCCCGCGGCGGCTCCGGTGGCGCGGGCGGCACCCCGTCCGGGGGCATGGCCGCCGGAGCCACGACCTCCGGCGGTTCTTCCAGCGGTTCCGGCAGTGGCGGCGGCGGTGGCTGGTTCGGCGGGCGGTCGGGCGGCGGATGGGCCTCGCGCGGCGGCGGTTCGGGCGGCTCGCGGGGCTCCCGGTTCGGCGGGTCCGGCGGGTCGGGCGGCTCGACGTCCTCGGGGTCGCGTGGCTCCGGTGGCGGGCTGTTCGGCGGCGGTGGCGGAGCCAGGAACGGCGGCGGGGCCCGCAACGGCGGCGGGTCCAGGTCCGGTGGCGGGTCCAGGTCCGGGGGGTCCGCGGCGCGGCCGTCCGGCGCGTCGTCGGGGTCCAGGATCTTCGGCTCGGACGAGCCGTCGTCCCGCTCGTCCGAGGCGCCGCCGCTGTGGCTGCGCGGCAGCGGCAACGGCGGCTCGGGTGACGATCCGTCGGTGCCCTTCTGGCTCAAGCCCAACCGAGGCAAGGACTGACCATGGCTCAGTCCGGTGACAAGCGCGGGCTGGCCTTCGCCGCCATCGTCGTGGTCATCGCCGCGGTCGGCGTCTACCTCACGATGTGGCCGAGCTCGGACGATCCGCCCGAGCAGGCCCCGGCCACGGGCACGACGTCCGCGTCCGCGCCCTCGGCGGCGGCGAGCAAGCCGCTGGCCACGGCCAGCGCCGCGCCGTTCGACGTCTACTCGTACCTGCCGATGAAGAAGGAGCAGCTCGCCGCGGCGGCGGACCTCGCCGAGCGCTTCACCGCCGTCTACGGCACCTTCCGGTACGACGAGGACCCGGCGGCGTACGCCACGAGGGTCAAGACGTTCACCACCGCCGAGCTGGGCAACATCCTCGCCCGGACGCTCACCTCGGCGGGCACCGTCCAGCAGAACCGCGACGACCAGATCGTCTCCCAGGCCACGGCCAGGCTGAAGGAGATCAGGCAGATCGAGAAGACCTCCATCGTCTTCGTCGTGACCGAGACCAGGCAGGTCACCGCGAAGAGCGGCAACCGGCAGGACGTCGAGGACCTGGCGGTCACGGTGAGCCAGCTCGGCGCCGACTGGCGGATCTTCGACGTGCTGCCCGCCACCGAGGGCCAGGACGGGGACAGCTAGCGGTGAAGTCCTCCCGAACCCGCCTGGGGCTGCTGCTCGGCCTCGCCGGGATCCTGCTGCTGGCCGCGATCATCATCTCGCCGATGCTGCTGGTCACGATGCCGTCCTTCCTGAACGGCGGCGGCGAGGGCTCGGTCGACTGCGAGGGCGGCACCCAGGTGCAGGAGGTGTCCGACTCGGGCGCCGCCGACATCCCGGGCGATTACCTCGACCTGTACAAGAAGTGGGGCAAGAAGATCGGCGTCCAGTGGACCATCCTGGCCGCCGTGGGTAAGCGCGAGACCGACCACGGCCGTTCCGACCTGCCCGGCGTCAAGAGCGGCACCAACTACGCGGGCGCGGCCGGCCCGATGCAGTTCCTGATCTCGACCTGGGGCGGCAAGGCGCAGATCCCGATCTCCTCGACCTTCAACGGCTACGCCTCCGACGGCGACGGCGACGGCGTGGGCGACGTCTACAACCCCGCCGACGCCATCCTCGGGGCCGCCAAGATGCTCAAGCGCAACGGCGCTCCGGAGAACGTCCGGCGGGCCCTGTTCACCTACAACCGCGCCTGGTGGTACGTCGACCAGGTCGAGGAGATCGCCAGGAAGTACGCCAAGTCGGGTGAGGTGGAGGTGCCGCCGCAGGCCGCCGAGGAGTGCGACGACCCCCTGGTGGCGGCCGCGCCCAGCGACGTCGTGGCCAAGATCCTGCAGTTCGCGCTGGCGCAGCGCGGGAAGCCGTACCTGTGGGGCGGCACCGGGCCGGACGCGTTCGACTGCTCGGGCATCATCTACGCGGCCTACCGGGCCGCCGGGCTGAGCATCCCGCGCACGACGTTCACGCAGTGGCCGTTCGGGGTGAAGGTGTCAGCGGGCCAGGAGCAGCCCGGTGACCTGGTGTTCTTCAACGCGGGTCCGGGCACGTCGGCCGACAGTCCGGGCCACGTCGGACTCGTCGTGTCCAAGGGGAAGATGGTGGAGGCCCGGTGCACGCTCTGCGGGCCGATCAAGGTCACGAGCTACCAGGCGCGCGACAACAAGGTGGGCTTCACCCGTCCCCTGCAGAACCCCGATGTGCTCGACCAGCTCAAGAAGCTGCAGAATCCCGCACTATGAGGATGACGAACGCATGAGCACGATCGTGGTCGCGGCGGTGATCGTCGCCCCCGGCGGCAGGGTGCTGGCCGCGCAGCGCGCCGCCCCCGCCGCGCTGGCCGGGGGCTGGGAGTTCCCCGGCGGCAAGGTGGACCCGGGGGAGAGCGAGGTCGCCGCGCTCGTTCGGGAGTGCCGCGAGGAGCTCGGCGTGGAGATAGCGGTGGGCGCGCGCGTGGGCGAGGACTGGGCGCTGTCGGAGGGGTACGTCCTGCGCGTCTGGCTGGCCACGCTCGCCTCCGGCACGCCCGAGGCCCGGGAGCATCTGGCTCTTCGCTGGCTGGGGCCGGGGGAGTACTACGACGTGGAGTGGCTGGGCGCCGACCTGCCGATCATGAAGACCGTGGAGAGTCTGCTGCGGCAGGATTAGACCGTCTCTCTCTGTGACATAACGATTACTACACGTGATTTGTTGCAGTGGGGGAGTGGAGTGATGCGGCGTGGCTGGATCCTTTCTGGAGCGCTGATCCTGGTGGCGTTGCCCTCCGTGCCCGTGGCGGCGGCGGGGGTGACGCTCGTGCTCGAACGCGTGAGCGGCCCCGAGGGTGTGGGCCAGTGGATCAGGACGGGTGACGTCCAGCGTTTCAGGGTCCGGCTCAACGGGATGGGCAAGGGGGCCAAGGTCGCGGTGGCTACCAGCCCTGCTGCGGCGTTGTCGGGGCTGGCGTGCCCGTCGCCCTCCGGTGCTTCCCGGCTGTCCGCTGGTGGGGTTGAGGGTTCCGAGGCTGTTGACGGGGTTCCGGCCTCCGGCGGGGACCCCGTGCCGGGGCCGTGGAGCGCGGGAGATGCGACGGATCCGGATGCCGGGGCGTTTCCGGAGGAACCGGAGCCGTGGCGTCCCGGGCCGGGCCGCCACCTGACCCGCGCGGAGACCGGTCGCGGCGCACCGCGGGCCGAGGCCGGTCGCGGCGCGGCGCCGTTTGAGGCCGGTCATAGCGCGCCGCAGGCGGGGGCGGACCGGGAGGCGGCACAGTTCGGTCCGGGCGCCCAGGACGCCGCCCCGCCGGTCGGGGCCGGTCACTGGATGCCGCCGGGTGGCGCGGCTCAGGGGATGCCGCGCGGCGAGGCAGGCCAGCGGGTCCCGCGCATGGAGGCAGGGCAGGGCGCGCCGTGGGCTGCGGGCGGTCGGGGAGTGCCTCGGGCTGAGGACGGCCGGCGGATGTCCCGCGTTGAGGGTGGTCAGGGCGTGTCTCGGGCTGAGGGTGGTCAGGGCGCATCCCAGGCCGAAGGTGGTCAGGGCATGGCTCAGGCCGAGGGTGGTCGAGGGGTGTTTCCGGCTGAGGGCGGGCCGGGTGGGGGGCAGGTCGGTGGGGGGCGGCAGGCGGCCGGGGTGCTGGCCGCGCGGGCGTTGGCCGGTGTGGAGGGCTCGCCTTCCGGTGGCGGTACGCTGCCCGGCGCGCGGGTCTGCGCCCTCGGGCCGATCTACGGTGAGCGGGCGCTCGACGTGACCTTCCAGGCGCCCGAGGGGGCCAAGGAGGTGGTGCTCGCGGCGGTGGCCAGGATGCGGACGCCCTCCGGTGGGCTGACCACCATCAACAGGACCACGTCCATGCAGGTCGCCGAGGAGATGCCGCGCGAGGCCGCCACGATCAGCGGTCAGGCGGTGCCCGTCCCGGCCACGGCCCCCCACAAGCGGCGGCGGCCCGGCCGGCAGGTGGCAGGCGCACAGGGGCAGCAGACGGGCGCCGCCGGGCTCCTCGCGGGGACGGGTGGAGGCGTCGCCGGGCTGACGCCCGGGGCAGGCGGAAAGACCCGAGGCGGCCTCCCCGGCCTGACCGGTACGACGGCGGGAAGGGGCGGCCTCCCCGGAGGAGCCGCAGGCTTGCCTGTCACGGGTGGAACCCGAGGGGCGCTCTCGCGCGTCGGCGGCGGAGGCGTGGCGCGGACGCCGCGACAGGGAGGCACGGGCGGAACCCTGGGCGCGTTCCCGCGTGCGGGAGGCGTCGGCCAGGGCGTCACCCCTGGGACGACCGGCCGGGCGCCCGCCGGCACTCGGGGGACGGCACGAAACGGCCTCCCCGGCGGCCTGGCGACAGGCAGTCTGCCCGGTGGCGCGGCGAGCGGCCTGACAGGGCCCCTGCCGGGTGGCGCGGCGGGTGGCTTGCCGGGTGGTGTGACGGGGAGCGTGCCCGGGGGTGCCGTTCAGAAGGGGCTGCCCGGTGGTGCGGCGCACGGGGGGTTGTCCGGCGCGGCAGGGCTGGCGCAGGGCGCGGTGCCGGGGATGACACACCAGAGCCTGCCCGGCGTCATGCCACCGGGGAGTGTGGCCGGAGGTGTGGCGCCGGGGAGCGCCGCCGGGGGCGTGGCGCCGGGCGGCACGGCCGGGGGCATGATGCCCGGAGGTGTCGCCGGGGGGATGGCTCCGGGAGGTGTCGCCGGGGGTGTGGTGCCCGGGGGCGTCGGTGGTGGGGTGCAAGGGGGAGGGGTTCCCGGGGGCGGGGTGGTGAGTCTGGCGCCGGAGTCGGGGGCCGGGGCGCCGTGGCCGGTGCAGGTCGTGGAGGCGCGGAAACCGGTTCGCCCGGTCGCGTACGCCAGCCCGCTGGACGGGCCGCGCGGCTTCTCGCTGGTCATCGGGGCCATCGGCGTCCTGCTCGGGGCTTTGTGGCTGGTTACGCGAGCTAAACGCCGCCATAAGCCGCGAAACGTATGGTAATTCCGTCTTTACTGTTGCTTTGACCCGACTAGTATTCCCTTGACCATGGTTCCGGGACTATGCGGAGGGCTCCGGTGGCACGCACGCGAGCGACGGCCGTGTCCGCGATCGTCCTAGCGCTCGGGCTCACGGGCGTCGGCGTGGCCCCCTTCGTGGGTCAGAGCGCGAGCGCTTCGGTCGGCAGCGCGGCGTTCGACCCGGCGGTGGAGCCGTGCGACGCGGGCCAGACCTGCGACCCGCAGACCACGGTCACGGTCACGACGACGTTGGGCACGCCCACGCCGGAGGAGGCTCCGGAGACGACGATCACCCACACCGTCACCGCGAGCCCGACGAAGACCACGAAGGCCCCGAAGCCGCCCAAGACCACCGCGGCCCCCACGCCGCCGCCCGTCCAGGAGACGACGCAGCAGCCGCTGGCGCCCCTGCCCACCGCGCAGACCACGGCCGGGCCGCTGCCCACGGAGCAGACGACGGAGCCGTCCGTCGAGATGCCGTCCGTCGCGCCGACGGACCCGCCCACCGCGACCGCCCCGCTGACGGCCGACACCGCCCCGAGCACGGACTCGGTCCAGCTGGAGGTGCGCGCGGCCGCGCCGGAGTTCGACCAGAAGTCGCTGACGCAGAAGCTCAGCATCCCGGCGCTGGTGCTGGTCCTGCTCGCGCTGTTCGCGGTGCTCATCTTCGAGGGACGGCTGCGCCGCATGGCCCACGCGGCGGCCGTGCGCAAGGCGGGCCCCCCGCTGGCCGGCTCCTCGATGGGCCGCCCGGACGCGCCGCCGCCCGGCTACCCCGCCGGCCCCGGCTACGCCACGGCGTCCTTCCCCGCCCCCGGCTATCCGGGCGGCACGGCGTACGCGCCGATCATCAGCTTCGTCCCGATCCAGACCTACCCGGCCGGCCAGCCCGGCTACGGTCCGGCCCACCACGACCCGGCCTACCACGACCCGTACGGGCCCCAGGGCGGCTACCCGCCCGAGCCGGCGCCGACCGTGCCCGCCGCCATGCCCCCCACGACGCCGGCGACCGCGCCCGAGCCCGTGGTCCTGCACCCCGACGAGTTCGACAGCTACAACGAGCCGCCGCAGCCCGCCCAGGACTACCGTGACCCGTTCGAGCCGCTGATCCCGGCCGAGCAGCCGCCGGCCGAGATCCCGCCGGGCGGCGGGAAGCCGTACGAGGACGAGCGCGAGTTCCCGCTCGCCCCGGCGGCGGCGGCCGAGAGCGGCGACTCCGAGCCCTGGCAGCAGGGCCCGTCCCTGTTCGAGCCGAAGCAGCCGGTGCAGCCGCGCCCGCCGATGGAGCCGCAGGGCGGGCCGCCGGGGCCGCCGGAGGGCTACCTGCCGCCGCCGTACCTGCCGCCGGAGGGGGACGCCGCGACGGTCGTCCAGCCGCTGCCGCCGCAGCCCCCGGAGGGCGCCACCAAGGAGATGCAGGACCCCAAGCACCGGAAGAAGCGCTGGGGCCGCAAGTAGCACAAAGCGGAAGCGGGGGCCGGATCCATCCGGCCCCCGCTTCCGCTCTGCCGCCTACTTGGCGCGCTTGAAGATCTTGTTGCCCAGCCAGACCAGCGGGTCGTACTTGCGGTCGGCCACGCGCTCCTTCATCGGGATGAGCGCGTTGTCAGTGATCTTGATGTGCTCGGGGCAGACCTCGGTGCAGCACTTGGTGATGTTGCAGTAGCCGAGCCCGTGCTCCTCCTGGGCGGACTCCTGCCGGTCGGCCACGTCGTACGGGTGCATGTCCAGCTCGGCGATCCGCATGAGGAAACGCGGACCGGCGAAGGCCGGCTTGTTCTCCTCGTGGTCGCGGATCACGTGGCAGACGTTGTTGCACATGAAGCACTCGATGCACTTGCGGAACTCCTGCGAGCGCTCGACGTCGACCTGCTGCATGCGGTACTCGCCGGGCCGCACGCCCGCCGGCGGGGTGAACGAGGGGATCTCGCGGGCCTTCTGGTAGTTGAAGGACACGTCGGTGACCAGGTCCTTGATGACGGGGAAGGTCCGCATCGGGGTGACCGTGATGGTCTCGTCCTCGGAGAAGGTGGACATCCGCGTCATGCAGCCCAGACGCGGCTTGCCGTTGATCTCCATGCTGCACGAGCCGCACTTGCCGGCCTTGCAGTTCCAGCGCACCGCGAGGTCGGGGGCCTGCGTCGCCTGGAGCCTGTGGATGATGTCGAGGACGACCTCGCCCTCGTTCACCTCGACGGTGAAGTCCTCAAGCTTGCCCTCGCCGCCCTCACCACGCCAGACCTTGAACTTCGCCTTGTAACTCATTTGGCAATCCCGTCGAACTCGGCCATCTCTTCGTCGGTGAGGTACTTCTTCAGCTCGTCCCGGTCGAACAGGGTGATCAGGTCCTCGCGCATGGACGGCTGGACCTTCTCCACGACCTGGACGCTGTTGCCGTCCTCGGTGGAGCAGACGAGCAGCTTGCGGCGCCATTCCGGGTTCATCCCGGGGAAGTCGTCGCGGGTGTGGCCGCCGCGGCTCTCCTCGCGCAGGAGGGCGGCGCGGGCGACGCACTCGGAGACCAGGACCATGTTCCGCAGGTCGATGGCCAGGTGCCAGCCGGGGTTGTAGATCCGCGAGCCGGCCGCGCCGACCTGGCGCACGCGCTCCTTGAGCTTCTCCACGACCTCCATGGCCTCGGAGACCTCCTCGGCCTTGCGGATGATGCCGACCAGCTCGTTCATCGTCCGCTGGAGCTCGTGGTGCACCTCGTACGGGTTCTCGCCGTCGCGCTGGAGGGGCGCCAGGGCCTCCTCGCGGGCCGCGTCCACGAGCTCCTGGACGACCTTGGGACGGGCGGTGAGCCCGTCGACGTAGGCCGCCGCGCCCGCGCCCGCGCGCCGCCCGAACACCAGCAGGTCGGACAGCGAGTTGCCGCCCAGCCGGTTGGACCCGTGCATGCCGCCGGACACCTCGCCGGCCGCGAACAGGCCGGGCACGGCCGCCGCGCCGGTGTCGGCGTCGACCTCGACGCCGCCCATGATGTAGTGGCAGGTCGGGCCCACCTGCATGGGCTCGGCGGTGATGTCGACGTCGGCCAGCTCCTTGAACTGGTGGTGCATCGACGGCAGCCGCTTCTTGATCTCCTCGGCCGGCAGGCGGGTGGAGACGTCGAGGAAGACGCCGCCCTGGGGGGATCCGCGGCCCGCCTTCACCTCGGCGTTGATCGCGCGGGCCACCTCGTCACGGGGCAGCAGCTCCGGCGGGCGCCGGTTGTTGGCCTGGTCGGTGTACCAGCGGTCGCCCTCCTCCTCGGTGGTGGCGTACTTGTCCTTGAACACCTCGGGGATGTAGTCGAACATGAAGCGCTTGCCCTCGGAGTTGCGCAGCACGCCGCCGTCGCCCCGGACGGACTCGGTGACGAGGATGCCGCGCACGGACGGCGGCCAGACCATCCCGGTGGGGTGGAACTGGATGAACTCCATGTTGATCAGGTTGGCGCCGGCGAGCAGGGCCAGGGCGTGGCCGTCGCCGGTGTACTCCCAGGAGTTGGAGGTGACGACGTACGACTTGCCGATGCCGCCGGTGGCCAGGACCACGGCGGGGGCGTCGAACAGCAGGAAGTTGCCGGTCTCGCGCCAGTAGCCGAACGCGCCGGAGATGCGGTCGCCGTCCTTCAGCAGGCGGGTGACGGTGCACTCGGCGAAGACCTTGATGTAGGCCTCGTGGTCGCCGTGCGTCTCGAAGTCCTCCTGCTGGAGCGCGACGACCCGCTGCTGGAGGGTGCGGATCAGCTCCAGGCCGGTACGGTCGCCCACGTGTGCGAGCCGCGGGTACTCGTGACCGCCGAAGTTCCGCTGGCTGATCTTGCCGTCTTTGGTGCGGTCGAACAGCGCGCCCCAGGCCTCCAGCTCCCAGACGCGGTCGGGGGCCTCCTTGGCGTGCAGCTCGGCCATGCGCCAGTTGTTGAGGAACTTGCCGCCCCGCATGGTGTCACGGAAGTGCACCATCCAGTTGTCGTCGGAGTTGACGTTCCCCATCGCGGCGGCCGCGCCGCCCTCGGCCATGACGGTGTGGGCCTTGCCGAACAGCGACTTGCAGACGATCGCCGTGCGCTTGCCCTGCTGACGGGCCTCGATGGCGGCCCGCAGCCCGGCGCCGCCCGCACCGATGACGACGACGTCGTATTCGTGACGCTCGATTTCCACTGGAAGAAGTCCTTTATGCGAACGGGAAGGCGATGACGCCCTTGGCGACCATGCGGACGTAGAAGTCGGCGATCATGACCGAGAACATCGAGGCCCAGGCGAGCTGCTGGTGCTTGGCGTTGAGCTTGGAGACGAACGTCCAGGCCTTGTAGCGCAGCGGGTGACGGGAGAAGTGGTTGAGCCTGCCCGCGGTGATGTGCCTGCAGGAGTGGCACGACAACGTGTACGTGTTGATCAGCACGGCGTTGACGACCAGGATCCAGGTGCCGAGGCCCTGCGGCTTGTGCACCAGCGCCAGGACGGCGTCGTAGGCCAGGACGAGGCCGATCACGATGGCCGCGTAGAAGAAGTACCGGTGGATGTTCTGCAGGATCAGCGGGAACCGGGTCTCACCGGTGTACTTGCCGTGCGGCTCCTGGACGGCGCACGCGGCCGGCGACAGCCAGAACGACCGGTAGTACGACTTGCGGTAGTAGTAGCACGTGAGCCGGAACCCGCCCGGCAGGCCGAGGATGAGCAGCCCCGGCGGCAGGGTGAACCAGTCGCCGATCGGCGCCCACCCGAACAGCCGCGCGCCCTCGGGGCACGCCGTGGTCAGACAGGGCGAGGCGAACGGGGCGATGTACGGATCGACGAAATAACTGCCGTCGATGATCGCCCACACGCCGTAGACGAGGAACGAGCTGAGCCCGAGGAACGTCAGCAGCGGGACCAGCCACCACCTGTCGGTGCGCAGCGTGCGCACCTTCACCTGGGCACGTTGCCTTCTGACCGGGGCTTCGGGCGTCGTCTGGGTCATCGCGGACCTCTCCACCTCCCGCGGACCCTGCACACAGGGGGGTCCGGGTCGTTTCACTGGGCGCGCGTACGGCGGGTGCGGTACCGCTCTGGGCGCGCATTGGTGGGGGATACGTTACGACGACCGCATACGATTTTGTGAGCGGGGTCACTCACTTTTTCGATGACCTACTGTGATTCCTGTCACGTATACGCGTCAGGGCCGCGGGCCGGGCGCCGGCAGCTTCACTACGGTCACGAAAAAATCATCTATTTGCCGGACAACACGGATAAATTGCTCGAAATCCACCGGCTTCGCGACATAGGCGTTGGCGTGCAGCCGGTAGCTGTGCAGGATGTCCTCCTCCGCCTCCGAGGTCGTCAGGATCACCACGGGGATCGTCCGCAGGGCGGCGTCGGCCTTGACCTCGGTCAGCACCTCCAGGCCGTTCATCCGGGGCAGGTTGAGGTCGAGCAGGATCAGGTCGGGCCGGGGCGCGCCGGCGTAAACGCCCTCCCGCCGCAGGTACGCCATCGCCTGCTCGCCGTCGTTGACCACGTTGAGCCGGTTGCGCACCTTGTTGAGGTCGAACGCCTCCCTGGTGAGCAGGATGTCCCCCTGGTCGTCCTCCACGAGGAGCACGTCGATCGGGCGCCAGTCCGTCATGCGTCGCCTCCGGCCGCCGGCAGCGTCCAGCGGAACGTCGTGCCCTGGCCGGCCGGTTCGGCGTCCAGCCAGAGCTGCCCGCCGTGGTACTCGACGATCTTCCGGCAGAGCGCCAGGCCGATGCCGGTGCCGGGGTAGACGTCGCGGGGGTGGAGCCGCTGGAAGATCAGGAAGATGCGGTCGGCGTACTTGGGGTCGACGCCGATGCCGTTGTCGGAGCAGCTGAACTCCCACATGTCGCCCTTCCGCTCGGCCGTCAGGCGCACGCGCGGCGGGTCCTCGGAGCGGAACTTGACCGCGTTCTCGACGAGGTTCTGGAAGAGCTGCGTGAGCTGCGTCCGGTTGCCCTCGACCACGGGCAGGCCGTCGCTGGTGACGGTGGCGCCGCTGTCCTCGATCGTGGCCGACAGGTTCTCCAGGGCCCGGTCCAGGGCCTGGCCGGAGTCGGTGGGCACCCGCTCGCCGCTCACCCGGCCCACCCGGGAGAAGTCGAGCAGGTCGTTGATCAGGAGCTGCATGCGCTTGGCGCCGTCGACGGCGTAGTGGATGTACTGGCGGGCGCGGTCGTCGAGCTGCGGGCCGTACCGCTGCTCCAGCATCTGGGTGAAGCTGGCGACCTTGCGCAGCGGCTCCTGCAGGTCGTGGCTGGCGACGTAGGCGAACTGCTCCAGCTCGCCGTTGGACCGGCGCAGCTCGTCGGCCTGGTCGGCGGCCCCGCGCCAGGCCGAGACGATGCGGCGGCGCATGGAGTCGACGTGGCTGGACAGCTCGCTCAGCTCGGCCGGCCGGTCGACGCCGAGCCGGTGGTCGAAGTCGCCGGCGGCGACCGTGCGGACCTGCTCGGTGAGCTGGTCGATGGGCTTGAGCACGGCGTACCTGATGACGAACGCCAGGCCCGCCCCGCCCGCCAGCAGCACCCCGAACAGCACGATCAGCGCCACGTTGAGCCGGTCGAGCTGGGCGGCCATCGCGGGCCTCGGCCCCAGGGCCCGCGCCTGCGCGATCATCGACATGGTGACCACCACGCCGGTCGCGAACGCGAACCCCGCCAGCACGCCGATGGCCAGGAACCAGCGGGCCACCGGCAGCCTGCCGAGCCCGGTCGGCCGCTTCGGCGGCGGCAGCGGATGGATGCTCATGCCTTCCTCCTCGACACCAGGACCACCGCGAGGTCGTCGCTGAGCCTGCCGGCGTGCCTGATCAGCCGGTCGAGGTCGATCACGCCGTGTTCGCGCACCAGCCCGATCAGGCCGTCGACGCCGAGCAGCTCCCTCTGCCCGCCGACGGCCGCCTCGATCAGGCCGTCGGTGTAGAGCATGATCGACCACTCCTCGCCCAGGGGCACGTCGATGACCGTCCACTGCGCGTCGGGGAAGATGCCGAGCGGCGGCCCCGAGGGCGTGCCGGCCAGCACCGCGGGCACGCCGTCGCGGACCAGCACCGGCGGCGGGTGCCCGACCACGCGCATCCGGGCCTGGCGCAGGTCGGGCGTGAAGGTGGCCATGCAGAGCGTGGTGTAGATCTCGGGCGCCTTGCGCTCGGCGCGCAGGAGGGCGTCCATCGTGCGCAGCAGCGTGTCGTCGGTCTGCCCGGCCAGCACCAGCGTGCGCCAGGCGATGCGCAGCGCCACGCCGAGCGCGGCCTCGTCGGGCCCGTGGCCGCAGACGTCGCCCACCACGACGTGCACCGAGCCGTCGGGGGTCTGGACCATGTCGAGGAAGTCGCCGCCCAGCAGGGTTCCCTGGTTTCCAGGCAGGTAGCGGATCTGGTGCGTGATCGCGTCGGTGCGCAGCAGGGGCACGGGCAGCAGGCCGCTCTCCAGGCGGGCGTTCTCCTTGGCGGTCAGCTCGGCCTCGAACAGCCTGAGCTGGGCCAGGTCGGCACGCTTGCGCTCCATGGCGTACCTGATCGACCTGGCCAGCAGGCGGGCGTCGATGTCCTGCTTGACCAGGTAGTCCTGGGCGCCCGCCTGCACGGCGGTCACGCCGACGTGCACGTCCCTGAGGCCGGTGAGGACCAGCACGGCCGCGTGCGGCGCCAGCGCCAGCACCTCCTCCAGCGCCTCCAGCCTGCTGGCGTCGGGCAGGGTGAGGTCGACGAGGACGCACTGGATCGTCGGGTCGAGCTTGGCCTTGGCCTCCTGGAGGCTGCGCGCCCAGAAGATCGTCGGTGGCGCCTCGGCCTGGTTGAGCAGTTCTTCGACGAGGAAGGCGTCGCCGTCGTCGTCCTCGATGAGGAGCAGTGTCAGCGGCTCGTTGAGGTTTGCCGTCACACACGCCTTCCCGGGGGAGTCGGGCTGTTGCTGCTCATTCTGCGATGAGTTCGACCCCTTGCGGAAGCGTGCCTTCCTGGCCGGCCTCGACCACGAAGGCGAGCAGGGTCTCCCGGAACGCCTGCGCGGCCCTGGTGGGTTCGACGTCCTTGCGGTGGGCCAGGGCGATCGTCCGGCTCAGTCCGGGCGGTGCCAGCGGGGTGCCGGACAGCCCCGGCCGCCCGTCGAGCACCATCGACGGCACCACGGCCACGCCGAGCCCCGCCTCCACGAAGCGCAGCACCGCGTCCATCTCGCCGCCCTGCACCGAGAAGCGGGGCTCGAACCCGGCCTGGCGGCAGGCGGTGAGGGTGGCCTCGCGCAGGTCGTAACCGCGCCGGAACATCACCATCTGCCGGCCGCGCAGGTCCTCGATCCGCAGGTACGGCCCCCGCGCCCGCTCGTGCGAGGGCGCGACCACGACCAGGTTCTCCCGCAGGATCTCCTCGGTCACCAGGGAGGGGTCGTCGCTCTGCAGCGGCATGATGATCAGCGACAGGTCGAGCTGCCCCCTGGCCAGCGCCCTGACCAGGTCACGCGAGCCGCCCTCCTCCACCAGCAGCTCCACCCCCGGGTACGCCCGGTGGAAGCGCGCCAGCGCGTCGGCCAGCAGGCCCGCGCACAACGAGGGCGTGGCCCCCAGCCGCACCCGGCCCCGGCGCAGCCCGGCCAGCTCGGCCACCTCCTGCCGGGCGGTGTCGGCGTCGGCCAGCATCCGGCGGGCCAGCGGCAGCAGCGCCTCGCCCGCGGCCGTCAGCGTGACGTTGCCGCGCGCGCGGGAGAACAGCGGGGCGCCGAGGTCGTGCTCCAGCGCCTTGATCTGCTTGCTGAGCGAGGGCTGGGCGACCCGCATGCGTTCGGCCGCCTGGGTGAAGTGCCTGGTCTCCGCGACCGCGACGAAGTAGGCGAGCTGCTGCAACTGCATGTGATTTTCCTCGCACCGGCCGAGCATTTTTCCTTATGCCGACCGTATAAACCAAGCATCATAGCCGGAAGCTATGGAAACCAGATCCGTGATGACTTGGACGGATCATTGCTGGATACCTAGCGTTCAAACGTGACTGCCACGATAGAGCGCGGCGCCGCCACCGCGCCTGTTAACGCCCCCAAGGGTGCCTCGCCCGCACCGACGTCCAAGAAGCCGAGCCGGTTCCTGAGCTCGTCGAACGGCAAGAAAGTCGTCATGGCCGTCACGGGCGCCGTGATGGTGTCCTTCCTCGTCCTGCACATGCTGGGCAACCTGAAGATCTTCCTCGGCAAGGACTCGTTCAACGAGTACGCCGTCGCCCTGCGCACGCTCCTTGAGCCCATCGCGCCGTACCGGACGGTGCTGACGATCCTGGAGATCGGGCTCGTCGTCTCCGTCGTGCTGCACATGTGGGCCGCGATCTCGCTGGCGCGCAAGGCGGCCAAGGCCCGGCCGGTCAAGTACGTGGCCAAGAAGTCGCAGGCCAACGGCTACGCCACGCACATCATGCGGTTCGGCGGCCTGACGATCCTGCTGTTCGTGATCTGGCACCTGCTCGACCTGACCTTCGGCGTCGTCAACCCCAAGGGCTTCGACTCCGAGCCCGCCGACCGCATGGTCGCCGGCTTCGACCCCTCCCGCTGGTGGGTGACCCTCATCTACCTCGTGGCCGTCGTCATGGTCGGCCTGCACCTGCGGCACGGCATCTGGAGCGCGTTCCAGACGCTGGGCTGGGCCAACCGCAGCCGCTACCGCGGCCTGCGCCTGACGGCCGCCCTCGTCTCGGCGGTCCTGGTCGTCGGCTTCCTGGCCCCGCCCCTCGCCATCACGTTCGGAGTTGTGAAGTGAAGTACACCGAAGGCTCGGAGATCCGGGACACCAAGGCGCCCGCCGGTCCCATCGAGGAGCGGTGGGAGAAGCGGAAGTTCAGCGCCAAGCTGGTCAACCCGGCCAACAAGCGCAAGCTCAACGTGATCGTCGTCGGCACCGGTCTGGCGGGCGGCTCGGCCGCGGCGACCCTGGGCGAGCTGGGCTACAACGTCAAGTCGTTCTGCTACCAGGACACGCCCCGGCGCGCCCACTCCATCGCCGCCCAGGGCGGCATCAACGCCGCCAAGAACTACCGCGGCGACGGCGACTCGATCTACCGGCTCTTCTACGACACCGTCAAGGGCGGCGACTTCCGCGCCCGCGAGTCGAACGTCTACCGCCTGGCCCAGGTGTCGGTGAACATCATCGACCAGGCCGTGGCCCAGGGCGTGCCGTTCGCCCGCGAGTACGGCGGCCTGCTGGACACCCGCTCCTTCGGCGGCGCCCAGGTCTCCCGCACGTTCTACGCCCGCGGCCAGACGGGCCAGCAGCTCCTGCTGGGCGCCTACCAGGCGCTGGAGCGGCAGATCGCGGCCGGGACCGTGGAGATGCACACCCGCCACGAGATGCTCGACCTGATCGTCTCCGACGGCCGGGCGCGCGGCGTCATCGTGCGCGACATGGTGACCGGCGAGATCGAGCGGCACCTGGCCGACGCCGTGGTGCTGGCCACCGGCGGTTACGGCAACGTGTTCTTCCTGTCCACGAACGCCAAGGGCTGCAACACGACGGCCATCTGGCGGGCGCACGAGCGGGGGGCGTACTTCGCGAACCCGTGCTACACGCAGATCCACCCGACCTGCATCCCGGTCTCCGGCGAGTACCAGTCGAAGCTGACGCTGATGTCGGAGTCGCTGCGCAACGACGGCCGCGTGTGGGTGCCGCTGCGCAAGGACGACGACCGGGCCCCCGGCGACATCCCGGAGGAGGAGCGCGACTACTACCTGGAGCGCATCTACCCGGCCTTCGGCAACCTCGTCCCGCGTGACATCGCCTCCCGCGCCGCCAAGAACGTCTGCGACGAGGGCCGCGGCGTCGGCCCCGGCGGGCTGGGCGTCTACCTCGACTTCCGCGACGCCATCGGCCGCCTCGGCCGCGACGCCGTGGAGAAGAAGTACGGCAACCTCTTCGAGATGTACGAGCGCATCACCGGAGAGAACCCCTACGACGTGCCGATGCGCATCTACCCCGCCGTCCACTACACGATGGGCGGCCTGTGGGTGGACTACGACCTGCAGTCCACGATCCCCGGCCTGTTCGTGATCGGCGAGGCCAACTTCTCCGACCACGGCGCCAACCGGCTCGGCGCCTCGGCGCTGATGCAGGGCCTGGCCGACGGGTACTTCGTGCTGCCCACCACGATCGGCGACTACCTGGCCAACGGCCCGTACGGCGAGGTGGACGAGGAGGCCGTGGCCGAGGCGGAGATCAAGGTCCGGACCAGGATCGACCGCCTGATGTCGGTCAACGGCACCCGCACCCCCGACTCCTTCCACCGCGAGCTGGGCAAGCTCATGTGGGACTACTGCGGCATGGAGCGCACCGAGGAGTCGCTGCGCAAGGCCCTGGAGCGCATCCCCGAGCTGCGCGAGGAGTTCTGGAAGAACGTCAAGGTGTCCGGCACCGCCGAGGAGCTGAACCAGGTCCTGGAGAAGGCCGGCCGCGTCGCCGACTTCTTCGACCTGGCCGAGCTCATGTGCCTGGACGCCCTCGTCCGCACCGAGTCCTGCGGCGGCCACTTCCGCGCCGAGTCGCAGGACCCCGACGGCGAGGCCCTGCGCGACGACGAGCACTTCGCGCACGTCTCGGCCTGGGAGCGCACGCCCTCCGGCGAGACGGTGCTGCACAAGGAACCGCTCGAGTACGAGTACGTCAAGATGACCCAGCGGAGCTACAAGTGAACCTGACCCTCAAGGTCTGGCGTCAGAGCGCCCCCTCGGACGCCGGACGCATGGTGACGTACCGGGTGGAGGACGTGTCCCCGGACATGTCGTTCCTGGAGATGCTCGACGTGCTGAACGAGCGGCTGATCCTGGAGGGCGACGACCCGATCGCCTTCGACCACGACTGCCGCGAGGGCATCTGCGGCATGTGCGGCATGGTCATCAACGGCGTGGCGCACGGCGAGCAGCGCGCCACGACGACCTGCCAGCTGCACATGCGCCACTTCGAGGACGGCGCCGAGATCACCATCGAGCCGTGGCGCGCCGCGCCGTTCCCGGTGGTCAAGGACCTGGTCGTGGACCGCAGCGCGTTCGACCGCATCATCCAGGCGGGCGGCTTCGTCTCGGTGCCGGCCGGTTCGGCCCCGGACGCGCACAGCGTCCCGGTGCGCAAGGAGGACGCCGACGCCGCGTTCGACGCCGCGACCTGCATCGGCTGCGGCGCCTGCGTGGCCGCCTGCCCGAACGGCTCGGCCTCCCTGTTCACCGCCGCCAAGATCACCCACCTCAGCCTGCTGCCCCAGGGCCAGCCCGAGCGCCTGACCCGCGCGAAGGCCATGGTGGACCAGATGGACGCCGAGGGCTTCGGCGGCTGCACGAACACCGGCGAGTGCACGGCGGTGTGCCCCAAGGGCATCCCGCTGGACACGATCGCCCAGATGAACAGCGACTACCTCAAGGCCAACGCCAAGTAGGCCAGGCCGAGCAGGCCCCGTCCCGGAACGCCACCGGGGCGGGGCTTCTGCTTTTTCCCGGCGAGCTGTAACAACACGGACGTTCCCACCACTTCCCGGTGTCAGAAGAACGCACCAGGGACGAAGGGGCTGCGCGGTGACGGATGATTCCCACCGTTTCACCGGCATGTACGACGAATGCCGACAACGGGTGTGGGCCTACGTGGTCAGTCGTGCGGGCCGGCAGGTGGCCGACGAGGTGGTGAGCGAGACGTTCGCCATCGCGTGGCGGCGGCTGGACGACGTGCCGGAGCCGCCGCTGCCGTGGCTGCTCGGCGTGGCGCGCAACCTCCTGCGCGACGACGCCCGCTCGCGGGCGCGCAGGGACGCGCTGGCCGCCGAGCTGAGCTCGTGGACCGAGGACGGCCGCCCGGACGTCGCCGAGCAGGTGACCGAGCGCCTGGGCGTGCTGCGGGCGCTGGCCGAGCTGCACGAGGACGACCGGGAGGTGCTCATGCTGGTCGCCTGGCACGGGCTGTCGCCCAAGGAGGGCGCCAGGGTCGTCGGCTGCTCGTCGGCGGCCTTCCGCGTCCGGCTGCACCGGGCCCGCAAGCGGCTCGCCCGAGCCATGGAGGCCGCCGAACCGTCCCGTCCCTACGTGCGCAACCTCAGCGAGGAGTGGTCATGAACCCGATGGACGAACTCCGGGCCGCGCGGCCCGCGCACCTCGGCGACCGGCCGGTGGACGAGCACACCAGGGCCGCCGAGCTCGCGCGCGCCATGTCCGGGCCGCGGGGGCCCCGGCGCCGGCGCCCGGCCGTCCGGCCCGTGTGGGGGCTCGCGGCCCTGGCGGCGGGGGCGACCGCGGTGGCCGTCGTGGTGGCGGGGAACGCCGCTCCGGCGCCCAGGAAGCAGGCTCCGCAGGCCGGGCAGAGCGCGTCGGCGACGCCGCGCAAGGTCACGCTGTCCGCCCGGGAGGTGCTGCTGGCCGCCGCAGAGAAGGCCGACCGGCAGCCCGACCGCACCGGCGCCTGGTGGTACACCTCGTCGGTGAGCAGGTACGTCTACCCGGCCGTCCAGGGCGGCTACCTGGTGGTGGACCGGGAGCGCAACGAGGAGTGGACGCCGCGCGCCACCGGCGGCGAGCAGTGGAGCCGCCAGCAGCGGCTCGGCGCGCTGCCCGCGACCGAGGCCGACCGGCTGGCCTGGGAGCGGGCCGGCTCGCCCGGCGAGATCGAGGTGGTGCCGCCCGCGAAGAAGCTGAGCCGGCTGCGCCTGCCGACCTCGGAAGGCAGGCCCACGACCAGCCACACCCCCCTGGTGGACGGCGACAAGGTGTTCTGGCTCGGCCGCAACGTCACGATGAAGGACCTGCGCGGCCTGCCGGACGAGCCGGCGAAGCTGAAGAAGTGGCTGCTCGACAGCTACGACGGGCATTCGACCGAGTCGTCCAGCGTGGAGATGTCCTCCGACGTCTGGCTGTTCACCGTCAGCGTCGGGCTGATCGTCGACATGCCGGTGACGCCTCAGGTGCGCGGGGCCGCCTTCCGCATGCTGGCCGGGCTCGACTCCGTCAAGGTCATCGAGAACGTCACCGACGCCGAGGGCCGCACCGGCACGGCCGCGGCCATCCGGCAGGACGACGACAGGACCGGGCTGCGGGAGAGCCGCCTGATCTTCGACGAGGCCACCGGGCGGGCGCTGGGCACCGAGACCGTGCTGGTCGAGCCGCGCGGGCAGCGGGGAGGACTTGAGCCGGGCGCGGTGTCGAGCTCCGAGGCCGTCCTGGAGGCCGGCTGGACGGACGCCGGCCCCAAGCGCTGAGCCCCGGCCGAGCAGCCCCCGCAGCGGCCCGCGGCGCCCCGCGGCGGCCCGTGCCGTCAGTCGCGCAGCAGGTGCAGGCGGAAGCGGGTCCCGGCCGGCTCCGAACGCACCTGGAGCAGGTCGCAGAGCTGGCGCACCACCCACAGGCCGTGCCCGCGCAGGGCGGTCGGGGCGGGCGGTAGGTAGCCGGGCAGGACGGCCGTCAGCCTGCCCGGGTCGGTGACGTCGCACACGACGGCGTTCCCGTCGGTCCAGATCGCGAGGTCGCCGTGCCCGCCGCCGTGCTCGACGGCGTTGGCGGCGACCTCGTTGACGGTCAGCAGCAGGCGGTCGGTCAGGGGGCGGGACAGGCCGAGCCGTTCGGCGGTCGCCCGCACGTGCCGGCGCACGCGGTGCAGGTCGCCGTCGAAGCGCAGCCCGGCGGCCCCGGGCGGCGGAGGCGGCAGCGGGTCGCGGTCGGAGTCGTGGCTGAAGGACCCGGGCTCGACGTAATCGGCGCTGGCACGGGGGCCGTCACCGGTCAGCAGCCCCGGATGGGTCCGGCGGGCGCCGCCGACGACCCGGTCCGGCACCGCGCGCGCGTCGAAGGCGCAGACCATCCAGGCCGCGCGGGCGGCGAAGGCGGCGTTGACCGCCGACTCGTACCGGGTCCACTCGGCCTCCTCGGCCGGTGTGCGGCCGTGCCAGACGGGCTCGGCGATCACCCTGGCGCGGGGATGGGCGTCGAGGTAGCGGCCGTAGGCGGCCAGGGTGCGGCCCGGGGCGTCGTACCAGCCGCCGGCCTCGGCGAACTCGACCTCGCCCGCCCCGCCCGCCTCGCCGCCGAGCGCCCGCGCGAGCAGGTCGACGGTGGCGGCCGTGGCCACCACGAGCACTCCGCCCCCGGCGGCCAGCCCGTCGCGGCAGAAGGGCACGGCCGCGGCCAGGAAGCCGGCGTCGCTGGAGTAGACGAGCGCCTGGTGGACCAGCGGGTGCTCGTCCGGCCGGCCGGCGACGGCGATCATGTGCGCCCCGTTTTCTCCGCGACGGCGAGCTGCTGCCCGGCCACGATCGGTTGCAGGGGTCGGGCCGTTCTCAACGGTATATCTCCCGGGTGCGCGCATACATGGTGTATGTCGGCACACCACGGTCACCCTAGCCAATGGAGGGCGGGCCCGGACCGGGCTTGTCAAGATCTCCGGCGGCGGGGGCCGTACTAATTCGGTTGCAGGGGGTATGTCGTGTCTGGCCAGATAGATCGTGTTCATGAAGACGGCCGGGAGGAGGCGACATGGCGTACAACGAGGTGAGCGGCACCAGGCATCCGCTGCGGATGTGGGCGGAGCCGGAGACGGTCGACCCGCAGGCGATGCAGCAGTTGCGGAACGTGGCCAACCTGCCCTGGGTCCATGGCGTCGCCGTCATGCCCGACGTGCACCACGGCAAGGGGGCGACGGTCGGGTCGGTCATCGCGATGAAGGACGCGGTGTCGCCGGCGGCCGTCGGGGTGGACATCGGCTGCGGGATGACCGCGGTGAAGACGTCGTACAAGGCGTCGCAGCTTCCCGACAACCTGGCCTACCTGCGGGGGAAGCTGGAGCAGGCGGTCCCCGTCGGCTTCCAGCACCACAAGCGGCCCGTCGATCCCGCCAAGGTGCACGGGATGAGGACGGCCGGCTGGGCGGAGTTCTGGCGCGAGTTCGACGACCTGGCCCCGGCCGTCCGCGCCCGCCGCGAGCGGGCCGAGGCGCAGATGGGCACGCTCGGCGGCGGCAACCACTTCCTGGAGGTGTGCGCCGACGACGAGGGCTGGGTGTGGGTGGTCCTGCACTCGGGGTCGCGCAACATCGGCAAGGAACTGGCCGAGCACCACATCGGGGTGGCCCGCGGCCTCTCCCACAACCAGGGCCTGGTGGACCGGGACCTGGCGGTGTTCCTCGGCCACACCCCGGAGATGGACGCCTACCGCCGCGACCTGTACTGGGCCCAGGACTACGCGCGCCGCAACCGGGCGCTGATGATGGGCCTGGTCTGCGACGTCCTGCGCCGCCACCTTCCCGGCATCGGCTTCGACCAGCCCATCTCCTGCCACCACAACTACGTGGCCGAGGAGCGCTACGACGGGGTGGACGTGCTCGTCACCCGTAAGGGGGCGATCCGGGCGGGCAGCGGGGACCTGGGGATCATCCCGGGCTCGATGGCCACCGGCACGTACATCGTGAAGGGGCTGGGGAACCCGCGGGCGTTCAACTCGGCCTCGCACGGGGCCGGGCGGAAGATGAGCAGGACCAAGGCCAAGAAGACGTTCACGGTCAAGGACCTGGAGGAGCAGACGTTCGGGGTCGAGTGCCGCAAGGATCCCGGGGTGATCGACGAGATCCCGGGGGCGTACAAGGACCTGGAGTCGGTGATGGCCGCGCAGCGGGACCTGGTGGAGGTCGTGGCGCACCTGCGGCAGCTCATCTGCATCAAGGGCTGAGGCCCGCACGGCCCTGAGAGGGGCCGTGCGGGCGCGCGCGCCCGCGGGACGGCTTCAGGGGTGCGGGGCCGTCCCGGCGCGCTCGGCGGCGCTGCGCAGGACGCAGAACTCGTTGCCCTCGGGGTCGGCGAGCACCGCCCAGCCCGTGCCGTCCGGCTCGCGCAGGTCGGCGATCAGGGTGGCGCCCCGGCGCACCAGGCGCTCGACCTCCTGGTCCCGCGTGGAGTCTGGACGCAGGCACAGGTGCAGCCGGTTCTTGGCCGCCTTCGGCTCCGGCACCTTGTTGAAGTGCAGGATCGGGCCCTCCTTCAGCATCACCCGGGTCTCCTCGTCACCCGGTCGGTCCTCCGGGTGGACGGGACAGCCGGTCACCTCGCTCCAGAACCGGGCGAGCTCGTACGGATCCGCGCAGTCGATCGCGACATTCTGCAATACCGACACCATGGTGAGATCCTGCCCCGAAGCAGGGCGCATGTCGCGCGAGACTTCTCTGTCACCACAAGGAGGGCGGGCCCGGATGGAGATCGGCGAGCTGCTGGGAACCGGCCGCACCGCGGACGTGTACGCGATCGGGCCCGACCGGGTGCTGCGGCGCAACCGTCTCCCGGCCGACACGCGGCGCGAGGCGGCGGTCATGGCCCACGTGGCGGCCTGCGGCTATCCCGTCCCGCGGGTGTACCCGGGCGGTCACGGGCCGGCCGACCTGGTCATGGAGCGCCTGGCCGGGCCCACGATGCTGCACGCCCTGCTGACCGGCCGGATGCGGGCCGGGGAGGCGGGGACGATGCTCGCGCGGCTGCTGCGCCGGCTGCACGAGCTCCCGGCGCGGACGGCGGCCGATCCCGGGCACCGGGTGCTCCACCTCGACCTGCATCCCGACAACGTCATGCTGACGCCCCGGGGACCGATGGTGATCGACTGGACCAACGCCGAGGACGGGCCGCCCGCCCTCGACCGCGCGATGTCCGCGGTGATCCTCGCCGAGGTCGCGGTGCAGCCGGCGACCGGGATCGCGGACGTGGCGCAGGCCGTCCTGGGCGGCTTGCTGGCCGGGCTCGGCGACGTCCTGCCGGAGGCGGAGCACCTGGCGGCGGCCAGGGCCAGGCGGGAGGCCAACCCGACGCTCAGCGCGGCGGAGGTCGCCGCGCTCGGCGCCGCTGTGGGCGAGATCACGCGGCTCGCCGCGGCGCTGGGGTGACCCCGCCGCACCTGCGCGGTCGTCCGCCGGGCGAGCCGGAAGGCCGTGGATTACGGGGGAACCGAAATCGCATTTGTGTGTTGTTCGCCTGCTGTTCGCTTTCTTGATCACTCGCTGCGCGAAGCTGACGGGCGTTCAAGAGCGACAGTAAGGATGAACATGCGCAAGATCACCAAGACGCTCTTCGCCGCGGGCGTGCTCGCGTGCGGACTGGCGAGCGCCCTGCCCGCACAGGCCGCCGTCGCCGCCGTGGACCCGGTCGGCGTGTGCGGGTCCGGGTTCCGCGTCATCGACTCGCACCCGTTCAAGTCCGGCAGCACGGCGCTGGGCACGATCTACCTGTCCTACAACTCCGGCACCGGCAAGAACTGCGTCGTGACGGTCAACAAGACGCCGTACACGCGGTGGATGCGGGCGACGCTGACCGTGCAGGGCGGCGCGACCAAGACCGACGCCGGTGAGTTCAAGTCGTACGCGGGGCCGGTGATCCTGTCCGCCGTCGACACCTGCGTCAAGTGGGGCGGCGCCTGGGACGAGTCGCCGTACGTGTGGACCAGCGGCTGGAGCCACTGCGGCTGATCCCGTCAGGACGTCCGGGCCTCGCCACCGGGGCTCGGGCACGGCGGGACGCCTCAGGCGCTCCAGGCGGCGGTGAGGTCGAGGCGTTCGCGCCACAACTTCTCGCCGCCCCCGCCCGGCTCCCACCGGCCGCAGAACTCCAGCAGGTCGCGGCAGCGCGCCACCATCGACGCCTGCCGCTCGGCCCAGGCCGGCACCGGGCCGCCGTAGGCGTCGAAGAAGCGCGGCAGCAGGGGGACGTGCTCGGGGTGGTGGCTGCGGACGATCCACTCGCACCAGGCGAGGTCCTCCACCGGCCGGCCCGGATGGGCCCACTCCCAGTCGAGGATCGCGGTGGTCTCGAACGTGGCGGGGTCGAACAGCAGGTTCTGGGGCCCGTAGTCGCCGTGCACGATGCCGAGGCGGTGGATGCGGGCCAGCACCCGGCCGCACTCGGCCAGCACCTCGGCGGCGCGGCCCTCGTCCAGCAGGTCCTGGCCGTGGGCGCCGGCCACGAAGCGGGTGGTCAGGCTCGTGGCGGTGATCTGGTGCACGCGCGGCACCGGCAGCCGGCCGCGCAGCCGGCGCAGGTACCTGCTCTCCGTGCCCAGCCTGAAGGCGGCCTCCGGGCCCTGGTAACACTTGACGACCAGAGCGCCGTCGCCGACCGTGCTGTTGGTGTACCCGTGCTCCACAGCCAACGATTCTGACGCACCGGCCCCCGTTCCGGGCGGCGCGGCGCGCTATCGGGACCGGGCCCGATACACGATGTAAGGGCGGAACAAATAGGTTATCGGGGCCGAAAGCGCGTGCACGAGGCGGCTGAACGGGAAAAGCACGAACAACGCCATCCCGATCACGGTGTGCACCTTGTAAAGGATGCTCGCGTGCCCCATCGCGGTGGCGTCCGGGTTGAGCACGAAGATGCCGCGGAACCAGGGGGCGACCGTCGTCCGGTAGCTCACCTCGCTCGGCACGAACCCCGCCACCGTCGTCACCACGCCCGCGACGATCGCCGCGGCGAGCACCACGTACATGGTCTTGTCGTTCTTCGTCATGGCCAGGAAGACGGGCCCGTTCGTCCGGCGGCGGTAGACCAGCAGGGCCAGCGCCACCAGCGTGGCCAGCCCGGCCAGGCCGCCCCAGATCAGGGCGTTGGCGTGGTACGCCTCGTTCGACACGCCGATCGCGTCCGTCCAGGAGAGCGGGACGAGCAGGCCGGTGACGTGCCCGAAGATCACGACGATCAGGCCGTAGTGGAACACGGGGCTGGCCACGCGCAGCAGCGGGCTCTCGTAGAGCTGCGAGGAGCGGGTGGTCCAGCCGAACTTGTCGTACCTGTACCGCCAGATCAGGCCGCCGATGAAGATCACCAGAGTGACGTACGGCGCGACCACCCACAACATGCTCTCGCCCCAGCTCACCGGTACCCTCCCACGGTCTCGGCGGGCGGCCCCCCGGCGGCCAGGCGATGCGCCGCGGCGCGCTCGGCGGCCGTGGGCGGCGGCAGCGCCGCGCACACCACCCCGATCACCTCCGCGTACGGCGAGTCCAGCTCGGTCAGGGCGGACAGCAGCAGATCCAGCCCGACGCGATGCTCGCGCAGCACCGCCACCCCGGACGGGTCGAGCGCCGCGAACTCCAGCACGACCGGCAGGAAGTCGGGCAGCTCGTCGTCCATCAGCTCCCAGCCGGCCAGCCGGTAGCGCTGCTTGAGCGCGGCCAGGGACGCGCCGCGGCGGCGGGTGTCGCCGTCGGTGTAGTAGGTCAGGTAGAGGCAGCAGCGCCGGCGCAGGTCGAACGTGTCGACGTAGTGCGCGGCCAGGTCGCCCGCGTCCAGGTCCGCGATCCGGGCCAGGAATGCCGCGAAGTGCGGCTCGGCGGCCTCCCTGATCAGCGGCAGGCGGCGGTGGAAGCGTTCGTCGGGATAGGCGAGCAGGTGCGCGGCGGCCTGCCAGATCACGGCCTTGTTCATGATTTTCCCTTTTTCGGCGGGAAGAGTCCTGCTGGGATGCCCCGGCCGTCCCAGTTGAGGAGGTTCACCCGGTCGTGGGTGATCTCGTCGCTGGTCTGGCGGTCCTTGAGGCCGTGGAAGGACTCGACGGAGACCGGCAGCGGCTTGCCCGACGCCTCCCCGAAGGGGGCCTGCATGCCGGGGCCGCCGTAGTAGTCGAGGCTGCAGCCGGCCTCCTCGACCACGCCGGGCACGTTGCCGTACGCGGTCGGGATCACGTACCGCTCCTCGTACTTGGCCAGGGCCAGCAGGCGGTACATGGCCCTGATGTCGTCCTCGGTCAGGCCGGTGTCCGGCAGGACCGGCTCCTGCCCCAGGTTGACCCCCCGCATGTACGAGCGCATCGCCGCCAGACGGCGCAGCGCGGCCGTCACCGGGACGGGGTCGCCCGCGGTGAACAGCTCGGCCAGGTACTCCACGGGGATGCGCAGCGACTCGATGGCGGCGAACAGGTTGTCCGCGTCCTCGCCGTCGTGCCCGGTGTTCGCCAGGGCGTCCACGACGGGGGAGAGCGGCGGGACGTACCAGACCATCGGCAACGTCCGGTACTCCGGGTGCAGGGGGAGCGCAATGCGATATTTCATGATCAGGTCGTAGACGGGGGATCTGCGGGCCGCCTCGATCCAGTCGGCGGGCAGCCCCGCCGTGGCCACGGCCGGGTCGTCGGGATCGACGAAGACGCCGAGCTGGGCCTCGTACAGGTCCCGCTCGTCGGCCACCGAGGCGGCCTGGCTCACCCGGTCGGCGTCGTAGAGCAGCACCCCGAGGTAGCGCAGGCGGCCCACGCAGGTCTCCGAGCACACCGTCGGCAGCCCCACCTCGACCCTCGGGTAACAGAACGTGCACTTCTCGGCCTTGCCGGTCCGGTGGTTGAAGTACACCTTCTTGTACGGGCACCCCGTCACGCACATCCGCCAGCCCCGGCAACTGTCCTGGTCCACCAGGACGATCCCGTCCTCGGCCCGCTTGTACATGGCCCCCGACGGGCACGAGGCCACGCAGGACGGGTTCAGGCAGTGCTCGCAGATGCGCGGCAGGTAGAACATGTACGCCTGCTCGAACTCCAGCCTGACCTGCTCCGACACCTTCCCCAGCACCGGGTCGGGGGAGGGGTCGCCGCCCAGGTTGTCGTCCCAGTTCGCGCTCCAGCCGATCTTCATGGGCTCGTTGCTGATCAGCGACCTCGGCGGCGCCACCGGGACGTCGTCGGAGAGCGGGGCGCGGGTCAGGTTCTCGTAGTCGTAGGTCCAGGGCTCGTAGTAGTCCTGGATGGAGGGCATGAGCGGGTTGGCGAAGATGCTGGCCAGCTTGCGGAAGCGCCCGCCGGCGCGCGGCGTCAGCCGGCCCCTGCGGTCCAGCTTCCAGCCGCCCCGCCAGCGTTCCTGGTCCTCGTACCGGCGGGGATAGCCCTGGCCTGGGCGGGTCTCGACGTTGTTGAACCAGACGTACTCGACGCCGGGACGGTTGGTCCAGGTCTGTTTGCAGGTGACGGAACAGGTGTGACAGCCAATGCACTTGTCCAGGTTCATCACCATGGCGATCTGAGCCATGATCTTCATCAGTAGCGCACCTCCTGCGACCTGCGGCGAATGGTGGTGACCTCGTCCCGCTGGTTGCCCGTGGGGCCGAGGTAGTTGAAGGCGTACGAGAGCTGGGCGTAGCCGCCGATCATGTGCGTGGGCTTGATCAGCACCCTGGTCAGCGCGTTGTGGATGCCGCCGCGGCGGCCGGTCTCCTCCGACTTCGGCACGTCGATCAGGCGGTCCTGGGCGTGGAACATGTAGACCGTGCCCGCCGGCATGCGGTGGGACACGATGGCCCTGGCCACCACGACGCCGTTGCGGTTGACCGCCTCGATCCAGTCGTTGTCGGCGATGCCGAGCCGGGTCGCGTCCTCGGTGGACATCCAGATGGTCGGGCCGCCGCGCGACAGCGACAACATGAGCAGGTTGTCCTGGTACTCGGAGTGGATCGACCACTTGGAGTGCGGGGTCAGGTAGCGCAGGGTGGCGCTCTCGCCGAAGAGCTCGGCCATGTCCAGCGGCGGGCGGTAGACCGGCAGGGCCTCGCCGTACTCGTGCATCCAGTCGTGGTCGAGGAAGAAGTGCATGCGGCCGGTGAGCGTGTGCCAGGGCTTGCCGTTCTCGACGTTGATCGTGAACGGCGAGTAGCGGCGGTCGTGCGCCTCCTTGCCCGACCACTCCGGGCTGGCCGCGACGTGCGTGGGCCGGGCCTGGGTGTCGGCGAAGACGATGCGGTGGCCCTCGTCCACCAGGTCGTCGAAGCTGCGGCCGGTGCGCCGGGCGAGCTGGCGGAAGCCCTGGGCGGCCAGCCTGCCGTTGCTCACCCCGGACAGCGCGAGGATCGTCTCGCACGCCTTGGCGTCGGTGTCCAGCTCGGGGCGGCCCTTGGCCACGCCGCGCGGCACCAGGCCGCAGCGCTGCCCGAGCCAGGCGACCTCCTCGTCCGGCATGAAGGTCACGCCCTTGACCTGGAGGCCGAGCCGCTCGGTGAGCGGCCCGAGCGCGGCCAGCTTCTCCGCGACCGCGCCGTAGTCGCGCTCGACCACCTTCAGCGTCGGCTCGGGCGCGCCGGGCGCGCGCCCGCCGGGCTGCCCGGTCTCGCCCGGCGTGTCGTGCTGGTACGGGACCACCACGACGTCCTTGCGCACCCCCAGCCGCTCCTTGGCCAGCGCGCTGAAGGCCCTGGCGATGGCGTGGAAGGCCGCGAAGTCCGTCCTGGTCTCCCAGGGCGGCGAGATGGCCGGGTTGAACGCGTGCACGAACGGGTGCATGTCCGTCGAGGACAGGTCGTACTTCTCGTACCAGGTGGCGGCGGGCAGCACGATGTCGGAGTAGATCGTCGAGGACGTCATCCGGAAGTCCAGCGTGAGAAGCAGGTCCAGCTTGCCCCGCGGCGCCTCCGCGTCGGGCTGTTCCAGGTTGGACGTGGCGCCGAGCAGGTGGTGCAGGAAGTACTCGTTGCCCTTGGCCGACGAGCCGAACAGGTTCGACCGCCACAGCGTCAGCACCCGCGGCCAGTTGGCCGGGTCGTCGGGGTCCTCGGCGGCGTGCCGGAGCCTGCCCTGCCGCAGCTCCTCCAGCGTGTACGCCACCGGGTCCTCGTGCTCGCCCAGCTCCAGCGGGTTGCGGTCGAAGGCGGGCGACATGGGCATCCAGCCGTTGCGCACGGCCTCGGCCACCAGGTCGGCCGTGTGCCTGCCGCGGAACGCGCCGGGCCCGAGCGGCGAGGTCAGCGCGCCCGCGTCGAACCGGTCGTAACGCCACTGGTCGGTGTGCAGGTACCAGTACGGCGTGCCGGGCGCCTGCCGCGGCGGGCGCGACCAGTCGAGCGCGCCGGCCAGCACCGCCCAGCCGCTCTGCGGGCGGCACTTCTCCTGGCCGACGTAGTGGGCCCAGCCGCCGCCGTTGCGCCCCTGGCAGCCGGTCAGCAGCAGCAGCGACAGGAACGCCCGGTAGATGGTGTCGCCGTGGAACCACTGGGTGGCGCCCGCGCCCATGATGATCATGCATCGGCCGCGGGTGGCCTCGGCCGTCCTGGCGAACTCGCGGGTGATCTTGATCACCCGCTCGGCCGGGACGCCGGTGACCGGCTCCTGCCAGCCCGGCGTGTACGGCTCGGCCGCGTCGTCGTACCCGCCGGGCCAGACGCCGGGCAGGCCCGGCCTGGGCACGCCGTACTGGGCGAGCAGCAGGTCGAACACCGTGGTCACCAGCCGTCCGCCGACGCGGGCGACCGGCACGCCCCGGCGCAGGACGCCCTCGCCGTCGAAGCGCGGCAGCAGGAGCTGGGCCGACTCGCCGCCGTACAGGGTGAGCTTCGGGTCGACGTCCAGGTCGAGGTTCCAGCGGCCCTCGCCGGAGTCGGTCCAGCGGAAGCCGACCGAGCCGTTCGGGACCACCGGCTCGCCGGACGCGGCCATGAGCACGGTCTTCCACTCGGCCGCCTCCTCCGCCGAGCCCAGGTCCTTGGCCGTGAGGAACTTGTCCGGCACGTACGCGTCCTCGTGCTCGCGCAGCGTGACCAGGAAGGGCAGGTCGGTGCAGCGCTTGACGTAGTCGGTGAAGTAGGGCACCTCCCGGTCGGCGAAGAACTCCTTCAGCAGCACGTGGCCCATGGCCATGGCCAGGGCGCCGTCCGTGCCGGGGCGCACGCTCAGGAACTCGTCGGCGAACTTGGCCGCGTCGCTGTAGTCGGGCGAGACAACCACGACCTTCTGGCCCCGGTAGCGCGCCTCGGCCATCCAGTGGGCGTCCGGCGTGCGGGTGACGGGGACGTTGGAGCCCCACATCATCAGGTACGCGGCGTCCCACCAGTCGGCCGACTCCGGGACGTCGGTCTGGTCGCCGAACACCTGCGGCGAGGCCACCGGCAGGTCGGCGTACCAGTCGTAGAAGGAGAGCATCGTGCCGCCGATCAGCGACACGAACCGGGAGCCGACGGCGTGCGAGACCATCGACATCGCCGGGATGGGGGAGAACCCCGCGACCCGGTCCGGCCCGTACGCCTGGATGGTGTGCACGTGCGCCGCGGCGATCATCTCGACGGCCAGGTCCCAGGTCACCCGGACGAGCCCGCCCCGGCCGCGCGCGCCCTGGTAGCTCGCCCGCTTGTCCGGATCGGTGGTGACCTCGGCCCAGGCGGCGACCGGGTCGCCCAGCCGCTCCCGCGCCTCCAGATAGAGCTGGACCAGCACGCCCCGCGCGTACGGGTAGCGGATCCGGGTCGGCGAGTAGGTGTACCAGGAGAAGGCCGCCCCCCGGGGGCAGCCGCGCGGCTCGTACTCCGGCCGGTCGGGGCCCACGCCCGGATAGTCGGTCTCCTGCGTCTCCCAGGTGATGATGCCGTCCTTGACGAACACCTTCCACGAGCACGAACCCGTGCAGTTCACGCCGTGCGTCGAGCGCACCACCTTGTCGTGGCTCCACCGGTCGCGGTAGAAGGCGTCGCCTTCCGTGCCGCCTTTCAGATAGAGAGTCCGCAGGTCACCACTGGTGGCCGATCTGCGGAGGAACCGACCGGTCTTCAGCAGGAGATCCTCGGCGCTCATACCCCCACTTCATCACAGAAGGTGACCCTCTGTTACACAGGGTGTATGTCTGTGCTCCGTAAAGGTCAGGTGCGGAACCTGGCGCTGGCCACGGCGGCCTTCGCCGTGACGTTCTGGGCCTGGAACCTCATCGGCCCCCTGTCGGGCAGCTACAGCAGGCAACTGCACCTGTCCGCGACACAGACCTCGCTGCTGGTCGCGATCCCGGTGCTGGTCGGCTCGCTCGGCCGCGTCCCGGTGGGCGTGCTGGCCGACCGGCTCGGCGGGCGGCGCATGTTCGCCGTCATCTGCTTCGTCTCGATCGTGCCGGTCCTGTTCGTGGGCTGGTCCGAGTCGTACGGGTGGCTGCTGTTCTGGGGGTTCCTGCTGGGCATCCCGGGCACGTCGTTCGCCATCGGCATCCCGTTCGTCAACGCCTGGTACGAGGCCGCCCGCAGAGGGTTCGCCACCGGCGTGTTCGGCGCCGGCATGGGCGGGACCGCGCTGTCGGCGTTCTTCACCCCCCGCCTGGTGGAGGAGTTCGGCCGGTTCGCGACCCACCTGCTCATGGCCGCGGCGCTCGCCCTGATGGGCGTGATCATGATCGGCGGCAGCCGCGACTCGCCGGCCTGGTCGCCCGCCACCGCCCCGGCCCTGCCCCGGATGCGCGCGGCCACGAAGCTCAGCGCGACCTGGCAGTGCGCCTTCCTGTACGCCGTCACCTTCGGCGGCTTCGTGGCGTTCTCGACGTACCTGCCGACCCTGCTCCAGAACGTCTACCACTTCGCCCAGACGGGCGCCGGGCTGCGGACGGCCGGGTTCTCGATCGCCGCCGTCGCCGCCCGGCCGATCGGCGGCACGCTGTCGGACCGGATCGGGCCGGTCAGGGTGCTGCTCATCTCGCTGGCCGGGACGGTCGTGATGGCGGTGGCGCTGTCGTTCAGGCCGCCCGCCGAGGTGCCCGCCGGGGCGTGCTTCGTGCTCATCGCCTTCTTCCTCGGGCTCGGCACGGGCGGCGTCTTCGCCCTGGTGGCCAAGCTCGTCGAGGCGTCGAAGGTGGGGACGGTGACGGGGCTCGTGGGCGCGGCCGGCGGGCTCGGCGGGTACTTCCCGCCGCTGGTGATGGGGGCCGTCTACGGCGCGTCCGGGTCGTACACCGTGGGCTACCTGCTGCTCGCGCTGACTGCCCTGGTCACCTTGCTCTACACCGTGCGCACGTTCAGGCACGTGCCGGATCGTTAGCCGGGCGCGGGCGCGTTCCCGATCGTTGGCCAGGCGAAAAACCGTTTGCCGGGCCGGGCGATGGCTTGTCAACCTTGTCAGACCATGCGCTCCCTTCCTGAGGCCGATCCCGGCACGCCCGACATCCGCAGTCCGCTCCGCTACCTGTGGTGGAACGCGCGGCGCCAGGCGCGTGCCCTGCTCGCCGGCATCGGCTTCGCCACCCTGTGGTGGCTGGTGCAGGCGCTCGTGCCCGCGGTGCTCGGCAAGGGCATCGACGCGGTCACCGCCAAGGACACCAGGGCGCTGCTGACCTGGGCGTCGATCCTGCTCGCGCTGGGGCTGCTGCAGGCGTTCACCGGGATCATGCGGCACCGGATGGCGGTGTTCAACTGGTTGTCGGCGGCCTACCGCACCGTCCAGGTGACCGCGCGGCAGGCCGCCCGGCTCGGGGCGACGCTGCCCAAGAAGGTCTCGACCGGCGAGGTCGTCAGCGTCGGCAACTCCGACATCGCCCACATCGGCAGCTCCATGGACATCCTGCTGCGCGGCACCGGGTCCGTCGTGGCCATCGTCGCGGTCACCGTGATCCTGCTGGCGACTTCGGTCCCGCTCGGGCTGCTCGTGCTGTTCGGCGTGCCGCTCATGGCGCTCGCCGTCTCGCCGCTGCTCAAGCCGCTGCACCGGCGGCAGAAGCGGCAGCGCGAGCTGACCGGCGACCTGTCCACCAGGGCCGCCGACATCGTGGCCGGCCTGCGGGTGCTCCGCGGCATCGGCGGCGAGCAGGTGTTCGCCGGCCGCTACGGCGAGGAGTCCCAGCGCGTGCGCCATGCCGGGGTGGGCGTGGCCCGGGTCGAGTCGCTGCTCGAAGGCGCCCAGATCCTGCTGCCCGGCCTGCTCATCGCGGTCGTCACCGGCATCGGCGCCACGTTCGCGGTCGGCGGCGAGATCAGCACCGGCGACCTGGTCGCGCTCTACGGTTACGCCGCCTTCCTCATCGGCCCGCTGCGCACCTTGACCGAGGCCGCTGACAAGCTCACCAAGGGCCACGTCGCGGCCCGCCGCGTCATCCGCATCCTGGCGATCGAGCCCGAGGTCGCCGGTGGCACCGAGACCAGCGGCGGCGGCGTGCTGCGCGACTGCTACAGCGGCGTCACCCTCCAGCCCGGCATGCTCACCGCCGTCGCGGCCGACGCGCCCGAGGAGGCCGCCGCCATCGCCGACCGCCTCGGCCGGTACGCGCAGGGCGACGTCACCTTCGGCGCCGTCGAGCTGGCCACGCTGCCCATGGCCGAGATCCGCGCGCGCATCCTGGTCGCCGGCAACGACGCCCGGCTGTTCACCGGCAGGCTCAGGAACGAGCTCGACGTCCGCGACGCGGCCACCGACGAAGACGTGCGCGCGGCCCTGCACGCGGCCTGCGCCGAGGACATCGTCGAGGCGCTGCCCGACGGCCTCGACGCCCAGGTGTCCGAGGCGGGGCGCGAGTTCTCCGGCGGCCAGCAGCAGCGGCTGCGCCTGGCACGGGCCCTGGTCGCCGACCCCGAGGTGCTCATCCTGGTCGAGCCCACCAGCGCCGTCGACGCCCACAGCGAGGCCCGCATCGCCGAGCGGCTGGCCAAGGCGCGCGCCGGCCGCACCACCATGATCTGCACGACCAGCCCGCTGGTGCTCGACCGGGCCGACCACGTCGTCTACGTGGCCGGCGGCCGGGTGCTCGCCGAGGGGACGCACCGGCACCTGCTGGACGCGTCCCCCGAATACGCCGCGACCGTGACCCGAGGGGAGGGCTGACCGTGGCCCGCGAGATCCTGCCGGTCGCCGACCGGAAACAGGTGCGCGCCTACGCGCGCAGGCTGACGCTGAAGTACCCGCGGCAGCTCGCCGTCGCCCTGGCCCTGCACGGCCTGGCCGCCGTCGCCGGGCTCGTGGTGCCGTGGCAGCTCGGCAGCCTGGTCCAGACCGTCCAGGACGGCGGCGAGGTCGACGGGCTGCTGGTGGCCGTCGTCATCGGCGCGTTCCTGTTCCTCCAGGGCCTGCTGGTCCGCTTCGCCGTGCTCGCCTCGGCCAGGCTGGGCGAGAAGGTGCTGGCCGAGCTGCGGGAGGAGTTCGTCGACCGGGTGCTCGGCCTGCCGCTGTCCACGGTCGAGCGGGCGGGCGCCGGCGACCTGATCACCCGTACCTCCCGCGACGTCGACTCGTTGTCCAGGACCGTCCGGCACGCCGTGCCCGAGACGCTCATCGCGCTGGTCACCTTCGTGATCACCATGGGCGCGCTGGTGCTGGTCAGCCCGCAGCTCATGCTGCCGATGCTGGTCGCCGGCCCGCTGATCTGGTTCGCGACCCGCTGGTACCTCAAGCGGGCGCGCGACGGCTACCTGCGCGAGAACGCCGCGTACGCCGACATGACCGAGGGCCTGGCCGAGACCGTCGAGGGCGCGCGGGCCGTGGAGGCGCTCGGCCTCCAGCAGCGCCGGCGCGAGCGCACCGACGGCGACATCCGCCGCTCCTACGCCGCCGAGCGCTACACCCTGGGCCTGCGGACGCTCTGGTTCCCCGCGGTCGAGCTCGGCTACGTGATCCCGGTGGTCTCCACGCTCCTGGTCGGCGGCCTGTTCTACACCAACGACTGGGTGACGGTCCAGCAGGTCACCGCCGCCCTGGTCTACGCCCAGCAGCTCATCGACCCGCTCGACCGCTTCCTCATGTGGATCGACGAGCTCCAGGTGGGCGGCGCGGCCATGGCCCGGCTGCTGGGCGTGGCCAACGTGCCCGACGACCGCGAGCCCTCGGCCGCCCGCCCGGCAGGCGAGCTGCTGCGGGCCGACGACGTCAGGTACGCCTACCGCGAGGGCCGCGACGTGCTGCACGGCGTGTCGCTGACCGTCGAGCCGGGCGAGCGGCTGGCCATGGTCGGCCCGTCGGGGGCCGGCAAGTCCACGCTCGGGCGGTTGCTGGCCGGCATCCACGGGCCGCGTACCGGCGAGGTCAGCGTGGGCGGCGTGCCGCTGGTCGACCTGCCGCTCGACGACCTGCGCGGGCACGTCGCGCTGGTCACCCAGGAGCACCACGTCTTCAAGGGCACCGTCCGCGACAACCTGCTGATCGCCCGCCCCGGCGCGGACGACGCGGCGGTGCGCGCGGCGCTGGCCGCCGTCGACGCGCTCGACTGGGTCCGGACGCTGCCCGAGGGGCTGGAGACCGAGGTCGGGTCCGGCGGCGTCGCCGTGCCGCCCGCGCAGGCCCAGCAGCTCGCGCTGGCGCGGCTGGTCCTGGCCGACCCGCACACGCTGGTGCTCGACGAGGCCACCTCGCTGATCGACCCGCGGGCCGCGCGCCACCTGGAACGCTCGCTGGCCGCCGTCCTGGAGGGCCGTACGGTGATCGCCATCGCCCACCGGCTCTACACCGCGCACGACGCCGACCGGGTGGCCGTCGTGGAGGACGGCCGGATCACCGAGCTGGGCCCGCACGAGGAGCTGGTCGCCGAGGGCGGCTCGTACGCGGCCCTGTGGGCGAGCTGGCACGGCACCCCCGCCCCCACTCCCTAGGCCACGGGCTCCCAGACCGGCCCGTCGGCCGTGTTACGCGCGCGGCCGAAGACCACGTCGGCGAAGTGGATGCCGAAGCCGATCGTGTCCGGCCGCAGCAGCTCCTCGACCAGCCGCCGCCGGTGCACGGTCGACTCCACGCGGTCCAGGTCGGAGCCGGCCGGCCACTCGGGATGGCGCACCTGCACGGGGGAGTGCAGGGCGTCGCCGAAGGCCAGCAGCCGCTGCCCGCCCGAGGTGATCGTGTAGGCGGTGTGCCCGGCGGTGTGGCCGGGCGCGAACGCGGCCCGCACGCCGGGGAAGATCTCCTCCCCGTCGCCGAACGTCCTGACCCGGGAGGCCATGGCCGTCAGGGCCTCCTCCGGCGTGCCGAAGTCGAGGGTCCGGTGCCGCTCGGCCCATTCGGGCTCGGCGAACAGGTACGCGGCGGACGGGAACGCGGGCCCGCCGTCGGCCGGGTGCCAGGCCCAGCCGATGTGGTCGATGTGCAGGTGGGTGAAGGCCACCGCCTCGACGTCCTCGGGACGGCGGCCCAGCCGGGCGAGGTTGGCCGGCAGGTCGCCGCCGCGCAGCTCGCCGATCAGCGGGTCGGCCGGGTCGTCCGGCTGGTGCACCGGGCCCACCCCCGCGTCGATCAGCAGGGCCCGCTCGCCCGACTCCACCAGCAGGCCGCCGATGCCGGCCACGAGGTTGCCGGTCTCGTCCAGGTGGTCGGCGTGCTCGGCCCAGTCGCGCTCGGTCGTGCCCGGCAGCCAGCCGTACGGCTTGAGCCGCACGCTCCCGTCGGGCACGAAGGTGACCTTGAGGTCGCCGACCCGCAGCGACCGGAGGGCGGACGGGCGGCGCAGACGAAGGCTCTCGGAAGTGCTCATGGCGGAAACTTATAGCTAGAACCTTTCAAGTTGCAAACATCCAAGCTTGAGGTAGTTTTGGGGTATGACAACGTCCGAAGCCGAAGCGCGGGCCGCGGCCGAGCGGAACCTGTGCGGCCTGGTGGGCGCGCTCGCCAGGCAGATCGAGGGGCACGTCAGGGAGCGCGCGGCCGCGCTCGACCTCACCGCCGCCCAGGCGGTGGCGCTGCGCGAGCTGACCGGCCCGATGACCATGAGCGACCTGGCGGGGCGCATGGGGTGCGAGCCCTCCAACGCCACGTTCGTCATCGACCGGCTGGAGCAGCAGGGGGTCGTGGAGCGGCGCCCCCATCCGAACGACCGCCGGGCCAAGCTGCTCGTGCTCACCCAGGAGGGCGCCGGCCTGCGGGAGCGCCTGCTGGGCCTGCTGACCGAGGGCTCGCCGCTGGCCGCGCTCACGCCCGACGAGCAGTCCGTGCTCCAGAAGCTGCTGGAGCGGGCGGCCCCGCGGTAGCGCCCGCGGGGGTTGCGATGATCGTCCGGCGCTGTCAGCATCGTCGGAGTGAGCACCTGGCAGCGCGCCTGGGAAGGCGTGCTCGGACTCCTCGCCCTGCTGGGCCTGGCACTCGTCCTGATCACTACGGTCAGTGACCGCCTGCTCGACATCCTCGCCCACGCCGGGCAGCTCGGCCTGATCGTCATGGGGTTCGGCCTGTCGCTGCGCACCGGCACGCCCAATCTCGCCGTGGGCGCGGTCGCCGCCGCGAGCGGCGCCTTCGTGGCGTCCACCGCCGGGGCCGGGGTGCCGCTGCCGGTGGCGATGCTGTTCGCGCTCGTGCTCGCCGGGCTCCTGGGGGCCGCCATGAGCGCGTTCACGATGCTGCTGTCGGCCCCGGCCTGGGCCGTCACGCTCGGGGCCGCCGTCGTGTGCGAGGCCCTGGCCGTCGCGCTGCTCGGCGACGGGACGATCCCGCTGCAGACCGCCGCGCTCTATCCCGGCCCGCTGGGGTTCGCCGTGTTCGCGGTCGTCTCGATCGCCGGCGGCCTGCTGTGGAACCGGCAGGAGGTGCGCAAGGAGCTGGGCGCCGGGTGGCCCGGCGCGGTGCTCGGCCTGGCCGGGTCGAGCATGCTCGCCGCCGCGGGCGGCATCGCGCTGCTGCTGCGCCTCGGCGCGGCGCCCCCGGGCGACCAGGGGCTCTACAGCACCGTGTTCGCGCTCGCCGCCGTCCTCCTGGGCGGCACCAGCCCGTACGGCGAGCGCGCCGGCGTGGCGGGCACCGTGCTCGGCGTGCTGATCCTGGCCGTGGCGCAGGGCCTGCTCGCCTACCTCGGCGCCCCCCTGTGGGTGTTCCTGCTGGTCATGGGGCTGGCCGTGCTGATCGGCCTGGGGGCGTCGAGGCTGCTCGACGCCCTGCGCGCCGCCTAGCCCAGCGCCTTCTTCAGGAAGTCGACCTGGAGCAGGAGCAGGTTCTCCGCCACGACCTCCTGGGGCGTCATGTGCGTCACGCCCGACAGCGGCAGCACGCTGTGCTGGCGGCCGGCCGCCAGCAGCGCCGAGGACAGGCGCAGCGTGTGGGCGGCCACCACGTTGTCGTCGGCCAGGCCGTGGACCAGGAGCAGCGGGCGTTCGAGCTTGGGCGCGTCGGCGAACAGCGAGGAGTTGTCGTAGACCTCGGGCTGCTCGTCGGGGTGGCCCAGGTAGCGCTCGGTGTAGCAGGTGTCGTACAGCCGCCAGTCGGTCACCGGCGCGCCCGCCACCGCCGCGTGGAAGACGTCGGGACGCCGCAGCACGGCGAGCGCGGCCAGGAAGCCGCCGAACGACCAGCCGCGGATGGCCACCCTCGACAGGTCGAGGTCATCGGGGTACTGCTCGGCCACGCCCTGAAGAGCGTCGATCTGGTCCTCAAGCGCCGGGGTCGCCAGGTCGCCCAGCACCGCCCGCTCGAACGCCGGACCGCGGCCCGGCGTGCCGCGGCCGTCGGCCACGATCACGGCGAAGCCCTGCTCGGCGAACCACTGGCTCTCCAGGAACGCGCCGCGCCGGTTGAGCACCCGCTGCGCGTGCGGGCCGCCGTACGGGTCCATCAGGACCGGCAGCCGGCCCGAGCCCTGCTCGTACCAGGACGGCAGCACCACGGCCGTGGCCAGCTCCCGGCGGCCCGAACGCCCCAGCGACACCCGCAGGTCGAGCCCCGGACGCTCGGCGTACGACGGGATCGGGACCGCCATGCCGTCGCGCCGCACCACCGTGGTCGAGACGCCCTCGGCGTCGAGGCTCTGCTCCGACAACACGCCGACGCCGCCGGACATCCGCCCCGAGAACACCCCGGACCGGGTCGAGACCGGCAGCAGCGAGTGGCCGTCCCAGGTCCACAGGTGGATGTCGGTCGGGTCGCCGCCGCTGGCGCTGAACAACACGCTGTCGTGGTCGACGTCGAGCACCGACCGGACCTGGAGGGTGGGCGGCGTGACCGCGCGGTCGCCGACGAACAGCCGGTGGCCGCCCTCCGACGTGGCCACCCAGACCAGCGAGCCGTCGTCGAGGTGCGCCGGCACGCCGGTCACGATGTCCACCCAGGCCGGGTCGGTGTCCTCGCGGACCAGCGTGGACACGCCGGTCGCCGGATCGACGGAGAACAGCCGCAGCGTCTTCTGGTCGCGCGTCATCGTCACGATCGACAGCGCGTGCTCGTCCCAGGCGGCCGTCGTGAGGTACTCCTCCTCGAACGGCACCGCCACCCGCGACCCGTCGAGCCCGAGCACGAACAGCTCGGTGCGGGCGTTGGGCGTGCCGGCCGACGGGTAACGCTGGGCGGCGGCCGGACGGGAGGGGTTGGCCGGGTCGGCGATGTACCAGGTCTCGACCGGCTCCTCGTCGGCCCGCTCGACCAGCAGCGCGTCGCCCGACGGCGACCACCAGTAGCCGCGCATCCGGTTCATCTCCTCGGCGGCGATGAACTCGGCCAGGCCGTAGGTGACGGTCGGCGACTCCGGCGTGGCGAGCACCTCGCCGCGCCCCGAGTCGAGGTCCTGGACGTGCAGCGCGCCGCCGGTGACGTAGGCGACCTGCCGCCCGTCGGGGGACAGCCGGGGGTCGATGACCGCGCCCGGCGTCTCCAGCCTGCGGGTCTGGCCGCTGGCCAGCTCGACGACGTAGAGCCCGCCGGACAGGGCGAAGGCCGCCCTCGTCAGCGCGGCGTCGGCGCCGTAGGCCACCACGCCGCCGGCCGCCTCGCGGCTGCGCTCGCGCCGCGCGCGCTCCTCCGGCGGCAGGTCCTCGTCGTCGGCGTGGAGGGTGCGCGGATCGACCACCAGGCGTTCGACGTGGGTTTCGGTGTCGAGCTCCCACAGGCAGGTGACCGGGTCGGTGCCGGACCTCGTCCGCAGGAAGACCACTCGTCCGCCGTCGGGGGAGATCGTGAACCCCCTGGGCACTCCCAGGGTGAACCGGCGGGTCCGTGCCGACAGTCGCGGGAAGCTCTCACTCATGGGCTCAATCCTGCCAGTATCCAGCCATTGTTACGCTCATGACTATGACTGATCGCCGCCTCCTGCTCGTGCACGCCCATCCGGACGACGAGTCGATCGGCACCGGCGCGACCATGGCCAAATACGTCGCGGAAGGCGCCCACGTCACGCTGGTGACCTGCACGCTGGGGGAGGAGGGAGAGGTCATCCCGGCCGACCTCGCCCACCTGGCGGCCGACCGCGACGACCTGCTCGGGCCGTACCGGATCGGCGAGCTGGCGGCGGCCTGCCAGGCGCTCGGCGTCGAGGACCACCGCTTCCTCGGCTCGCCCGGACGCTGGCGCGACTCCGGCATGATGGGCGTCGCCACCAACGACCGGCCCAACGCCTTCTGGCAGGCCGACCTCGACGAGGCGGCCGGCGAGCTGGTCAAGGTCATCCGCGAGGTGCGCCCGCAGGTGCTGGTGACCTACGACGCCAACGGCTTCTACGGCCACCCCGACCACATCCAGGCCCACCGGGTGGCCCGCCGGGCCTTCGAGCTGGCCGCCAAGCCCGGCTACGTCCCGGGCGGCCGGCCCGCCCCGCGCCAGGACGAGCCGTGGCAGATCGCGAAGTTCTACCACACGGCCGTGCCCAGGTCCGTCATGCGGCGCACGGCCGAGGCGCTGCCCGACTCCGGCACCGGCTTCCTCGTCGAGGACGTCGACGACATCCCCTTCGGCAGCCCCGACGAGGACATCACCACCGAGATCGACGCCCGCCCCTGGGTCGGCAACAAGCGGGAGGCCATGCGCGCCCACGCCACCCAGATCACCGTCGAGGGCCCCTGGTACGCGCTGTCCAACAACATCGGGCAGGAGGTGCTCGGCGTGGAGCACTTCGTCCTGGCCATCGGCGTGCCCGGCCCGCCGGTGCCCGGGCCGCCGGTCGACGCCGGCGGGCTCGGCGAGCCGCACAACCGCGAGAACGATCTCTTCGCGGGCATCCACTAACCTCGTTCCCCATGGAGCATCGCAGCCAGGCGGAGTCGGCGCTGGGCGGGGCGGCGTACGGCATGCTGTTCGTGCTGGGTGTCGTGCTCGGCGTCGTGGGCGGGTTCACGCACGCGCTCGACCAGCATGGCGCGGTGCCGTGGGTGGCGATCGGGTGGGTGCTCGCGCTGTTCCTCCTCCCGCTGGGGGCGGCCAGGCTCATGCGGACGAAGCTCGCCGCGTTCGCGGTCGGGCTCGGCTGGCTGCTGGTGACGATGCCGTTCACCCTCGAACTCAGCGCCGGAGATCTGGTGATCTCTCAGGGTGCGGCGGGGTACGTCTACCTCTATGGCGGATTGCTGGCTCTCGTGGTGGCGTTCATGTGCTCGCCCTCATCCGGTGGGGGTTCGTGGCTGTTGCGGGGATACCCACCTCCAAAGAATCCGACGTAGAGGCATAAAGTAACGTCGTGCATTCCATAGAGCGGCATGTGGACCCGGGAAACTACCGTAAGGTCGTCGGCCGCTTCGCCACGGGAGTCGCGATCGTCACGACCCGGCTCGGCGGCGTGGACCACGCGATGACGGTCAACTCCTTCACGTCGGTCTCCCTGGACCCCCTGCTCGTGCTCTTCTGCGCCGAGAAGGTGGCCCGCTTCCACGACGCCGTGATCGAGGCCGGGGTGTGGGGCGTGTCGGTGCTGCACGCCTCGATGGAGGACGCCTCCCGCTTCTTCGCCCATCGCGGCCGTCCGCTGAACGGGCAACTGGCCCGGTGGGAGCACCATCGCGGGGACTCGGGGGTGGCCCTGTTCACCGGCGCCCTGGCCACGGTCGAGGCCGCCACGACGGCGGTGTACGACGGCGGCGACCACTCGATCGTGCTCGGCCAGGTGACGGCCCTCGGCACCCCCGCGGACGGCTCGCCGCTGCTCTACCACGACGGCCGCTACAAGAACCTCTGACCCCGCCGCTGCTCTCCCGCGACGGCCGCTACAAGAACCTCTGACCCCGCCGCTGCTCTCCCGCGACGGCCGGTTCAAAACCTCTGACCCCGCCGCTACGCCCGGCCGGTGGGGCGGCGGTCGTGCCGGCCGAGCGCGTCGGCGAGGAGCGCCCGCGCTCGACGAGCACATGGTGTCGGCCGCCTGCTGCCGCCTGCATCCGGCGATGTCGGCGAGCCGGACCAGCGTCCGGGGCCACTGCGACCAGCCGCCCTCGGGCCGCTGCCGGCTGTGCCGCAGGCGGGTGTCCTGGCCGCGGGCGAAGACCTCCGGGCGCCGTCCTGGTCGCGGACCACGGGCATGGCGCGCTTCTCAGGAGGTCTCGGCCGGACGGGCGCCGCTGCCGCGACGTTCCTCGTCCGCGTCCGCCTCGCGCGGGGGGCGCGGCTGCGTGGTGTAGAAGCGGATCTCGTGGCCGTCCGGGTCGTGCAGGCCGGGCAGGATCCAGCCGATGGTCGCCTCGTGCACGCCGGCGTGGCTGTCGCCGGACGCGGTCAGATGGGCGGCCAGCTCCTCGATGGCCTGCTTGTCCGGGACGCCGATGGCGAAGTAGTCGAAGCCCGCGGCGGCCCTGGCCCGCTCCGGGGCCAGCCGCAGCGCCAGTACGGGACCGCCGGCCGGATGGGCGAGCGCGTAGCCCATCGGCACGCCCTGCTCGACGAACTCGATGTCGATCTCGTACCCGAACCGGGAGCGGTACCAGGCCAGGGAACGGTCCAGGTCGGTGACCGGGAGCTTGAGGTGGTGCACGCCGTCCAGGCGCGGGAGGTGCGACACGGCAAATACCCTCCTTGCAGTTGCGCTGCATCGATGCAGTTATACTGCATTCTATGTCGGAGCCCGTCAAGCGTGATCTGCGTGCCGCCCGCATCGCCGCCACCGAGGAGAAGATCCTGACCGCCGCCACCGAGCTGTTCCTCCGCAACGGCTACGCGGCCACCACCCTGACCGCCGTCGCCCGGTCCGCCGAGGTCGGCGACCGGACCGTCTACCTGCGCTTCGGCACCAAGGCCGCGCTGCTCAAACGCTGCGTCGACGTCGCCTTCGCCGGTGACGGGGCCGCCGTCGACATCACCGGCCGCGACTGGTACGTCCGCGCCGGCACCGCCACCACCGCCGGGGAGCGCATCGCCGCCCTGGCCGGGGGCAGCCGCCAGATGGCCGAACGCGCCGGCGACCTGCTGGCCGTCGCGCTGCAGGCCGCGCCCACCGAGCCGGACCTGGCCGCCGCCACCCGGGCCGGGCGCGCGGCCACCCGGGCGAACATGCGCGCCTTCTGGGACAAGATGGCCGCCGACGGGCTGCTGGCGGGCGGGCACGATCTGGACTGGCTGACCGACACCACCGCCGTCCTGGTGCACGCGGAGACGTACCTGCTGGGGCGGGAGATGTTGAGCTGGACCGCCGACACCTACGAACGCTGGCTCACCGAAACCCTCACCCGCCTGCTGACCGCCGCCCCACACTGACCGGCCCGGGGAGCGGTGGCGCGGCGTCCCTACGGGGTTGGCGGCCCGGATGGAAGAGGGGGCGGGGGACATGAGTCAGGCCAGGCGTTGGGGCCTGGCCTGAGTCATGTGGTGTGTCGGTCGGGGGTTACTGGGTGGGGGGTTCCGGCGGGGTCGGGGTGTCGGTGGGGGCGCCGGTGTCCGTGGAGGTCGCGGTCGGGGTCGGGGTCGGGGTCTCGGAGGGGAGATCCGTGGGCGGCGCGCACGTCGGGATGTCCGTCGGGACGTCCGTGGGGACGTCGGTCGGGGCGCCGGTGGGGGTGTCGGTCGGGACGTCCGTCGCGGTCGGCGTCGGCGTCGGCGTCGGAGTGGGGGTCGGGGTGTCGCTCGCCGGTGGGACGGGGGCCTGAGCCGGGGCGTCCGGAACGTCCGGGGACTCCGAGACCGAGGTCGACGGCGTGGCGGTCGGCGGCTCGGACGGCGGGTCGGACGGCGGGAGCGGGGACGTCGGCGGGGCGGGCTGACAGGTGAACGTCACCGTCTCCGTCGGCCCCGGCACGGCCACCGTCGGGCCGGGCACGGTCACGGTCGGGCCGGGCTGGGTCACCGTGGCGGTCACCGTGGCCTGCTCGGTCACCGTGGACGTCACGGTCGCCGTCGCGCTCGGCGCGGTCGTGGCGGTCGGCGAGACCGTCACGGTGCGGGTCGGCCAGGGGAGCGGCTTGACCTTGACGGCCGGCTTGCCCCTCGCCTTGTACGTGCCCTTGCCCAGCTTCTTCGTGGTCTGCCCGGCCCCGGTGGTGACGGGGAACTGGGCGGTGGCGCTCCTGCAGGACTTGCTCCTGCACACCTTCTGCTTCACGGTGAAGCGGGCCGCTCCGTCGTACTTGACGGACACGTTCAAGTACGAGACGCCCTTCTTCTTGACCACCTTCGTCGTGGCGGTGTAATCCCCGACCGAGGGCGTCGCCGAGGGCGTCGCCGTCGGGGTCGCGGCGACGGGTAACGCCACCTGCGCGCCGGAAGGAGAATCGGTGGAACGTAGGGGATCGGTGGCTGATGTCTGGGTGATCGCGACTCCGCCGGCTCCGGCCAGTGCAACAGCGCCGAGCAGCGCGCCCAGGATGGAGAATCTCATAATCCTGCTCTTGTGGGAGATTTCAGGACGCAGATCATTATTCCGACTTGTCAAGATTGGTCAAGACTGAGACGCATGAACAGGCGCCATCGGTTCCGGCGGGCGGTGAACTACGTGAACCTCGCCACCCCGCTCGGCCTCCTCATCTCGATCGTCGGCGGCGCGGCCCGCCGGCCCGGCCCCGACGGGCTCATCCTCGCCTTCGGCTACCGCTACCGCTTCCCCATCGCGGGCGCGTTCACGGTCGGGAACGTCGTCCTGACCAGGCAGGACGAGCTGGACGACCGGCTCATCCGGCACGAAGCACGGCACGCCACCCAGTGGGCCTGCTGCGCCGGCCTGCCGATGCTCCCGCTCTACCTGCTGGCCATGCTCGTGTCGGTGGTGGTGTGCGGGCATCAGGCGTCGTACAACGTGTTCGAGCGGCTGGCCGACCTGGACGACGGCGGCTATCCCCGCGCGCCCGTGTGGTGGCGGCGGCGACGGCATAACGGCTGACCCATTACCGCGACCTCAATGTTTCGCCTGGCCGGGGCGGGGGCTGAACCGGCCCAGCGCGACCGCCGCGATGGCCAGGGCCGAGATCGCCCCGGCCGACAACACCGAAGCCGTGGACGGCCCCACGACCGCCACCCCCGCCACGGCCAGGCCGGAGACCACCGCGGCCACCGCGACGTACGCCCAGGTGGCCAGGCGTACGGCCCGCAGCCGCGCGCCCTCGGACGGCAGCGTGCGGGACAGCAGCCAGGACAGGGCCGGCAGGAGGAGCACCCCGTGCATGAGCACGGCGTGGGCCGGTTTGAGCGCCGTGGCGACCGTGTAGGCGAGCTGCTGGTTGCCCGTCATCACCGCCACGACGCCACGGGCGATCATCACGCCGCCGAAGACCATGGACGCCAGCAGCGTGGCGAAGCCGGCCCGTACGGCCAGCCGGGTGCTCGGGGCGACCTCCGGCGCCGGCCGGAAGGCGGCGATCGTCATGGTGATCGCGATGGCGATGAGCGTGACGCCGAACGCGGCCAGCGTGCGGGCGATGGCCGTGTCGAGGGGCGTCTCCATGTTGAAGTGGGACGGCACGCCGCGCCACGCCTGAAGGGTGATCAGCGCCACCTCGACCGTGGAGGCCACCGCGAACGCCCCGAGGACGAACGCGCGGGCACGCAGCCGTAACCACTGGGACACCCAGGTCAGGGTCAGCACGCTCAACCCGAACGACACCCCGAACGTGAACGGCTTGCGCCACGAAACGGCCCCCTCCCACGGACCGCCGGCCACGACGAGCACGCCCAGGTGCGCCAGGCCCACGAGCAGGAGGAAGACCCCGACGGAGTACCAGAGGCGATCGGAGTACCGGAGGCGAGTCATGCGGCCATGCTGACAGCGGCCGGCGGCCCGGCGCGTCGGACCACGGTCTGGCCTTCGACTACGACCACGGTCGTACACCGGGCGCGCCACCGGCCCCCGCCAGGCCGCCCACCAGGGAGGACGCGCCCCTAGGGAACGGCCTTGAGCAGCCAGAGTTCGTTCTCCTCATGACCGGTTTCGAACTGCACCACGCGCGCGCCCGGCTCGGTGGAGGCGTTCGCGACCGCCAGCACCTTGCCCGAGTGCTTGGCGAAGAGCCGGTAGACGCCCGCCTCGTGCTCCTTGAGGAACCAGATCTGGCTGGGGCTGCCGTTGACGCCCCACTGCATCGCGAAGTCGGTGTTCTGGTTCGCCCAGCTGACATCGAGGGCCTTGCCGGAGTGTTCGGCGATGAACCTGTGGCCGCCGTCGGCGGGTTCCAGGCGGAAGATCTGGTTGGTCCGGCCGTGGGGGGTCCACTGGATCACCCAGCTGCCGTCGGACATGTCGCATTCTTTGATGTCAAGGGCGAGCCCGGACTTCTTGTTGATCAGGGCGGCTCGGGCCGGGATGTCCATGGGTGTCCTCTCGAACGGGAGCGGGAGGGGACGATGCGCCGCCTCGTTCTCATGACAGACGATTACGCATGGGAAATCACCCTCCGCCCGTGACCGCTTCCGGACAGGGTTCCGGCCGGGCGCGGTGCGGGGACGGACGCGACGGGTCAGGGGGTGAGGGTGAGGGTGTGGACGGCGGCGTGCTGGACGGACTCGGGCTTGGAGTACATCGGGAGCAGGTCGCCCCGCGCCCAGGCTTCGGCCTGGTCCCAGTAGTTGTCGTGGAAGGCGTGCCCCGAGGCGCCCGTCAGGTTGATCCAGCGGGACTTGTCCAGGTCCGACAGGTCGACGACCATGCGCATCGACGGCACCGCCGTGACCCCGTACCCCTTCTGCACGTTCCACCCGGTCGCGTTCACCGCGTCCTTGTTGCCGGGCACGGCGAACGGGCCGCGGTTGAACAGCGCCTCCACGGGCGCGAGTCCCGAGGTGCCGAGCGTGCCGTTGACCAGTTCGAGCTGGTGCAGGTCGCCCCACTTCCAGGACTTGACGTCGGCGCCGAACAGCTCCGACAGCTCGTGGTAGGCCGAGGCCATCGCCTGCCGCAGCATGTCGTCGCGGGTCTCGGTGAGGTTCTTCGTGGTGACGTCGTCCCAGAAGGGGTCGTCGGGGGCGGTGAGCAGGTTGGCGACCACGTCGTACCAGCGGTCGCCGCCGCCGGGCCACACCTGCTCGGGCAGGTCGTCGTCGAACGTGAGCATGAGCAGGTGCCGCCACACCGCGTTGTAGTAGGCGGCGGGGGCGGAGTCGAGCCCCTGGGAGTGGTCCCACGTGCGCAGCAGCTCGCGGGCCTGGCGGGCGGGCCCGGCCAGGTCCACCTGCAGCAGCGCGGGCACCAGGGTCCCGGCGAACTCGTTGGAGGTGTCCTGCTGGATGTCCGACATCGTCCCGGCGTCGATCTTGCCCTTGCCGATCGCGGACTCGACGAGCTCGCGGATGCGCTGGGAGCGGTAGCCGTAGGACCAGTCCTTGGTCAGCAGCGGCTGGTAGCGGCGGGGGTCGATGACGGCGTTGTTGGCCGTGACGACGAACCCCTCGGCCGGGTCCTCAAGCGTGGGGAGCTGGTCGTAGGGGATGGGGTCGGCCTTCCAGTCGTACTCGCCGGTCCAGCCGGGCACCGGCCAGGTGCCGTCGCCCTTCTCCCGTACGGGGATGCGCCCGGGCGCCTGGTAGCCGATCTTGCCGCTGGTGTCGGCGTAGATCAGGTTCTGCGACGGCACCTCGAACAGCGCCGCCGCCGAGCGGAACGCGGGCCAGTCGCCCGCCTTGTTGAGCGCGAAGATCGCGTCCACGGTCCTGCCGGGGGTGAGGGCGGTCCATTGCAGGGCCACGGCGTTCGCCTCGCCGCTCGGCCGGGCGTCCGGCATGACCTCGTTGATCAGCGGGCCGTGCCGGGTGCTCTTCACGGTGATCGTGACGGGGTCGCCGCCGGCCACCTTGATCTGCTCCTGCCGCGTCTCCAGCTTGACCTGCTCGCCCTTGTACAGGTACGTGTCGCCGTCCACCTTCTCCAGGAAGAGGTCGGCCACGTCGGGACCGAGGTTCGTGAACCCCCACGCGATCTTGTCGTTGTGCCCGATGATCACGCCGGGCACGCCGGAGAAGGTGAACCCGGTGACGTCGTACGGGCACTGCTCGGACAGCTTCCTGCAGTGCAGCCCGGCCTGGTACCAGACGGACGGCATCTGCGGGGACAGGTGCGGGTCGTTGGCCAGCAGCGGCTTGCCGCTGGTGGTGTGCGCGCCGGAGACCACCCACGAGTTGGAGCCGATGCCCTCGCGCTCCTCGCTGCTCATCGTGCTCGGCACGGCGTCGAGCGTCGCGGCGGCCTGGGACAGCGCGCGCACGCCGCCGATCCGCGGCTCGGCCTGCTGGTCGTAGCGGCCCTGGGCGAGCGCGCCCTCGCCGACGATCGGGGCGTGGCGGTCGTACGGGTAGCCGGGGTAGAGCTGCTCGACGCGCTCCTTGGGCAGCTTGGTCAGCGCCAGGGCGCGGTCGATCTCGTCCTCCATGTTGGAGCGCAGGTCCCATGCCATGGCCTTCAGCCAGGCGACGGAGTCGACCGCGGTCCACGGCTCCGGCCGGTACTCGCCGTTCTGGAGCTTGAGCACCGAGTATTCGAGGCTGCGGTCGGAGGCGTTGGGGTTGGCCTCCAGCCAGGCGTTCACGCCCTTGGCGTACGCGGCCAGGAAGTCCTGGGTCTGCCGGTCGAGGCCCGGCAGCTCCTGCTCGGCAACCCGGCGCCAGCCCATGGTCCGCAGCGCCTTGTCGTTGCCGAGCGTGGCCTTTCCGAAGAGTTCGGAGAGCCGTCCGGCGGTGGTGTGGCGGCGGAAGTCCATCTCGAAGAACCGGTCCTGGGCGTGGACGAAGCCCTGCGCCATGAACAGGTCGGCCGCAGTATCGGCATAGATATGCGGAATCCCCGTTTTATCGCGATAAATCGTGACCTTGTGGGCTAGACCGGGCAGCCGCAGCGTCCCGTCCACCTGCGGGAACGACTTCCGTACCGTGTACACCAGGACCCCGGCCAGCACGAGCGCCAGCACGAGAAGCACGGTCAACACCCGGGCGAACCACCGCAAAGGCCACGGCATCCACGCAAAGGGTCTCACCGATACCTCCATCTTGCCGGACTGGAACAAGTCTGGCAGTACCGGCTCACTGCTCCGGCCGTTTCAGGTGGTCGGAGCGGCCTCGCGCGCGGGGCGGGCGATCAGAGGGCCCAGCTCTGTCCCTCCGGGGTGTCGGTGACGCGAACCCCAAGGTCGGCCAGCTCGTCCCGCAGCCGGTCGGCCGCCGCCCAGTCGTTGGCCGCCACCGCCCGCTCCCGCTGCGCCAGCAGCTCGCCGGCCCCGGCGGGCGGCACCCGCGGCTTGCCGATCTCCGTGGACAGGTCGAGCGCCAGCACCTGGTCCAGGTGCAGGAACGTCTCGAACTTCGACCCGGGCGCGACCGACTCGTCCAGCTCCAGCTCCCGCAGGACGGCCAGCGCCGCCGGGGTGTCCAGGTCGTCGTCGAGCGCCGCCCCGACGCGCTCGGCGTACGACGAGGCCATGGGCGCGCTGGGCGACTCCGACCACTCGGCCACCCGCGCCCGCCACCGCCGCACCGTGCGGTCGGCGGCCCGCAGGACGTCCCAGGACAGGTCGAGCCGCTCCCGGTAGCGGCGCCCGAGGAAGGCCAGGCGCGCCGCCAGCGGGTCGAGCCCGGCCGCCACCACGTCGGACAGCAGCACCGCCTCGCCCGCCGGCTGCGCCGACCTCGCCGACTCGGCCGTCTCGCGCCCGTCGAACAGCGGGCGCTCACCGTGCACCCAGTGGCGCACCACCTGGTGGCCGGTCGCCGCGTCCGACTGGGCGCGCTCGTCCTCGTGGTGCGGGAAGCGCCGGGCGGCGTCGCCGACGTGCAGGTCGATCCGCTCGCCGAGGAAGCGCAGCGACACCGCCGAGCACGCCACGTGCGGGCCGGGCAGGCCCCGGCCCCACGGCGCGTCCCGGCCCTGGTCGCCGTCGGCGGGCCGCCACAGGGCCCAGTCGGCGGGGAAACGCCTGTGCGGGTCGGCGGCGTCGGCCGGGCCGGCGGGCGCGAGGTCGTCCAGGCGGGTGCCGGAGATCTCGCCGTACGCCGGGAACGTCCGTACGTCGAAGTAGACCGAGCCGTCCGGCGCCGGGTAGGCGTGCCCCCGCTCGACGAGCCCGGCGATCAGCTCGATCATCAGGTCGACCGTCTCCCCGGCGCGCGGGGCGTGCTCCGGCGGCCGCAGGTTGAGCGCGGCCGCGTCGCCCCGGAACGCCTCCTCGTGGGCGAGGGCCAGGTCACGCGCCCCCGGCTCCTCGTCCGGACGCCCGAGGTCGGCGACGTGCCGGCAGGCCACCACCCGCGTACGCCGCCCCTCCAGAACCCTCCTGACCAGGTCGGACAGCACGTACGTGCGCAGGTCGCCCAGATGGACGCGGCGGTGCAGCGCCGGCCCGCACGTGTACACGCGCACCGCCCGCCCGCCCGAGATCTCCTCGACCTGCCTGGCCCGGGTGTCGTGGATCCGCAACATCACCCGAGCCTAGCCCTCACCCGCCGAGGAAGCCGAGGATGTCCCGGTCACCGCGCTCGCGCAGCCTGGCCAGCACCTCCTCGCGGGTGGCCGTGTCCGGCAGCCCGATGCGGGCCCCGATCAGCCGCAGCCCCTCCATCTCGGAGTGCACCGGGGCGGTATAGCCGATGAGGTAGAGCGCCCGGTTCAGCGGCGGCATCGCCACGGCGGCCGCGGGCAGGTAGCGGGTCAGCAGCTCGCCGCCGTCGGAGACGGTCAGGAAGACATGGTCGCCCTCGCTCGCCTTGAAGTCGGCCAGCACGTTGCGGATCGACCCCATGGTCGGCTGGTTGTGCCAGCTGATCACCACGTCGCCCGAGGGCGTCGAGGCGGTCAGCGACCCGCCGGGAGCCATGCCCAGGTAGGCGGCGAACCCCGTCGGCAGGGGCGAGCCCGACCCGCGCAGGTGCTCGGCGTTGACGTCCACGCGGTGCCACCACCGGCCGTCGCGGGAGCGGAAGCTGCGCCGCGTCTCCGAGACGTCCTTGCGCGGCTGGTACGGCTCCGACTCCCCGGTCGGCGACGTCCCGGCCACCCTGATCCAGCCCCGCTGCGTGCGCTCGAACCCGGGGCCGCCCGAGTAGGCGCGCACCGAGCTCTCGCTCACGTCGTAGCGGGAGGTCAGGTTCGTCACGATCGTGCTCACCGAGGCCTCGCCGCCGGCCCGCTCGATCTCCCTGGCGATCATCTCCCTGATGCCCAGGTACTCGTCGCCGCCCCACCTGGTCAGCCCGTACTTGTTCCGGTCAACCCGGCGGAAGCGCTCGTCGGCGGTGAGCTGGTTGCGGATGCCGACCAGGCTGTAGTCCTCGCCGATGCGTTCCTGGATCTCCTCGGGCGACAGCGGCGTGCCCGCCACCGCCAGCACCGCCTCGGCCTTCTCGTTGATGCTGCGCGGCCAGGGCACCACGTGCCGGCCGAGCACCCGGAGCTGCGGCACGGCGAGGATCCACCGCTCGGCGACGTCCTCGCGGACGCCGAGCTGGGCCACCATGGACACCGCCTCGCCGAGCGGCCGCGGCCCGTCGGTGAACAACTGCCGCGTCTTCTCCCGCAGCTCGTCGGCCCCGCCGGAGACCAGCCACCCGTCGGCCTGCTCGTACCCGGTCAGCAGCGTGCGGACGAACCGCCACGCGGGGATGCCCAGCGTGCGCAGGTCGCCGCGGTGCCACGGCACGGCGGCCGCCAGGTCGTCGGCCGGCACCGCCGACCCCAGCCTGCCCCTCAGCCACGTCACGTGCGCCACCAGCGCCGCCGCCTCCGGCGAGCCCAGCCATGCCTCCACGTGGTCGCGCAGGTCCCGCTCGATCTGCCTGATCCGCTCGCGGGTGACCGAGAAACGCTGCGCCAGCTCGTCCAGCGTGGCGCGCTGGGCCGCGTAGAGCCGGTCGCGGGCGATGGCGCGCTGCCGCTCGTCGAGGGCCGCGAACACCGCGTCGATCAGCTCGGGAAGGGGTTTGTCGGGCCGGGCGGGGACGGGCAGGGCGGCGGGCGCGGGTTCGAGCAGCCGCTCGAACACACCGGTGAACAGCTTCTGCACCACGTCCTTGCCCAGCGACTCCGGCGTGCGCTCGGCCTCGGCGGGGTCGGAGAAACGCAGCAGCGGCAGGATGTCGCCGAGCAGCAGGTGCCCCCAGCAGGCCACGGCCAGATCGGCCAGGTGACCCGCCACGGTCTGCGTCCCGACGATCGCGCACGCGCGGTCGAGGGGGATCGCCTGCCACCAGGCCTCGGGCAGCTGGGGCTCCTCCACGATCGGCGCGATCTGACCAGGGGAGGTCCAGCGCAGGGGTGGCGCGAGGTCGCTCAGGCTGAGGTTCATTGAGGTCCAACCGGCAAAGGGAAGATATCCGCAGTTCAGACTATGTGATCAGGGGGACAGAAATGGGCTCCCCCTTCCGGAATGCGAGATATAGAGCATCGTTCGGGCCCGTGTGCAGGCGACGAACAGTATGCTCCGCTCGCGTTGCAGCGCTCGAGCCCGCGCGGCCGGCTCCTCGGGCAGCGGTCCGGGCACCACGCCCTCCGCCACGCCGACGAGCGCCACCCGTTCGAACTCCAGGCCCTTCAGGTGCTGGAAGGTCGCCACGCGCACGTCCAGCCCGTCCAGGGCCTCCCGGGCGGCACGGGCCAGCGTGGGGGTGCGCGTCCCGACGGCGATCTCGGCCTCGGGCACGCCGTCCGCCAGCCAGCCGCCGACCGTGGCGCGCAGCCCGGCCAGCTCGGACTCCGGCGTGTCGTACGCGCGGACCACCGGCCGCCGGCCGTTGTGCGTGGCGCGGTAGCCGTACAGCTCGGCCACGCCCCTGACCAGGCCGTTCGCCGGGCCGCCGCCGCGCAGCCGGACCACGTAGGACAGGATCTCCTGCGGCAGCCGGTAGGAGATCCGCAGGTCGTGCCGGACGGCCGGGATGCCCACCGCGCCGAGCACCACCCGCGTGTCGGTCACCCGCTGGTGCGGGTCGCCCACCACGAACAGGTCGTCGTGCGCGTGCGGCGCCGCCGCCCGCAGCAGCCGCCACTGCGCCGGGCTGATGTCCTGCGCCTCGTCCACCACGATGTGCCGGTACGGCTTGCGCCCCGGCTCCACGTCGTCCAGCAGGTCGCCGGTCGTGATCGACAGCAGCCGGATCGCCTCGTCGGTGAGCTGGGCCAGCGACCGGGCCCCCGGGCCGACCAGGGCGGGACGGCGTCCCTCCGCGTCGGCGACGATCCGCATGGCCAGGCGCTCGGCGTTGTCCACCTCGACGCGCTTGCGCACGGTCTCGTCGTCGATCAGCACGTCCAGCCGGCCGGACAGCTCCTCGGCCAGGCTCTGCGAGAACGTCACCAGCAGCACCGGGCCGCTGCCCCGCGCCGCCAGGTGGGCCGCCCGGTGCAGGGCGATGATCGTCTTGCCGGTGCCCGCGCCGCCCACGACCAGCGCCGGCTGCTCGTACCGTCCGGCCCTGGCCAGCCGGTGCTGCGTCGGGTGCAGGAACGTGCACCAGTCCGGGGCACCGAGCACCCGGTCGAGCTCCACCTTGTCGGCGGCGAACACCGCGCGGTCCGGGCTGCGCAGCAGCGCCGCGTGCAGGTCGTCGGGGTCGATCGCGCCCGGCTCCTCGTCGCGGGCGCGCCAGTCGTCCAGCTCCCGCCACGCCTCCGACAGCGTGCCGCCCCTGGCCAGGACGGCCAGCGGCGCGTACTGGGTGGGCGGCAGCAGCGGTTCGAGCGCGGCCACGTCGGCCTCGGTGGAGATCAGCCTGACCAGGGGCAGCGCGTGCACGTCGATGCCGAGCGCGAGCAGGTCGCCGTCGCAGATCTGGTCGAACAGCCGCGAGGGGCGGGCCGACCTGCGTAAGGCGGGCTCGACCCGGTCCAGGGTCTCGGCGTCCCACTCCTCGACGACGCCGATCACCGGGTTGACGCCGTACCGGTGACGCTGGGCGTACGACCACGCCTCCGGATCGGGCCGCACGGCGAGCAGCCAGTAGACGTCGCGCTGCCGGACCACCACGCCGCGATGCCCGTCGGCCAGGCGCAGCGTGGCGACCTTGGCGTCCCGGCAGCCCCGCACCCGCTCGGGGTGCGGGGCTCCGGACACGTTCAGCAGGAACCGGCGCAGCGCGACCACGGCGTCCCTGCGCACCGGCTGAGCCAGTGCGCCGAGCTCCCCTGGAAAGTCAGGGCCGATCGCGAGCCGCGGCACGGGCGGTCAGTCCAAGAGGGCGAGCAGGTCGCGGTCGCCGCGTTCGCGGAGCCTGGTGAGCAGGTCGGGCAGCCCGACGGGGCCGGTGAGCCCGATCCTCGTCGCGATCACCCTGGCCGCCTGGTCCCGGGTGCCGCCCGGCGCCGTGTAGCCGACCAGGCGCAGCGCCTTGGTGATGCTCTCGGCGTTCTGGGCGGCGACCGGCAGGTGACGGGCGCGCAGGACGCCCTCGTCCGACAGGGTGAGGAACAGGTGGCCGCCCTCCTTGGCGCCGACGTCCACGAGCAGGCGCTCGATGGACTCCAGCACCGGCCTGCCGTGCCAGGTCATGGTCAGCTCGCCCGCCGCGCTCCTGACCGCCCGGCTCTCACCGGGGGACAGGCCCAGGTAGGCCGCGAAGCCCGTCGGGAGGGCGCACTCGCCGCCGGCGAGCTGCTCGGCGGTCACGTCGATCCGCAGCCACCAGCGGCCGTCCGGCTGGCGGAAGCAGCGCCTGGTCTGGGAGACGTCCTTGAGCGGCTGGTACGGCTTGTTCTGCTCTGCCCCGCCGTTGCCCTCCGCGGGCGGCGGCGGGACCGGCGTGAACGCCTGGAACTGCGGCGGACCGGGCGGACCGGCCTGGGACGGCGGCGGTGGCATGGGCGGGGGCGGCGTGGGGGGCGGCGGCATGGGAGGCGGCGGCTGCATCGCGGCGAACGCCGAGTGCGGCTGCTGGAAGTCCGCCGGCTGCTGGAAGTCCGCCGGCGGGTTCGGCTGCGCGGGCAGCGTGGCCAGCACGAACTGCCAGGCCGGCACCTCCAGCGCGCGGATCTCCCTGGCGTGCCAGTCGGCCGCGCCGATCAGCTGCTCCTTGGGCGCGGCCGGGCCCAGCGTCCTGCGCAGCTCGTCCAGGTGGGCGCGGAACGGCGCGGCCTGCTCGCTGGCCAGCCACTGGTCGAGGCGGACGCGCAGCTCCTGCTCGGTGGCGGAGATGTCGGCCGGGGGGACGGCGAACAGCTTGGCGAGCTGGTCGACCGCCGAGGGCTCGTCGGTGAAGACCCGGTTCTGGGCCACGGCCCAGCTCTTGTCGTCGAGCCCGGCGAACGCGGCCTCGATCAGCTCGGGCAACTCCTCACCGCTCGCCTCGGCGTGCCCGGCGTGCCCGGCGTCCGCCTCGTCGGGCTCAGCGTGCCCGGCATCGGCCTCAAGCGCGGCGTGCTCGGCGTGGTCGGCGTCGACCCCAAGCGCGGCGTGCCCGGCGTCGGCCGCAGGCTCGGCGTCGGCGACAGGCTCGGCGTGCTCGGCCTCAAGCTCGGCGTGCCGGGCGTCGGCCTCAGGCTCGGGATGCTCGAAGTCGGGGTGCTCGGGCTCGGGCTCGGGGGCGGTCTCGGTCTCGGGCTCGGCGGGCGCGGCGTGCGCCTCGGGCGCGGCGGCGGCCTCAGCGTGCGCCTCGGGCTCGGCGTGATCGGCGGGCACCGCAGGGTGTGCGGCCTCAGGCTGTGCGGGTGCGGCCTCGGGCTGTGCGGTCTCAGGCTGTGCGGCCTCGACCGGCTCCTCCCCGTCCCGCTCCTCAACGACCTCAGGGACGTCGGCGGGTTCGCGCCGTTCACCCTCTTCGTCGTGATCGTCCGGCGAGAAGGGCTCGCCGCCGACCCCCTCCGCCTCCAGCGCGGACGCCTCCGCGGCGGCGGGCTCGGGCGCGGGCTCGTCGGCGGCGTCGAGCACGGGCTCGGCCTCGGGCAGCGGCACCTCTTCGACGACCGGCTCGGAGTCGGCGTCGAGCACCCGCTCACCGTCACGGCCGGCCGCCTCCTCGACAGCCCCGCCCTCGACGGCCCCGTCCTCAGCGGCCCCGCCGTCAGGGAACGCGAGCTCCCGCGGCGCGGGCTCAGGGGCGAGAGCCGCCGGTACGTGCGCCTCGCCCTGCCGCCCACCCGCGTACGGATGCGCCAGCCGGACGAGCACCGCCCCGAACAACGTGTTGAGCACCGGCCGGGCCTGGATGAACGGCTGGTCCACCAGCTCCCGCCCGGTCAGCGACAGCAGCCCCGTCCACGACCCGGCGCGGTCGAGCGCGATGGCGACGGCGGGCTCGTCGGCCTCGTCCGGGTCCAGGACGTGCAGAGCCGGCAGGACGTCACCGACGGCGGCGGCCGGCCAGTGCTCCAGCGCGATCTCGGTCAGCAGCTCGCCCAGCGACTCCGGGCCGATGGCTGCGAGCACCAGCGGCATGGGCAGGCTTCGCCACCACGCGTCCGGCAGATCCGGCTGCCCGGTCAGTAGCGTGATCGTCGACGCGTCGCTCCACCTCAACGGTGGAACGAGGTCGCTCAGGCAGAAGTTCATCCCGTTCCGTTCACCAGCCCCTCACGCCGCGCAAGCGGCGCAGCCAACATCTCGCCGCCCACGGAACAGACCATAGTCCGGCAAAACAGCCCTACGCATCATGCACTACGCATCAGCGCCGAACAGCGGCAAAGCGTAGACGCACGTAGTCGGCCATCCAGCCCGTCTCCCTGCGCAGGGCGGGCGCGGCCAGCTCGTTGACCCGCCCGAGCAGGGGCTCCACGATCTCCGGCGGCAGTCCTTCGAGCACGGACGAGGCGAACATGCGCACCCAGTCGGCGGCCCCGCCGGGGCACTCGTCGAGCGGCGTCGGCCGGTCGAAGTACTCCAGCAGCCGGACCACGAAGCCCTTCTGCTCCAGCCGGCGCGCGTACTCGGCGGGCGTGGGGAAGTACCAGGGCAGGTCGGGCTCGCGCAGGCCGTACTCGCGCCAGGCGGTCAGCATCGCGGCGGTCAGCTCCGCGCAGTTGCCCGCGCCGCCCATCTCCGCGACGAACCGGCCGCCCGGCTTCAGCGCCTCGCGGACGCTGGCGATCACGGCGGCGGGGTCGCGGCTCATCCAGTGGAGCGCCGCGTTGGAGAAGACGGCGTCGTAGGGGTCCACCACGGTGAAGTCGTGGCCGTCGCCGATGATGAAGTCGATCCCCGGGTACTGGGCCAGCGCCTTCTCGATCATCGCGGCGGAACCGTCGATGCCCAGCACGTCCGCGCCCCTGAAGGCGATCTGCGCGGTCAGCACCCCGGTGCCGCACCCGAGGTCGAGCACGCGCTCCCCGGGCTGCGGGTCGAGGAGGTCGACCAGCGGCGCGCCCTGGGTGGAGACGTACCCGAAACTGCTGTCGTAGGCGCGACTGTTCCACCGCTCCAAGCTCGGTGCGTCGTATCGCAAGACGATCAGCTCACATTCGTCAGACATCGGGCCCCCGTGGCCGTGCTGTCCGTTCACTTTAGAGCCTGATCGTCTCTACGACATATCAAGTCACAACGGACTCATCCCACGCTCTTGCTCCATTCCCGCTTCAAGTACGCCTTCGCCGCGTCCGTCTGCGGGATCGTCATGAGCACGGGAGGGCCGGCGGCCTTGGGCAGCCGGGCGGCCTGCTCGGTGTCGAGCTTGCCCTTCATGAGCATCGCCTCGCCGCGCGCCGGACGGGCGTAGCCCTTCTGCAGCAGGTTCTGGCCCTCGTCGGAGAACAGGAACTCCTGCCACAGCCGGGCGGCGGCCGGATGCGGGGCGGTCTTGCTGATCGCCTGGACGTGGTACCCGCCGAACGGCGCGTCGCGCGGGATCGTCACCTCCCAGGAGTCGGCGTGGTCGGCGCTGCGGGTCGCGTTGAGGTGGTCCCAGTCGATGATCACGTTCGCCTTGGCCGGCTCGACGAGCTGCCCGGCCTGCTTGAGCTTGGCGAACAGGTCCACTCCCTGCCGGGCGTCCGGCTTGGCCCCGGCCTTCATGGACGCGGCCATCACGCCGCCGAACGCCGCCGCCGAGCGCAGCGGGTCGCCGTCGAGCGCGACGCGGTAGCCGGGCTTGAGCAGGTCGGCGAAGGAGGCGGGGGCCTTGACCTCGCGCGGGTCGTAGCCGATCGACATGTAGCCGCCGTACGCGCCGTACCAGGCCCCCTTGGGGTCCTTGACGAAGTCGGGCAGGTCCTGCCAGCCCGTCACCTTGTACGGCGCGAACTTGTCGGCCCCGTAGACGGCCATGTCCAGAGTGAGATCGAACACGTCCGGCTTGAGCTGGTCGGCGGCGTCGAGCTCACGCTTGCTGCTGGCGCCCGGTTCCAGCTCGTTGACCTTGATGTCGTACTTGTCGGCGAAGGTGTCGATGATCTCGCCGTAGTTCACCCAGTCGTGCGGCAGGCCGATCACGGTGAGCTGGCCCTCGCGCTTGGCGGCCTCGGCCAGGCGCGCCATCGTGCCGAAGCCCTGCTTCAGCGAGGCGGCCCGGACGTTGAGCACCGGCAGGTCCTTGGCCCCCTCGGACGTGGACTGGGATGTGGACGCGCCGCATCCGGCGCTGGCGAGAACGGCTGCTACGGCGGCGCAGATACGTACGGTCACACAACGAATACTTACCGTTACTTCGCCCGAGGTCGAGGAGGCGCGACCGGAACGACCTTGGCCGCGACCAGCGATTCCTCGTCGATCTCCACCAAAGTGCCGTCCCGCTTGCGAACGCGCAACACGCCGTCCGTCCAGGATTCGAGCACGCCGACGGCGTCCCGAAAGCCTTCTGGGACGCGCCTTCGAGTGGTGATCCGTGCGCCTATGTCCTGAGTTGTGATCGCGACGACGAGGCGTGCGGCCATGAGTTTGCCACCCTCCGTTTCGGCCAGCTGGCAAGCACGGCAATACTAGGGCGTAGCAAACCGCGGTCAGAGTCATGCCATGGTGCGGAGAAAAAGGAGCTCGAGGTGACCTACGTCATCGCGCAGCCTTGCGTGGACGTCCTGGACAAGGCGTGCATCGAGGAGTGCCCCGTCGATTGCATCTACGAGGGCGAGCGCATGCTTTACATCCACCCCGACGAGTGCGTGGACTGCGGCGCGTGCGAGCCTGTGTGCCCCGTCGAGGCCATCTTCTACGAGGACGACCTTCCCGAGCAGTGGAAGGACTTCTACAAGGCGAACGTGGACTTCTTCGAGGACCTGGGCTCGCCCGGGGGCGCCTCGAAGGTCGGCAAGATCGAGAAGGACCACCCGGTGGTGGCCGCGCTGCCGCCGCAGGGCGAGGACCACTAGCGAGTCGCGTGCGCCGGGGCCGTCCACGTCGGGCGGGCCCCGTGCGCCCGCGTCCGCGGCAGGCGCGTACGGCCCCGAACGACCCTGGAGAACCGTGAACAAGCTGCCCGACTTCCCCTGGGACCGGCTCGAACCGTACAAGGAACGCGCCTTGGCGCATCCCGACGGCATCGTCGACCTCTCGGTCGGCACGCCGGTCGACCCGGTGCCCGAGGCCGTCCAGCAGGCGCTGCGCGACTCGGCGGACAGCCCCGGCTACCCGCTGACCCACGGCACCAAGGCGCTGCGCGAGGCCGCCGCGGGCTGGTTGCGGCGCCGCCACGGCGTCACCGTCGACCAGCAGGACGTCCTGCCGCTGATCGGCTCCAAGGAGTTCGTCGCCTGGCTGCCCACCTACCTCGGCGCCCGGCGGGTGGTCTTCCCCGAGCTGGCCTACCCCACCTACGACGTGGGCGCCCGGCTCGCCGGCGCGACCGCCACCGCCTCCGACAGCACGCTGTCGGTCGGCCCGGAACACGTCGACCTGCTCTGGATCAACTCCCCGGGCAACCCGACCGGGCGCGTGCTGCCCGCCGAGCACCTGCGCAAGGTGGTCTCCTGGGCGCGCGAGCGCGGCACGGTCGTGGCCTCCGACGAGTGCTACATCGAGCTCGGCTGGGAAGAGCAGCCGGTCTCCGTCCTCCATCCCGACGTCTGCGGGGGCTCCCACGAGGGGCTGCTCGCCGTCCACTCGCTCTCCAAGCGCTCCAACCTGGCCGGCTACCGGGCGGGGTTCGTGACGGGCGATCCCGTCCTGGTCAAGCGGCTGCTGGAGACGCGCAAGCACGCCGGCATGCTCATGCCGAACCCGGTCCAGGACGCGATGACGGTCGCGCTCGGCGACGACGCGCACGCCGAACGCCAGCGCGAGCTGTACTCCGCGCGGCGCGCCGTGCTGCGTCCCGCGCTGGAGCGGGCGGGGTGGACGATCGACCATTCGACCGCCGGTCTGTACCTGTGGGCGTCGAATGGGCAGAACGCCTGGGATCAGGTGAGTAAGCTTTCCGAAATCGGGATTTTGGTCGCGCCGGGAGACTTCTACGGATCGGCTGGTGGACGGCACATCCGCGTCGCGATGACCGCCACCGACGAACGCATCAGTGCGGCCGTGCGCCGCCTCCAGTAGGATCGCCCGTCGTAGCGCACGGACAAATTGCCACGGACAAATTGAAAAAGGCGTCTGCCGAGACAGACCGCGAGTGGAGCGAGCTGACGGATGAGCATGACCTCCATGGTCGTACTCGGGCTGAGCATCGCCACCGTCCTGTTGTTGCTGGGGGCGTTCCTGGCCACCATGCGGCAGGACAGGAGGGGCCGGTCGAGCGCGCCGCCGCCACCGGCCGAGGTCGCTCCGGTCGAGGCCCCGCTGCCCGCGCCGGTCGAGGCCCCCGGGCACGCCGGCACCGACTACGCCGACCCGCGCACGATCCAGGTCGCCGACCGGATCGAGGTGCACGGCTCCCCCTACCGGGTGCTCGGCGCGATGCACGTCTCCTGGCAGGGCCGGCAGTGGATCGAGTACCTGCTGCGCGACGTCGCCCGCCGCCGTCTGTGGCTCTCCGTCGAGGTGCGCGAGGGCAAGGCCGCGGGCGAGGCGTCCCATCTTGAGGTGCTGCTGTGGACCGAGGTGCCGACGCAGGGCATGGTCCCGGCCAAGAGCATGCTGATCATGGAGGGCGTCGAGTTCTTCCCGATCCAGCGCGGCACCGCGGCCTTCAGGAGCGAGGGCGAGACCGGCAACCCCGAACGCGGCCTGCTCGACTTCGCCGACTACCACGCCTCCGACGGCCGCCTGCTCTCCTTCGACCGCATCCAGGGCCATGCGTGGAGCGCCAGCTACGCCCAGCCGCTGCCGCCGGGCTCGATCACCATCGTCACCCGCGCCACCTGACGTCCGTCCGGCCGGGGGCGCGGCCGGCGGTCAGGACAGCTCGACCTCGCCGTCGCCGGCCCGGCCGCCCTTCTTCCAGCCGTCCGCCTCGACGTCGTTGACCCAGGTCGCGCCGCTGTAGCCGACGCGCCGAAGCTGGTACTTCTCGGCGTAGGCCACCGACCAGGACGCCACCAGCCAGCCCCGCTTCCTCGTCGTGATCGCCGGGTCGCCGAGCGCCCTGGCGAGCTGCTTGCGCGCCTCGGCGGTCCTGGCCTGCGGCGCGGGCGTCTGCTTGGGCGGCGGATACCAGCAGTGGACGGACCTGGGCACCCGGCCGGTGAAGGCGGCGGCCAGGATCTTGGCGTCCTGCTCGTGCTGCGCGTACGCGTAGCCGCCCGCCGACCGCTGGACCTCCTGGGCCGCCTCGGCCAGCGGCAGCTTGCGGTAGTTCTTGACCTTCACCAGGGCGGCGAAGAACTTGTTGCTGGCGTAGACCGGGTCCATCAGCTGCTTCTTGCGCCCCCAGCCCTGCGACTCGCGCTGCTGGAACACGCCCACCGAGTCGCGGTCGCCCCAGGAGAGGTTGCGCAGCTTCGACTCCTGCAACGCGGTGCCGTACGCGATGACGACGGCCCGCTCGGGCAGCCGGCGGCGGGCCGCGACCGCGGCGATGGTCGCGGAGACCTGCGCCTGCTCCGGGTCGAGGGGCAGGACGCCCTCGGGGGTGCGCACCATGCAGTACGCCTCCGGCAGGACCAGCGGCGTCGCCCGCTTGAGCAGGAGATAGAGCCCCACGGAGACGCCGACGGCGAGCACCACGACGATGATCGCGATGGTGATGACTCCACGGGAGAAGCGCAGGCGCACCCTGAAGAACCTACCCGGCCGGATAAGCTCCGTGGCCATGAGTCACGTGATGTCCCCGGTGGTGGACGAGCTGTGGGAACGACGCGCGGAGCTGTCCCCGGCCGACGTGGAGGCGCGCATCCAGGTGGTCGGCGCCGTCGACCTGCTGGACAAGGGCGAGGCGAGGGTCGCCCGTCTGGTCGGCGGCGAGGTCGTGGTGGACGAGCGGGCCAAGCGCGCGATCCTGCTCGCCTTCCGGCTGCTGGGCATGGCACGTTCCCAGGTGGGCGACTTCCAGCACCACGACAGGGTGCCGCTCAAGACCTCCTTCGAGGGGGTGCGGGTGGTGCCGGGCGCCATCGCGCGCTGGGGCTCGTACCTGGCGCCGGGGGTGGTGCTGATGCCGTCGTTCACGAACATCGGCGCGTACGTGGACTCGGGCACCATGGTCGACACGTGGGCCACGGTGGGTTCGTGCGCCCAGATCGGGAAGAACGTGCACCTGTCCGGCGGAGTGGGCATCGGCGGCGTCCTGGAGCCGCCGGGCGCGGTGCCGGTCGTCGTGGAGGACGACGCGTTCATCGGCAGCCGCTCGATGATCGTCGAGGGCGCGCGGGTGGGCCGGGGCGCGGTGATCGGGGCGGGCACGATCCTGTCCGGCACGATCCCCGTGATCGACGTCCAGACGGGCGAGGAGCTGGCCAGGGGCAGGGTGCCCGACTGGTGCGTGGCGGTCGGCGGCACGCGGCAGAAGGAGTTCCCCGGCGGCACGTTCGGGCTGCCGTGCGTGCTGGTGATCAAGCGTCTGGAGCCGGAGCAGCGGCACGACAAGGCGGCACTCAACGAGGTGCTGCGCGAACATGGAGTGAACACCTGATGCTGGACCTGACACAGGACGTACGCGCGCTGACCGCCGCGATCGTGGACATCGAGTCGGTGAGCGGCGACGAGAAGGCCCTGGCCGACGCGGTCGAGCGGGCGCTGTCCGCGCTGCCGCACCTGAAGGTCGACCGCTCCGGCGAGACGATCGTGGCCCGCACCGACCTCGGCCGGGCCGAGCGGGTGCTGATCGCGGGCCACCTCGACACGGTCCCGGTCGCGGACAACCTGCCCAGCCGGGTGGAGGGCGACCTGCTCTACGGCTGCGGCACCTCCGACATGAAGGCGGGCGTGGCGGTCGCGCTGAAGCTGGCGGCCGCCGTCCCGGCCCCCAACCGCGACGTGACGTACGTCTTCTACGACTGCGAGGAGATCGAGGCCGAGCGCAACGGCCTGACCAGGGTCGCCAGGGATCATCCCGAGTGGCTGGCGGCCGACTTCGCGGTGCTGATGGAGCCGACCGACGGCGTGATCGAGGGCGGCTGCCAGGGCACCCTGCGCGCCGACGTCACCGTGACCGGCAAGCGGGCCCACAGCGCGAGGTCGTGGTTCGGGGTCAACGCCGTCCACGGCATCGAGCCGGTGCTGGCCAGGCTCAACGCCTACGAGGCGCGGCTGCCGGTGGTCGACGGGCTGGAGTACCACGAGGGGCTCAACGCGGTCGCCGTGCGCGGCGGCGTGGCCGGCAACGTCATCCCCGACGAGTGCGTGGTCACCGTCAACTACCGCTTCGCCCCCGACCTGACGGTCGAGCAGGCCGAGCAGCACGTGCGCGAGGTGTTCGAGGGCTACCGGGTGAGCTTCCTCGACGCGGCGTCCGGGGCGCGGCCCGGCCTGACGCATCCCGTGGCCGCCGCCTTCGCCGCCGCGGTCGGCGGAACCCCGCGCGCCAAGCTGGGCTGGACGGACGTCTCCCGCTTCTCCGCGCTCGGCGTCCCGGCCGTGAACTACGGCCCCGGCGACCCCAACCTGGCACACCAGCAGGGCGAGTACGTGTCGCTTCCGAAGATCACGGAGAGCGAGCGGGCCCTGCTCGACTGGCTGACAAAATGAAAGTGGCTTTCCTCGCCGGCCATTTGGCGGGGAAAGCCACTTTCAGTCCCGAGCAGCACCCTCGGCAGTTAGACGCAGGGGGGTCGAAATTCGGTTCCCTGCTTTTCCCAAGATTTTTTCGGAGCCGTCATCTGGCCTTCGACCTGGGCGTTCATCCTCGAAGTGCCCGCTTCGGCGGGCGCGGCCCCGGTCGGGAACGGCGCCGCGGGCCGGTACGGAGAGGACTAGCGTGACCACCATGGAACACAAGCAACGAGCCGAACGCCGTCAGGGGCAGGCGGTCGTGCGCGGGAGTCTCGTCCCCAGCTCCACCCACGACCAGCGGCTGCTCGACCGGCAGGGTCCCTCCGACTGGGTGCACATGGACCCGTGGCGGGTGCTGCGCATCCAGGCCGAGTTCGTGGAGGGGTTCGGCCAGCTCGCCGAGCTGCCCGCGGCGATCACGGTCTTCGGCTCGGCCCGCACCCCCGAGGGCACCCCCGAATACCAGATGGGCCGGCGGCTCGGCCGGGCGCTGGCCGAGTCCGGCTACGCGGTGATCACCGGCGGCGGCCCCGGCGTCATGGAGGCGGCCAACAGGGGCGCCTCCGAGGTCGAGGGCGCGGTCTCGGTCGGGCTCGGCATCGAGCTGCCGTTCGAGCAGCGCATGAACGACTACGTCGACCTCGGCATCGAGTTCCGCTACTTCTTCGTGCGCAAGACGATGTTCGTCAAGTACTCGCGCGGCTTCATCGCCCTGCCGGGCGGTTTCGGCACGCTCGACGAGCTCTTCGAGGCGCTGACGCTGGTCCAGACCCACAAGGTCACCTCGTTCCCGGTCGTGCTGATGGGCTCGGAGTTCTGGGGCGGCCTGCTCGACTGGATCAAGAACACCCTGCTCGGCACCGGCAAGATCGCCGCCCAGGACCTCGACCTGATCTCCGTCACCGACGACCCCGACGAGGCCGTGCGGATCATCGCCGACTCCGACCGGGCCCGCTCCCGCCAGCGGGAGGAGGAACTGGAGGCCGCCGCCGCCCAGACCGCGGAGCCCCAATAGGCTGTCGGCCCGTGAACATCTGCGTCTTCTGCGCCTCCAGCCTCCGCATCGACAGGAAGTACGTCGACCTGGCCGCAGAGGTGGGCGCCGAGCTCGCCAGGCGTGGTCACACGCTGGTGAGCGGCGGCGCCACGGTCTCGTGCATGGGCGCGGTCACCTCCGCCGCCCGTGCCGCCGGCGGGTTCACCGTCGGCGTGATCCCGCAGGTGCTGGTGGACATCGAGGTGGCCGACACCGAGTCCGACGAGCTGATCGTCACCGACGGGATGCGCGAGCGCAAAGGCGTCATGGACGCCCGCTCCGACGCCTTCCTCGTGCTGCCCGGCGGCATTGGCACCCTGGAGGAGCTGTTCGAGATCTGGACGGCGCGGGTGCTCGGCATCCACGACCGCCCGCTGGTGATCCTCGACCCCTGGGGCCTGTACGAGCCGCTGCGGCAGCTCGTCTCCGGCATGCACGCCGAGGGCTTCACCCGGGCCGACGTCTTCGACGCGATCTCCTGGACGACCACGGTCGAGGAGGCGTTCGCCCACCTCGAAGCGCGTCCGCAGCCGGTCCGGCCGAGCATCGCCGAGCTGGGGGAGGCCACCGGCTGACCAGGCTGCCCCGATTGCCCGCACTTGTGGTGGATCGCTGAACGTGCTCGTCCATATGAGTACGATGCCAATGTGCTGGTCATACTCGCCATCGCCGCGATCGCCATCCTGGCCTGCGTGGTCCTGGTCTCCCTCGGCAGAGGCGGGGAGCTGACCGAGTTCCCGCCGGACGTCCCGCCGCTCGACCTGCCCGAGGCCGGACAGCTCACGGCGGTCGACTTCATGGCGCTGCAACTGCCGGTCAACCTGGTCGGCTACCACACGCAGAGCGTCGACGAGACCCTGCGCCGGGCGGCCCAGGCCATCAGCGCCCGCGACACCAGGATCGCCGTCCTGGAGCAGCGGGTGTCGGAGCTGCTGTCCAGCCGGCTGCACGCGCGCCAGGAGATCTACGCCACGCCCGGCGCCCGGCTGCGCACCGACCACGAGCCCGAGGCGCCCACCGCCGAGCTGCGCGACCCGTCGGAGGAGCACGACCGGCACGCCCCCGAGCATGACGAGCCCGAGCATGACGAGCCCGGGAACGACGAGCCCGGGAACGACGAGCCCGAGCAGGAAGAGCCCGAGAAGGACGACGACGACTCCATGCACGCGTCCCCGGGCGAGGACAAGGACAAGGACAAGGACGAGCGCCCGTGACCGAACTCATCCGGTGCACCTGGCCGGGCATGGGCGACCCGATGTACATCGCCTACCACGACGAGGAGTGGGGCCGCCCGGTCAAGGGCGACGACGAGGTCTTCGAACGCGTGGCGCTGGAGGCGTTCCAGTCGGGCCTGTCGTGGCTGACGATCCTGCGCAAGCGGGAGAACTTCCGCGCCGCCTTCGACGGCTTCTCGACCGTCAAGGTGGCCGCCTACACCGAGCGCGACGTCGAACGGCTGCTCGGCGACGCCGGGATCGTCCGCAACCGGGCCAAGATCGAGGCCGTGATCGGCAACGCCAGGGCCGCGCTCGACCTGCCCGAGGGCCTGTCGGAGCTGGTGTGGCGGTTCGCCGACCCCGACGCGCCGGTGCCCCGGACGATGGCCGACGTGCCCGCCATCACCCCCGGCTCCAAGGCCCTGGCCAAGGAGCTGCGCAAGCACGGCTTCAGGTTCGTCGGCCCGACCACCGCGTACGCGCTGATGCAGGCGATCGGGCTGGTCAACGACCACATCGAGGGCTGCCTGGCGCGTTGAGCGCCCGCGTGGGACCGGCCGCTCAGCGGCCCCTGAACACCGGCCGCTCCTTGGCCAGGAAGGCGCGGGTGGCGTCCTGGTGGTCTGCGGTGGCCACGCACGCGTCCTGCAGGTCGGCCTCCAGCGCGAGCGAGTCGGCCAGCGAGTGCGTGGCGGAGTGGGCCAGCGCGCGCTTGGTGGCGGCGTAGGCCGCGGTCGGCCCGGCGGCCAGGCGTACGGCCAGCTCGTGCGCGGTCTTCGGCAGGTCGTCGGCGGGCACCACGCGCGTGACCAGCCCCAGGTCGAGCGCGGCGGAGGCGTCGAGCGGCTCGCCGAGCAGCAGCAGCTCGGCCGCCCGGCCCCGGCCGACCAGGCGCTGCAACGTCCAGGACGCGCCGGAGTCGGGAGCCAGCCCGATGCCCGCGAACGCCAGCGCGAACTTGGCCTTGTCGGAGGCGACGCGCAGGTCGCAGGCGAAGGCCAGGGCCGCGCCCGCGCCCGCGGCGACGCCGTTGACCGCCGCCACGACCGGCTTGGGCATGGTCGCGATCAGCTCCACGATCGGGTTGTAGTGCTCGCGCACGGTGTCGGCCAGCCCGCGGCCCGCGGCCAGGTTGGCGGCGTGCTCGCGCAGGTCCTGGCCGGCGCAGAAGGCCCGGCCCGAGCCGGTGAGCAGCACCGCCCTGACCTCGGGGTCGGCCGCCGCCCGGCCCACCGCCGCCAGCAGCGCGGCCTTGACCTCGGCCGTGAGCGAGTTCATCGACTCCGGACGGTCGAGGGTGACGGTGGCGACGGCGTCGGCCATGTCGTAACGGATCACATGAGCTCCCTGTCGACGAACGCGGCGGCTGCGGGCAGCAGCCTGGTGGCTTCCTGCTCGAAGAACGTGCGGGCCTTCTCGCCCGGCCAGCCCGCGGGCAGCAGCTCGGCCGGCAGCCCGGGGTCGCGGAACAGGAAGTTGCGCCAACCGTGCACCAGTCTGCTCCTGGTGGCGAACACCCGGTCGGGCGGGGCGTCCTCGGGCAGGGTGCTGATCAGCGTGACAGCCTCGGCGTGCCAGTGCTCGTACGCCTCGCCGATCGCCGCCAGGTCCCAGGCCCGCGCCACCAGCTCGCGCGGGTCGCCCTCCAGCGCCGCGTCGAACCGGTCGGCCCGCACGCCCTCGCCGTCCAGCAGGTTGTCCAGCTCGATGGAGGAGCGCGGCCCGATCCACGTCGTCTCCGACAGGCAGGCGTAGCCGAGGAAGGTCAGGTCGGCCCTGATCCGCTCCCGGCGCTGGCGCTCCCTGACCGGCTCGATGACGATCACGTGCCAGCGGCCGTGCCAGGCGAGTGTCCCTGATCGGTAAATTCTCAGCGCTGCCTCATCCAGGCGCCTGACACACTTCGGGGTGAGCCCGTAGCCGGCTCCCTGGGGCAGCCGCAGCGGCCGCAACCAGCCCTGCCGGACCATCCGCGAGACCGCCGTGCGGACCGCCGGAGCGGCGATTTCCAGGGGGTTCATGAGCCGTACGAGCGCGGCCACGGTCGCCTGCCCACCGCGCGCACGCAGGTGGTCTCCGTACAGGTCGAAGAGAGCGGCGCGAGCGTGCACGAAGTCCAGTTTGGACGCCATCGCCTGCCTCGACAACGCATTCTGGGAGGAGATCGTTACCCATGAGGGCTCTCGATGCGGGAGAATAGGACATCACAGAAGACGTGAATGCGCCGACCACCCCCTCGGGCGGTCGGAAATCGCGGGCCGCGGGAGCCCAAGGCAGGAAGGGATGCACGCATGGCGGCGATGAAGCCGCGGACCGGCGATGGTCCGCTCGAGGTCACCAAGGAAGGGCGCGGCATAGTCATGCGGGTCCCTCTCGAAGGTGGCGGCCGGCTCGTCGTGGAGATCTCCGCCGACGAGGCAAAGGCGCTCGGCGAGGCGTTGAAGAACGTCGTCGGCTGAGCGCTCCCGAGACAACCTGATCCTCCGACCCTGGCGTAAGTCCGGCGCCAGGGTCGCTGACGTTTGGAGGGTTCCGTGCCCATCGAGACCACCGTCTCCGCGGTCGCCGAGGTCCCCGAGGGTGCCGAGCTGCTGGCCGTGCCCTATGCCTCCGACCTGCGTCCCGCTGTCGAGCCGTACGTCGAGCTGCACCTTCCGGTCGCCGACCTGCTGGCCCACTACGAGGCCAAGGGCGAGGCCGGCGAGATCGTCGAGGTCCCGGTGGCGCGGGCGGGCGGGGTCGGGCGCGTGCTCCTGTACGGCGTGGGCGACGGCTCGCCGCGGGCGCTGCGCAGGGCCGGCGCGGCGCTGGCGCGCAAGGTCAAGGGCCGCGACACGCTGACCGTGGTGCCGCCCGAGGGCGACGTCGCCGCGTTCGCCGAGGCCGCGCTGCTGGCCGGATACACCTTCAAGATCGGCAAAGAGGGCCGGAAGGGCGTGCGGGCGATCGAGCTCGCCGGCGCCGACGCCGAGCCGGTGCGCCGGGCCGAGATCGTGGCGGAGGCCGTCGCGCTGGCCCGCGACCTGGCCAACATGCCGTCCTCGGTCAAGCATCCCGCCTGGCTCGCCGAGCGCGCCGCCGAGCAGGGCCTGCCGGTGCGGGTGTGGGACGAGGAGCAGCTCCAGGCCGAGGGGTTCGGCGGCATCCTGGCCGTCGGGCGCGGCTCGGTCCGGCCGCCCCGGCTGATCCAGCTCTCCTACGTCCCCGAGCAGCCGGCCGAGCGGCACGTCGTGCTGGTGGGCAAGGGCATCACGTTCGACTCGGGCGGCCTGTCGCTCAAGCCGACCGAGAACATGAAGACGCAGAAGACCGACATGGCGGGCGGCGCGGTGGTGATCGCCGTGCTGGCCGCGCTGGCCCGGCTGGGCGCCCCCGTCCGCGTGACGGGCCTGATCGCCGCCGCCGAGAACATGCCGTCCGGCACCGCCCAGCGTCCCAGCGACGTCATCAGGCACTACGGCGGCCGCACGGTCGAGGTGCTGAACACCGACGCCGAGGGCCGGCTCGTGCTGGCCGACGCGCTGGCCTACGCCGACGCCGAGCTCGACCCCGACGCCGTCGTGGACATCGCCACCCTCACCGGGGCCATCTCCGTGGCGCTCGGCCGGAACGTCGGCGCCGTCTACGCCTCCGACGAAGACCTGGCCGCCCAGCTCCTGGCCGCCGGTCAGGCCAGCGACGACCGGCTCTGGCGCATGCCGCTGATCGACGACTACGCCCCGGCCCTGGAGTCGTCGATCGCCGACCTGGCCAACGTCGAGAGCGGCACCCGGTACGGCGCCGGGTCCATCACGGCGGCGCTGTTCCTGCGGGAGTTCGCGGGCAAGCGCCCGTGGGCGCACCTCGACATCGCCGGGGTCGGCCGCAGCACGGTCGACGAGGGCACTCTGACCAAGGGCGCGACCGGGTTCGGCGTGCGCGTGCTGCTGGAGTGGCTCACCCGGGGCTGACCCGGTCTGATCCGGGGCTGATCCGGGGCTGGTCCGGGGCTGGTCCGGGGCCCGGCTCGGGCGGCGGCTAGTCGGCGATCTTCACGGCGGCCAGCAGGCCGTCGCCCAGTGGCATGAGCACCGACCGCAGCCGGTCGTCGCCCTGCACCAGCTTGCCCAGCTCGCGCAGCGAGACCGTGTCGGGGTCGCGCTGCGTGGGGTCGGCCACCCGGTCGTGCCACAGCGCGTTGTCGAAGGCCACCACGCCGCCGACGCGCAGCAGGCGCACCGCCTCGGCCAGGTAGTCGACGTACTCCTGCTTGGCGCCGTCGGCGAAGACCATGTCGTAGCCGCCGTCGGAGAGCCGGGGCAGCACGTCGAGCGCCCGGCCCGAGATCAGCCGCACCCGCCCGCCGGAGAAGCCCGCCTCGGCGAACGCCTGCCGGGCCAGCCGCTGGTGCTCGGGCTCGACGTCGACGCTGGTCAGCGTGCCGTCGCCGCGCATGCCGCGCAGCAGCCACAGCCCCGAGACGCCGCAGCCGGTGCCGATCTCGACGACCGACTTGGCGTTGACGACGGTGGCGAGGAAGCAGAGCGCCGCCCCGCCCCCGGGAAGGATGGGCACCGCACCCATCTCCAGCCCGCGCTGACGCGCCGCGTGCAGGATCTCATCCTCGTGATGGAACTGCTCCGCATAGGCCAGAGTGGCCTCCACCGGACTGGTCATCGGCCTCCTCCCCCCACTTTCGTGCGATTGGTCACCGATCGCAGCCTAGGGGAGTCACGCCGGGACGGGAACTCAGGACGGTCCGAAGGCGTTGCAGGTTTAAACGGGCTTTGCCGGTCCGGAAGGCAGGCAGTGCGCACGAAGGGACGAAACCAGGCACTATGACGGTAGCGGTGGTCCCAGAGAGAGGAGTGCTGGTGGACGAAAGCGACCACCAGGCGGATACTCCCGTGTCGTCTGATTGGACGCCTCCCACATGGGAGGAAGTGGTGCGGACTCATTCCGCACGCGTGTACCGGCTGGCGTACCGGCTTACCGGCAATGTCCACGATGCCGAAGACCTCACGCAGGAGGTCTTCGTCAGGGTCTTCAGGTCGCTGTCGAGCTACACCCCCGGCACGTTCGAGGGCTGGCTGCACCGGATCACGACGAACCTGTTCCTCGACATGGCGCGGCGCAAGCAGCGCATCCGGTTCGAGGGGCTGGCCGACGACGCCGCCGAGCGGCTGCGCGGCCGTGAGCCGTCGCCGGCGCAGGCGTTCGACGACGCCCACCTGGAGCCCGATATCCAAGCCGCCCTCGACGCGCTCGCCCCCGAGTTCCGGGCCGCGATCGTGCTGTGTGACATCGAGGGCCTGTCCTACGAGGAGATCGCGGCCACGCTCGGCGTCAAGCTGGGGACGGTCCGAAGCCGTATTCACCGTGGCCGGGCGCAGTTGCGGGAGGCGCTCGACCATCGAGCCCCCCGTACTACCCAACTCCCCCCGACCGTGATCAGTGGGGAGGAAGTCTGATATGGCTCATCTAGGAGAACGCGTTTCGGCGCTCGTCGACGGAGAGCTGAACCACACCGAGCGCGATCGCGCGCTCGCCCACCTGACCTTCTGTGCTGACTGCCGGCGCGAGGTCGAGTCGATGCGGGCGCTGAAGTCGCGCCTGCGCTCGCTCGACGGCCCGGCGATGCCGGCTGATCTGACCATGTCGCTGCTGCGCATGGCGGAGCCCGGTGGGCCGCTGCCGCCGAGGGAGCGCCCTTTCCCTACCCGTACGTTCGGGGGGGTGCCCATCCCTGGGCCCCACAGCATCGCGCCCCTGGACAACCGCCCGCGCAGGGACGCCACCGCTGGGGCCTCGGGCCCTGGGCGGGGAGGTAGGCGGCGCGGGGCGTACGTCGCGGTGGGCGTGGTGTCCGCCGCCGTCGCACTCGGCACCTTCTTCGCGGTCTCGGGCACAGGGGCCCAGACCTCGCCGCCGCCGGTCGAGCTCTGGCGGGTCCAGCACTCACCGGCCACCAGCGCGCCGCCCACCGCCACGCCTTGAACCGGGGGCTCGCCTGGGATACTCGGGTGGCGTAGTCGACGATGCCAGGGGCATACGATCTGGGTTCGGGATTTGTCGCAAACAAAGCCTTTTATGACCCTCGTATGCCGCCAGAGCAAAGATTGCGGTGGCCGAGCAAGGAGTGGTGAGACGTAGATGACCGACGAGACGCGCCCGGGCGAAGGACGCACGACGTCGGACTTCCCCGAGCCACAGGGGCGGCCGGAGTTCCTGCCCGCCGACGAGCCGGGCGAGCAGGCGGACCGCCGGTCCGACCCGCCCGCCTCGTTCGGCGCGTCCTGGGGCGACCCGTCGGGCCGCCCCGACAATCCGGGCGTGTCACCGTACGAACCCCCCGGCCGTTCCGACAGCTCGGGCGCGTCGCCGTACGAGTCGCCGGGGCGTGCCGATGGCGTGCCGCCGCAGGACGGGGGTGCGCGGGCGTACGAGGGCCCGTCGTTCGAGAGCCCGGCCGGGACGCGGGGGTTCGAGAGCCCGTTCGAGAGCCCCGGCGGCACGAGGGCCTACGAGACCCCGTCCTTCGGGCCGGCGGAGACCGGGCCGCGGCCGATGCAGCCGCCGCCCTTCATGGGCGCGTACGGCGGGAACCACCCGCCGCCGCCGCGGCAGGCCCTGGGCATGGGCCCGGGATGGGCGCCGCCGCCGCAGGGCGGCCCTGGCGCGGGCGCGCTGCCCAGGCGCGGACTCAACGCCGGCGCGCTGATCGCGATCGCCGTGGCCATCGCGCTGGTGGCCTCCGTGCTCGGCAGCCTGGGCACGTACCTGCTGACCAGGTCGGGCAGCAGCGGCACCGACCCGTCCTACAGCCTCGGCCCGGCCCCGACGGGCGCGACCAACAGGGCGCCCGACTCGGTGGCCGGCGTGGCCGCGCGGGTCCTGCCCAGCGTGGTCTCGCTGGAGGTCGGCAACGGCACCAACACCGAGGGCGCCTCCGGCTCCGGATTCCTGATCAAGAACGGCTACGTGGTGACCAACAACCACGTGGTCGCCATGGCCGCCAAGGGCGGCGAGATCAAGATCATGTTCAACAACCGCAAGACCACCGCGGGCCGCATCGTCGGCCGCGACCCGGGCTCCGACCTGGCCGTGGTCAAGCCCGAGGAGACCTTCGGCACGCCGGAGATCACCCTCGGCAACTCCGACCAGGTCGTGGTGGGCGACCCGGTGATCGCCATCGGCTCGCCGCTCGGCCTCAGCGGCACGGTCACCACGGGCATCGTCAGCTCGCTCAACCGTCCGGTCATCGCCGGCGACGAGACGGGCGCCGCCACCGAGGAGCCCGCCTACATCAGCGCCATCCAGACCGACGCCGCCATCAACCCAGGCAACTCCGGCGGCCCGCTGGTCAACGGCCGGGGCGAGGTGGTCGGGGTGAACTCGGCCATCGCCACCCTCAGCCGTTCGGTGAACAGTCAGAGCGGCAGCATCGGCCTGGGCTTCGCGATCCCGGTGAACCAGACGCGGCGGGTGGCCGAGGAGCTGATCACCACGGGCAAGGCCAAGCGTCCCAAGATCGGCATCGTGCTGGACAAGGACTACAAGGGCCAGGGCGTGCGCATCGCCTCCGAGCCCGCCGAGGGCCGCCAGCCGGTCGACGCCAACGGCCCCGCCGACAAGGCCGGGCTGAAGGCGGGCGACGTCATCCTGGAGGTCGACGGGCTCGCGCTGCAGGACGGCAACGAGCTGATCGCCCTGATCCGCAGCAAGGCGCCGGGCGCCAAGATCACCATCAAGTACCAGCGCGCCGGCCAGGAACGCACCGCCACCCTCACCGTCGTCGCCGACGACCAGCCGGCTCCCAGCCCGTCCTGAGTGATATGACCCATGGGGGACGGTTCAGCCACGGGCTGGAGCCTTTAGTCTGTGGAGAGCGTGGAGAGCATTGTGGACTGCGGGTAGGAGCGTACGGTGTTCGGACTCGGGTGGATGGAGGTCGGAGCGCTGATCGTCATCGCGCTCCTGGTCTTCGGTCCTGACAAGTTGCCGCAGGCCGCCTCCCAGGCGGGCAAGACGCTGCGCAACCTGCGGCGCATGGCCAACAACGCGCGCGACGACCTGAGGGCGGGCCTCGGGCCGGAGTTCCAGAACTTCGACCCCGCCGACCTCAACCCGAAGAACTTCGTCCGCAAGCACCTCCTCGACGAGCTGGAGGACGACTGGAACGGCCGTCCCAGAGACCTGGAGCCGGCCGCCGTCGCGTCCTACGACGCCCCTGAGCCGCCGTCGGAGCTCGCCTATGGCGAGCTGCCCCCCTACGACTCCGAGGCCACCTGACACGCCCTGCAGACGCGCGACGGGCCCGCCCAGCTTTCGCTGGGCGGGCCCGTCTTCTGCGTGGAAGGGTCAGGAACGGTTGGGCGACAGGCCGAGCTGCATGCCCTTGATGCTGGAGGAGCGCTTGCTCAGACCGGCGGCGATCTTCCGCAGCTCGGCGGCGGCGGGCGAGTCGGGGTCGGTCAGCACCAGCGGCTTGCCCTCGTCGCCGCCCTCGCGCAGGCGCAGGTCGATCGGCACCTGGCCGAGCAGCGGGACGCGGGAGCCCAGCGTGCGGGTCAGGGCGTCGGCGACGGTCTGGCCGCCGCCCTCGCCGAACACGGCCACCCGCTCGTCGCAGTGGGGGCAGGGCAGCCAGGACATGTTCTCGATGACGCCGGCGATCTGCTGGTGGGTCTGGGCGGCGATAGAGCCGGCCCGCTCGGCCACCTCGGCGGCGGCCTGCTGGGGCGTGGTCACGACCAGGATCTCGGCCGACGGGAGCCGCTGCGCCACCGAGATGGCGATGTCGCCGGTGCCCGGCGGCAGGTCGAGCAGCAGGACGTCGAGGTCGCCCCAGTAGACGTCGGCCAGGAACTGGTGGAGCGCCCGGTCGAGCATCGGGCCGCGCCACACGACCGGCGAGTTGCCCTCGGGCTTGAACATGCCGACGGAGATGACCTTGATGTCGTGCGCCGACGGCGGCATGATCATGTCCTCGACCTTGGTGGGACGCTCGGCGGCGCCCAGCATGCGAGGAATGCTGTGACCGTAGATGTCGGCGTCGACGATGCCGACCTTGAGGCCGTTGGAAGCCATCGCGGCGGCCAGGTTGACGGTGACCGACGACTTGCCCACGCCGCCCTTGCCGCTCGCGACGGCGAAGACGCGGGTCAGCGAGCCGGGCTGGTTGAACGGGATCTCCTTCTCCGGGCCCCGGTCGCCCCGCAGCTTGGTCTGCAGGGTCTTGCGCTGCTCGGCGCTCATGACGTCGAGCTCGATCTGGACGTCCGTCACGCCGCCGACCTTGCCGACCGCCGTCTTCACGTCGCGCGTGATGGTGTCCTTCATCGGACAGCCTGACACGGTGAGGTAGACGCCCACCCGGACCGCGCCGTCGGGGGCGATCTCGATGTTCTTGACCATGTCGAGGTCCGTGATCGGGCGACGGATCTCGGGGTCGATGACGGTGGCGAGGGCGGCCGTCACCTGTTCCTGGGTTGGTGCCATCGAAGTCTCGGCACGAGGGAGTGCCGTCCCTCCTTAGTCGGTCTATGTGTGACAGGCGCTGAAAGCCAGTGAGAAATGCCCCTCCATGGTATGAACCCGGGGCGCCGCTCAGTTAATCCGCGCTGTTAGGTGTCTGTGCAACAACGTCTAAGGTTACTGCGTGACTCTGCTGCGCGACGAGGGGCTCACCGCCGAGGAGCTGGCGGTCTGGCGGATGTTGCAGCGGGCCCAGGTGCGCATCGCCCGCCGCCTGGAGGCCGAGCTGCTGGTGGCCCACGATCTTCCCCTGGCCTCGTACGAGGTGCTGGCGCAGCTCGCCGAGGCGCCGGGGCGGCGGCTGCGCATGAACGGCCTGGCCGACCGCGTGCTGCTCTCGCGCAGCGGGCTGACCAGGCTGATCGACCGGTTGCAGCGCCACGGGCTGGTCGGGCGGGAGGCGTGCTCCGACGACGCCCGCGGGCTGTTCGCGGTGCTGACCGAGGCGGGCGCCGCGCGGCTGGCCGAGGCCACGCCCACCTACCTGCGCGGGGTCAAGAACCAGTTCCTCGACCTGCTGGGCGACGGCGACGTCGGCGCGGTGCGGACGCTGCTGGCCAGGCTCGACGTCACTGACGTTTGTTGAGCTCCTCCAGCAGCCGGCCGAGCTCGGCGCGCAGGTAGTCGCGGGTGGCGACCTCGTTGAGGGCCAGGCGCAGGCCGGCGATCTCGCGGGTGAGGTACTCGATCTCGGCCTGGTTGCGGTCGGCGGCCTCGCGGTCCTGCTCGTACTGAATGCGGTCGCGGTCGTCCTGGCGGTTCTGGGCGAGCAGGATGAGCGGCGCGGCGTAGCTGGCCTGGAGCGACAACATCAGCGTGAGGAAGATGAACGGGTACGGATCCCACTTGAGCGCCGGAGGAGCCGCGACGTTCCAGATCACCCAGATCGCCACGAACACCGTCATGTAGACGATGAAGCGGGCCGTGCCGAGGAAGCGGGCGATGCGCTCCGACAGGCGGCCGAACGCCTCGGGGTCGTAGTGCGGGCGCAGCGAGCGCCGCAGCGCCCGCGGCTGGTCGAGCCGGTCAGTGGTCACGGGCGTCCCCCTCGCGCCAGTCATCGGGAAGCAGGTGGTCGAGGACGTCGTCGACGGTCACCGCGCCGACGAGTCTGCCCAGCTCGTCCACGACCGGGGCGGCGACCAGGTTGTAGTTGGCCAGGAAGGCGTGGACCTGGCGCAGGGTGAATTCGGGCCTGATCGGGTCGAGCGACGGGTCGAGCACGCGGCCGAGCAGCGTCGAGGGCGGCTCGCGCAGCAGCCGCTGGAAGTGCGAGACCCCGAGGTACGTGCCGGTCGGCGTCTCGGTGGGCGGCCGGGTCACGTAGACCTGGGCGGCGACGGCCGGCGGCAGGTCCTGCTGGCGGATGTGGGCCAGCGCCTCGGCCACCGTCGCGTTGGGCGGCAGGACGACCGGCTCGCTGGTCATCACGCCGCCCGCGGTGTCGTCGGCGTAGGTCAGCAGCCGCCGCACCGGGGCCGCCTCGCCGGGCTCCATGAGCGCCAGCAGCCGGGCCGCCTGGTCCTCGGGCAGGTCGTGCAGCAGGTCGGCGGCGTCGTCGGGGCTCATCTCCTCCAGGACGTCGGCGGCCCGCTCGGGTTCGAGGGTGCCGAGGATGCCGATCTGGTCGTCGGGCGGCAGCTCCTCCAGCACGTCGGCCAGTCGGTCGTCGGCGAGCTCGCGGGCGATCTCGATGCGCCGCTTGCTGGGCAGCTCGTGCAGGGCGCTGGCCATGTCGGCGGCGCGCAGCGACTCGAACGCGGCGATCAGCCCGGCCGCGCCCTGGTCCTTCTGCAGGGTGTCGAAGCCGGACACCTCGTTCCAGCCGACCGTCCTGGGCTCGCGCCGGCGGCCCTTGAAGAGGGCGACCCTGGTGATCTCCCACCGGGACGGCAGGGTCTCCTCCATGGCGACGTCGTAGACGGTCATGGGCTCGTCGCCGACGCGTACGGACAGGTCGAGCACCTCGCCGATGACCAGCGTCTCCGAGGCGCGCTGCTCGAACCGGCGCATGTTCAGCCGTCCGGTGAAGACGACCGCGCCCGCCTCGATGCGGCGCACACGGGTGATCGGCAGGAACACCCGGCGGCGCGGCTGCACCTCGACGACCATGCCGTGCACCTGGGGGTTGCCGGTGATGCGCAGGCCCACGACGACGTCGCGGACCCGGCCGATCTGATCGCCCGTGGGGTCGAAGACGGGGGTCCCCGCCAGCCGGGCCACGAAGATCTTCACGTGGGCCAGGCTAACAGTGAGACGCCGTTGCGCCCCGGTTGCCTGGCATGTCAGTATCAAACGCATTTAACGCTGATTACGGGCACTAGGGGTACACCATGAGGCTGGCGGGGCTCGCACTGGCATTCGTGTCGTCGTGTTGTTTCGCGTTCTCCGGGCCGATGGCCAAGTACCTCATCACCGCCGGGCTGGCGCCGGTCGAGGCCGTCTGGACCCGGATGGCGGGCGCCGGGCTGCTGCTGGTCGCGGTGCTGGCGGTGGTCAAGCCGCGGGCCCTGCGCATCCCGCGGGCGCGGCTGCCGTTCCTCGGGCTCTACACCGTGATGGCCGTCGCGGGCGTGCAGTCGCTCTACTTCGTCGCCATCACCCGGCTGCCGGTGGGGATCGCGCTGCTGCTGGAGTTCATGGCGCCGGTGATGGTCGTGGCCTGGGTCAGGCTCGTCCGCAAGGTACGCCTGGCCGGGGCCGCGTACGTCGGCGCGGTGATCGCGTTCGTCGGCCTGGCGATCGTCGTCGAGGCGTGGCAGGGCATGCGCCTGGACGCGGTCGGCCTGCTCCTCGGCCTGCTGGCCGGGGCGTGCTGCGCCGGTTACTTCCTGATGGGCGACAGCCTGGGCCCCGACATCGACCTGCTCGGCCTGGTCGCCTGGGGCATGGTCGGCTCGGCCGTCGTGCTCATCCCCTTCGCCCAGCCCTGGGACATCCCCTGGGAGGCCTTCACGACCTCCGTCGCCCCGCAGGGCGGCACGACGCTGCCGGTGCTGGGGGCGTACCTGTGGCTGGTGCTGGTGGCGACCGCGCTGGCGTACATCCTCAGCATGAACATGGTGCGGCGGCTGTCGGCGGCGGTGGGGGCGACGGTCGCCTCGCTGGAGGTCATCGGCGGCGCGGTGGTCGCGTGGGCGCTGGTCGGCGAGACGCTGGGGGTGTTCCAGATCGTCGGCGGGATGATCGTGCTCGGCGGCGCGCTGCTCGCCCAGACCGCCACCTCGGGCGGCGCCCCCGCCCCCGCCCCGGACCGCCCGGCCGAGATCACCGCCCAGGTGTGAGCCCGGCACAGGGCCCGGTACAGGACCCGGCACAGCTCGGCACACGGGCCGGGCGCGGCCGGGGTCAGCGTTGCGGTGTCAGGCGCAGGACGGTCGAGTCGCGGGCCCAGCGCTCGGTCAGGTGCTCGCTGTCGGGGGCGTTGAGCCGCTCCTTGGCCAGCACCGCCACGGCGTCGGCCGCCGCGGCCTGGTCGACGACCGAGACCGCCGCGTCGAACTCCACCAGCCGCGCGCCGTTGTCCTTGCTGCGCAGCGTCACGCGCACCCGGTCGAGCGCCCCGAGCCCCGGCAGGTCCTGCTCGCCGCCGCCGGTCACGAGGTAGATGGCGCCGTCGTGCCAGGCGTGCCAGGCCAGGCGCGGGCGGTCGAGGGCGAGCCAGAGGATGCCGGACTTCTTGGCGCCCTCCTCGATGGCCGCGATGTCGTCGCTCACGATCAGACTGTAACCCCCGGAAACCCCCGAACCGCTTGGGGCTTGCGCGCGTTTCACCGGTATGCGGTCGTTCATCCTCGTGCTCGTCCTCGTCGCGGGCTGCGGCGCCGCCGCTCCGGAGCCGCCGTCCGCGTGCCGGGCCTCCGCCCGTACGGGCCCGCTGGACCCGCGCGCCCTGCGACAGGTCGTGTACGACTACCCGGCGCGCCCGACGCCGGAGGCGCTCGCCGGGAAGGTGGAGACCGTCGTCACCGGCCACGTGACGGGCTGGGGCGCCGGGCCCGTGGTCGAGGAGGGCATCCCGGGGGACCGCACCCATTACGTCCTCATGCGCACCCGGGTCGGCGAGCGGCTCAAGGGCGCCGCCGCGGACGTCGCGGACCTCGCCTTCTACCAGGGGGCGGCGGTGGACGACGCCGGCACGCCGGTCCACAGCGTGGCCGACTTCGCCCGCGCGGTCCCCCCGGGCACCCGGGTGCTGCTGTTCATGAACCGCGCCAGAGCGACCGGCAAGGTCGTCGAGGGACGCCAGGTCGCCTGGTCGACGCCCCCGCAGGGCGTGATCCTGCACGAGGTGGCCGACGACCCCGGCGGCCGGGCCGTCGGCGGCAGGGACGAGATCTTCGCCTCGACCGGCTGGAACCAGCCGTGCGGCATCGACGGCCTGATCGCCCGCCTGCGCGCCCACGGATTCACCGGCTGAACACTTTGCCCTTTTCTGGTGTCCGCCGGGCGCCTTGCCGGGGAGAACCGCATTCATGGGGATCGTCTCTCGCGGCTTCGCCGGAAAGCACTTCCGGCGGCCGCGGCCGGAGCTGGCCGGGCGGGTGCCGCCGGGGCAGTACCTGGCCGAGGGCTTCCCGGTGCTCACCGCGGGGGCGACGCAGCACATCCGGACCGAGCGGTGGTCGTTCACCGTCAGGGGCGGCGCGGGCGAGCCCACCTGGACGTGGACGGACCTGCTGTCGCTGCCCGCCGAGCAGATCACCGTGGACATCCACTGCGTCACCCACTGGAGCAAGCTCGACACCACCTGGACGGGCGTGTCCCTCGACCGGCTGCTGACCGGCGCCGACCGGGCGGCCGGGTACGCCCTGGCCGTCAGCTACGGCGGCTACGCCACCAACCTGCCGGTCGAGGAGATCGTGGACGGCAAGGCGTGGCTGGTCTACGCCTACGAGGGCGCGCCGATCCCGCCCGAGCACGGCGGCCCGGTGCGGATGCTGGTGCCCGCCCACTACCTGTGGAAGAGCGCCAAGTGGATCCACGAGCTGTGGCTCATGGACGAGGACCGCCCGGGCTTCTGGGAGCGGTCCGGCTATCACAACTTCGGGGACCCATGGCGGGAACAGCGGTACTACGACGACTGACCTGGCAGCCGGCCACGATCGCCGAGGTCGTCCCGGAGACCGACCAGACGCGCACGCTGCTGCTCGACGTGCCGGGCTGGCCGGGACACCGCGCCGGCCAGCACGTGGACGTGCGGCTGACCGCCGACGACGGCTACCAGGCGACCCGGGCGTACTCGCTGGCCAGCGCGCCCGGCGAGCGGCCCTCGATCACGGTGGTCAGGGTGGCGGGGGGCGAGGTGTCGCCGTACCTGGTGGAGGTGGCCGAGGCCGGCGACCAGGTGGAGGTGCGCGGCCCGATCGGCGGCTACTTCGTGTGGGAGCCCATGCCGGAGCGGCGGCCGCTGCTGCTGGTCGCGGGCGGGTCCGGCGTCGTGCCGCTGCGCTCGATGCTGCGCCACCGCGCCCGGCTGGGCGACGGCACCCCGGTGCGGCTCGTCTACTCCGTGCGCGACCCCGGCCAGGTGATCTACCGCGACGAGCTGGAGTCCGCCGGCGCCGAGGTGACCTTCGTCTACACCCGCTCGGCCCCCACCGACTGGCCCGAGCCCGTGGGCCGGCTGGACCGCTCGCAACTGGTCCGGCTGGCCTGGCCGCCCGCCCACGAGCCGCTGGCCTACGTCTGCGGCCCGACCGCGTTCGTCGAGCACGTCGCCGCGATCCTCACCGCCCTGGGCTACCCGCCCACCGACATCCGCACCGAGCGGTACGGCTAGGAGAGACACCATGCAACAACCCGTGGACGGCAACGCCGCGGCCGGCCCGCTGGCCCAGTTCTTCGGCCGGGACATGACGGCGGCCCAGGGCGTCTGCGCGCAGTGCGGCATGAACGGCCCGCTGGGGGAGGCCACCGTGTACGGCCCCGCCCCCGGCACCGTGCTGCGCTGCCCGAACTGCGACAACGTGCTCATGACCCTGGTGGAGGCGCCGGGCCGGATGATGGCCGCGATGCCGGGGCTCGGCCTGCTGGAGACGCCCGTGCAGGGAGGGAGCTGACCGTGGCCGTCGTCTCGAAGGGCTTCAAGGGTCGCGGCGGGCACGACGACCGCCTGCCGCCCGGCCAGTACCTCACGCCCGGCTTCCCCGTCCTGTCCGCGGGCCCGACGCCCCGCGTCGACACCGCCGACTGGACGTTCACCCTGGTCACCGAGGCCGGCCGGGAACGCGTCTGGACCTGGGACGAGCTGCTCGACCTGCCCCAGAGCGCCCCGCACACCGACCTCCACTGCGTCACCGGCTGGACGAAGTTCGACACCGACTGGCAGGGCGTGTCGATCGACGTCCTGCTCGACGACGTGGACACGCAGGCGGAGTTCGCGCAGGCGTACTGCCACGGCGGCTACACGACCAACCTGCCGCTCGCCGACCTGCGCGGCGGCAGGGCGTGGATCGTCCACACCTTCGACGGCGACCCGCTGCCCGCCGAGCACGGCGGCCCGGCCCGGCTGCTGGTGCCGCACCTGTACCTCTGGAAGTCCGCCAAATGGGTCAAGGGCCTGCGCCTGCTCGACCGCGACCGGCCCGGCTTCTGGGAACAGGCCGGGTACCACAACTACGGCGACCCGTGGCGCGAGCAGCGCTACTGGAACAGCTGATCGTGCCCATAGACGGGGGACGCCTGCCGCGGGCCGCCCCGCAGCCGTTAGCGTGGGCGCATGCGCTCACGTCGTTCCGTGCTCTCCGTGCCGGGCAGCAACCCCCGCTTCCTGGAGAAGGCCCAGACCCTGCCCGCCGACGAGGTCTTCCTCGACCTTGAGGACTCCGTCGCGCCGCTGGCCAAGGACGAGGCCCGCAAGAACGTCGTGACCGCGCTGCGCGAGGGCGACTGGACCGGCAGGACCCGCGCGGTCAGGGTCAACGACCTGACCACGATGTGGACGTACCGGGACGTGATCGAGGTCGTGGAGGGCGCCGGCGAGTTCCTCGACTGCCTGATCCTGCCCAAGGTCCAGGACCCGACCGAGGTCGTCTGGCTCGACACCCTGCTGACCCAGATCGAGCGGTCGATGGGCTACGAGGTGGGCCGCATCGGCATCGAGGCCCAGATCGAGAACGCCCGCGGCCTGGTCAACGCCGACGCCATCGCCGGGTCGTCCAGGAGGCTGGAGGCCCTGGTGTTCGGGCCGGCCGACTTCATGGCCTCGATCAACATGCGCACCCTCGTGGTCGGCGAGCAGCCGCCCGGCTACGAGGAGGGCGACGCCTACCACTACATCCTCATGCGCCTGCTGATGGCCGCCAGGATGCACGACCTCCAGGTGATCGACGGCCCCTACCTCCAGATCAAGGACGTCGAGGGCTACCGCCGGATCGCCCGCCGGGCCGCCGCGCTCGGCTTCGACGGCAAGTGGGTGCTGCACCCCCTGCAGGTGGAGGCGGCCAACGAGGTGTTCTCGCCCAGCCAGGACGACTACGACCACGCCGAGCTGATCCTGGAGGCGTACGAGCACTACACCACCGTGGAGCGGCGCGGCGCGGTCATGCTGGGCGACGAGATGATCGACGAGGCGTCCCGCAAGATGGCGCTCGTCGTGGCCGCCAAGGGCCGGGCGGCCGGCCTGTCCAGGACGAAGTCGTTCACACCCTGACGCCCACCGCGGTGAAGAACCACAACGACGAGGTCAGCCAGAGCCCGACCAGCGCCGTGAACGCCAGCCCGCCGAACACCGGCAGCGTCCAGCCCGGCGCGTCGCGCTTGGGCAGTGCCAGCATCTTCGCCGTGAACACGCCGTAGAAGAAGCAGCCGAGCAGCGAGTGGGCCAGCACGCGCGGCACGTCGAACTGCAGGCCCAGGGCGTACAGGCAGTGGAAGGCGACGGGGATCGTGAGCAGGAACGCCAGCCGCCCCGACCAGCGGTGGACGGCGTCCGGGAGCTCGATCCCCAGCCTTCCCCACATCGACAGCGCCGAGACCACCTGGACGATCGCCAGCGCGAACGCCCCGGTCGTCAGCCACGCCTTCATCGGCAGCGCGCCGGAGAACCCGGCAGGGCCGATCGCGAACCCCGTGGGCGTGTGCGCCCGGCCGTACACGCCGAGTCCCAGCGCCACCAGGCCGCCGGCCAGCAGCGGGATCAGCAGCACGGCGGCCGTGCGGTGCGAGGGCCGGTGCGAGGGGCGGTGGACGGCGGTCATTGCATCTCCTCGATGAAGCCGTCCACGTCCTTCGGCAGGACGGTGGCGCCGGCGACGGTCACGGGGGTGGTGGGCCGCCCGGCGTCCAGCCGGGGGATCTCCACCTGGGTCTGGCCCAGGAACGCGGCGCCGACCTGGTCGTAGCCGCCGCCGGGGCGCGGGACGCGGATCCAGCCCGCGCGCAACCTCGCGCCCCTGACCTGCGCGGTCGCCCGGTACAGCCCGGACGGCCGGACCACGGCGGGCGCGGTGAACGTCCACCTGCCGCCGCCGACGGACAGGCTGCCCCTGGCGCGTCCCACGCCGAGCGTGGCGGTCAGCCGGGCCGTCCCCGGGCCCTTCAGCACGGCCTTGCCGCCGGCCTCGCCGCCCTTGAACCAGGCTTCGGACCTGCCGTCGCAGAAGTAGCCGACGGCCTTGCCGTCGCGGACGGAGATCGCTATCAGGCCGCCGTTGCCCTTGACGTACCCGCCGTAGTCGGCCTTGGGGATCTTCGCGGCCTCCGTGGGCGCGGGCGACACGGGCGGCGACACGGATCGCGACACGGACGGGGACGGCGCTGGGGCGGCCTCGGTGGGGGATCCCGCCGCCGCCGCGCGGGTGGGGGGCGCGGGGTCGGCCGCCGGGGTCGCGGTGACGCTGGCGACGCCCAGCCCCGCGGCCAGGACCGCGCCCGCCGCCAGGGTGATGAAAGGTCCCAGCCTTGACATGACTGCTCCCAAACTCGGAAGGGCAAAATGCCGTACGACTCCGAGCATCCGCCCAAAGGGGTGGGTCGTCTGTGAACTAATGCTCACCCGGCAGACAGAATGTATGGATGCAGGAGAACCCTGGACCGAATCCGCCATATGGCAGTCAGCCGCCTGGGCCGCCCGTCTATCCTTATGGGCCGCCGCCCGTGCCGCAGCAGCGGTCCTGGTTCCTGCCGACGCCGCAGGGGGCGCGTTACGACCATCTCGCCCGTACTGCGGCGAACGAGCCGTGGCGGGCCGTCGTGGGCACGATCGTCGTCGGCGTCGGGTTCTTCGTCGTCGGCACCGGCGTGCTGCTCGTGGGCAAGGCCGCCGAGCTGATCCTCGGCCTGCCCACGCCGACCGACCCCGGGCAGATCTTCGGCGATCCGGTGTTCGGGCTGGTGATGGTGCTGCTGTCGATCGCGGCCGTGCTGCCGCTGGTCTTCGGCACCGCCGCGCTCGTCCAGCGCCGCAGGCCCGGCACGCTGTCGTCGGTCGCCGGACGGCTGCGCTGGTCGTGGTTGCTGCGCTGCCTCGGCCTGGCCGTGCTGGCGCTGGTGCTGGGCCAGATCGCGCAGGTCATGGCCCTGTCGTTGTCGGGGGAGGGGTACTCCGACCTGTTCGGCTGGGTCGGCTGGGGGCGGTTCCTGCCCGCCCTCGTGGTGATCGTGCTGCTGGTGCCGTTCCAGGCGGCGACCGAGGAGTACATCTTCCGCGGCTGGTTCGTCCAGGCGGTCGGCGTGCACGTGCGCAATCCGGTGTGGGCGATCCTCATCGGGTCCCTGCTGTTCGCGTCGCTGCACGGCTACTCGTGGGTGGGGCTGCTCGACGTGTTCGCCTTCGGCGCGGTGATGGGCTGGCTGGCCGTACGGACCGGTGGGCTGGAGGCGCCGATCGCGCTGCACGTGATGAACAACATGCTGGCCTTCGGGCTCAGCGCGGCCTCGGGCAGCCTGGAGGACGCGCTGGATCAGGGCAAGACGCCCATCCCGTGGCAGGCGTTGTCGGGAACGGTGGTGCAGCTCGGGGTGTACGCGATTGGTGTGTTCTATATATCCAAAAAGCGGGCAATTAGTGCTGTTTCCGGATAAATCAGGCGAGAGGTGCGGGAAATCTCGCTAGAGAGGTCTCGCCAATCCGGCTCAGGCATGCTGGTCTGGTTCCTGTGGGACAGGCGAGGGTGTCACGGAGGTGATCGTTTTGGTGGGACGGGGTAGAAAATAGGCGCATAAGGTGGGACGGGGTTTGTGGAACGGTCCGTAAGAAACGGCCCGTCCGCTCACCGTTTCCCCGCGCACCCGGTTGACCAGGTCCGATTCGACGGGTTCCACCTGTACGACGAGTTCGACTAGGAGGTGCGGCGCGTGGCCTCCGGCCCCAGCGTTCCGCCACGGCGACCGCCGGACGACGACGACCCGCGTCCTGAGGACGCCGCGGAACCCCCCTCACCGGAGCCGCCCGGAACCTCTCCCGGGCAGCCCAGGACCTCCTTCGAGCAGGCCGGGTCCTCTTCCGGGCAGGCCGGGTCCTCTTCCGGGGAGCCCAGGATCCGCCACTCCCCGCCCGGGCCCACCGACGACCGGGCTCGGGGCTTACCCCTGACCTCCCCTTGGGGCATGCCGCCGTTCGCGTCCCCGATCCCGGAGGAATCGCCGCAGGAGCCGCCCAAGGGGCGCAGACCATACAGCTCGCCGACGGCCGAGCCCGAGGTGGAGCCGCGCCGCCGTCCCCGGCGCATCGTCAACCGCCCGGACAAGCTCGTCGCCGGCGGCCCGCCCCGCCAGGAACCGCCCGCCGCGCCCCCGCCCACTGAACCTCCCTCCGAGCCCCCGTCAGGGCCCCCGGCCCCGGCCACAGACGGCCCCCAGGAGGGCACGGCCCCCGCAGGCCCCTACCGCGAGCCGCCCTACCACCTGCCGCTCCCCGCCGACGAGGCCCACGACCCCGCCACCACCCAGCCCCCGCCCCCGCGGTCCGAAGCCCCCGGCCCCCAGGCCACCGGACCGCACGACCCCGAGTCCCGTGATCCGGAGTCCTCCGTCCCCGAAGCCCGTGACCCCGAAGCCCGTGACCTCGAGGTGCGGGACGCCGGGCCGGCGGCGGCCGGTGAGGAGGACGCCGAGGTCAGGCGGGTCGGCCGGCCGCCCGGCGGGCGTCCCACGAGACCGGACCTGCTGGTCGCCACCGGCCCGCCGCGCCCCGGCGGCGCCGGCGGCAGGCACCACAGAGGCCCGGCCCCGGCCGCCGTCCGCAGGTCCAGCCCCGTGCACCGGGGCAGCAGGGCCGCCCCCGTCGTCCTCACCATGGCCCTGGCGCTCCTGGTGGCCGCGGGGGTGCTCGTATGGCGCTGGAGCGACACCGACGCCACCGGACTGCGCCTGGAGGCCGGCACGGGCCGCTCGGGCGACGACCTCTTCACCGTCCCGGCCGCCGGCGTCGGCACCAACCAGAAGCTCAACGACATCGTCTCCGTCGGCCGCGCGGTGGTCGCGGTGGGCAGCGACACCACCAGCCCGACCCCGCGCCCGCTGTTCCTGTTCTCGCCCGACGCCGGCAAGCACTGGCAGCTCGGCCAGGTGAGCGGCGCCTCCACGCCCATCGTCCAGCGCGTGGTCGGCGGCGACGGCCGCTGGCTGGCCAGCGGCGGCGACGGCCCGTCCGGCGAGCGCGGCCTGTGGACCAGCGTCGACGGCTTCAGCTGGACGACGGTCAACGCGACCGGCATGGCCGCGTTCCGGCCCGGCGACCAGATCTACGACATCGCCAGGACGGCCTCCGGCTTCGTCGCCGTCGGCGCCACGCCGGGGGAGGGCGGTCCCGGCCCGGCGGCCTGGCGCTCGTCCGACGGCCGGGCCTGGGAGCGCGTGGAGACCAGGGGCCTGGACGTCCAGGAGATCAGGGCGGTCGTCGCCCAGGGCGACACGGTCGTGGCCGTCGGCCGTCCCATCGAGGGGACCGGCTCGCGGGTGCTGCGCTCGTCCGACGGCGGACGCGCCTGGCAGGCGACCGGCTTCCAGCTCCCCGAGGCCGAGCCGCGTACGGGCACGGTGGCCGTGCTGCCCAAACGGTTCGTCCTGGTGCCGACCAGGCAGCGCACGGTCGACGGCGGCGTGCGCGTCTACTGCTCGCCCACCGGCGCCCAGTGGTCGCAGTGCGGTTCCATCGGCGGCCTGAGCGGCGAGAGCCCCGGGGTGGAGTCGCTGGTCTCCTACCGGTCCGGCGTGGCCGCGATCAGCCAGGCCACCTTGGGCAAGTACGCGGTCCTGACCAGCGCCGACGGGCGCGGCTGGGCCAAGCGGGCCGACCTCGGCGACCTGGCGGGCGCCACGCTGCGCGGGTTCACGATCTCCGACGGCGGCACCCTGTTCGCCGGCGGCGACCAGGCCGCCTCCGACGTCGACAACCAGCTCGTGCTGATGGCCGCGCCGCCGCGCGGTGCCGCGTCCCGCGTCCCGCTCGGCCAGGTCGAGGGCCTGACCAGGGTCTCGCGGGAGACCACCCGCTTGGCGGCCGCCGGCGGCCGGTACGTCGCGGTCGGCGCGGCCTCCGGCGACGCCGGCCTGTGGACGATCAGCAACTGGCAGCGCTGGAAGTCGATGAGCCTCGGCGGCCCCGGCAGGCAGATCCTGGAGGACGTCGCCCACGGCGGGCGCGGCTGGCTGGCGGCCGGCAGCACCCAGACGAACCTGGCCGTCACCGACCCCCTGCTCGTCACCTCCGACGACGGCGAGAACTGGCGGCGCGTGCCCGTCTCGGGCGACCTGGCCCGCGACCGCGACCGGCCCTACCTGGACACCCACGCCGTGGCGGCGGGCAAGAAGGGGTACGTGCTGGCGGGCGAGTCCCGCGACCAGGCGGGCTCGGCGGCCGCCGCCATGTGGTTCACGCCCGACCTGCGCAAGTACACCCGGTCCAGGAAGCTGCCCCAGGGCGGCTCGGGCGTGCGCGTCCACGACGTGATCGCGACCCAGGGCGGCTACGTCGCGGTCGGCGGGTCGGGGACCGGCGACCGGGAGAACAGCGTGGTCTGGTTCTCCGACGACGGCGTGAACTGGACCGCCCGCAAACGGGTCACCCCGCCGGACGCCACGTCGGCCGGCCTGCGGCAGGTCACGACGTACCACGACAAGCTGGTCGCCATCGGCACGGCCGTGACGGACGGCTCACGCCGCGCCTTCTCCGCCGTGTCCGACGACGACGGCGAGAGCTGGACGACGGCCTGGCTGCCCGCGGACCAGGCGGCGGCCGTGCACGACCTGGCCGCCGGCGACCAGGGCCTGGTGGCGGTCGGCTGGCACGGCGTCCCCGGCGAGGGCGACAGCGCGGCCTGGGTCTCCCAGGACGGCCTGTCGTGGAACCGCATGGCCCTGACCAAGGACCGGCTCTCCGGCCTCGGCATGCAGGCCCTGACGGCCGTGGCGATCAGCGGCACGGAGGTGGTGGCGCTCGGCAGGTCCACGACGTACGACACCGACCATCTGATCCTGTGGACCTCCAGCCTCACCGCCAGCCGGTGAGCACGCCCCACTCGGCCAGGCAGCCGAGCAGCCCCTCGGTGAGCGGCAGCAGCGCCAGCTCGCCGGGGCCGCACCAGCGCACGTCGGCGGCGTCGTCACCGGCCACGGGCACGCCGCCGGCGCAGGTCGCCAGGTAGTCGCGGATCACGTACGTGACGCCGCCCGGCCCGGGACGCTCCACCGTGCCGGCCAGGCGGCCCACCTCGACGCTCAGCCCGGTCTCCTCCATGACCTCGCGGCGGACGCCGTCCGCGTCGGTCTCGCCGGGCTCCAGCCGGCCGCCCGGCAGCGACCACAGGCCCAGGCCCGGCGGGCGGCCGCGCCGGATGAGAAGAAGCCGGTCAGAGGCGTCGAAAATGATCGCGCCGACACAATTTACGCGCACATGACCAAGATTACGACGGGATAACGGGTCCCGGTCTTGACGCGACCGTGCCGGAGGAAGCACCGTGGGTAGCTGTGAGAGCGGCTCCTACCTGCCCAAGGTGCTTCGGCCCGCTTCACGGGTCGAGCACCCCGTCCAGTGCGTTCCATTGCGACACGCACGGCGACGTCCTGCCGTACCAGCCTCCGCGACCGCCCACGGGCGAATCGCTGGAGGCCATGCGGAAACGCTCGGTGGTGCCCGTGTGGCTGCCCTGGCCATTGCCGCCCGGCTGGACGGTCACCGGGTTCGGCGAGGTCGGCGACGAACGTACCGGCTCGCGGGCCAGCGTGGTCGCGCTCAGCGGGCCCTCGCCGATCGAAGGGCCGGCCGACCTGCTGGTCATCGCCGAGGAGCCGGGCGTCGGGCTCGGCGCGACGTTCGCGGGGCTCGACGGGCCCGACCCCGGCGAGGGGTTCGACTCCGGGCCGCCCAACGCGAAGATCGAGGTGCTGGGGCATCCCACGGCCATGTGGTGCCTGGCCGGCATCGACGACCGGGCCGTCTACGCCGGCGAGGCGCTCGGCAACTGGCTGTGGACCATCGCCTGGCCCGCCGAGGCCGGCTGCATGATCGCGCTGGCCGAGCTGTCCCTCCAGGACGCCCGCGACCGCGAGTTCGAGGTGCCGTTCGGCGGGTTCTCGCCGCTGCTGGAAGACTGAGGGCCGGTAATCGCGCGCCCGCGGGATCGGGCGCGGGGCTGAGCACAGGATCGCCTCCCCCGGGCGGCCGGTTGGGGGAGCGGTGTCCGGGGTCAGGTTCTTCGTCGAGGCGTTCGTGACGATGTTCGTGATCATGGACCCGCCGGGAGTCATCCCGCTCTTCCTCGCCTACACCTTCGGCCGCACCCCGGCCGAGCGCAGGCGCATCGCCTGGCAGGCCGCGGTGACGGCGTTCTGCCTGGTGGTGGTGTTCGCGGTGTTCGGGCGGGCCATCCTGTCGTACCTGCACGTCGAGGTGCCGGCCATGCAGATCGCCGGCGGCCTGCTGCTCCTGCTGGTGGCCCTGGAGCTGCTGCGCGGCACGGCCGAGCCGCGCACCGACACCGTGCGCTCGAACGTCAACGTCGCCCTGGTGCCGCTCGGCACGCCGCTGCTGGCCGGGCCCGGCGCGATCGTGGCGACCATCGTCTTCGCCCAGCAGGCCGAGGGGCGCGCCGACGGGCTGGCCGCGCTGATGCTGGCCATCGCCGCCGTGCACATCCTGCTGTGGCTGTTCATGCGCTTCTCGGTCAGCATCATCCGCGTCATCAAGGAGAACGGCGTGGAGCTGGTCACCAGGATCGCCGGCCTGCTGCTCTCGGCGCTCGCCGTGCAACTCATCATCAACGCGATTCGCGCTCTCATGCAGACGGGCTAAAGTTCGGAAGCGTGACAGCGCGTATCGAGCGAGTGGTGACCGAGGGCGTCGTCGACATCGACGGCACCGAGCACAAGGTCGAGAACAACACCTGGATCATCGGTGACGACGACGAAGTCATCGTCATCGACGCGGCGCGTGACGCCGAGAAGATCCTCGAGCAGGTGGGCGAGCGTGAGGTGCTGGCCGTCATCTGCACCGCGGGCCTGCCCGACCACGTCGGCGCGGCCATCGAGGTGGCCAGCAGAGACGAGGCGGTCGTCGCCCTGCACCCCAAGGACAAGCCGCTGTGGCGGGAGACCTGGCGGGAGACCTGGCCCGACATCGACATGGAGGACGACGGCGTCTTCGGCGTCGCCGACGTCCAGCTCGACGTCATGGAGACGCCCGGCGTCACGCCCGGCGGGATCTCGCTCTACTGCGAGGCGCTGGGCGCCGTCTTCACCGGCAAGGCCCTGCAGGCCGACGGGCCGGGCAAGCTCGGCGGCGAGTACCCGGCGCTGGCCGACCAGCTCACCTCGATCGGCGGCCGGCTGTTCACGCTGCCGGCCGACACGCGGGTGCTGGCCAACCACGGTGACGAGGTCACCGTCGGCGACCTGGAGCCGCACTTCGACGACTGGGTGTCGGGCTCGCTGACCCGCGACCCGGCCGCCGCGCGCGACGACGAGGGCCCGCTGACCGACGGCACCAGGGTCTCCGGCATCAAGCTCGGCCCCGGCGACGAGTAGGTGTACGACCAGCTTCCGCTGGACGGGATGCCGCGGCGGCTCTACGCGTGCACGCCGTCGCGGTTGAACACCTGGCTCGACTGCCGCCGCCGCTACCGGTTCACCTACCTGGACCGGCCGCAGCCCTCCAAGGGGCCCGCCTGGGCGCACAACAGCGTCGGGGCCAGCGTGCACAACGCGCTGGCGGCCTGGTGGCGCGAGCCGTACGAGCGGCGCACGCCGCTGACGGCCGCCGTCCTGCTCACGAACGGGTGGATCACCGAGGGGTTCAGGGACGCCGAGCAGTCGGCCGAGTGGCTGGGCCGGGCCCGCGACCTCGTGTCCGGATATGTCACGACCTTAGATCCCGCGGACGATCCGGTCGGCGTCGAGCGCACGGTCGCCACGCGTACCAAGGTGGTCGCGCTGTCCGGGCGCATCGACCGGCTCGACCGGCGCGGCGACGAGCTGGTCGTGGTCGACTACAAGACCGGCCGCCGCCCGCTGACCCAGGACGACGCCCGCTCGTCCCTGGCCCTGGCCACGTACGCCATCGCGGCCTCCACGATGATGCGCACCCCGTGCCGGGCGGTCGAGCTGCACCACCTGCCCACCGGCGAGATCGTCGAGTGGCGCCACACCGACGAGTCGCTGGGCCGGCACCTGCGCCGCGCCGAGGAGATCGCCGTCGAGGCCGCCACCGCCGACGACCGCTACCGCGCCGTGATGGGCGCCCCCACCTCGACCAAGCGCCCGGCCTCGGCGCAGGGCCGGGGAGCGGGCGAGCGTCCCGTCGTCGGCCCGGCCCAGGTTCCCGCCGAGCTCGATGCGGTGTTCGCCGCAAGCCCCGGCCCGCTCTGCTCGTGGTGCGACTTCCGCCGCCACTGCCCGGAGGGCCAGGCCGCCGGCTCCGACCGCAACCCCTGGGACGGCCTGGCCGACTGATCCCCGGCGGAATGGTCAGGCGGCCCGCGCCGCCGGCCAGCGACGGGGGTCGGTCAGGCCCTTGAGCCCCTTGCTCACGTCGTAGCCGGCCGCGCCGAGCCGGGCCCGCGCGCCCGCCAGCATCGCCCGCGTCGAGGGCATGAACGCCCGGTCGTGCACCGGCTCCGGCAGCGCGTTCATGCCCAGCCGGAACGCCCTCAGCGCCGCGGTGACCGCCGCGGGGGGCACCTCGGGCAGCACGCCGTACATGCGGCGGGCCCACTCCGGGAGCGTGTAGTAGCAGAGCGCGCCGAAGGGGAAGTAGGCCGGTTTGCCCGGCGACAGCATGCGCAGCCCGCGCGGCAGCCGGGGCCACAGCAGGAACCGCACGGCCGCCGCCGCCTCCTCGGTCACCCGCAGGGCGGGCCGGGCCTGCTTGAAGTAGGCGTCCATCTCGGCGCACGAGCCCGGCACGTCTTCAGGGTGCAGCCCGACGTAGGAGGCGCTCCTGCGCTGCTCGCGCAGGTAACGGTCGGCCTGCCGCTCGCTCAGCCCGAGCCCGCCGCGCCTGGCCACCTCCAGGTACGACGACACCTCCGCGCAGTGGACCCACAGCAGCAGCTCCGGGTCGTCCACCCGGTGGGTGCGCCCGGTGCGCGGATCGGTGATGCGCAGCGCCTTGTGGATGCCGCGCACCCGCCTGCCGATCTCGTCGGCCTCCGCCGGGCTGCCGAACGTCACCCGGCCCACGAAGTCGGCGGTGCGGCGCAGGCGGCCGAAGGGGTCGTCCTGGAAGGTGGAGTTCTGCCAGACGCCGAGCATGGCCAGCGGGTGCAGCGCCTGCAACATCAGGCCGCGGACGCCGCCCACCCACATCGAACGGTCGAGGTGCACCTGCCAGGTCACGCTCCGCGGCGCCTGGACGACGAGTTCGTCCGTCATAGTAAGTAAAGGATTACATGGTGTTGGACCTTGTGTCCAAATAGTGCTTCTCGGCCGCGTTCCAGAACCTGACCAGCGCGGCGGCCGTCGTCTCCGGCGCCTCGACGGCGGGGGAGTGGACCGCGCCGGGCACGACCACGCAGTCGGCGCCGAGCCGGGCGGCCGTCTCTGACTGGGTCTCGGGCGACCAGCCGTCGTCGTGCTCGCCGTAGAGGACCAGGGTGGGGATCTCGATCTGGCGCAGCTCGTCGGTGCGGTCGTGGGCGTGCAGGACCTGCTCGGCCATGCGGGCCAGGCCGGTGGGGGAGTTGGTCAGCAGCCGCTTGCGCAGGAACGCCAGGATCTCGTCGGAGACGTCGGCGGCCAGCGCCTCGGGCTCCATCCGGTGGTGCCAGAGGTGTTCGAGCCCCAGGGCCGGGATCTCGTCCATGATCTCCCGGCCGTTGCGCGCCCGCCTGCCCTCGATGGCCGCCGGGCCCGAGCTCATCAGCGTGAACGAGGCGAACCGGGTGCGCCCGTCGATCACGGCCTCCCGCCCGACCAGGCCGCCGAAGGAGTGGCCCACCAGGTGGACGGGGTCGCCCCCGCCGATGGCCTGGGCCAGCAGGTCGACGTCGGCCCCGAGGGCGGCGCAGGTGTAGGCGGCGGGGTCGTCGGGGCCCGGGGTCTCGTACTGGCCGCGCAGGTCGACGGCCACCACCCGGCGGCCGGACTGGGCCAGGGTCATCAGGACCGCGATGAAGTCTTCCTTGCTGCCGGTCAGGCCGGGGACCAGGAGGGCGGGCCAGCGCTCGACCACGCCGCTGACCGGAAGCGCCTCCAGAGCCGCGAACGCGCCATGGGGCGTTTCGAGCTTCTGCGGCGTCACACCGGGTGGCAGGTCGAGGAATCGCGGCGTACTCACGTGGGGCAACAATACCCAGAGGTCAGCGCCTCGACACCGGCAAAGCTTCGACGCTGGTGCGAGTTGTGGCGACTTGTGAGCTTTGCGGCTTTCACGCTCCGGAGGTGGGCGGGCGACGTCCTCGTCCCCAGTCGGGCGTGGCGGGCTCTGAGGCGGCCTCTCGGGCCCTGCGATGCGTGGAGGGCGCATATGGCGGGCGGTGCGTCCGTGAGGCCGTGAGGGGCGCGTACGGCTCCCTCCCGGCCTCGGCGCCGCTACGGACGAAAAAGGCGCGCACCCCGCGAACGGGATGCGCGCCTTGTTCCGTTGTCGCTAGCCCGCGCGGCGGCGGTTGCCGCCGCCGCCACCGCCACGGGACTGGCGGCGCTGCTGCTTGCGCTCGGTCGCCGCGGACGGCGCGATGTCATCGTCGTCCGTGGCCAGGTCGGGCGACTGGAAGATCACCGCGAACGGGCTCGGCGGGATGATGCGCTCCGGCTCCTTGCGGACCGGCGGCGGAGGCGTGGCCAGGAAGCTCGGCTCCGGCACGGACGCCACGACCGGCTCGGGCGCGGCCTCGGCCGCCCGGCTCCGGACCGGCTCCACCGGAGCCGCCTCGGCCGCCCGGCTGCGCGCGGGCGCCTCGGCGGCCTCCTCGGCCTCCTCGCGCGGCCGCGGGTCGGCGGCCTGGGGCTGGTCGGCGGCCTTGCGGGTGCGGGTCCGCTTCACCGGGGTCTCCGGTGCCTCGGTCAGCGCCTGCTCGATGGCCGACGACGCGGCCCCCCTGCTGCGGACGCGCGTGCGCTTCGGCTCGGCGGCCGCCGTCTGGACCTCGTCGGGCGTGAAGATGGCGGGAGTCTCCTCCGTCTTGGTGGCCACGATCTCGACCTCCGGCGTCTCGGCGGGTGCGGTTTCGGCCAGTTCCCTGCCGCCGCGGGTGCGGCGACGCTGGCGCTGGGCGCGCGGCGGGCGCTCGCGCTCTTCGCGCTCCTCGCGCCGGCGGTTGCCGCCGCGGGTGCGGGTGCGGCCGGTCTCACCGAGGTCCTCGATGCGCTCCGCCGACAGCCCGGCGCGCGAACGGCTCGCGTGCGGCAGGACGCCCTTGGTGCCCGGGGGGATGTTCAGCTCGGTGTAGACGTGCGGCGAGGTGGAGTAGGTCTCCTCCGGCTCGGCGAAGTCGAGCCCGAGCATCTGGTTGATCATCTTCCAGCGGGTCAGCTCCTCCCACTCCACGAAGGTGACCGAGATGCCCGTGCGCCCGGCCCGGCCGGTACGGCCGATGCGGTGCACGTACGTCTTGTCGTCCGTGGGGCAGTCGTAGTTGACCACGTGGGTGACGTCGTCGATGTCGATGCCGCGGGCCGCCACGTCGGTGGCCACCAGCACGTCGATCTTGCCGTTGCGGAAGGCGCGCAGCGCCTGCTCGCGCTGGCCCTGGCCGAGGTCGCCGTGGACGGCCGCGACCGCGAAACCACGCGTGTCGAGCTGTTCGGAGACCATGTCGCAGGCCCGCTTGGTCTCGCAGAAGACCATGGTGAGCCCGCGGCCCTCGGCCTGGAGCAGCCGGGCGACGATCTCGATCTTGTCCATCCGGTGGGCGCGCCAGACGATCTGCCGCACCTGCGGGGTGGTCTCGCCCTCGCCGCTCTCCATCTCCGCGCGCACGTGGGTGGGACGGTTGAGGTATTTGCGGGACAGCGTGACGATCTCGCCCGGCATGGTGGCCGAGAACAGCATCGTCTGCCGCTCCGCGGGGATCAGCTTGAAGATCCGCTCGATGTCGGGCAGGAAGCCCAGGTCCATCATCCGGTCGGCCTCGTCGAGCACGAGGGAGGTGACCTGGCTCAGGTCGAGGTGCTTCTGCTTGACCAGGTCGAGCAGACGGCCCGGGGTGCCGACGATGACGTCGACCCCGGCCTTGAGCGCCTCGATCTGCGGCTCGTACGCCCGGCCGCCGTAGACGGTCAGGACTCGGGAGCCGAGCTTGCCGGCCGCGGTGACCAGGTCCTCACTGACCTGGACGGCCAGCTCGCGGGTCGGCACGACGACCAGCCCGCGGGGCTTCTTGCGGTTCTTGCGCGGCTTGCCGATGCTCTGGAGCATCGCGATGCCGAACGCGTAGGTCTTGCCCGTGCCCGTGCGCGCCTGGCCGATGAGGTCCTGGCCGCTCAGGGCGAGCGGGAGCGCCATCTCCTGGATGGGGAACGGTGTGACGATACCCTCGGTCTCGAGGGCATCGGCGATCTCTGGTGTGACTCCGAGGTCTCGGAAAGTCGTCAGCGTGGCCTGCCTCAGTCTCAAATGAAGGCGGGCCTGCCGGGACCGACGGGCGGAAAACAGCCCCCGTTACGTGGGTCCTCGCGGTAGAGCCAGCCCTCTCGCGTCATCAGCGACCGCGCACCCGGGGAATCGGGGGTTATCGGGGGAATCCCCCGAACTAACACAGTGCGGTCGCACTTTCACAGAGCAGTGTACTCGATACCACAACGCTGGCCGAGCTCGCTTATGTTCCCGCATATTTCGGGAAGTACGCTGCCTCCATGAAGGAGTCTCCTGGAGTCGTCGACCTGCTCGGGGTTCTAGCTTACGCCGAGCTCAGCGCCTACGCCCGGATGACCGAGGACGCCGCCACCCTGGCGCCCTCGCTCGCCGACCGCGCCGCGCTCAGCGAGCTGGCCGTGGCCGAGTACGCCCACTTCCGCCTGCTGCGCGACCGCCTGGCCGAGCTGGGGGCCGATCCGGAGGAGGCGATGGCGCCGTTCGTGACGGCCCTCGACGCCTGGCACGCCCAGACCCGGCCGGCCGACTGGCTGCAGGCCCTGGTCAAGACGTACGTGGGCGACGGGATCGCGCTCGACTTCTACCGGGAGGCCGCCCGGCACCTGGAGCCGTCGATCGTCAAGCTGGTGGACGAGGTGCTGGTGGACGAGGCGCGCTCGCAGTTCGCCGTCGAGCGGGTCAGGGCCGGGATCGAGGCCGATCCGACGGCGGGCGGGCGGCTGGCGCTGTGGGCCCGGCGGCTCGTCGGCGAGGCGCTCAGCCAGGGGCAGCAGGTGGCGACGGCTCGGCCGGAGCTGGCGTTGCTGCTGGTGGAGTCGGCCAGGGCGGCGGGCGGCGAGACGCCCGACATCTCACGCCTTTTCGCGACGCTGACGGAGGCGCACAACAAGCGGATGGCAGCCCTCGGCATCTAGCGCCGGCCGGTGGGCGGGACGACCGTGGATGGCCTGGCCCGCGGGCTCGGCCGCATCTTGCCGGGTGCTGAAGGAGACCGGTCCGGTCTTTTGGCGGTGCGAGGGGACGAAAGGGGATGTACCGTCCCAGACATGAGGGCCTCGCGCCGCTACGGCAGTTCCTTGACGAGATGTGGGCCGAATCGCTGGACTTCGCGCGTCGTGCTGCGGAGGGGAAGCGCGGGATGCCCGACGAGCGACCAGAGCCGGGATCACGCCGAGCGGCGCCGCCCTCACGTCCGGGGCTGCCGCCTCGGACGACCGGGCGACGGCGAGGCATGCGACCCCTGATGCCGGTGCGGCCCGGCCCGTGATGCCGGTGCGCGGCCTGTACGGCTGGTTAGGCCTGTACGGCTGGTTAGCCCTGTACGGCTGGTTAGCCCTGTGTGGCGCGTGTGGCTGGTGAGGCGCGGCGGGTGTGGCTGTGAGGGTACGGCTGATCACGGCCGTACCCTCGTCGTGGGCCTCTGGGGTGGTTAGAGGGTGCCGCCGAAGCCGACCGGCCTTGCTTCGTCCTCACCGATCTCGACGAAACCGAGCGAGGCCACCGGCACGACCACGCGCCGGCCCTTGACGTCGGTGATGGCGAAGACGCCGCGATCTACCGACAGCGCGTTCCTGATCTCCTCTTCCACCTGCTCGGCGGAGAGGTCGGTCTCGACAACGAGTTCGCGGTGTACCGAGCGTACGCCGATCTTGATTTCCATCGTGGCTCCCTAGTCGACTGGGTTAGCGCTCGATCCCATCGTCGCCGTTCGCGGGCCCGGAGGCGGTGAATGATCGCGCCCAGCGAACGGGTTATGCCGTACGCGGAAAACCGCTGATCCCGCGCCAGGCCAGCCGCGCCATGAGCTGCTCGGCCGCGTCCTTGGGGATCGAGCCCTGCGCGGTGACCCAGTAGCGGGCGCTCACCTCGGCCATGCCGACCAGGCCGACGCCGAGCAGGTGGGCCTCGTCGCTGGTGCAGCCGGTGTCCTCCTGGATGACCGCGCTGACCATCTCGGCGCACTCCTGCAGGGACCGCTCCACCCGCTGGCGCACGGGCGCGACGTTGCGCAGGTCGGACTCGAAGACCAGCCGGAACGCCTCCCCCTGCGTGGAGACGAAGTCGAAGAACGCGCTGAACGTGGCCTGCACCCGCAGCTTGTTCTCGTGGGTGGAGGCCAGGGCCTCGCGGCAGCGGTTGACCATGTCGTCGACGTGCAGGTCGAGCAGCGCGAGGTAGAGCTCCAGCTTGCCGGGGAAGTGCTGGTAGAGCACCGGCTTGCTGACCCCGGCCCGATCGGCGATCTCGTCCATGGCGGCCGCGTGGTAGCCGTTCTCCACGAACACTTCCTGCGCGGCGCTCAGCAGTTGCCGGCGTCGGGCCAGTCGGGGCAGCCGGGTGCCCCGGGGCTTCGCGTCCGGGGTTGCGGTCACGCGGGTCTCCATTGGTCTCTCAGCGAACTGTGCCGACATCCTACGTGCGGGCAGCCGACACCTCGGCGGTCATCGTCATACGCGCTCGGTCTGGCGGGCGGCCCGTGCTCAGCGGTAGTCGTCGTCGTCGTAGTCCACGACGCGGTCCTGGTCGGCCGCGTCGGCGGGGTCGGCGTCGAGCGGAAGCTCCCGGCGCGCCCCGGCGGTCTCCTCGCGGATCTCACGATGCTGCTCGGCGGCGTCGGCCTCGGGCGTCTCCGGCGACAACTCCTCTTCCTCCTCCTCGTCGTAGACACTTTCGTCCCCGCGGGTGTCCATTTCCGACATCTTCGGTCCCCCTCTTGGTGTGGACGGGTCCAGACTACGCCCGGCCGAAAAGGTCGCCGTGCTTCTCCACTCTGGCGAGTACGTCAGGCGCGGTGAACACCAGGTCATCGGGGTGTTCACAGTCCTCGACCTCCTTCCACAGCAGCGGCGTCGAGACCGTCGGCCGCTCCCTGGCCCGCAGCGAGTACGGCGCCACGGTGGTCTTGGCCGGATTGTTCTGACTCCAGTCGATGAACACCTTGCCCGGCCTGGCCTTCTTGGCCATGACGCTGACGATCTCCTTCGGATGCTCCTTCTCCAGGACCTGGGCCAGCCTCTTGGCGTACGCCGAGGGCTCCTCGCGGCAGTCCCAGCCGGCGTAGAGCTGCATGCCCTTGTTGCCGCTGGTCTTGGGCCTGGCGTCGAGCCCCTCGCCCTTCAGCACCTCGCGCAGCGTGAGCGCCACCCGGCAGCACTCCACGATCGTCGCCGGCGCGCCCGGGTCCAGGTCGAACACGAGCGTGTCGGGCGGCAGCGCCGCGCCGTCGTCGTCCACGCGCCACTGAGGCACGTGCAGCTCCAGCGCGGCGAGGTTGGCGTAGTAGGCGAGCGTCGGCAGGTCCTCGATGACGGCGAAGTCGATGCTCTCGCGGTTCTTGGTGCTGCCGGGGGCGGGCAGGTTGACCTTCCTGACCCAGTCGGGCGTGTGCTCGGGCGCGTTCTTCTCGAAGAAGAACTGGCCGGTGACGCCGTTGGGATACCGCTTGACGGTCAGGGGCCGGCCGGCGAGGTGCGGCAGCAGGACGGGGGCCACGCGGCTGTAGTAGTCGATGACCTCGGCCTTGGTGAAGCCGATCTCCGGGTAGAGCACCTTGTCCAGGTTGCTCAGCGTCAGCTCGCGCCCGTCGACCCTGACCGGCACCTTCTTCACAGCCTCACCTCCGCGGGGAGCTTGTCGGCGCGCAGCCCGCGCCACACCGGATGTCTCAGCCGCAGCTCGTCGGTCCACATCGTGTAGCCCACCTCCCCGACGAGATCGGGCCTAACCCACCGATTTCTCCACGGGACCGCGTTCGTGAACGGGCTGCGCGGGATCTCCAGAGGCTGGAGCTCCTGGTGGAGGTCGTCCAGGATGGCGTCGGTGAACCCGGTTCCCACGTGGCCGACGTACGTCAGCCCTTCACCGGTGAAGACGCCCATGACGAGCGAGCCGATCCCGCCCGCTCTGCGGCCCTTGCCGGGTTTCCAGCCGCCGATCACGACGTCCCGGGTGCTGAGGTGCTTGACCTTGATCCACCACGGCGAGCGCACGCCCGGCCGGTAGGGGGAGTCGAGCCGCTTGGCCACCACGCCCTCCAGGCCCTGCTCCCGCGTGGCGGCCAGCAGGTCGCTGTCCCCGGGGAAGTACGGGGGCGCGCCGACGTCCAGCTCGTCGAGGAGCGCGCGGCGGTCGCGGTAGGCCAGGTCGAACAGCGGCCTGCCGTCCAGGCAGAGCAGGTCGAAGGGCATGTACGTGACGGGATAGAGCTCCAGCACGGCCGGTTCCGGGTCGGTCAGGTGCATGCGGTGCTGGAGCCGGACGAAACTGGGCCTGCCGCGCCGGTCCAGCGCCACGACCTCGCCGTCGAGCACGGCGTTCTTGACCCCGAACCCTGAAATTTCCGGGTATCGCCGGGTGTACTCCACGCCATGCCGTCCCGTCACTCTCAGGACGCCGTCGAGGTGCACGAGCGCGCGGATGCCGTCCCACTTGACCTCCAGGCCGTACCGGTCGCGATCGGAGGGTAGTTCCCCAGGTACGGCCAGCATTGGTTCAATCGGGTATGGCATTGGTTGCCCCATGACGGGTATGTGCCCATATGGTGAGCCCGCTACTGCTGAGGAGTGCCCATGCGCAGCATCTGGAAAGGTGCGATCTCCTTCGGGCTGGTCACCATCCCCGTGAAGCTCTACTCGGCGACCGAGCAGAAAGACGTCAGCTTCCACCAGGTCCACCGGGACGACGGCGGCAGGATCCGCTACAAGCGCGTGTGCACGGTCGACGGCGAGGAGGTCCCGTACGCGGACATCGCCAAAGGGTACGAACTGGCCACGGGCGAGATGGTGGTGCTCACCGACGAGGACTTCGAGGACCTGCCGCTGAGCACGTCGCGCAGGATCGACGTCCTCCAGTTCACCCCCGCTGAGCAGATCGACCCCATTTACTTCGCCAAGTCGTACTACCTGGAGCCCGACGCGCAGGGCGCGAAGCCGTACGTGCTGCTGCGCGACGCCCTGGAGAGCTCGGGACAGGTGGCCGTGGTCAAGGTGGCGCTGCGGCAGCGGGAGTCGCTGGCCACCCTGCGCGTGCGGGACGGCGTGTTCGTCCTGGAGACCATGTTGTGGCCGGACGAGATCCGCGCCCCCGACTTCGAGTTCCTGGAGGAGGACATCGAGGTCCGGGCGCAGGAGCTCAAGATGGCCGAGTCCCTGATCACCACCATGGAGTCGGACTTCGATCCGAGCGAGTACCACGACACCTACCGCGAGGCGTTGCAGCAGGTGATCGAGGCGAAGGTGGCGGGCAAGGAGGTCGTCGCGGCGCCGGAGGAGGAAGAGGCGGGGCCGGCGGTGGACCTCATGGCCGCCCTGCGCGCCAGCGTCGAAGCCGCGAAACGGGAGCGGACCGGGGAACCGGCCAAACCGAAGAAGGCGGCGGGCGGCAAGTCCGCCAAGGCGGCGAAGGGGGCCGAGGAGGCCAAGGAAGAGGAGAAGGCCCCGCCGAAGCGCAAGGCCCGCAAGTCCGCCTGACCCCCTTTGCCACGTCGGTCCGTACGACGACGCCCCCAGGACGTTCGCCCCCGCACACCGTGACGTAGGGAAGACCGCCTGGCCGGAAGGCTGGGGCGGCACTGAGGTGCGCGCGAGGGCCGGCGACGGTGACCGTTGCGGTGTTGAAGAGTGGCGACGAGCCGCCGACCCCGGCCCGGATGCTCCCGTTGCGAGGCTTGACCGCCTAAGAGACCGATCAGGTCGCGTGCGACACCCGGCGGACCAGCCAGGCGCGCCGGCGTGAGGCGATCGCCGCGCGGTAATCGGCGGGGCGGCTGATCGGGTGAGGGGTCCACCGTCAGGCTCGCGCCTCGACAGCCAGGGGGCTGGGCGAGTGGTAACCGCGCGCCCGACAGAGCGGGAAGCCGAGCAGGTCGTGCTCATGGCGGTGGACGGGCATTCCCACGGCCGACGTGCTGGAGTGGCTGGACGCGCATGCATCTACGCGCACAAGCCGCAGGCCGGGCTCAGTGTCGCGTGGCGGTAGCCGCAACGCCTGCTCGGCCCCGAGGGCGGCACAGAAGGTGTGTGGCTCTCACGGTGTGCCGAGGATCCGGCTGTCCGCGTTCTGGCTCACATAACGGCCAATAGCCTCAAAGCGGACATTGTCTTCAAATCCCAATAAGCCGCATCAATTGCCACGGGTTAAATCGGTTGATCACCGACACTCGACGCGGGTCGAGGGGCCGTGCTCGGGTTTCCGAGGCCGCTCGTCCTTGACTGACCTCCTCGCCCGGCGATCATGATAGATTCGGACATATCATGGCATATCAGTCAATAAATGTTTAATGCAAGCAATAAGGCTGTTAATGCATAGCAAAAAGGCGGCGGTTCTGTGTTGCCATGCCCGCGTCCAGGAAATGACATTTCACGGATGGCTCGTCACAGGTCGTCCAAGGGCAGTTCCCTGGCAACCGGGGAGCGTTGAGAACGGGGCAACCAATCCTTTAGGGGGAAACGCAATGCCCAAGCTCAAGAGTATTCTCGCAGGCCTCGCCGTCAGCACGGCCATGAGCGGCGGTGTCGTAGCGCTCGGCGCGGCGACCACCGCGACCAGCGCCGACGCCGCCACCAGCGCCGGTGTCGTCACGTCCACCAGCTTCCAGGCCGGCTGCTTCCGCAGGTCCCGGTGCGGTGGCTGGGGATGGGGCAACAACTGGGGCGGCTGGGGCGGCGGCTGGGGCTGGCGCCGTCACCACAACCGCGTGGGCAAGGTGAAGGTCACCATCCACAACCGCAACTTCAACCGCAACCGGGTGACGGACACCGAAGCCGTGCGGCCGATGGTCCGCGACCACGACCGCGACCACGACCGCGACCGCGACTGGCGCTGACGGCGGACGGAACCGTCATCCTCATGAAGGCGGCGCCGCGCTGAATTCGACCACCGGGTACCGGGCTCGGAAAAGGGACTGAATGACGGTCCGGCGCGCCGGAGGGTTCATTCTCTCCGCGTCTTCGGAAATTCTCGTGAGGGCTTCACCGGCATCGGCCGGGGAGCCCTCACTTGCGTTTGCGCGCGAGTCGCCATGCGAATCTGTGGCTACCGGCAAAACTGGACAATTGCGGTTTGCTGGCTATTCATGGGGATATATCAAGGTCATGGATGGCAGGCATGGCAAGCCATACCGTCCACGTCGTTTCCTGGGAATCCGGAAGCGTCGAGAAACGGGGCATCCAAACCTTTAGGAGGAAACGCAATGCCCAAGCTCAAGAGTATTGTCGCAGGGCTCGCCATGAGCACGGCCCTGAGCGGCGGAGTGATCGCCCTCGGCGCGGCGACCACGACCACCAGCGCCGAAGCCGCCACGAACGTCACCACCGGGGCGACCACCACCACTCTGTCCGGCTGCTTCCGCCGTTCGTGGTGCGGCGGCGGCTGGGGCTGGCGCAACAACTGGCGTCGCCACCGGCTCCCCAGGATCCGGATCATCATCGTCAACCGGAACCGGAACCGCGACGCGATCGCGCGTGACGTCCGCCAGCAGGTCCGCAATGACGACGACCGCGACTGGAGCTGACCGCAGGTTCTGAACCCGGGGCGCGACCGAGTGCCCGCATCCCACCGGACCTTCGTTCTCGTCGAGAACGAACTCCTGGCACGGGATGCGGGCACTCACTCGTTTCACCTTCTTCGTCCGTACGGTCTTGGCATCGGGTGACGATCCCGTGCGGCGGCACGGAGGGGGCGGGCCGGCTCGGGAAGGACGCGGGACACGTCGAGTGCCCGCATCCGGGAGGCGATCCTCGCTCTCCGTCGAGAGAGCCGGTCGGCCGGATGCGGGCACTCCTCTACGTCGGCGTGGTCTCACTTCTCAGGTGGGCTCTCGCTGGGCGGGCTTCCCCTGGTGAGACCGCCGCCTAGTCGTCGTGGTGGTCGCGCTCGTCGCGCCGTTGGACGTTGGTGCTGTTGTGGTTGCTGTTGTGGTTGGAGTTGTGGATGACGACGCGGACCCGGGGGGCGTTGTTACGCCGCCAGCCCCAGCCGCCGCCGCGACCCCAGCCCCAGCCGCCCCCGCGGCCCCAGCCCCAGCCGCCGCCCCAGCCGCAGCGGCGGTGGCAGCCGCCGCCCCAGCGGTTGCCCCAGCTGCGGCCCCAGCCGCCCCAGCCGCACCGGACCTCCCGGAAGCAGCCGGCCAGGGTGGCCGCGGTGGCCGAGCCGGAGACGCTGGCGGCGCTCGCGCCGGTGACGGTGGTCGCCGCGCCCGCGCTGACCACACCGCCCGTCAGCGCGGTGCCCATGGCGAGCCCTGCGATAACACTTTTGAGCTTGGGCATTGTGTTTCCCCCTAAAAGGATTGATTGCCCCGTACTCGACGCTCCGCTTCGTCCGAGCCTTTCCGGATTTCTGCGGAGCGGCGTGGATGTCCGCTAGCGAGCATCCATGCCAGGGATATATCCGACCGAATGCCCCACAAACGGACATTGTCCTCTCTTGTCCGACACTATGGAGCATCATGGTGCATAATCGGACATTTCGGACTACCAGGGTCGAGGGGGTCCGGCATTGCGGGGGAGGCGGATCCCGCATTCGAGGGAGAAACGCAGTGAGGGCCCCACCGGCATAATGCCAGTGGAGCCCTCACCGGGAATTGCCGCGGTGACAGAGGAGAATGGATTCTCAGGCAGGACAGCAAGGTCCGGGTGCGGTCACTGCCTGAGAGCCCAATACTCGCCGGTCGGTTTCACTTCGCCGTGAAGAGCGACCATCCATGGATTACGGGCACCATCCCCGCGCGATCAGTCGTCGCGGTCGCCGCGCGCCCGGCGGTCCTCGCGCAGCTCGTTGCTGGTCCTCGTCTCGGTGTTGTCGTTCGTGTTCTCGTTGAAGATCTTGACGCAGACGCCGCCGCCGCGGTGCCGGCGCCAGCCGCCACCCCAGCCGCCGCCCCAGCCCCAGCCGCCGCCGCCCCAGCCGCCGCCCCAGCCGTGGCGGTTCCTGTTGCAGCGGTGGTGACGACGGTGCCACCAGCCGTGACCGTCCCCATCGCCCCAGCTGAGGGTCGTCGGGCTGGTGACGTTGTTGGCGGTGCTGGCGTTGGCGGTGGTCGTCGCGCCCAGGCTGACCACGCCGCCGGTCAGCGCGGTGCTGACGGCCAGACCTGCGATAACACTTTTGAGCTTGGGCATTGCGTTTTCCCCCTAAAGGATTGGTTGCCCCGTTCTCGACGTTCCCGAGAGGCCGGGAACCAGGTCTTGAACGACTAGCTGATGAGCCATCCGTGAAATGTCATTTCCGAGACAGAGCTACAGCAAACAGGAGTGGCCCTATTTTGCTATGCATTAGCAATCTTATTGCTTGCATTACAGCTCTATCGAATGAAATGCCATGATATGTCCGATTATGTGCATATGACGGAGTGCCCATCACATCGGGTTCCGACAGTGTCGGCCGTGCTTTTCTCGTGAAATGACGGCATGGCTGGACGCGCCGGAAGGCGGCGGCCATGCGTGTATTTACGGCTCGCGGAAAATGCTCGCCGGCACACCTGTGCGCCAGGCATGAGAAATGCTGGACGATGCTGTCGTCGGGATCGTTCGGGAAATGTCGTTACGCTTCCCCGATGGATTTCCGGTGATCGCGACTTTCCGGCCGCTAACCAAGAGTGTCCGGTAGGTCGCGCACTGTATCCGTTCCTCATGGTTACCCGTATCGAACCTGGTAAACGGGGACAGACAGCTTTTGCCGGGCACTTAAGCCGCCAAGAGATCCATTAGACATCTATGAGCGGAAATTTCGGGCCTGCCCCCCATGTCCCCCGTGCTCGCCGCGCGGAGCGCGACCTCCCCCCTCGCGTCCCGTATGTCCAGTGCTGCTCTGATAGGTCAGAGAAGGCGGCGTCTGTACGGAATGCAGACCCCGCCCGAGCGCGCTGGTTATCGTGGAAGAGCGACAAGGAGGACGTATGACAGCGGTGGAGCCGGTCCCTCACTGGCCGGGACGCATGATCGGCCCGGTGCACGTGCGATCCACCCCCGATGGCGGCCCCGCCGAGCAGGCGGTGTTCGTCCACGGGCTGGCGGGCTCGGCCACCAACTGGACCGACCTCATGGACGAGCTCAAGGACACCGTCACCGGCCACGCCCTCGACCTGCCCGGCGCGGGCTTCTCCCCGGCGCCGCGGGACGGCGACTACACGGTGGCCGGCCACGCCACGGCGGTGATCGGGCTGATGGAGCACACCGGCCCGGCCCACCTGTTCGGCAACTCGCTGGGCGGCGCCGTCGCGGTGCGGGTCGCCGCGGCCAGGCCCGACCTGGTCCGCTCGCTCACGCTCGTCTCGCCCGCCCTGCCCGACCTGCTCCCCAGGTACGGCCCGGTCCGCGTGGCCGCCGCCGCCGTGCCCAGGGTGGGCGAGTGGTTCGCCGGCAAGCTGCGCCTGCTCCCGGCCGAGCAGCGCATCAACGCCTCCTTCGCCATGGTCTGGGCGGACGTGAACGCCGTCCACCCGGTGCGCCTGGCCGACGCCGTGGAGGAGATGCGCCGGCGCGACGACGTCCCGTACGCGGGGGAGGCCATGATCGGCTCGGCCAGGGGCATCGTGGCCGAGTACTTCCGGCGCGGCGAGGACAACCTGTGGCGCCAGGCGGCCAAGGTGGAGGCCCCGACGCTCATCGTCCACGGCCGGCACGACCGCCTGGTGCGCCCGGCCATGGCGGCGAAGGCGGCCCGTACGTTCCGGCAGGTCAGGCTCGTGCTGCTGCCGACGGCGGGGCACGTGGCGATGATGGAGATGCCCCGCGTGGTGGCGGCGGAGGCGCGCCGTCTGATCGGTGAGACGAGATTGGGGAATGCCCCACTCGCCGAGTAGGTTTCAGCTAGAGATGTGACCCCCTGAAACGGGAGCGTAGAACGTGTCGTTGCCACCGCTGGTCGAGCCGGCCACAGAGCTGACCGTAGACGAAGTGCGCCGCTACTCGCGCCACCTGATCATCCCCGATGTCGGGATGGCCGGGCAGAAGCGGCTGAAGAACGCCAAGGTGCTGTGCGTGGGCGCCGGCGGCCTGGGCTCGCCCGCCCTGATGTACCTGGCCGCGGCGGGCGTCGGCACCCTCGGCATCATCGACTTCGACGTCGTCGATGAGTCCAACCTGCAGCGCCAGATCATCCACGGCCAGTCCGACGTGGGCAGGCTGAAGGCCGAGAGCGCCGCGGCGTCGGTCCGCGAGATCAACCCGCTGGTCGAGGTCGTCGTCCACAACGCGACCCTGACCACCGAGAACGTCATGGAGATCTTCTCCGGCTACGACCTCATCGTCGACGGCACGGACAACTTCGCCACCCGCTACATGGTGAACGACGCCGCCGTGCTGCTCGGCAAGCCGTACGTCTGGGGTTCGATCTACCGCTTCGACGGCCAGGCCAGCGTGTTCTGGGCCGAGCACGGGCCCTGCTACCGCTGCCTCTACCCCGAGCCCCCGCCTCCCGGCATGGTGCCCTCGTGCGCCGAGGGCGGCGTGCTCGGCGTGCTGTGCGCGTCGATCGGCTCGATCCAGGTCAACGAGGCCATCAAGCTGCTGACGGGCATCGGCGACCCGCTCGTCGGCCGGCTGATGATCTACGACGCCCTGGAGATGAAGTACCGGGACGTCAAGGTCCGCAAGGACCCCGAGTGCGTGCTGTGCGGCAAGAACCCGACGGTCACCGAGCTGCTGGAGGACTACGAGGCCTTCTGCGGCGCGATCTCCGACGAGGCCGCGCAGGCCGCCAGCGGCTCCACGATCACCGCGGCGGAGCTCAAGTCCATGATGGACAAGGGCGACAACATCTACGTGGTCGACGTCCGCGAGCCCAACGAGTACGAGATCGTGTCCATCCCGGGCGCCACGCTGATCCCCAAGGGCGAGTTCCTCAACGGCTCGGCCCTGGAGAAGCTGCCCCAGGACAAGCGCATCGTGCTCCACTGCAAGTCGGGCGCGCGCTCGGCCGAGGCCCTCGCGATCGTCAAGAACGCGGGCTTCGCCGACGCGGTGCACGTCGGCGGCGGGGTGCTGAGCTGGGTCAAGACGGTCGACCCCAGCCTGCCCAGCTACTGAGGCGTTTTCCGGGGAACCTCCCCCCGAGGCGCTTAAGGTCGGTGTCGTGAACCACGCCCGCCCCTGGCCCACCCTGGTGGTGTCCTCCGCGCTGACCCTGATCTGCGCGGTGGCCGCCGGGGTGGCCGGGAGCGCGGCGGGCACCGAGCTGACCCGCGGCCCGAGCGCGGCCGAGCTGCGTGCCGCCGCCACGCGCGAGGTCGCCGAACGCTGGCGCGCCTGGCCCGCCGGGCGCGTCTTCCCCGCGGCTCTGCCGTACGCGGCCGAGCAGGGCGGGCAGGAGCGGGCCGAGCGCATCGGCATCTCGCCGCACACCGGCTGCGGCGCCGGGTCCGTCGACGCGAAGGCGGTCAAGGCGTTGCGCGAGGCCGGATGCAGAGGCGTGCTGCGGGCCACCTACATCGACGCGCTGCGCGGGGTGCTCGTCACCGTGGGCGTGGTGGCGCTGCCCGACGAGTCACGCGCGGTCCGGGCCAGGAGCGCGTTCGCCGACAACGGCAAGCCCGTGCCGGGGCTGCGGCCGCTGAGCTTCACGGGCACGGTCGCCGAGCGGTTCACCCCCTCCATGCGGCAGGCCGGGTCGGTGCGCCAGGCGGGCCCGTACGTCGTGCTGACCACGGCGGGCCAGGTGGACGGGCGGCCCGCGACCACGTCCGGCGAGTCACGTCCGGCGATCTTCGCCTTCGCCGCCGAGCTGTCCGAACGCGTGCTGCTCGGCCTCAGCACCCCTCGGATGCCCGACTGCGCGGCCGAGGGATGGCGGTGCTGAGCCGCCGCGCCGTGAGGGCGCTGTCCGCCGCCCCCGCGGTCCTGCTCGCGGTACTTCCGACGGCCCCGCCCGCCCACGCCGACGACGACGTGCGCGGCGGCCAGCGGGCCGTGATCGAGACGCTCGACCTGCCCGCGGCCTGGCGCGTCACCAAGGGCTCGGGGGTCACGGTGGCCGTGCTCGACTCCGGGGTCGATCCGGCCCACCGCGACCTGGCCGGCTCGGTGACCGTGGGCCGCGACTTCACCGCGGGCGCGAACCCGCCGGGCGTCGCGCCGCCGCGGCTGCACGGCACGTACATGGCCTCCCTGATCGCCGGGCACGGCCACGGGCCGGGCGGAAGGAAGGGCGTCATCGGCGTCGCGCCCGAGGCCGGCGTCCTGTCGGTACGGGTCATCCTGGAGGACGAGGAGCCGGGGTTCCGGGAGTTCAACTCGGCCGAGCGCTTCGAGGACGTCGTCGCCAGGGGCATCCGCTACGCCGTCGACCAGGGCGCGGACGTCGTCAACATGTCGATCTCCAAGGAGCTCGCGACCCGGGAGGAACGGGCGGCCATCAGGTACGCCATCTCCAGGGGCGTCGTGCTGGTGGCCGCGGCCGGCAACGACGGCGACAGGAAGACCGCCGGCGACTTCGCGCCCTACTCCTACCCGGCGTCCTTCCCCGGCGTGGTGTCGGTGGGGGCGACCGACCGGCGGCTGCGCAGGGCCACGTTCTCCAACTGGAACTCCTCGGTGCTGGTGGCCGCGCCGGGCGTGGACATCATGGGCGCGGGGCCGGGCGACGAGTACTGGGTCGGCCGGGGCACCTCGCAGGCGACCGCGCTCGTCTCGGGGGTGGCCGCCCTCATCAAGGCGAGATATCCGCGGATGTCGCCGCCGCTGGTCGTCCAGGCGCTCGCCGACAGCGCCGACGACCGCCCGCCCGGCGGCTACGACACCGGCACCGGCTTCGGCGTCGTCAACGCCCGCAAGGCCCTGGCCGAGGCCGCCCGCCTGGCCACGCACACCGAGACCGCGACCGGCCCGCAGGCCCAGGACCCCGCCCGGCCCCTGGCGGGCGGCCCGGCCGGGCCGATCAGGGTCACCACGAGGGACCACCGGCGCGTGACGATCTACGCGGCCGTGGCCGCGGGCGCCGCAGGCGGGGCGCTCGCGTCGCTGGCGGTCATCTTCTTCCTGGTCAGGCGCGTCCGGCGCGACCACGGCGCACACGACGCATGATCCGCCTGCTAACGGGGACGAAATAGACACCGACCGAACGCGGGAACGAGGCCAGGGTGGTGAAGGCACGTAGGTCGACCTCAGGGCTACCGCGCGCCGGCGAGGCCACATCGGGACGCAGCAACCCGCTCGGGGCGTCGACCGGCCGCCGGTCCCGCGTGCGCGCCTGGCCGGCGGCGAACTCCCGGACGCGCACCGCGGCCAGGGAACGCGCCGAGCTGGCGGCCCTCCAGCAGGGCGTGCGCTTTCGGCGCATCTTCGTCGTGCTGGTCGGCGCGGTCGTGGCCGTGTCGGCCCTCGTGGTGCTGCTGGGCACGATCGGGCTGCTCAACGAGACGCGCTCGCGTCCGCTGACCCCGGCCGAGCAGAACCAGTACAAGCAGGAGGAGATCGCCCGGCGCTGGCAGGCGTGGCCGGCCACGGGCGTCTTCCCCGAGGAGGTCAAGTACCTCGGCCTCGACCGCGCCCAGCAGTACGCCAGGCGGGTCGGCATCGCCCCCGAGACCGACTGCGGCAAGGGCGTGGACGCCTCCGTCGCCGGGGTCCTCGACAGCCACGGATGCCTCACGCTATTGCGCGCCACGTACGTCGACCAGACCTCCACCTTCGTCATCACCGTCGGCGTGGCCGTGCTGAAGGACGAGGAGTCCAGGGTGTCGGCGGGCGAGCAACTGGGCCAGGACGACCGGGTGGGCGTGCTGCCCGTGGCCTTCCCCGGCACCGTGACCGAACGATTCGGCACCGAGCAGCGCCAGCGCACCGGCTGGGTGGGCGCCGGGCCGTACATCGTCTTCTCCACCGCCGGGTACGCCGACGGGCGCACCAGGGCCGCCATCCCTCCGGAGGAGATCCTGCACAGCGAGCTCTGGCCGGCGGCCAAGTCGGTCGGCAACCAGATCGCCTACTTCCTGGCGGATCCTCCCAAGGTCCCGCCGTGCACCCAGGGGAACGTGTGCTGACCGCCGTACGGGCGCTCGCGGCCACGCTGCTCGTCCTCCTCGGGCCCACGGCCGCCCCGATCAGGGACCAGCAGCAATGGGTGCTGGACGCGCTCAACGTCGAGCAGGCGTGGAACGTGACCAAGGGCGAGGGCGTCACGGTCGCCGTCGTGGACAGCGCGGTGGACGCCGGGATCAAGGAGCTGAAGGGCCGCGTCACGACCGGGCCCGACATGAGCTCGGGCACGGTGGCCCGCGAGGTGCAGCCGGGGCGGCACGGCACCGCCATGGCCGCGCTGATCGCCGGTTCCGGCGCCGGCGACGGGCTGATCGGCGTCGCGCCCGGGGCGCGCATCCTGTCGCTGCCCCTGGCCACCGACGACGAGCCGGCGTTCGACCTGCTGCCGCCCACGGACCTCCAGTCGCCCGAGAGCTCGCTGGCCCGCGCCCTGCGCTACGCCGCCAACCACGGCGCCCAGGTCGTCAGCATGTCGATCGGCTCCTACGGGCCGGTCAGGTCCGAGCGGGAGGCGGTGTCGTACGCGCTGAGCAAGGGCGTGGTGCTGGTGGCCGCCGTCGGCAACGACGGCCAGACGCCCTACGCCAAGGAGAAGGGCACCTCGTTCTGGAGCTTCCCGGCCGGCTACTCGGGCGTGATCGGCGTAGGCGCGACCGACAAGCAGGGCAGGAAGGCCACGTTCAGCAGCGACAACCTGTCGGTCCTCGTCGGCGCGCCCGGCGTGCAGGTGCCCGTGGTCAAGCGGCCCAGCGGGTACGAGCTGTCCGACGGCACCAGCTCGGCCGCCGCGCTCGTGGCAGGGGTGGCCGCGCTGATCAAGTCGCGCTATCCCGCCCTGCCGCCCGAGCAGGTGGCCCAGGCGCTGGCCTCCAGCGCGCGGGGCCGTCCGGCCGCCGGCTACGACGACAACACCGGGTTCGGCGTGGTGGACGCCGGGGCCGCGCTCAACGCCGCCGAGCGCCTGACCGGTCAGCGGCGCAGCGTGATCACGCCGGGAAAGGACCACTTCGGCCGGGGCGAGGACTCCCCGGTGCCGACCCGTCCGGGGGCCGATCCGTGGCGGTTGTGGCTGTACGGAGGGGGTGTGCTGGTCGCGCTGGTGACGTTCTGCGGGGCGATCATCGTCCTCAATCAGCGCAAGGAGTGATGAACCGCTCGTACTTCGCCCGCGTGGACGTTAAAGATCCGCTATGGTCGCGCGTCATGGGATACGAGCTGCGGGTGGTGCGCGAGTCGCCACTCGCCTTCGCGGAGCTCGCGAAGGCCATCGCGCCGGCCGGTTTCGAGCTGCGCGGATCTGAGGAGATCGTGGCCGGCCACGACGGCGGCCGGCACGCGGTGGCGCGCTGGCAGGGCCAGGTCGTGGGCGAGCCCGGCTCCGACTGGCAGGTGGCCCAGCTCCTGCGGCTGTCGGCCGCGCTCGGCGCCCGCCTGGTGGGCGAGGACGGCGAGGTCTACGCGCTGCGCGACGGCGTGATCGAGGTCCTGTCCGGCGGCACGGTGATGGAGATCGGCAAGTTCGACGAGATCATCGACGCGGGCCCGGCCGCATGGACCCCCTGAACCCCTTCGCCGAGCGGGTGCTCGACCTGGTCGAACGCATCCCGCCCGGCAAGGTCATGGCCTACGGCGACATCGCCGAGTACCTGGGCGAGGGCGGCCCCCGCCAGGTCGGCAAGGTGATGTCCACCTGGGGCGGCGGCGTCCCGTGGTGGCGGGTCGTGCACGCCGACGGCAGCGGCGCCGCCCCCGACCACCTGCGACGATGCCTGGCCCACTGGCGCGAGGAGGGCACCCCGCTGCGCGGCGAACGGGTGGACATGAGCCGGGCGCGCTGGGACGGGCGTTCAGCCGATTTTCAGTAAGGGTCCTGACCTGCGGTTTCGCTGTTGAGGCGCTTCTGTGACATGTGACTCCCATTACCATGGGCTGAACACTGACAGGCCCGAAAGGCGGTGCCTCCACGATGGCCACCGGCGTCACAGCCCAGCGCCACAGCGGCGACACGCTCGCCGACCGCCTCAAGGCTGTCCAGGATCTCTGCGATCGTGGCGAGCCTCTTGAGGCGGTCATGCGTGCCGTCGGGCCCGGCGGCCGCGACGCGGCGTTCGACACCGAGGTGCTCAGCGGGCCTCTGGGGTCGCGCATCGACCTCGCGGTCAAGCGCGGCCCGGCGCGGCGCCGCGAGATGCTCACCCTGATCCGCCCCTACCTGGCCGGCGTGGCCGCGGAGGTCAAGCGCGACCTGCCCGTCGCCCGCCGCGTCATCTGCCACCTGATCGAGCACCGTCCCGACGACGAACTGGTCGACGGCGAGACGCTGGTCAAGGTCGTCACCGCGGCGGCCGAGCCGTCCAAGCGCATCCGCAAGGGCCTGAGCTGGTACGCCGACCTGCCCTTCCGCGACGAGCTGCCGCCCGGCCTCTACCGGCTGCGCCGCGCCGACATGGTGCCGGTGACCCACATCGACGACATCGTGTGGGTCGACGGCAGGCTGCGCGTCACCGGCTTCGCCTACCTGGCGGGGCTGTCGGTGCGCAGCCGCAGGTTCAACTGGGCGACCGTGGTGTTGCGCGGGCCGCGCTGGCTGCCGCCGATCCGCATGCGCACCAAGCGGGTGCTCGCCCCCGAGGCCACCCACGGCGCGCGCGAGCCCGGCTGCAACTACGACTGGTCCGGCTTCACCGCCGAGCTGAGCCCGTGGCCGCTGCGCTGGCGCGGGGCCGTGCGCGGCATGGTCCACGCCGTGCGGCGGCGGTTGCGCCACCGTCCGGGGGTGCCCGACGCGACGACGTGGCGGGCCGAGATCGTCTTCTGGAGCCGGGGCGCGCGGGCGACCGGCCTGCTGCGCGGCTCGGCCATCGGCAGGCCCGAGCGTCCGGCCGGCCTCAAGCTGAAGCCCGGCTGGTGGGTGCGTCCGGTCTGGACGTCCGACCGCGCGCTGCAGGTCGTGCTCCAGCCCAACAGGGCCGAGCTGACCGGCGTGTCCGTCCAGGACGAACGACTCGAACTCAAGGTCTTCCTGCCCGGCCGCAGCGTGACCAAGGGCCACGCCAGGCTGGGCGGCCACCGCATCGCCGCCGACTTCACGCCGTCCGGCGGCGGCACCGAGGTGTCGATCGGGCTCGCCGTGCCCGCGCTGCTCCAGGAGAAGGACGGCCGGCGGCTGTGGGTCGAGCCCAAGGGCGACCCGGCGGCCTCCGTCATGCTCGCCGACCTGGTCGAGACGCGCACCCCGGTGGGCGACCGGGAGATCACCGTGCTCGGCGACCGGCGCGACCGCGTCGTGGTCTCCGCCCACCGCATCCGCCCGGTGATCACCTCCGCCGTCTGGGAGGGCTCCACGCTGGTCCTGCGCGGCGACTACCCCGACGCGCCCGGCCCCCGGGTGCTGACGTTGCGCCACCGGTCGGGGCTGTCGTACTCGCTGCCCATGGACCGGTCGGGCGACGACTTCACCGTCCGCGTGACGCCCTCGTCCATGGACCGCTTCGGCGAGTCCGTGCCGCTGGCCTCGGGCACCTGGAACATGTCCTTCCGGCACCCGTCGGGCGAGATCGTGCCGTTCCGGATGGACCACGCCGCCCTGCCGGGGCTCGACGAGGAGCCGCGTACGGTCGACAGCCGGGCGTACCGGATGATCTCCACCAGGTTCGACGTGCCGGTGATCACGGTCGAGGAGGGGCGTCCCAACGACGAGCGGGGCGTGGCCGGCACCCACGTGCTGCGCCGCGTCTTCTACCCGGCCCAGCGCAGCGAGCCGCTGCACGACGCGACCGTCTACGTCGTCAACGACGGCCGGCTCTACGCCGACAGCGTGCGCGCCATCTACGAGGAGCGGCTGCGCAGGGGCGACGACCGCGAGCACATCTGGATCGTCAAGGACGCCGCGTTCGTGCCGCCGGGCGGCGCGCGGGCGGTGCGGGCGGGCAGCCGCGAGCACCACGCCGCGCTGGCCCGCTCCAGCCACATCGTCACCAACTCGTTCCTGCCCGCCTGGTTCCGCGCCCGCGAGGACCAGGTCGTGCTGCAGACCTGGCACGGCACCCCGGCCAAGCGCATCGGCAACGACCAGCCGCACATGGCCCGCGACCCCCGTCCGCCGATCTGGTACCGGCAGGCGGCCGAGGTGCGCGGCTGGGATCTGCTGCTGTCGCAGTCGCCGTGGGCCACCACGGTGCTGCGCCGGGCCTTCGGCTACAAGGGCGAGATCCTGGAGAGCGGCCTGCCCAGGAACGACGTGCTCAACTCGCCCGAGCGCGAGGTCCGGGCCGCCGCCGTCCGCGAACGGCTGGGGCTGGCCGAGGGCAAGCGGGTGGTGCTCTACGCGCCGACCTGGCGCGACTACGACCGCAAGAACGCCATGGTCAAGCTCGACCTGGCCAAGGCCCGCGAGGCCCTGGGCGCCGACCACGAGATCCTGGTACGCGCCCATCCGATGCAGGCCATGCCCGCCGTCCCCGACATCGCCCACGACGTCACGACTTATCCGGATATGGCGGATCTGTTGCTGGTCACCGACGTCCTCGTGACCGACTACTCCTCGGTCATGTTCGACTTCGCCGCCACCGGCCGGCCCATCGTCTTCTACGGCTACGACCTGGCGAAGTACTCCTCCAAGCGGGGGCTCTACCTCGACCTGCCCGAGCAGGCGCCCGGCCCGGTGCTGCCGACGTCGGCCGAGGTGATCGACGCGCTGCGCTCCATCGACGAGGTGGCCGCCGCGCACGCCGACCGCTACGAGGCCTTCCGGGCCACGTACGCGCCCAAGGACGACGGCAAGGCGACGGCCCGCGTGGTCGACCACCTGTTCTCCTGAGGGCGCGGCCTCAGAGGTCGATCGGCAGGTCGGAGAGCATGAAGGGCTTGCCGGTCTCGTAACCGAGGGGACGCGGCGCGGCCGGCAGGCGCTCGACGAGCAGGTAGAGCAGCGCCGACAGGGTCGTGGCGCACACGATCTCGCCGGCCTCGACCAGGCGCCGGACGCTCGACAGGTGCACCCACTCGATGCGCTCGGCCTCCCAGGGGTCGCTGGGCGGGCCGATGTGGGTGGCCGTGTCGGCCCGGTAGATGTGGTTGAGGCTGTCGGTGAAGCCGTTGGTCGGCTGGACCGACATCAGCGGGCGCAGCGGCCCCGGACGCCAGCCGGTCTCCTCCTCGACCTCGCGGGCGGCCGCGGCCATCGGCATCTCGCCCTCGTCGACCTGGCCGAGCGGGACCTCCCACCCCCAGCTGTCGGTGATGAAGCGGTGACGCCAGATCAGCAGCACCCGGTCCCTGTCGTCGGTGACGACCGCGCCCGCGGCCGGTGCGGTGCGGACCAGCCGGTGATCGAGATGCCGCCCGTCGGGCAGCTCCACATCCGCGATGCGGATGTCCAGCCACTGGTCGGCGTAGAGCGACGTTTCGGAGTGGACCTGCCAGCGCATGTGACCAACCCCCTAGCAGAGGCGCGGGTATCAACCCAACGTTACAAGAGACAACGCTGCGTGTGTGGGGCAATCGTGCGGATCGTCGCATCGCCCCAGGCAGCGCGACGCTCACGGCGAAACCGGGGCTTCGGCGTGTCGCACGATATTGGGATATTTGCCTCGATACCGTAGGCGGATCGCGGGGGAGACCGGGTAAGTCGGCACGATCTGTCCGTGTGGTCTGGTGGAATCTAGTGCTGTGAGTGGTCAGACCTGGCGGTTGGTGCGGCGTGGCAGCGGAGGCCCTGTTGAGCCTCCAGTGCTGGATGAACACCAGCGTGCCGTGGTCGAGCACCGGAGCGGCCCGCTCCTCGTCCTCGCGGGGCCCGGCACGGGCAAGACGACGACGATCGTCGAGAGCGTGGTCGAGCGTATCGAACGGCGCGGGGCCGACCCCGAACGGGTGCTCATCCTCACCTTCAGCCGCAAGGCGGCCGAGGAGCTGCGGCAGCGCGTCACCGGGCGGCTGCGGCGCACCACCCGCTCGCCCCTGGCGCTGACCTTCCACTCCTACGCCTACGCGCTCCTGCGCCGCGAGTCCGTGCTGGAGGGCAAGGCGCCGCCGCGCCTGCTGACCGGCCCCGAGCAGCTTCTGGAGATCCGCCGGCTGCTCCACGGCGAGCTGGAGAACGGCGCGCTCGACTGGCCGCCGTCGCTGCGCGAGGCGCTCAAGACCCGCGGCTTCGCCGAGGAGGTGCGCGACTTCCTGTCCAGGGCCGCCGAGCGCGGCCTCGACGGCGAGCGGCTGGTCGCACTCGGCCGGCTGCACGGCAGGAGCGACTGGATCGCCACCGGCCGGTTCTACCAGCGCTACCAGGACCGCTTCGACCTCGACCCCGAGGAGACCTACGACTACGCCGAGCTGATCGGGGCCGCCTCGGCGCTGCTGACCAGGCCCGAGGTGCGCGAGCGCGAGCGGGCCGCCCACGACGTGGTGTTCGTCGACGAGTACCAGGACACCGACCCGGCCCAGGAGTACCTGCTCGACCAGCTCGCCGGCGACGGGCGCGACCTCGTCGCGGTGGGCGACCCCGACCAGTCGATCTACGGGTTCCGGGGCGCCGACGTCCAGGGGATCATGAAGTTCCCCGAGCGGTTCAGGACGCTCGACGGGCGCGAGGCGCCGGTGGTGGCGCTGCGCGTGTGCCGCAGGAGCGGGGCCGACCTGCTGGAGGCCTCGCGCCGGGTCGCCGCCCGCCTGCCGATCGCCCCGGCCCCCGACCACGACCAGCGGCACGGCCACCGCGACCTGGTCCCGGCGGCCGGCGTCGAGACCGGCGACGTGCGCGTCCTGCTGGCCGACAGCACCAGCCAGGAGGCCGCGATCGTCGCCGACACGCTGCGGCGGGCGCACCTGATCGAGGGGGTGCCCTGGCATCGCATGGCGGTGCTGGTGCGCTCGGCCAAGCGCCAGGTGCCGCTGCTGCGGCGGGCGCTGGTCAACGCCGGGGTGCCGACGATGATCGCCGGCGACGAGGTGCCGATCGCCCAGGAGCCGGGGGTGCGGCCGCTGCTCACGATGCTGCGGGTGGCGCTCGATCCGGCGCAGCTCGACGAGGGGGTGGCCGAGGAGCTGCTGACGGGCCCGCTCGGCGGCACGGACATGATCGGCGTGCGCCGCCTGCGCCGGGCGCTCAAGATAGCCGAGAACGAGGCCATGGCCGCCGAGGAGAAGCCGGCCACCGAAGAGGAGCCGGCCGCGGAGGAGCCGGCCGCCGAAGAGGAGCCGGTCGCGGAAAAGCCGGCCACCGCGGAGGAGCCGGTCGCGGGAGAGGGGGCGGTCGCGGAGGAGCCGGTCGCCGGGAAGACCGGGGCGCGGTCGTCCGGCGAGCTGCTGGTGGCGGCGATCCAGGACGCCCGCGAGCTCACCCGCGTCGAGCCGCACGTCGCCCTCCCCGCCGAACGCGTCGCCAAGCTGCTCGCCGCCGCCCGCGAGGCCGCCGCGCAGGAGGGCACCGCCGAAGACCTCCTGTGGGCCGTGTGGCACGCCAGCGGCCTGGGCGGGCGCTGGACCGACCAGAGCCTGTCCGGCGGCTCCCGCGGCGCGCAGGCCGACCGCGACCTCGACGCGGTGGTGGCGCTGTTCGACCACGCCGCCAAGTTCGTCGACCGCATGCCCAAGGCGGGCCCTGAGGTGTTCCTCGACAACCTGGCCGCCCAGGAGATCCCGGGCGACACGCTGGCCGACCGCGCGCCCGACGGCGACGCCGTGCGGGTGCTCACGGCCCACCGTTCCAAGGGCCTGGAATGGGACATCGTGGTCGTGGCGGGCGTCCAGGAGGGGGTCTGGCCCGACCTGCGGCTGCGCGGGTCGTTGCTGGGCGCCGACGACCTGGTGGAGGTGGTCGAGGGCGCCGAGCCGAGCGCCGCGTCGCTGGCCTCCAAGCTGCTGGCCGAGGAGCGGCGGCTGTTCTACGTCGCGGCCACGCGGGCCAGGCGGCGGCTGGTGGTCACGGCGGTCGGCGGCGAGGACACCGACGAGCGGCCCTCCCGGTTCCTGTCGGAGCTGATGCCGGGCGAGGTCGAGTCGGCCACGGTCGACGACCGGGCGCGCTGGCTGACCATGTCGGCGCTGGTGGCCGACCTGCGCAGCGCGGTGACCGACCCCACCAAACCGGCCAAGCTCCGGCAGCGCGCCGCGCGGCAGCTCGCCCGCCTGGCCGCCGCCGGGGTCCAGGGCGCCCACCCCAACGACTGGTACGCCCTCACCCCCATCACCGACGACCGCCCGCTGAGCTGGCCGGACGACATCGTCAACATCTCCCCGTCCGCGGTCGAGAGCTTCACCAAGTGCGGCCTGCGCTGGCTCCTGGAGACGGCGGTCGGCGCCGCGGGCACCAGCACCGCCCAGGGCCTCGGCAACGTCATCCACGCGCTGGCCATGCTGGCCGCCACCGACCTGCCCGGCGAGGACGCCCTGGGCGACCGGCTCGACCAGGTCTGGAACGAGCTCGACTTCGGCGGCGTCTGGTACAACCGCAAGCAGCGCCAGGTCGCCGAGCAGATGATCGGCAAGTTCCTGCGCTGGCAGAAGGACAACCCGCGCGAGCTGGTCGCCATCGAGGAGTCGTTCGTCGCCACGGTCTCCGAGGGCGTGCAGATCAAGGGCCGGGTCGACCGGGTCGAGCGCGACGACGACGGCCGCGCGGTGATCATCGACCTGAAGACCGGCGGCTCCAAGCCCAAGGCGGGAGAGCTCGACCGCCATCCGCAGCTCGGCGTCTACCAGCTCGCCGCGCTGCTGGGCGCGTTCGCCCGGCACGGCATGACCGAGCCCGGCGGCGCCGCGCTGGTCCAGCTCGGCAAGGCGGCCGGCAAGAACGCCGCCACCGAGCAGCGGCAGGGCGCGCTGGCCGACGACAGGAACCCCGGCTGGGCCGGCGACCTGGTCGACACCGTCGCCACGGGCATGTCGGGCCCGTTCTTCCAGGCCAAGGTGAACGACGGCTGCCGCACGTGCGCGGCGCGGGCGAGCTGCCCGGTCAACGACAACGGGGGCCAGGTGTGCTGAACCCGGTCGAACTGGCCGACAAGCTCGGCATCCTGCCGCCGACGAGCGAGCAGGCCGCGGTCATCGAGGCGCCGCTCGAACCGATGGTCGTCATGGCGGGCGCGGGCTCGGGCAAGAGCGAGACGATGGCCGGGCGGGTGGTCTGGCTGGTGGCCAACGGCCTGGTCAAACCGGAGAACGTGCTGGGGCTGACGTTCACCCGCAAGGCCGCGGCCGAGCTGGCCGTCCGGGTCAGGGAACGCCTGACCGGGCTCGCCGAGGCGGGCCTGGTCGCGCCCGGCGCGCTCGACAACGAGCCGACCGTCTCCACCTACCACGCCTACGCCGCCCGCCTGGTCACCGACCACGCCCTGCGTGAGGCGCTCGAACCCACCATGCGCCTGGTCACCCCGGCGGTGTCGTGGCAGCTCGCCTCGCGCGTGGTGGCCCTGTACGACGGGCCGATGGACAAGATCGAGCTGGGCCCGCCCTCCGTCACCGCCGCCCTGCTCGAACTGGCCGGCGAGCTGTCGGAGCACCTGCGCGGGCCCGCCGACGTCCGGCGGGTGGGGGAGTGGCTGGAGGCCCGGCTGGCCGCGCTGCCCGGCCGCACGACCGCGGCGCAGCGCAAGCCGGTCGGCGTGCACGCGGCCAGGGAGCAACTGCTGCCGCTGGTGGAGGCGTACGAACGGCTCAAGCGCCGCCGCGAGGTCATCGACTACGGCGACCAGATGTCGCTGGCCGCCCGGATCGCCGCCAACCACAAGGAAGTGGGCGAGATCGAACGGTCCCGCTACTCCGTGGTCCTGCTCGACGAGTACCAGGACACCAGCCACGCCCAGCTCGTCCTGCTGCGCTCGCTCTACGGCGGCGGCCATCCGGTCACCGCCGTCGGCGACCCCTGCCAGTCCATCTACGGCTGGCGCGGCGCCTCGGCCGGCAACCTGCGCCGCTTCCCCCGCGACTTCCGCACCCGCGCCGGTGAGGAGGCGCCGGTCCGCCAGCTCAGCGTCAGCTTCCGCAACGGCGACCGGGTGCTCGACGTCGCCGCCCGCGTCCAGCTCCCGCTGCGCATGGAGGCCCGCGAGGTGCCCGTGCTGGTGCCGGGCCCCAACCGGGTCGAACGCGGCCGCGTCACCTGCGCCTTCCACGAGACCGCCGAGGACGAGGCGAAGTGGATCGCCGACGGCGTGGCCAGGATCCTCGGCCAGGAGACCGCCCCCGACGGCCTGCCCTGGGGCGAGAAGGAACGCAAGAAGACCCTCGCCCTCCAGCCCCAGGACATCGCGATCCTGGCCCGCAAGCGCTCGCAGTTCCCCGCGCTGCGCAAGGCGCTGGAGGACCGCGACATCCCGGTCGAGGTGGTCGGGCTGGGCGGCCTGCTGACCGTGCCCGAGGTCAGCGACATCGTGGCGACCCTGCGCGTGCTCTACGACGCCACCGCCGGCGACGCGCTGGCCAGGCTGCTGGCCGGGCCGCGCTGGCGGGTCGGGCCGGCCGACCTGCGGGTGCTGGGGGAGCACGCCAGGGAGCTGGCCCGCGAGCTGAGCGAGAGCCACCGCGCCGACGACCCGCTCGACCAGGTGGTCGCCGACCTGGCCGAGGAGCGCGGCAGCCTGGTCGACGCGCTCGACGAGCTGCCCGACCGGCCCGAGTGGCTGGAGTCGTTCTCGCCGCTGGCCCGCACCCGGCTGGTCGCGCTCGCCCAGGAGCTGCGCAGCCTGCGCGGCCACACCGCCCAGCCGCTGCCCGACCTGGTCACCGAGATCGAACGCCGGCTCGGCCTGGACATCGAGGTGGCCGCCCGCAGCGGCACGGCCGGGGCGTTCGCCGCGCGGGCCGATCTCGACGCCTTCATCGACGCGGCCGCCAGGTTCGCCGGCGACGCCGAGGACCCGACGCTGGGCGCGTTCCTGGCCTACCTCCAGGCGGCCGAGAGCGAGGAGTTCGGGCTGGAGGCGGGCCGGGTCGGCGAGAGCAACAGCGTCAAGCTGATGACCGTCCACGCGTCCAAGGGGCTGGAGTGGCCGGTCGTGGTCGTGCCCGGCCTGTCGCAGCTCCTCAGCTCGAAGGGCACGGTCGCGACGGGCAGCGTGTTCCCGGCCACGCCGGTGATGAACAGCCGCTGGACCGACAATCCGCGCAAGCTGCCCTACCCGCTGCGCGGCGACGCCGCCGACCTGCCCCGGCTGGGCGGGCTGAGCAAGGACGAGCTGGCCGCGTTCGACGAGCAGTGCCGTGAGCGCGACCTGATGGAGGAACGGCGGCTGGCGTACGTCGCCGTCACCCGGGCCCACTACCACCTCATCGCCTCCGGCTACCGCTGGGGGAGCGCGACCAAGCCGCTGGAGCCGTCGGAGTTCCTGCTGGAGATCCGCGACACGGCCGACCGGGTGTCCTACTGGGCCGGCGACCTGGCCGAGGGCGCGACGAACCCGCTGCTCGCCGAGCCGGCCGAGGCCGTCTGGCCGGTCACCCCCGAGGGCCTGCGCTACGAGTCGGTGCTCGACGGCGCCCGGCTGGTCGAGGACGCCCTGGCCGGCAACCTGGCCGACGAGGACGACGAGCCGCTGCGCCCGTTCGAGGAGGAGCGCCTGCGCGCCTGGGAGCGCGACACCGACCTGCTGCTGCGCGAGCGCGAGCTGAACCGGCGCAGACCGGCGACCGTCGTCGAGCTGCCGGCCAAGCTCACTGTGTCGTCGCTGGTCACGCTGGCCACCGACCCGGCCGAGCTGGCCCGCAGGATCCGCCGTCCGGTGCCGCGCAAGCCCGCGCCGCTGGCCCGCCGGGGCACGTCGTTCCACAAGTGGCTGGAGAGCCGGTGGGACCAGCAGCGGCTGATCGACGACTTCGACCTCGACCCGCTGGAGGAGCTGGAGGAGGCCGACGTGCGGCTGGCCGAGCTCCAGGAGCGGTTCGAGGAGAGCGAGTGGGCCGACCGGCGGCCGGTCGACCTGGAGGTGCCGTTCGAAACCATGATCGCCGACCGGCTCGTGCGCGGGCGCATGGACGCCGTCTTCGAGCTGCCCGACGGCGGCTACGAGGTGGTCGACTGGAAGACCGGCGTCCCGCCCAGGGGGAAGGCGGCCCGCACGGCCTCGGTGCAGCTCGCCGCCTACCGGCTGGCGTGGTCGCACCTGGCCGGGGTGCCGCTGGAGAAGGTGGGCGCGGCCTTCCACTACGTCCGGGCCAACAGGACCGTCCGGCCGGTCAACCTGCTCGACGCCGACGGGCTGGTCGCGCTCGTCGAGGGTGTCCCCGCCTCAGAGTCCTAGGTGGTGGAAGACGGGGCGGGGGTGCATGAGGAAGTCGTGGTGGGAGATGTTCCAGGCGTAGGCCCCGGCCATGCCGAACACCACCTTGTCCCCTGCCCGCACTGACGTCACGATGTTCCGGGCGAAGACGTCCTTGGGGGTGCAGAGCTGGCCGACGAAGGTCACGGGCTCGCCGGCGACCCCAGGCCCGTCGCCCGTCGGCAGGATCGTGAACGGCTGGTCGTGGCCCTTGGCCACCGGCGTCCGCAGGTGGTGCGTCCCGCCCAGGACGATCGCGTACGCCTGGCCGCGCACCCGCTTCACGTCCACGACCTCGGTGACGTAGTGGCCGCAGTAGGCGGTGAGCGACCTGCCCGGCTCGACCCGCAGCCGCCGCCCCGCCCGCAGCGCGGCCAGGCCCTCGCCGTAGGCCGCCCAGTCGAAGCGTTCGCCCGACGTGTACGACACCGCCATGCCCCCGCCCAGATTGACCTCCGGATGCCCGGTCTCCAGCAGGGCCCCGGCCAGCCGGAGGAGCTGGGCGGCGTCCAGGCCGCTGGCCAGGTGGGCGTGCAGGCCGCGCAGCCGTACGCGGCCGGTGAACAGCGGCAGGCACTCGCCCAGGGCCGCCTCGTCCATGCCGAAGGGGCCGTCCATCGTGAGCGCGGCCCCCTCGACCGGCAGGTCCGGGTTGGCCCGCAGCAGCACGTCCGCCTCCAGCCCGGTCGCGAGCAGGCGGCGCAGCTCGTACGGCGACTCCACGTGCAGGCGGTGGTGCGGCAGCCGCAGCTCGGCGTCGGTCTTGCCGGGCCCGCCGAGCGCCAGCCGCGCGCCCGGGAACAGCGCGGAGACGTGCGCGTGCTCGCCCGCCGACGACACCTCGAACCCGTCCACGTGCCGGGCCAGCACCCGCAGCAGCTCGGCGTCGGGGTTGGCCTTGACCGCGTAGTACAGCTCCACCTCGCCCAGCGCCGCGCGCACCGACGCGACGTGCTCGTCGAGCGCGGGCAGGTCGTAGAGGTAGGCGGGCAGCGCCGGCAGCCGGGCAGCGACCTCCAGCACACGGTTCCCGCGAGCGGGTTCAGGCTCTGTGACGCGGTTCCCGCGAGCGAGTTCGGGCTCCGAAACGTGGTTCACGCGAGCGGGTTCGACCTCCGGGACGTGGTTCACGCGAGTGGGTTCGCGATCGGGACGTAACCGGCGTTGCGGTCGGCCGCCCTGGCCCACCGCACGCGCAGGTTCGCCTTGGCGGGCAGCGGCGCCCCGGCCAGCAGGTCGCGCAGCGGGAGCGGCTGCCCGAGCTCGGCGGCCTGGCGGGCGAGCAGGTCGCGGGCGGCCCGCCACAACGCGCGCAGCAGCTCGTCGTCGGGGCCCGCCAGGGTGGCGGCGATCTCGGTGAGGTGGTTGACGAACAGGCAGTAGACGACGCGCGCCCAGCCCCGCGCCGGGTCGTGGGTGAGCGCGGCGGCCACGGCCGGGTGCAGCCCGCCCAGGTCGTGACGGCCCGCGACGAGCTTGACGCCCTCCAGGTCGCGGAAGATCGCCCGGACGGGCCGGCCGGCGGCGTCCAGGCCGACGAGCACGTTCTGCAGGTGGGCTTCCAGGACGACGCCGTGGCGGACGTACAGGTCCACGACCGGCAGCGCGACCGCCGACACGTACGCCGTCCACCAGGCCAGGGGATCGGCCGGGGCGGCGTCCAGGGCGAGGGCGGCGGCCAGGACCGGGGTGACGCCGGGGTCGCAGACCGTCCACGGGCTCGCCCGGACGATCACGCCCAGGCCCTCGCGCTGCCCGAGCGCCGTGCGGTAGCCGGGCTCGGGCAGCCAGCGGACGGCCGGGTGCCGCGCCGCGACCTCGGCGATCAGCGGGGCCAGCCGGGAGGTGAGCTCGACCGCCCCGGCCAGCTCGTACCAGGCGTTCTTGCGCACGCAGTTCGTGATCCGGACGTCCAGGGAGAACTTCAGGCACACCTCGGCGTCCGGGACGTACACGGTCCGCACCGACGAGGTCGGCACCGCGAGCGGCCCCGGCCCGAGATCGGCCAGCTCGGCGCCGAGAGCCGGACGCAGCAGGGCGAGCTGCCACGGATGGGCGGGCAGCAGCCGGTGCCCGGCGGGCGCCGGGCCGAGCGCGTCCAGGGCCGTCAGGTCGCCCTCCTCGGCCAGCGCGTCGTCGCGTACCGCGAGCAGCCGCAGCGGGAAGGCGGCGTGGGCCTCGGGGGCGTAGCGCAGCCAGTCAGCGCCGTCGCGGGCCTTGGGGGTGGGGTGGAACGGGTGCCCGTGCACGAGCGCCTGCTCCGAGGCCAGCCAGGGGTCGGCGGGCGGCTCGGCCCGCGCCCTGGCCGCCAGGATCGCCGCGATGGCGTCCCTGCTGGCGGCCACCTGGCGGGCGAACTCGCCGTTGGGCTCGACGGAGAGGTGCGCCGCGCCGGCTCCCGGGCCCTGGCGCGCCCGCTCGTCCCGCCGGTCGGCGAGGCCGGCGAGGCCGGCCGGATCGGCGAGGTCGGTCGGGTCGGTCGGGTCGGCGAGGTCGGTCGGGTCGGCGAGGGCGGTCAGGTCGGTCGGGTCGGCGAGGGCGGTCAGGTCGGTCAGGGTGGTCAGGTCGGCCTCGGCCAGCCGGACCAGCTCGGCGACCGTCAGCGGCTGCCAGGAGCCGCCCTCCAGGCGTTCCGGGGGCCCGTCGAGGCGCAGCGCGGCTCCACCGTGCGTACGGGCGCGCAGCAGCGTCCCCGCCACCCGCAGCAGCACGTACGGCGGCGCCGGCCAGACCAGCCCCCTCGGCCCGGCCACCTCGCGCACGCAGCACCGCAGCAGGGCCGCCAGCGTCGCCTCCTCGGCCGGCGCCCCGATGGCCAGGACGTCCATTCACGCTCTCCTCAGGTAGTTGGGCCCGGTGATGCCGTAGAACTTGTTCACGTCCCGCGCCCCGGACCGTTCCTTGGCCACGAGCGTCCCGGCGGTGACCATGGACTTGCCGGTGAGCCTGGCCGCGTCGAGCGTCCTGGCGCGCAGGAGCCGGGCCATGGGGTGGTCGCCGTGCTCGTCGAGCGCCTCGGCGAGCGTGCCGCGCACCAGGGCCGCCGCCCGCGCCGGCGGCAGCACGGCGAACGCCACCGCCGCGGCGGCCAGGTGCAGCGTGATCGTGACGAACACGTCGGCCAGCGCGTGCGGGTCGTCGGTGAGCATGCGCCGGTCGGAGAAGGCCGGCACGTCGATCCCGGCCGCCGCCAGCCTCGACGGCGAGGCCAGCAGGCCGTCGTTGTCCTTGACCAGCAGCCGCAGGTCGCCGTCCCGCAGGACGAGGGCCAGGTTCTGCTGGTGGGCCTCCAGCGCGACGCCGTACCGGACGAACAGCCGCACGTTCCAGCGCAGCAGCAGGCGCAGGTAGCGGGGCAGCACGTCCGGGCCGAGGCCGTCCAGCACGCCGGGCACCGCCAGCGCCGCGACCGGGACGATCCGGCCCTCCGGCAGCCGCCGGACCATCCACGCCAGGTACTCGTGGCCCGCGTGCGCGTAGGTCTGCTCGTCGGCCAGGAGCACGCCGGGATCGGCGAGCCGGCGCAGCAGCAGCTCGGCCCGCGCGCCGTCGTCCAGGGTGCCCGCCCTGATCGAGCGCCGGTTGCGCACGCCGAGCGTGCTCACCGGCAGCGGCAGCTTGAGGTGCGTGCGCGGCCCCACCTCGACGGTCCGCATGGACAGGGTGGGCCGTACGGTGACCGCCTCCTCCTCCAGCACCCGGACCCCGTCGATCTTCCGCACCTCGCCGACGGCCATCGGGTGCACCGGGAACAGCACGCCCTCGCCCGCCGGTCTCGGCACGTCCGCGGGCAGCTCGGCGGCCGCATGGGGGACGACCGCCCATCGCAGCGCGAACGAGGGCGCGAACTCCGGCGCGTACGCCAGCAGGTCGCGGTCGCAGGCGCCGATCCTGGCCCGCGAGGTGGGGTAGACCGGGTGGTCGGCGAAGGCCGCCAGCGACTCGTACGTCGGCCCGCGCCGCAGCACCTCCTCGGCGTGCGCGTCGTGCAGTTCCAGCGCGGACAGGGCGGTCAGGCACTCGTCGAAGAAGGCCGCCACCCCTTCGGCGTCGGCCGCGTCGGACACCTCCACGAGCGTCTCCAGCACCTGCTCCAGCCCCAGCCGCTCGTCCGGCGCCACCACGAAGTCCTGGAACGGCGACCCGGGGACCATCCGGACCCACCGCCCGTCGGCCAGCAGCAGCCCGGCCCCGGCGCTGGTCCGGTCGAGACGGGCGGCCAGCCCGCCGTAGTCCTCGCGGACCAGCGCGTCCAGCACCCGGGCGGCCAGGTACGCCTCCCGCGACCTCACCCGACCACCCACGGCCGGGCCGCCCGGTACCGCTCGACGGCGGCGTCCACGCGGGCCCGGTCCGGTCCCACGGCCCGGATGACGCCCAGGTAGTCCCGGTTCGTGTGGGTCAGCTCGATGACGTCCCCGGCGGCCCGCAGCGGCCGGTGCCACAGCCGTACGCCGCCGTCCTCGACGTCCTCCTCCGGCGGCCCCTCCTTGACGACGCCCGGCCGGTCGGCGACCACGCTGACCGCGCAGCCGTGCCGGGACGGAAGCGGCGGCTCGGGCGCCGGCTCCCCGAGGTGGACGCGCAGGATCCACTCGAACAGCGGCACGCCCAGCACGTCGGCCAGCAGGAAGTCGCAGTGGTCGCCGATCGCCCGGTAGTTCACCTCGACGATCCGCGGGCCTGCGGGCGTCAGGACGTACTCGGTGTGGCAGGCGCCGAAGCCCACCCCGAGGGCGCGCAGCGCGGCCAGCACGTGGGCGTCGGCGGCGGGCGCCCAGTCGAGCCGTTCCTCCACGAAGTGCGGCAGCGGGCCCAGCGTGGTCGCGAAGCCGCCCAGCACCCGCGTCGCCGAGCCGTCCCCGAGGGTCTCCAGGGTGCGCAGCGGCCCTTCGAGGTACTCCTCCACGACCAGCGTCTCGCCCGGACGCCGCCGCCTGGCCGCGGCCACCGCGCGGGGGAGGTCGTCCTCGACCAGCACGACGTCCTCGCTGGCCACCCCCTCGCGGGGCTTCAGCACCACGGCGCTGGGGAGGCGCTCGGGCACCGGATCGGCGGGCGCGAGCCGCAGGGACCGCACCGTCTCGACGCCGGCCGCGGCGAGCGCGCGGCGCGTCAGGAACTTGTTCTTGGCGGCCAGACAGGCCCGCCAGTCCTTGCCCGGAAGCCCGAAGTACGCCGCCGCGAGGGCGGTCTCCGCCTGGAGGTGGTCGGAGTTGGAGAAGATCGCGTCGGGCCTGCCCAGGTGCTCGACCGCGTCGATCAGGGCGCGCGGGTCGCGCACGTCGCACCGCACCGAGCCGGGGTGCCGCTCCGGCCGGTCGGTCAGGACGGTCACCTCGCACCCGAGGGCCCGCGCCGCGGGCAGGAAGCCGTGGGTCACCGAGTCCGTCGGCTTGAGCGCGGTCAGGTAGAGCCGCAACGCGAAGGCACCCCCGAAGAATCAGGTAAGGCTAACCTAACTCGATGATCTTAGCCCGAGAATGATCGCCGCGGTGCCCGCACACCCTAATCGGCGGCTAACTGCGAGGTCATAGGATGACAAGGAACTTGGGGAGGGGCGGCCAGTGGAAAAGACCGCGGAAGAGCAACTCATAGGCCCACTGCTCCTGGCACGGGGGACCATCGACAGATCGTCGGCGCTGCGTGCCGACGACAGATGGCTGGAGAAGGCGTGGGCCGACCCCGGGACCAGGGTGCTGGTGATCGACAACGGCCACACTCTGGTGCGGCGGGCGGGCGACGAGGTGCACGCGGTGCTCTACACCTCCGCCGAGGCGCCGCCGGGCGAGCGCTACCTGCTCGGCGTCGAGGGCGGCACCGCCTACTTCGCGGTGGCCGCGCCGCTGCCCGGCGCGCCGGTCGCCGACCTCAACGGCCGGGTGACGATGCCGATGAGCCTGAAGGACACCCCCGAGGGCCGTCCGGTGCCGGCGGGCCTGCGCCAGGTGGGCGGGCTGCTCGGCGACCGCGACGCGGGCCTGCTGGTCCACGCGGTGGCGCTGGAGGCCTGGCACGCCACCCACCAGTTCTGCCCCCGTTGCGGCGCCCGTACGGCGGTGCAGGCCGGCGGCCACGTCCGGGTGTGCCCGAACGACTCCAGCCAGCACTTCCCGCGCGTCGACCCCGCGGTCATCATGCTGATCAGGGACGAGGACGACCGCTGCCTGCTGGCCCGCGGCCCCCAGTGGCCCGAGGGGCGCCTGTCGATCCTGGCGGGCTTCGTGGAGCCGGGCGAGTCCCTGGAGTACGCGGTGGTCCGCGAGGTCGCCGAAGAGGTCGGCGTCAACGTCGTCAACCCGCGCTACCTGGGCAGCCAGCCCTGGCCGTTCCCGCGCAGCCTCATGCTCGGCTTCTTCGCCGACGCCACCACGACCGCGCTGACCCCCGACGCCGACGAGATCGCCGAGGCCCGCTGGTTCACCCGCGACGAGCTGGTGGCCGCGCTCCGGACGGGCGAGGTGCGCCTGCCGCCCCCCGTGTCGATAGCCCGCCGCCTGATCGAGACCTGGTACGGCGGCGAGCTCATCGGCGACTGGTGATCAGGCCGCGCCGAGCAGGTCCTTGACCTCCCGGGCGGAGGGGTTCGTCCGGACGATCCGGCCGTGGGCGGTCTCGATCACCACGGTCGGAACGGTCTGGTTGCCGTTGTTGACGCTCATGACGAATTCGGCGGCGGCCGGGTCGCGCTCGATGTCGACCTCTTTGAACGTGATGCCTTCGCGCGCGAGCTGAGACTTCAGCCGCTTGCAGGGGCCGCACCAGGTAGTGCTGTAGACCGTGAGCGCCATGTCGGGTTGTCCCTCCAAGGTCAGGAAATCAGGCGCTCCGTGCAACAACGCGGAGGCGCCCGCTTAATCCCTACCCGCCAATCCCTGCCCTGGGCCCTCTAACCGATGCGCTCGGCGATCCAGGCCTGCACCCGCTCGGCCACGCCCGGCTCCCGGTACAGGGGAGCGCTGTGGTTGGTGCCCGGCGCCGTCATGATCGTCATCGGCACGCCCACCTGGCCGAGCATCTGCTTGAGCAGCTGGCTCTGCGACGGCGGCACGAACTCGTCCTCGGAGTGCACCGTGAGCATCGGGGCGTCCTTGGCGCTGGCGTGCCAGGCCACCTCCATGCTCGCCCACACGCGCGAGCACTTGCCCTTGGGCTCGCAGCCGCCGGCCAGCCGGATCGCGGCCTCGCGCAGCTTGCGCTTGTCGTGGTCGGCGCTCTTCTCGCCGTCGGCGTACGCGCGCAGCGGCGAGATGATCGGCGACAGCCCGACCACGCCCTTCAGCCCGGCGATGCCGTTGCCGTACGTGCCGACCGAGGCGGCGATGTGCCCGCCCGCCGAGAAGCCGACCACGACGTACTTGCTCGCGTCGAAGGCCCAGCGGTCGGCGTTCTTGCGGGCCAGGGCGATGGCGGCCAGCGCGTCGGTGCGCTGCGCCGGCCAGGCGGCCTCGCCGGAGAGGCGGTAGTTCAGGTTGAAGACCGTGTACCCGAGGTCGGCGTAGCTACGGGTGATCTCCTTCATGTACTTCTTGTCGCCACCGGACCACCAGCCGCCGTGGATCAGGAAGACGCCGGGGCGCTTCTGGCCGTCGGGCGTCCACCACACGTCCATGTCCTGGTTGCGCTGGCGGCCGTAGGAAAGGGTCTCCGTGGCCAGCCCGCCGAGGCCGTCGGGGTCTGTGGGATTCGTCACCACGGGGACGGGCGGCTCGGCCGCGAACGCGACGGCTGGTGTGAGCGCCACGGCAGCGAGCACCAGCGCGCCCGCGAAAACCGCTGTTCGCACGGCCTTCCTTTCCCCCATGCGGCATGGTCGGCCCCATTGTGGGGGAAGAGACCATTCCTTTGCATCTCGGTGACTATGAACATACGTCGGGCCGCATGTTGCCAGAATAAAGTGCTTCGGCGCCACTTGCGGGGAGGAAGATCGGGTGAACAGCGTGGATGACGTCCTCAGCGGCCTCGACCCGGAACAGCGGGAGGTCGCCGAGGCGGTGCGCGGCCCGGTGTGCGTGCTCGCCGGCGCCGGCACCGGCAAGACCAGGGCGATCACCCACCGCATCGCCCACGCCGTGCGCAGCGGGGTGGTCGACGCGCCCAGCGTGCTCGCGGTGACGTTCACCACCCGCGCGGCGGGGGAGCTGCGGCAGCGGTTGCGGGCGCTGGGGGCGCCGGGCGTCCAGGCCCGTACGTTCCACGCGGCCGCCCTGCGCCAGCTCACCTACTTCTGGCCGCGGGTGATCGGCGGCGAGGCCCCTTCGGTCATCGAGTCGAAGTTGCCGGTGCTGGTCGAAGCCTGCCGCCAGATCCGGAAAAATCCCGACCGGTCCGAGCTGCGGGACATCGCGGCCGAGGTCGAATGGGCCAAGGTCTCCCAGATCGGCCCCGAGGACTACGTGGCCGCCGCCGCCAAGCACCACCGCACGCCGCCCGGCTCGCCGGAGGAGGTGGCCCGGCTGTACGAGTCGTACGAGCGCATCCGCCGCGAACGCCACCTGGTCGACTTCGAGACCATCCTCGAACTGACCGCCGCAGTGATGACCGAGCACCAGGAGGTCGCGGCCCAGATCCGCCAGCAGTACCGCTACTTCGTCGTGGACGAGTTCCAGGACGTCAACCCGCTCCAGAAGCTCCTGCTCGACACCTGGCTCGGCGGCCGGGACGACATCTGCGTGGTCGGCGACCCCAACCAGACCATCTATTCGTTCACCGGCGCCAGCCCCCGCTACCTCACCAACTTCGCCGTCGAGCACCCGAAGGCCGCGGTCATCAGGCTGGTCCGCGACTACCGTTCCACCCCGCAGGTCGTGAACCTGGCCAACCTGGTCATCGCCAAGTCCAAGACCCCCAACCGCCTCGAACTCATCGCCCAGCGCCCCGACGGCCCCAAACCGGTCTTCTCCGACTACGACGACGAGCCGGCCGAGGCCGCCGGCGTCGCGCGGGCCATCAGGAAGCTGCTGGACAAGGGGGTGCCCTCGCGCGAGATCGCCGTGCTGTTCCGGGTCAACTCCCAGTCGGAGTCCTACGAGGAGGCCCTGTCCAAGGCCGAGATCCCGTACGTGCTGCGCGGCGCGGAGCGGTTCTTCGAGCGTCCCGAGGTGCGGCAGGCGGTCGTGCTGCTGCGCGGCGCCGCGCGGTCGGCCGCGGGCGAGCCGCTCGCCTCGGAGGTCCACCACATCCTGACCGGGGTCGGACTGACCCCCTCCCCGCCCGGCGGCGGCAAGGCCAGGGAGAAGTGGGAGTCGCTGAAGGCCCTGGCCGACCTGGCCGAGGACATGGCCGCCGAGGGCGCCGACCTGCCCGCGTTCGTCGCCGAGCTGGAACGCCGCGCCTCCGAGCAGCACGCGCCGCCGGTGGAGGGCGTCACGCTGGCCTCGCTGCACGCAGCCAAGGGCCTGGAGTGGGACGCGGTCTTCCTGGTCGGCGTCACCGACGGCATGCTGCCGATCATCTACGCCGAGACCCCCGAGCAGATCGAGGAGGAGCGGCGGCTGCTCTACGTCGGCGTCACCCGCGCCCGTGAGCACCTGTCGATCTCCTGGGCGCTGGCCCGCGCGCCCGGCGGGCGCAAGAGCCGCCGTCCCTCCCGCTTCCTCGACGGGCTCACCGGCCGCGCCTCCACACCGCCCCGCGTGACGACCCCGGCGGGCGAACGCCGCACGGTCGCCGCGCCGGTGAGCTGCCGGGTGTGCGCCAAGACGCTGGTGGCCGCGGCCGAGCAGAAGCTCGGCCGGTGCGCGACCTGCCCCGCCGACTACGACGAGGCCCTGCTCGAACGCCTCAAGGTCTGGCGCACGGCCACCGCCAAGGAGGCAAAGATCCCGCCGTACGTCGTCTTCACCGACGTCACGCTCCAGGCCATCGCCGAACGCGCGCCGGCCACCGAGCAGGAGCTGCTGTCGATCGCCGGCATCGGCCGGGTCAAGGTCGACCGCTACGGCGAGGCCGTCCTCGGCCTGTGCCGCGGGTGAGATCCCTCACGTACGGCCGGCCCCCGCGCGCGTGAGTCCCTTCCCCACCGGGCGAAACGACGAGACGGGGGCATTCCGGCAAGGCAGGGCGGGTTTGGGGGAACAGGCGTGGCACGTCAGACTTGTCCATGGAATGTTCGTCTGTGAGGGGGCCCTGTGAACGAGGCGCTGAAGGAGCTGCTCGACCTGCTCGACCTTGAGCAGATCGAGCTGGACATCTTCCGGGGCCGAAGCCCGGAGGAGCGCATCCAGCGCGTCTTCGGCGGCCAGGTGGCCGCACAGGCCCTCGTGGCGGCCGGCCGCACCGTCCCCAAGGACCGGCACGTCCATTCGCTGCACGCCTACTTCATCAGGCCGGGCGACCCGTCCATCCCCATCGTCTACAACGTCGAGCGCCTGCGTGACGGCCGGTCGTTCACCACCCGCCGGATCGTCGCCGTCCAGCACGGCAAGGCGATCTTCACGATGTCGGCCTCGTTCCACATCTTCGAGGAGGGCGTGGAGCACCAGGCGTCGGTCGCGCCGGTCGTGCCCGCCCCCGAGACGCTGCCGACGTTCCAGGACAGGATGTCGGAGGTGCTGGGCGACCACCCCGAGCTGCGGGAGTGGCTCTCGCGCCCGCGCCCCGTGGACGCCCGCTACGTCTCGCCCCTGACGTGGGAGGCGCACCTGAACCCCGAGCTGCGCAGCGCCCAGACCAACGTGTGGTTCCGCTACGACGCCGACCTGCCCGACGACCCGCTGCTGCACGTCGTGCTGGCCGCCTACGCCTCGGACTTCACGCTCGTGGACACGATCCTGCTGGCCCACGGGATGGCCTGGGGAGCATCGAACGTGATCGGCGCGTCCCTGGACCACGCGATGTGGTTCCACCGCCCGTTCCGGGCCGACGACTGGCTCCTGTACGCCCAGGAGGCCCCCTGGTCGGCGGGGGCTCGGGGGCTCGCGCGCGGCGAGATGTTCACCGCGTCGGGCGAGCTCGTGGTCTCCGTCGTCCAGGAGGCGATGATCCGCGTGGCGAAGTAGTCGGTTCGCAGCACGTTGTGACACCGTGGTTGTGTCACAAAATCGCAGGTAGAAAATATGTTGCCCCTTCCTGGCTTCCCGGTTTAGGGTCATGGACAAGCGAGTCGGACACTCCTGTTTCCGACGATCTGATGAGAGTGGAGGTGAGCCCCGGTGATGAGCATCCAGATGTCGGCCACGCAGTGGCTCGCCTCCGCGTGCCGTGACTCGGTGAGGCTCGCCGATGGGCCGGCCAAGCTGCGGCAGGAGAAGTCTGCCCGTATCCAGGCCCCCGCCGTCCGTGCGAGGGCTCACGCGGGTGTCGCCGCTCCGCAAGGCGTTCCTGTCTATGGCGCAGGTATCGCTGCCCCGACCAACCAGCTCACCAAGGGTGGACTGTGCGGTCCGCAACCCTGGAGGGATGCTCCGGTCATAACCTGACCGGCACATAGCAGCCCCCAGGCCGCGGATCCGCACACAGGATCCGCGGCCTCTTTGTTTTTCCGCGATCCCCGACCACCTCCGAGGTGCCCGACCAAGATCAAAAAGCTCGATCAAAAGGAGAAGCAGATGGGGGCCAAGACGATCATGGACCTGATCGACGAAGCCAAGATCCCCTGTCGTACCGACCCTGACCTGTGGTTCGCAGAGTCACCCGAGGACGTCGAGTTCGCCAAGGCTCTCTGCAGCGGCTGCCCGATCCAGCAGGCCTGCCTGGCCCGCGCGCTGGAGCGCGAGGAGCCCTGGGGAGTCTGGGGCGGCGAACTGATCCTCAGGGGAACGGTTGTTCCCCGCAAGCGTCCGCGCGGGCGTCCCCGCAAGCACCCGGTCGCTGCCTGACCATCCACCAGCCCTACGAACGAGAGAGAACAAGAACACCGATGAGCACTTCTTCCACCAGGAGCCTGGCCGTGCCGTATCTGTTTCATGACTTGGTCAACGACCGAATACAAACTCTCCACCGCGAAGCGGAGGAGCAGCGTCTCATCCTGCGCGTAAGCCGCGTACAGCGGGCGCGACGCGAGGTCAAGCGGGCCAACGACCGCTTGCGGAAGGCGCTGAGCCGGCAGGTGTGATCAAGGAGGTCCTGCCGCCGGCGCAGGATCTCCTGATCCCCACCTGCACCTGAAGAGCCGGGCGCACCCAGCGCCCGGCTCTCCCCATGCCCGCACCTCCGCGTTCTGTCGGACGAGCTGCGGGATCTGTGCGTTCAGCGGGCTGAGCTGCGGGTTGTCTGCGTTCTGTGGGGTGAGTCGCGGAACTTCTGCGGTCGTCCAGGGGCTGCGGGACTTTTGCGCTCCGTCCGGCGGAGTTGCGGGATGTCTGTTCTTAGCGTGGTGAGCTGTCGAGTCCTCTGCGTTCCGTGGAGTGGGCGCGGGATTTCTCCGCTTGGCCAGGTGAGCTGCGGGACCTTCGTGCTCCGTCCGGCGAGCTGCGGGACGTCTGGGCACAGCGCGATGTGCTGCGGGGCGGGGACCTCTGCGCTCTGTCGGATGAGCTGTGGTCCGGTCGCCTGCGATGCACGGCGCAGCCTGCGATGCACGGCGCAGCCTGCGTTGCAGGGTGCCGCCTGAATTGAGAGCCTTGGCCGTCTGTCTCCTTCCCTGATTCACCATCTGAGCCTGATTCACCAATCCGGACCTTGGATGGCCTTCTTGTGCGACCGGGAACCTCGCTTCCACCCATTGGTCCTCGGCGCCTCGGCTCTTTCCGGCATATCGGACTCGCCTCCGCGAAGGCTCGTGAGGGCGGAGAGTGCGTTGTGAGCTGGGTGGCCGGCGGTCCCGGCCGACCTCGGGCCGACGTACGATGGCGCATGTGACCAGCAGACCCGCCGAAGCGCAGCACCTGCGTGACCTCGCCCTGCTGCGCCGCGTCCGCGACCGCATCGACCGCGACTACGCCCAGCCGCTCGACGTCGAGGCCCTGGCCCGCGGTGTGAACATGTCAGCCGGCCACCTCAGCCGCGAGTTCCGCCGCGCGTACGGCGAAGCCCCGTACGGCTACCTGATGACCCGCCGCATCGAACGCGCGATGGCGCTCCTGCGCCGCGGCGACATGAGCGTCACCGAGGTCTGCTTCGCGGTCGGCTGTTCCTCGCTGGGCAGCTTCAGCACTCGCTTCACCGAATTGGTCGGCGTGCCGCCGAGCGTCTACCGTCGTCGTGCGGCGAGCGCGACCGCGGGGATGCCGTCGTGCGTGGCGAAACAGGTGACCAGACCCATCAGGAACCGAGAGACCGCGCTTACCTGACCCCAATTAGCGTGACTTCCATGGACATCACCATCCACTCCAGCTTCCTCCCGCACACCGACCCCGAAGCCTCCCTCGCCTTCTACCGTGACGCCCTGGGCTTCGAGGTACGCAACGACGTCGGCTACAAGGGGATGCGCTGGCTCACGGTGGGCCCCGCCGGCCAGCCGGACACCTCCATCGTCCTGCAACCACCGGTCGCGAACGGCTACGGCATCACCGACGACGAACGCCGCACCATCACCGAAATGATGGCCAAGGGCACCTACGCCGGCGTGAACCTGGCCACCACCGACCTCGACGCCACCTTCGAACGCCTGAAGGCCAGCGGCGCCGAAATCGTCCAGGAGCCGATGGACCAGCCGTACGGCGTCCGCGACTGCGCCGTCCGCGACCCCTCCGGCAACCTGATCCGCATCCAGGAACGCCACCCCTGACCCACCCCGGCACCATCCCCCCGGACGCGCCCGCCAAGGTCGCCCCCTGCCTCACATCCAGGAACGTCGTCGCTGGTCCGTGCTCGGCGCCATTGCCCTGGACATGTTCTTTGAAGGCGTCCTCTGCCCCGCATCCAGGAACGTCATCCCCAAGCCGTGAGCCCGGGCAGTCGGGAGTGGGGAGCGCGGAGCCCGGACCCAAGCCCGGAGCCCGGAGCCGGAAGGCGGAAGCTTGGGCCACCGTGAGTCGGGCGCGCGGAGCTGGGAGCCCATAGCCCATGGCTTAAAGCCCGGAACCGGCCCCGAGCCGGGAGCGGGGAGCCCGGAACCGGAAGCCGGAAGCTTGGCCCGTCCTGAGTAGGGAGCGCGGAAGCCAGGAGCCCATAGCCCATGGCTCAAGCTCAAGCTCAAGCTCAAGCTCAAGCTCAAGCTCAAGCGAAGGGGCCGGAGCTCGGAACCGACAGCCAGGTGGAGGGGGAGGGCGACGGTCGAGGGAAGACCGATAAACCACCTTTACGGTGACACGCTTTGTCGGCTGCCTAGGAAGGCGAGGATGAGGCCCATGTTCCTCACCCTTTCCTCGCCATCCCGCTGCGCGGCCTGAGCGCATCTGCAGCGAATGCTGCGATCACCCTCACTTCAGGGGAGCCAGCCGCGCCCCGCCCAAGCAGCCGTACATCTCCCAAGCCGGTCGTCCCTGTCCATAACTCAAGGCGCCGCCTCCGCCCACGAAGGGCAAGCGCCGCCTGATCAGCCGATCGCCAGTGCCTCGCCGTTCGGGTCGTCGGCGAAGCCCGGAACCCAGCGGATCACCTCGTCACGGAAGCGCGCCGTGGTGCCGAGCTGGCAGAGGACCCCGACGCCGGCCGCATGCACCCGATGGATGAGCACGTACGACGGCGGCAGGTTGAGCTGGCGAACCACGTTCGTCGGGCGGAGATCCGTGACGCTGGCCGCCTGGGCCTGCAACCACTCCCGGCTGAAGGTGAACTCCTCCACGGCCGTCGGCTCCACGTACGGCGCCAGGAAAGCACGCAGCGCATCAGGGTCGATGTCGATGTCCTGACGGATGAACCCCTCGTCACGCAGACCCGTCATCACGGTGTCCATGTCGCCCTGGTTGAAGATGCGTGTGAGCTGCCCGAAGACCTTCGGATAGCCGTCGGGCAGGCGGTTGACCGCGCCGAAGTCGAGGACGCCGAGCTTGCCGTTGGCCAGCACGCGGAAGTTGCCCGGATGGGGATCGGCGTGCAGCATGCCGACCCGGGCAGGCGAGCAGAACAGGAACCGGACGAACAGCAGCCCCGCGTGATCGCGCTCCTCCTTGCTGCCCTCGGCGATCACTCGCGACAGGGGAGTGCCGTCCATCCACTCGCTGACCAGCACCATCTCGTTGGCCGCCACCACATCAGGGACGTGGAAGTCGGGATCGCCGTTGAACTCCAGCGCGAAGGCGTGCTGTGCCTCGGCCTCGCGGAGGTAGTCGAGCTCCTCGGCGATCCGCTCGCGCAGCTCGGCCAGCAGCGCCTTCATGTCGAGTCCGGGCAGCAGCGCTCCGAACATCTTTCCCAGCCGAGCCAGCTGCGTGAAGTCACCCAGCAGCGCCTTGCCCGCCCCCGGGTACTGGATCTTGACGGCCACCTCGCGCCCGTCGTTCCAGACGGCCTTGTGCACCTGGCCGATCGAGGCGGCGGCCGTGGGCCGGTCGTCGAACGAGAGGAAGTGCTTGCGCCAATCGTCCCCAAGCTGCTCGGCGAGCACCTTGTGGACGGTGGCGACCGGCAACGGAGGAGCGGCGTCCTGGAGTTTCGTCAAGGTCGCCCGGTAGGGGCCGACGATCTCCGGCGGAAGCGCCGCCTCGAAGATCGACAGTGCCTGCCCGAGCTTCATCGCCCCGCCCTTGAGCTCGCCGAGCACCTTGAAGATCTGCTCGGCGGTGCGCTGCTGAACCTCCTGGGCCACGATTTCTGCTGATTTGCCGCCGATGCGCTTGCCGAGGCCGAGGGCGGCCCGCCCGGCGAACCCGAGCGGAAGGGTGGCCAACTTGGCTGAGCGGGTGACTGCCCGGCGCGGAAGATCGCTCACACTCATGCGCGGAACCTCGCCCGAGATGCCGCTTCCCCCCTTCGTGGTCGTCCCCTGAGCACGTCAGTCGCTGGTAGGTGACACGTCCATTGTTAGCGAATATGGATTGTTTCGCATACAACGACATTGCGGATGACCACTCCACGACCGTCTTTTCCAGCACCAATCAGGCATTACGTCCATTGTGCCGTTCGTCACAGAGGTCGCCCGGCCTTCGAGGTGAGCAAGCGCCTGGCCGGTCGCCGCGGCAGCGACGAGCGTGGCGAGGGTCGCGTCGCAGGCGATCTCGCCGGGCGGATAGCCGCCCAGCCTGGCAGTGACGATGGGCCAGGCGGGATCGTGGTCGCGGCGCGTCAGGTCGAGACAGTGCAGGCACGTCGTCTCGCCGGGAAACACCAGCGGGCCGACGGACCCGTGCCCCTCGAAGGCCGACGCCAGCAGATGCGGGATGCCGAAGTCGGCCAGCTCGTTGACCAGCACCCCGTCCAGAGGCCCCACGGGCGCGAGGATGGCGAGGTCGGGACGCGCCGTGCCGTCCCCCAGATGCGGAGCTCCGGCCAGCACGTTGGACGACGGAACAGCGCCCTGGCTCACCTCCGTCGGAGGGGACGGCACAGCAGGAGAGACCCGCGCAGCGGCGGTGCCGGACGGCGTGACGCCCGGCCGCCTGGGTCGTGCGGTCGTGCCGCCGGGCGGAACGGCCGGCGCGTGCTTCGGCGGGGGAGCGAGCAGCCGCCGGGCGACCGCCGCCGCGCCCTCCTCCCGGGACAGCCCCACCTCGGCCCATGTCAGCCCACCCGGCGTGATGTCCCCGGGCCGGACCGGCCCGGGATCGATCACCCGGATGTCGCCGACTCCGCCGGCCGCGAGCAGAGCGACGATCTGCGCCCCCACGCGCCCGGCCCCGTAGACCCTGACCTTCGCCTCCCGCCGGCGTCGCAGCAGCTCGACGCCGCCCTCGGGGGTGTTGGAGGCCAGATCGAGCGCGTCGAGGTCGGGTTTCAGCCGATCCCGCTCGGCCAGGGAGAGCTCCCGCAACGGCTCGGGGAACGGGCCGGCGTCGTGCAGGGCGCCCCGCGTGGCGAGATAGTCGAGCAGGGCCTGGGCGCACGGCTCGTCGAGGCCGGCCGCCGCCGCGTCGCGCATCACCCGGCGCAGGTCGCGGGTGCCGTCGAGCCCCTCGACCCACTGACGCGCCGATCTCGTCAGGCCGGTCAGCGTGATGGCCCGGAGGGGATGCACGCCGTACTGCAGGGTGTGCTCGTCGCGGAGGATTCGCCGGAGGGCCGGCTTCACACGTGGCCTCATGGCCGGAAGGCTCGCACGTCCGACCAAGATCCCGAGCCGGTTCCGCGCCGCCTGTGGACAACCTCCGACCGCCACGCCCACCCTGTGGACAACGTCCCCCGCAAGCGCACCCGAGGTAGCCCAGGGACCGCATCCGCGCCCCGCGGAGCGTTACGCTTCGCCGCATGAGCGAGATCTTGGTCGACCGCACAGACGACGGAGTAGCCGTCCTCACCCTCAACCGCCCGGGACTCCGCAACGCCATGACCGACACCATGACGGCCGAATGGCGCGAAACCATGACCACCCTGGCCGCCGACCGCGACCTGCGCTGCGTCGTCGTCACCGGAGCGGGCAGCGCGTTCTCCTCGGGCGGTGACCTGTCATGGATCGGCGAGCGCGGCGCCGAGGCCGTGCCGCCGCTGCGCGACCGCATGCTCGCCTTCTACCGCACCTGGTTGATGATCGCCGACCTGGAGGTGCCCACCGTCGCCGCGGTCAACGGCCCCGCCGTCGGCGCGGGCCTGTGCGTGGCCCTGGCCTGCGATCTCGTCTACGCCGCCGACGACGCCAAACTGCTGGCCCCCTTCACCCGGCTCGGGCTGCACCCGGGCATGGCCGCCACTTACCTGCTGCCCAGAAGAGCCGGTACGGCACTGGCCCGCGAGATGCTCCTGACCGGCCGTCTCCTTACGGGTACGGAAGCGGCAGATAAAGGCTTGGTAAATCAATCTTTCCCGAAGAATGACCTTCTCTCCGAGGTTTCGGTCATCGCCAAGAAGATCGCAGAGATGGCTCCAGTCGCCACCCGCCTCACAAAGGTCGCCCTGAACCAAGGGCATCAAGACCTGGAAGCCGCTCTGAGGTGGGAATCCTTGGCCCAGCCCGTCACCATGGCATCATCCGACCTGCTGGAGGGCCTGGCGGCGCATCGGGAAAGGCGCATGCCCAAATTCACCGGCTCTTAATCATCTGACCAGCGAAAACAACGTCCACCCTCTGTGGAATTTCGCCAGTCTCGGCTAACGTGCTTATGTGCCCCCCGAGACAGTCGAGGTCCGTCGCAGTTCTCGTCGCCGGCGTACGGTCTCCGCCTACCGCGACGGCGACAAGACGATCGTGCTCCTGCCCGCCTGGCTGAGCGGCGAAGACGCGGATGAATGGGTGAGCCGGATGCTCGACCGGCTGGCCGCCAAGGAAGAACGACGAAGGCCGACCGACGAGGCCCTGCTCGAACGGGCCAGGGAGCTGTCGGTGAAGTACCTCGACGGCCGGCCCGACCCTGTGAGCGTTCGATGGGTCGACAACCAGCAGCATCGCTGGGGCTCCTGCACCCCGGAGAACGGCACCATCAGGATCTCGACCCGGCTCAAGGGCCTGCCCGAGTGGGTCATCAACTACGTCATCATCCACGAGCTCGCGCACCTGATCGTGCCGAGCCATGGCCCGGGGTTCTGGGCGCTGGTAGAACAGTATCCGAAGGCGGAGCGGGCGCGCGGGTTCCTCGAAGGATTCTCTGCGGCGGCCCACACGGCACCGGAGGAGTGTTGACGCGCATCGTCGCCGTCCTGGTACGCGGCCGCATGGCCGAAGCGGCGCCCCCCGGCGTCGATCCACGGCAGTTCCTGACGGCCGTGGCCGAGGACACCTACGAGATGGTCGCCGGCCTGGAGTTCGTCACCCCGGTCCTGATCACGGCCGTCCCCGGCCTCGACGACATCGTCTGGCCCGGCACGGAGATCGTCGCCATCGACGAGGACGAGCCGCTGCGAACCGTGCTCGGCCGCCTGTCCGGCGATCAGGCCGCGGTGATCAACGCCGACGCGCCCGACCTGCCCTCGCTGCTGGTCGGCAAGTTGTTCAGGGAGCTGGGCCGGGCCGAGATCACGATCTGTCCCGCGGCGGACGGCGGCGCGGCGGCGCTGGCCTGCTCGCTGCCGCTGCCGGCCTGGGCCGACCCCGACCTCGACGATCCCGACGTCGTCGCCGTCCTCCGGGAGCAGGCACCGGGCCCGCGCAGGGTCGCCACCATCTCCGGATGGCACCGCCTGCGCACGCTCGACGACGTCGAACGCCTCGACCCGGGTCTCGAAGGCTGGGACAACACCCGCGCCCTGATCGCCGGCCGCTGACCCCGCGTCAGGGCACGGTGAGCTCGGCCAGCACGGCCCGATGGTCGGTGCCCGGCACGTCGCGCACGCTGACCTCCCTGACGCCCACCCGCTCGTCCACCAGCACGTGGTCGATGGTGATGATCGGCGGTACCCGCTTGTTGGCCGGCCACGTGGGGATCAGCCCCGCGCCGACCTGGTCGGCCGCGTCTTTGTACCCCCTGGCCAGCAGCCTGCGCAACGAGGCGTGGTCGAGTGAGGCGTTGAAGTCGCCGGCGAGGATCCGCACGGTTTCGCCGCCGGCGGAAGGAAGGCTCGACAGCGCCTCGTTCCAGTTGACCACGTTGGGGCCGAGCGGCGGGTAGGGATGGACGTCGACGAACTCGACCGGCTTGCCGCCCGGCAGCGCCACCATGGCGGCGGGCATCTTGTGCCCGACCGGGGGCACCACGTCGTCGAGCGGCTGGAGCGGGTGCCTGGAGTAGAGGCCGCTTCCGCCGGCGTCCCATTCGTCCTCAAGCACGCGGTGGGGCATGAGGTCCTTCAGACCGGCCGCGTCCATGTCGGCCACCGCGCCGGGGGTCAGCTCCTGGGTGCTCAGCACGTCGGGACGGAACTCGCGCACCAGGTTCACGATCACCTGCGCGTCGGCCCTGCCGAACAGCATGTTGATGGTCATGACCTTGAACGGCCTGCCGGTCGTGGCCTCGGCCGTGCCCAGCGCGCGCGGCAGGACGCTGAACCCGAGCGCGGTCGTGGTGAGCAGCGCGACGGCCGTCGCGGCCCGCCTGCGCCCGACCGCCGCGATCAGGAGGGGGACCAGGGACCCGGCCGCCGCGTACGGCGTCGCCGTCATCAGCTGCGTGGGCAGCGACCCGCGTTCCAGCCCGGCCACCCTGGCCACGGCCCAGGCCGCGAAGGGCGTCACGGCCAGCCAGGTCAGGACGTTGCCGGGCAGCTTCCGCGGCTTGCGGGCAGGCGTCACGATCGTGCCGCCAACGGCAGAAGTCTCCACGCGGCCCCCCTTGGAACGATGCGAAGGACTCTAGCCCAGCGAACGCGAGCGCGAGCTGAGCGCGGCGCGTCCGCGTGCGGCCAGCCGGCGCGTGGCCTCGTCGGACAGCTCGGGAATCTCGTCGACGGGGAACCAGCGCAGGTCGAGCGACTCGTCGCTCATGACGGCCTCGGCGCCGGGAGGGGCCACGGCCGCGTACTCGACGTCGAGGTGCCAGCTGCGCGGCGGATGGCACCAGACCTCGTGCTTGTCCACGGCCAGCGGGCCGGGCAGCAGCTCAAGTCCGGAGATTCCCGACTCCTCGGTGGCCTCGCGCAGCGCCACCGCCTCCAGCGTGGCGTCGAAGTCCTCGCAGTGGCCGCCCATGGGCAGCCACTGCCCGGCCTTCGGATGCAGCGTGAGCAGCACCCGGGCGCCGTCGTGGCTGAGCACGGCGGTGGTGGCCGTCAGGTGACCGGGTGCGCACGCGCGCCACATGGCGTCGTCGTACGTCCGCAGATGGCCGAGGAACTCGGCGCGCAGCGCCTCCTCCTCGGGGGTCGGCGCGGTCCAGGAGGACAGCACCGCCACCGCGTCGTCGTGCAGGGTCACCGGCCGCCGTCCTGGTCGCCGTCCTGCTCGCCGTTCTCGTCCCCGGGCTTGGCCTCCAGCTGGGAGATGTCCCAGGCGGCCTCGCCGCGTACGAACGCGTCGGGGTCGTCGAGATCCTCGGCCGTCGGCATGAGGTCGGGGTGGCCCCACAGGGCGTCGCGCCCGTCGACGCCGCGCTCGGTCTCCAGCGCCCGCCACAGCGCCGCGGCCTCGCGCAGGCGCCGGGGCCGCAGCTCCAGCCCGACCAGGGTGCCGAACGTCAGCTCCGCGGGCCCGCCGGTCGCCCGGCGCCTGCGTACGGTCTCGGCCAGCGCGACCGCCGAGGGCAGCTTGCCGTCGGCGGCCCGGTCGACCACCGTGGCCACCCACCCCTCGACCAGGGCGAGCATCGTCTCCAGCCGGGCCAGGGCGGCCTTCTGCCGCTCGGTCTCCTCGGGCTTGAGCAGCGCGCCGCCGCTCAGCGCCTCCTGGATCGCCTCGGGGTTGTTGATGTCGAGCCCGCGGATCTGCTCCTCCAGCGCGGAGGTGTCCACGGTGATGCCCCTGGCGTATTCCTCGACGGCCCCGAGCAGGTGCGAGCGCAGCCACGGGACGTGCTGGAACAGCCGGTGGTGCGCGGCCTCGCGCAGCGCCAGATAGAGCCGGATCTCGTCGGCGGGGATCTCGAGGCCCTCGCTGAAGGACGCGATGCCGCCGGGCAGCAGCGCCGCGGTGCCGGACAGCGGCAGGCCGATGTCGGTCGTGCCGATGACCTCGCGCGCCAGCGAGCCGAGCGCCTGGCCGATCTGCTGACCGACCATCATGCCGCCCATCTGCTTCAGCATGCCCATGAGCGGCCCGGCCATCTGCTGGGCCTCGGGCGGCAGCCCGGAGCCGCCGAGCGCGCCGCCCATGGTCTCGACCATGCGTTCGGCAACGGGTTCGCAAAGCTTGCGCCAGACCGGGACCGTGTTCTCGATCCACTCCGACCGGCTCCAGGCCTGCGGGTTGGACACGCCGCTCGGCAGCGTCGTCGCCTCGTTCAGCCACAGGTCGGCCAGGCTCAGCGCCTCGACGATCTGGCGGCGCTCGCCTTCCATGACGCTCGGATCGCCCTGGGCGACCACGGCGTGTCGTGCGATGTTCTTGGCCATGTCCCAGTTGACAGGGCCTGAACCCTGGGGCGCCGACAGCATGTCGGCGAACTGGCGCATCGCCTGAGCCATTTGCTCAGGGTTGCCGAACATGGCGAACGGGTTCTCGTTAGGGTCGTTTTCGCGACCTGGCAGGTCAGTCACCGCTCTACCTCGTGCAGGATGGAGGAGTCCACATCCGCCACGTTAGTCGTCCTACGGCGGATCAGTGCAAAGTGAGGACCTGGTGCCTACCTCGAAACGCCCGCGTCAACCCGTTGTCGCCGTCACCGGCGCGGCCTCCGGCATCGGCCGCGAGTTGCTCGTGAGGCTCGCATCCTCCGCGGATTTCCGCAGAGTGGTGGCCATCGACGAGGAGCGCGGCGACGTTCAGGAAGCCACGTGGAGAGTGATCGACGTACGGGATCCGCTCTTGGCGAACCGGATCTCCGACATCGACGTCCTGGTCCATCTGGCCGGTGACTACGCCGTCGACTCCGAGCCGGGGGAGCGGCGCGCGTACAACCTCAGAGCCGCGCAGACGGTGCTCACCGCCTGCGCCGCCGCCCGCGTGCGGCGGGTGATCCTGGTCACCAGCGCCATGGTGTACGGCGCCGCGCCCGACAACGAGGTCCCCCTGCCGGAGGACTCCCCGGTGGCCGCCGAGCCCGACACCGGCGTCGTTGGCGACTACCTGGAGATCGAGTCGCTGGTCCGCCGGTCGCTGCGCAGCCACCCCGGCCTCGACGTCACGGTGCTGCGCCCGGCGGCGGTCGTCGGTCCGGGCGTCGACACGGTCATCACCCGGCACTTCGAGTCGCCGAGGCTGCTCACGGTCAAGGGCTGCAACCCCAACTGGCAGTTCTGCCACATCGACGACCTCGTCTCGGCGCTGGAGCTGGCCGCCAAGGGGGCGGTCACCGGCGTGGTGGCCGTGGGCTCCGACGGCTGGCTGGAGCAGGAGCAGGTCGAGGAGCTGTCCGGAATCCGGCGGTTCGAGCTGCCGGCCGGGCTCACGTTCGGCACCGCACAGCGCCTGCACCGGCTCGGCATCACCCCGGCCCCCGCCACCGACCTGCACTATGTCGTCTATCCGTGGGTCGTCGACTGCTCGGCGCTGCGCGAGGCGGGCTGGAAGCCGACGTGGACCAACGAGGCCGCCTTCCGGCAGCTCCTCGAACTCCGCGAGAACAGGACCACCGTGGTCGGCAGGCGGCTGCCGGTCAAGGAGGCCACGCTCACCGCGGCCGGCGCGACGGTGGCCGTCATCGGCACCGCGGCGATCGTCCGGCAGGTCCGCAAAAAGCGTCGCCAGTAGGAACGTGAGGTTAGGCTCTTTCCGTGGACGTCATCCGGTTGCTCGGCATTCGTGACACCCCGTTGTCCGTGGACGAGGTGCTGGCCGCGGTGGGAGACCACGCGGCGGGCGGCACCGCGATCTTCATCGGTACCGTGCGCGAACAGGACCACGGCAAACCCGTGACCCGGCTCTCCTACTCCGCCCACCCCTCGGCCCCCGACGAGCTGCGCAGGGTCGCCGAGAAGGTCGCGGCCGACTTCCCCGTCACCGCGATGGCCGCCGTCCACCGGGTCGGCGACCTGGGGCTCGGCGACACGGCGGTGATCGTCGCCGTGGCTGCGCCACACCGCGACGAGGCGTTCAAGGCCTCCCGCAGGCTCATCGACGACCTCAAGGCCGAGGTCCCCATCTGGAAACACCAGGTGTTCGCCGATGGCGAGACCGAGTGGGTCGGCGCCTGCGAATAAGCTCATCACCATGTCACGACGCGTCCTCACCCTGCTGCTCGCGGGGTTCTTCGTGCTCGCGCTGGGCGTGCTGGGCGCGTTCCGGCCGGTCCCGTACGTCGTGCTGAGTCCCGGCCCCACCGAGAACACCATCGGCGAGATCGACAAGAAGCCGGTGATCTCGATCAGCGGCCGGCAGACCTATCCCACCAGCGGCGCGCTGAGCCTGGTCACGGTGGCCTACCAGGGCGGCCCGGCCGCCCAGATCGACCTGCTGACCGCGCTGCGCGGCTGGCTCGACCCGACCGTCGCGGTGGTCCCGCAGGAGACGATCTTCCCGCCCGGCCGCGACGCGAAGAAGGTCGACGAGGAGAACGCGGTCGAGATGACCAATTCCCAGGACTCCGCCAAGGCCGCCGCGCTCAACGAGCTGAAGATCCACTACGACCGGGTCGTCACGGTGCTGTCCACCGAGAAGGGCAAGCCGGCCGACGGCAAGCTGCAGAAGGGCGACCAGATCAACGCGGTCGACGGCAAGCCGGCCACCGACTCGCAGTTCGTCGGCGACACCGTCAAGGCCCATAAGCCTGGCGAGACCGTGACCTTCAACGTGACCAGGGGCGGCCAGAAGCTCGACGTGTCGTTGCAGCCGATCGCCAGCAAGGACGGCAAGCCCCTCGTCGGCGTGCTCATGCAGGAGAAGTTCAAGTTCCCCTTCGACGTCGAGATCAACGTGGGCGACGTCGGCGGCCCGAGCGCCGGGCTGATGTTCTCGCTCGGCATACTCGACAAGCTGACCCCGGGTGAGATCACCGGGGGCAGGCGCATCGCCGGCACCGGCACCATCGACACCGAGGGCCAGGTCGGGCCCATCGGCGGCATCGCCCAGAAGATGGTGGGGGCCCGCGACTCCGGCGCGACCGTCTTCCTCACCCCCGCGGACAACTGCGCGGAGGCGATGAAGGCCGTGCCCGACGGCTTGCGCCTGGTCAAGGCCGACACGTTGCACGACGCGGTGCTCGCGCTCGACGCGCTGCGCACCGGGAAGGGCAATGTGCCCGCTTGTGAGGCCGGATGAAACTTCCGGCGAGCGCCGTGCGTTAGCCGTACGGCTGGCGCTGCGGTGTAAGTTGCCAGACACGGACCGTTTCTTCATCACGACGAGGGGTTGGCCTTGAGCTTCCGGACCCCAGGGGCCGGCAGGGCGATGCGCTTGCCACGCCGGCCGCGGCTGCTTCTGCCTGTGGCCATCGCGCTGGTCGCGATCGTGGCCCTGTTTTTTCTCTTTTCTGGGATTTATACCGACTACCTGTGGTTTGACGCGACCAACTACACGTCGGTCTTCTCCGGGGTGCTGCTGACCGAGATCGTGCTGTTCCTCGTCGGAGCGGTGCTCATGGTCGGCATCACGGGCGGCAACATGCTGCTGGCCTTCCGCACCCGGCCGATGTTCGGCCCCGCCGTGTTCGGCGGCGGCAGCGGAGCCGACCGCTATCGCATGGCGATCGACCCCCACCGCAAGCTGATCTTCATCGTCGGCATGGGCCTGCTCGCGCTCTTCTCCGGCTCCTCGTTCGCGGGGCAGTGGAAGACGTGGCTGCAGTTCGTGAACGGAGCCCCCTTCGACAAGAAGGACGAGCTGTTCGGCATGGACATCTCGTTCTTCATGTTCGACTACCCGTTCATCAGGATGGTGCTGAACTTCCTGTTCACCGCCGTGATCATCTCGATCGTCCTGGCCACGATCACCCACTACCTCTACGGCGGTTTCCGGCTGCAGTCGCCGGGCGTGCACGCCTCCAGGGCCGCGCGGATCCACCTTTCCGTGCTGCTCGGCGTGTTCGTCCTGCTCAAGGCCGTCGCCTACTACATCGACCGGTTCGGTCTGGTCTTCTCCGACCGCGGCTACGTGCACGGCGCGTCCTACACCGACGTCAACGCGGTGCTCCCGGCCAAGAACATCCTCGCGATCATCGCGTTGATCTGCGCCGCGCTGTTCTTCGCCGGCGTCGTGCGCCCCGGCGGCATGCTGCCCGGCGTCTCGTTCGGCCTGCTCGTGCTCTCGGCCATCCTGATCGGCGGCGTCTACCCGGCGCTGGTCGAGCAGTTCCAGGTCAAGCCCAACCAGCAGGTCAAGGAAGCCGCCTACATCGACCGGAACATCCAAGCCACCAGATCAGCCTACGACGTGAAGAACGCCGAAGTGATCGACTACAACGCCCAGGCCGACCCGACCAAGGTCAGCGCCGGCGGCGACGAGTCGGTGACCGGCGTGCGCCTGCTCGACCCGGCGCTGGTGTCGTCCACGTTCGAGCAGACCCAGCGCATCCGCGGCTTCTACGGCTTCCCCGACCAGCTTGACGTCGACCGCTACCCCGGCAAGGACGGCAAGCTGGTCGACCACGTGGTCGGCGTCCGCGAGCTGCTCGGCCCGCCCGCGCCCCAGAACAACTGGATCAACCGCGCGCTGGTCTACACCCACGGCTACGGCTTCGTCGCCGCGCCGGGCAACGAGGTCGACGCGGGCGGCCTGCCCGCCTACGACAGCAAGGACATGCCGGTCACCGGCGACCTCGCCGCCTCCACCGGCCTCAAGGAGTCGCGCGTCTACTTCGGCGAGAACCCCGGCTCCACCGAGTACGTCATCGCCGGCGGCAACCCCAAGGCCCCGCAGGAGCTCGACTACCCGGTCTCCGGCGGCCAGACCGGCCAGCAGAACACCACCTACACCGGCAAGGGCGGCGTGCCGATCGGCTCGGCACTCAACCGGCTCGTCTACGCCGCCAAGTACGGCGAGATGAACATCCTGCTGTCGGGCGACATCAACGACAACTCCAAGATCCTCTACGTGCGCAACCCGCGGGAGCGGGTGGAGAAGGTCGCGCCCTTCCTGACCCTCGACGGCAACGCCTACCCGGCGATCGTCGACGGCCGGATCACCTGGATCATCGACGGGTACACCACGTCCAACGCGTACCCGTACTCGCAGAGCGAGAGCCTCGGCGACATGACCCGCGACCTGGCCACCGACCGCCGCGTGGTCGCCCAGCAGCCGCTGGACGAGATCAACTACATCCGCAACTCGGTCAAGGCCACGGTCGACGCCTACGACGGCACGGTCACGCTCTACGCCTGGGACGGCAACGACCCGGTGCTGAAGACGTGGTCCAACGCCTTCCCCGGCACGATCAAGCCCGCCTCGCAGATGAGCCCCGACCTCCAGGCGCACATCCGCTACCCGGAAGACCTGTTCAAGGTGCAGCGCTACATGCTGTCGCGCTACCACGTCACCAACGCGGCAGCCTTCTACAGCGCCCAGGACTTCTGGAACATCCCCAGCGACCCCTCGCAGGGCAACCAGTCGGTCAAGCAGCCCCCGTACTACCTGACGGCGACGATGCCCGACGAGTCCGAGCCGTCGTTCTCGCTGACCACGACCTTCGTCCCGAGGGAGGGCCCCAACCTGGCGGCCTTCATGGCGGCGGGCTCCACGGTGGGCAAGGACTACGGCAAGCTGCGCATCCTGCGCATGCCGTCCAACACCACGGTCCCCGGCCCCGGTCAGGCCCAGAACAACTTCCAAAACAAGTTCTCGGGCGAGCTGGGCCCCCTCGGCCTCGGCCAGGCCAACGTCAGGTACGGCAACCTGCTGACCCTGCCCTACGCGAACGGCCTGATCTACATCGAGCCGGTCTACGTGCAGACCAAGGCCGGCACCGGCCAGGAGCCGTACCCGATCCTGCGGCGGGTGCTGGTGGCGTTCGGCAACAAGGTCGGCTCGGGTGACACCCTCGACCAGGCGCTGGAGCAGGTCTTCGGCGGCGAGCAGCAGCAGCCGAACACCCAGCCCCAGCAGACCACGCCCAACCAGACGAACACCTCGGCGATGAACACCGCCATCTCCAACGCCCAGAAGGCCTACGAGGACGCCCAGAAGGCCCTCCAGGCCAGCCCCCCGAACTGGGACGAGTACGGCAAGGCGCAGAAGCGGCTGGAGGAGGCGCTGAAGCAGATCGAGAGCGCCAACGCCAAGCCGGCGGCCACCCCGGCGCCCTCGGCCTCTCCCTCCGCCTCCCCGTCGGCGACGCCGTCCGCCTCACCGTCCGCCTCACCGCCGGCCACGTCCACACCGACGCCGACACCCTCGGGCACACAGGCGGGAGGCACCACCTAGCCCGTTCGGTTTGCGCCCGCACCCCGTCGCCGATAGTCTTGAGAAGCAAGACAGCGACGCGGGGTGGAGCAGTTCGGTAGCTCGCTGGGCTCATAACCCAGAGGTCGCAGGTTCAAATCCTGCCCCCGCTACCAAGATTCGAGGTCCTGGCCGACGGCCAGGGCCTCGTTGCTTTTCAGCGGCACCGCAGGTCCCATCCGGCATCGTCGGTCTCCACGACCTCGACCACCGCCGATGCGGGGTCGCCGTCCTGGAAGTAGACCCTGCCGTTGATCCGGTCGTAGTAGCTCGTGAGCTCGGCCTCGGGCAGCCTGGTGAGCAGCGAGAACCTGACCAGGAAGTCGCAGTGGTCGCCGTTGCCCTCCTGCACCCCCACCGACCCCTGGGCGCCGGCGGCGTTGAACGAGGTCTCGGGCGGCAGCGGATGGGCCAGGAGCCGATCCTTCATGTCCGCCAAGCGGAGATCATTCGCCCATATGGGCGCCATGACGAGCAGGGCCAGGGCGACGGGTGACGCGAGGAGCAGGATTCTCCGCCGACGGGGAAGCCGGCGCCGTGGCGGCAGGGGTGCGAGCAGCATGAGGCCCATGATCACGCCGCCGACGCGCCCGGACAAGCCCGGCCGGGTCGGAGGAGTCCAGAAGGGCGCTATAGTTAATAACGACACACCGACGCGGGGTGGAGCAGTTCGGTAGCTCGCTGGGCTCATAACCCAGAGGTCGCAGGTTCAAATCCTGTCCCCGCTACCAATCCGAAGTCCCCGGTCGCCACACGGCGACCGGGGACTTCGTCGTTTCCGGACAAGTCTTGTCCTGCAACCTCGACTGCTGATTACATGATTACATGACGGAAAAAGACGTCCCGACCATCTACGAGTGGGCGGGCGGGACCGAGGCGTTCGAGCGGCTGACCGAGGCGTTCTACCGGACCGTCCTCAAGGACGACCTCATCGGGCCGCTGTTCGCCCACATGGACCCCGAACACCCCAAATACGTCGCCATGTGGCTCAGCGAGGTCTTCGGCGGCCCTGACCGATACACCCACGAACGCGGCGGATATCCCCACATGCTCGCCCACCACCTGGGCCGGGCCATCACCGAGCCGCAGCGCCGCCGCTGGGTGAACCTCCTCATGGACGCCGCCGACGAGGTCGGCCTGCCCGACGACCCCGAGTTCAGGGCCGCGTTCGCCGGCTACATCGAATGGGGCACCAGGCTGGCCGTGCACAACTCCCAGCCCGGCGCGACCCCGCCCCCGAAGGCGCCGGTTCCGCATTGGGGCTGGGGAGTCGCGCCGCCATACCAGCCGTAACCTGGAGAAATGGGAAGCACGTCGCGCGGGCGGCTGCGGGTCTACCTGGGCGCGGCGCCCGGCGTCGGCAAGACGTACGCCATGCTAAGCGAGGCCCGACGGGCCAGGGAACGCGGACGTGACGTGGTCGTGGGCCAGGTCGAGACCCACGGCCGCGACCAGGTCGCCCGCCTGCTCGACGGGCTGGAGACCGTGCCGGGCCGCACCGTCGTCCATGCGGGCGCCACGTTCACCGAGCTCGACGCCGACGCGGTCATCGCCCGCCGTCCCAAGGCCGTGCTGGTCGACGAGCTCGCCCACACCAACCCGCCCGGCTCCCGGCACGACAAACGCTGGCAGGACGTCCAGGACATCCTGGACGCCGGCATCGACGTCGTCTCCACGCTCAACATCCAGCACCTGGAGTCCCTGCGCGACGCGGCCGAGCAGATCACCGGCCTGCCGCAGCGCGAGACCGTCCCCGACGACCTCGTCCGGCGGGCCGACCGGCTCGAACTCGTCGACATGTCACCCGAGGCCCTGCGCCGCCGTCTCGCCCACGGCAACGTCTACCCGCCGGAACGCGTGGACGCCGCCCTCGCCAACTACTTCCGCGTCGGCAACCTGTCCGCTCTGCGGGAGCTTGCCCTGCTCTGGGTAGCGGACCGGGTCGACCGGCAGCTCATCGCGTACCGGGCCGACCACGACATCGCGGGCACCTGGGAGGCCCGCGAGCGCGTCGTCGTCGCCCTCACCGGCGGCCCCGAGGGCGACACCCTTGTCCGCCGCGCCGCCCGCATCGCGGCCAGGACCAAGGGCGCCGACCTGCTCGCCGTGCACGTCACCCGGGCCGACGCCCTGTCCACCGCGAGCGACCCGGCCAACCTGACACGCCAGCGCAAACTCGTCGAGGACCTCGGCGGCACGTACCACCAGGTCGTGGGCGACGACATCCCGCGCGCGCTGATCGCGTTCGCCGACGGCGTGAACGCCTCGCAACTCGTCCTCGGCGCCTCCCGGCGGGGACGGCTCGCCCAACTGCTCACCCGCGGCGTGGGCATGACGACGGCCACGCTGTCCGGCTCGATCGACGTGCACATGGTCCCGCACGAGGCCGTCAGCGCAGGCTCCGGCCGGCCGCCGTCCGGGGGTGCGCTGACGCGTCGGCGCACGTCGGCCGGATGGGCCCTGACCCTGGCCGCCATGCCGGCGCTCACCGCCGTGATCGCGCCGCTCGACCTGAGCCTGCCCAGCGAGATCCTGCTCTTCCTGCTGCTGGTCGTCGGCGTCGCGCTGGTGGGCGGGATGTGGCCGGCGATCACGGCGGCGGTGCTCGCGTTCGGGCTGCTCAACTGGTTCTTCACGCCGCCGGTGCACACCCTGACCATCGCCGAGCCGGAGAACGTGCTCTCGCTGGCCATCTTCGTCCTGGTCGCGGCCATGGTGAGCACCGTCGTGGACCTGGCCGCCCGGCGCAGCAGGGAAGCGGCCCGGTCCAGGGCGGACGCCGAGGTGCTCTCCACACTGGCCGGCCACGTGCTGCGCGGGGAGTCCGCGCTGGCCTCGCTGCTCGGACGGCTGCGCGAGACGTTCGGGCTGACCGCGGTGACCCTGCTCGAAAGGGACGATCCATCGGGTGAGTGGCGCATCGTCGCCACGTCCGGCGGCCCCCCGATCACCACCCCGCCCGCCACCACCCCGGACCACACCGGGCCGGACGCCGGGAGCGACGTGGTCACCATCGACGACCGGCTGGTGCTCGCGACCCGCGGCCGGCTGCTCGACGCCAGCGACCGCCGCGTCCTGGAGGCGTTCGCCGCCGAGGCCGCCGTCGCCCTGCGCCAGGAACGCCTGCGCGAGGCGGCCGAGCGCGCCGAGCCGCTGGCCGAGGCCGACCGCATGCGCACCGCACTGCTCGCCGCCGTCGGCCACGACCTGCGCACCCCCCTCGCCTCGGCCATGGCCGCCGTGGAGAGCCTGCGCAGCACCGACATCGTCTGGTCCGACGACGACCGCGCCGAACTGCTGGCCACCGCCGGCGAATCCCTGATCAAACTGAACCGGCTCGTGTCGAACCTGCTCGACATGAGCCGCCTCCAGGCCGGCGTCCTGGGCGTCACCTTGCGGCCCGTCGCCGTCGAGGACGTGCTGCCGCGTGCCATCGACGACCTCGGCCCGCTGCGCGACCGGGTCAAAAGTGACGTGCCGGCCGACCTGCCCGAGTTCCAGGCCGACCCGGCGCTGCTCGAACGCGTCCTGGTGAACCTGATGGCCAACGCCGTCCGCTACAGCCCCGAAGCCGAGCCCGTGCTGGTCACCGCGAGCTGGCACGGCGAACGCGTCGAACTGCGCGTCATCGACAGGGGGCCAGGAATCCCCACGGAAGCGCATGAAAGGGTGTTCATGCCCTTCCAACGACTCGGCGACCGCGACAACCATACCGGCGTGGGCCTCGGTCTCGCGCTCTCGCGCGGCCTCACCGAGGCGATGGGCGGCACGCTGCTCCTTGAGGACACCCCCGGAGGAGGGCTCACCATGACGGTCTCACTGAGGAGGGCCCCGTGACCCGCGTGCTCGTCGTCGACGATGAGCCCCAGATCCTGCGTGCTCTGCGCATCAACCTGGCGGCCAGGCACTACGAGGTCGCGGTCGCCCCGGACGGCGCGTCGGCGCTGCGCCAGGCCGCCGACTGGCACCCCGACCTGGTCGTCCTCGACCTCGGACTGCCCGATCTCGACGGCGTCGAGGTGATCCAGGGGCTGCGCGGCTGGACGAAGGTTCCGATCATCGTGCTGTCGGGGCGAACCGACAGCACGGACAAGGTGGACGCGCTCGACGCCGGAGCCGACGACTACGTCACCAAGCCCTTCGGCATCGACGAGCTGCTGGCCCGCATCCGCGCGGTGACCCGCCGCACGAACCAGCACGAAGAGGAACCCGCGACGGTGCGGCTGGGCGACCACGTGATCGACCTCGCGGGCAAGACGATCTCAGGTGGCGTACGGCTGACGCCGACGGAATGGCACTTCCTGGAGATCCTGCTTCGCAATCCCGGCAAACTGATCAGCCAGCGGCAGCTGCTGACAGAGGTGTGGGGCACCGGCTACCTGAAGGAGACGCACTACCTGCGTCAGTACATGGCCCAACTGCGCCGCAAGCTCGAACGCGACCCGGCCCACCCCGTGCACCTGCTGACCGAGCCCGGAATGGGATACCGGTTTCAGCCCTCCTGACCCCTGACCAGGACGACCGCCTTGAGCACGGCCCACCCGAGCAGCAACGCCCCGAAGAGCACCTGAGCGGCACGCACCCACAGGGAAGACACCTGGTCCGCATAGATCACAACACCGATCCACATCACACCAAATATCCCGACCAGGATGATTGCCGACCAGTTCAGCCCACGTTGCCACATACGCGCAGTCTTACAGCCGGGTGGCCAAGGCCGGGTATGGCCACAGTCCTCATCCGGTCCAAGCCTGAGCCGCTGGGGGATCAGCCCTGAGCGATCAGCGGCCGGGCCGGCTCACCGGGGGAGCGTCCGGTGCGCGCCGACGCATCGCCGCAGGCGCATCCCGCGCACCCGCACGACCGGCGGCTCCTGCGGTAGCTGCTGCTGCTGCTCCTCCTGCATGCAGGCGAGCAGCGCCTCAGCCGTACGGGCGTCGGACAGGATCTGCTGCACGGCGACCTCGTCCTCGGGCAGCTGACCGCGCTCGGCCAACTCGCGCGTGAGGAAGGCGAGCGGGTCGGGCGCGCCGACCATGTCCGCGGCCACGGTCGTCCGCGCCGCCGTGAGCAGCCGCAGGTATTGGGTACGCAGGACGGCCTCGCGCACGCGTGCCTGTTCGAGGTCGTCGATCAGGGTCCGGGCGATGCGCAGGAGGTCTCCCGCATGGGTCGCCGGGTCGGCGAGGAAGGCACGGATGTCGTCGAACTCCGAGCGGGTCATGGCGGGCACCTCCGAGAGCGCAGTCTGCTCGTGGCTACCTTCGTACCGAGGCACGATTGCGGATGACTTGCTGACGGCTTGACTTCGGGTGTCGTGCGGGCGGCGATGACCAAGGTTTGACGATCTTGTGGCGAGGGAAGGACCCTACGATTACCTGTGTGGCGCGAAGTAGGTGCGGGAGACTGCTAGAGTTGCTTCGCGCAGGGCGGCCGAGGGGCTCGCAAGAGCCTCACCAGAAGCCCGGCAAATCCCACTCCCTTCTGGCTCATTCAAGACGGTTCAGAGCGGTCTGAATGAGCTGGTAAGTTAGAGGGGTTGTCCCGGAAGCGGGGCGCGACTTAATTCCAGCAGGTCGAGCAAGTCCGGTCAATTTGACAGAGACTTGAACGGCTGAAAGAATTAAGACACAACGAAAGAACGCAAGACGAAATGAACGCCTCTGAACGAGGATCCGGGAACGGGTTCTGGTGAGGAAGTACGCGTCCGTTTCTTGAGAACTCAACAGTGTGTTAAAAGCCAGTGCATGAATACATGCATAACCCCGTCCACGTCTGCTTCGGCGGATGGACGGATTCCTTTTTGGTTGGGATTCAACCACTTTTCCAAGCATTGTTTGGAGAGTTTGATCCTGGCTCAGGACGAACGCTGGCGGCGTGCTTAACACATGCAAGTCGAGCGGAAAGGCCCTTCGGGGTACTCGAGCGGCGAACGGGTGAGTAACACGTGAGCAACCTGCCCCCGACTCTGGGATAAGCCCGGGAAACTGGGTCTAATACCGGATACGACCGCCTCCGGCATCGGGTGGTGGTGGAAAGTTTTT
>NZ_JBITLU010000004.1:248493-679639 GCF_044465525.1 Nonomuraea sp. NPDC049646 | reverse complement strand
ACGAACGACACCGCCGCCACATCCGGATGCCCCAGCAGCCGGTCCACCGCCACCTTGTCGCCCTGCACCACCGAGAACACCCCCTCAGGCAACCCGGCCTCCTGCCACAACCGCGCCATCAGCAACGACGCCGACGGATCCCGCTCCGACGGCTTCAGCACGAACGCGTTCCCACACGCGATCGCCACCGGGAACATCCACATCGGCACCATCGCCGGGAAGTTGAACGGCGTGATCCCCGCCACCACCCCCAACGGCTGCCGCATCGAATACGAATCCACCCGAGTCGACACCCCCTCGGAGAACCCACCCTTGAGCAGATGCGGAATCCCGCACGCGAACTCCACCACCTCCAGCCCGCGCGCCACCTCCCCCAACGCATCCGCATGCACCTTGCCGTGCTCGGCCGAGATAAAAGCGGCCAGCTCGTCCCGATGGGCGTACATCAGCTCACGGAACCGGAACAGCACCCGGGCGCGCTTGATCAGCGAGGAGTCCCGCCACGCCGGGAAGGCCGCCGCCGCGGCGGCCACCGCCGCGTCCACCTCGGCCGCCGACGCCAGCGCCACGTGACCGCTGACCTCGCCCGTGGCCGGGTTGAAGATCTCCGCCGTCCGGTCGCCGCCGTCCGTCAGGGCGCCGTTGATCCAGTGCTTGACCGACTTCACCGTTCTCCCTCTCCCAGTGCCAGTTCCACCGCGTCCACGAGCGCGCCCTCGGCGCAGGGACGCGAGACCACGTCCGCGGCCGACAGCACGTCGGGGTGGCCGTCGCCGACCGCGATGCCCAGGCCGGCGGCCTGGATCATGTCGATGTCGTTGGGGTTGTCGCCGATGGCGGCGACCTGCTCCAGCGGCACCCCGCGAGCCTTCGCCAGCTCGCGCAGCGCGCTGCCCTTGGTCGCCCCCTCCGGCAGCACCTCCAGGTACGTCGCCTCCGACCGGACGGTGACCGTGCCCGCGATGTCCAGCTCCGGCAGGCGGTCGCCGATCAGCATGCACTTGGTGATCCCGTCGGGGGGCAGCGCCGCCCAGTCGCCGGGGTCGCGCAGCGTGATGCCGTCCCGCCGGGCGTAGTCCCGCAGCTCCTGGACGTCGTCCACGGCCAGCGCCTCGCCGCCGGAGAAGGCCACCGGGTACACGCCGGCGGGCAGCTCGCCGAACAGGCCGAGCAGCGTCTTCCAGGCGGTGGCGGGCAGGTGGCGGGAGCGCAGCACCTCGCCGGTCGCCAGGTTCACCGTGCGGGCGCCGTTGTAGAGGATGGCCGGGCCGTCCAGGCCCAGCTCGTCGTAGTAGGGGCGGGCCGAGCGTTCCATGCGGCCGGTGGCGATGACGACCTCGCCGCCCGCGGCCCGGTAGCGGCGCAGCGCGTCCCGGGCGGCGGGCACCATGGCCAGGTCGCGCCCGACGAGCGTGCCGTCGAGGTCGGTCACGATCCAGCGGATCACGTCGCGCTCCTCGCCCCGGCGACCCCGTCGGCTCCGGCGGCTCCGGCGGCTCCGGCGGCTGCGGCGGCCACGTCGGACAGCACCGAGGAGGCCAGGTCGAACCCGCCGACGCAGGCCAGGTAGCCGCCCGGCTCGAAGATGCTGCCCGACAGCGGGATATAGACGCCGCCGGCCTGCCTGACCAGCAGGGATCCGGCCGCGACGTCCCAGGCGTTGACGCGGGTGCCGTACGCGACGTCGGACCAGCCGGCCGCGACGTGGGCGAGCTTGAGCGCGGCGCTGCCCGGACGGCGGATGGTCGCGAACGACTGGGTCATCCTGGAGAAGCGGCGCAGCGCGCCCTCCTCGTCCTCGGCCAGGTCGCGCGGCGTGGGATAGCTGGACAGCAGCACCGCCTCGCGGTCGGCGCGGGCGCCCGCGCTGCGCAGCGGCTCGCCGTTGCAGACGGCCCCGCCGAGCCAGGCGGTGAACTCGTCGTCGCGCACCGGGTCGTAGATCACCCCGGCGACCACCTCGCCGTCCACGGCGGCGGCGATCGAGGTGCAGAAGAACGGCAGGCCGACGGCGAAGTTGGCGGTGCCGTCGATGGGGTCGACGTACCAGCTGATGGCGCCCTGTCCCCTGGTGCCGCCCTCCTCGCCCACCACGACGCTGTCGGGGCAGAGCCGGTCGAGCACCTCGCGGATGCCCTCCTCGGCCGCCTTGTCGTGCTCGGTCACCGGGTCGTGGAAGTCGCGCTTGGTCTGGATCTCCGGACGCGAGCGGAAGGCGCCGCGCAGCCGGTCGCCGACGGCCCTGGCCGCCTCGGCCGCGATGGCGGCCAGCTCGCGAGAGGTGTTCACGTCCATGTCTCCTCCAGGAGGGTCAGCAGGGCGCGGGGGTCCTCGACCGTGGCCTGAGGACTCTGCCGCACCCGGTACGGGATCTTGTCGGTGCTCGCGGAGACCATCAGGACGGTCGCCCCCGCCCCGGCCCGGGCGCCGCAGATCACGTCCCGGTCGTAGTTGTCGCCGACGTACCAGGCGTCGGCCGGATCCACGCCGAGGGCGCGGCAGGCGAGCAGGATCATCTCGGGGTTCGGCTTGCGCACGCCGACCTCGTCGCTGTAGACCTGCGCGGCGAACAGGTGGTCCAGGCCGCTCCCGGCCAGGTAGTCGCGGTGCACGGCCCCGCACAGCGCGTTGCTGACGACGGCGGGGACGACGCCGTTGCGCAGGCAGGCGTTCAGCAGCTCGGCCATGCCGGTGCGCAGCTTCCGGTCGCTGCGCAGCTCGCCCATCCGCTTGCACAGGGGCGTCGCCTCGACCGTGACCAGCGTGCGGGCCTGCTCGGGCCAGTCGGTGGCGACGAACTCGGCCCAGAACCGGCGGTGGGTCATCTCCTCGGGCGCGAACTGCCGGGAGGTGGAGTCCTTCCAGTACTTGTCGGCCCGCGCCCCGGCCCGGATGTCGCTCTCGACGTCCTCGGCCGTCAGGCCGTCGAACCCGGTCCTGGCCAGCATGGCGTGCACCTCGGCGGCCAGCTCGGCCGCCCAGGACGGGCGCTTGGCGGTCTCGACGATCACGCCGCCGAAGTCCAGGAGCAGTGCCTTGGGGCGGATCACGCGGTCACCTCCGCCCGGTCCCAGGAGGAGATGCGGGCGCCGTCCGCGCCGAACAGATGGAGCTGCTCGGTCCAGCAGGGCAGCACGTCGCCGGGCGCGGCCCGTACCGGCGTGTACGACAGGGCGAACAGCTCGGTGTCCAGGACGCGCAGCCGTACCGTCCAGGAGGAGCCGGCCGGCAGCACGGCCTCGACCACTGCGTCCTCGCTCCAGGCGGCGGCGGGCGGCGTGCCGAGCCGCAGCGCCTCGGGCCGGATGCCGACGGCGGACGGGGTGACCCCCGAGCCGCGCGCCTCCACGAACCGCAGCAGCGATCCGGCCAGCCCGCCGGGCGCCGGACCGGCGTCCACGATGGCCATCGGCGGGCTGCCGACGAACTCGGCGACGAACCGGTTGGCGGGCCGCTCGTACATCTCCATGGGCGCGGCGAGCTGCTGGAGCTCGCCCTCGTTCATGACGGCGACGTCGGTGGCCATGGTGAGGGCTTCGAGCTGGTCGTGGGTGACGAAGACGATCGTCGCGCCGGACTCCTCGTGGATGCGCTTGAGCTCGGCCCGCATCTCCAGGCGCAGCCGGGCGTCGAGGTTGGACAGCGGCTCGTCCAGCAGCAGCACGGACGGGTTGACCGCGAGCATCCTGGCCAGGGCGACGCGCTGCTGCTGGCCGCCGGACAGCTGGGACGGGTAGCGGTCCATCGCGGCGTCGACGTGCACCATCCTCAGCGCCGCCTCGGCCCGCGAGCGCCGCTCGGGGGCGGGCACCTTGCGCATGCGCAGCCCGAACTCCACGTTGTCGCGCACGGACAGGTGCGGCCAGAGCGCGTAGTTCTGGAACACCAGCCCCATCGCCCGCTTCTCCGGCGGGACGTAGACCCCCTGCTCGACGGAGTCCAGGACGCGCTCGCCGACGGCGATGCTGCCCGCGGTGGGCTGTTCGAGGCCGGCGATCATGCGCAACGTGGTGGTCTTGCCGCAGCCGGAGGGGCCGAGCAGGCACATGAAGGCGCCGTCGGGGACCACGAGGTCGAGGTTCTTCACCGCGTAGTCGCCGCCGCCGTAGCTCTTGGAGACTGCGCTCAAGGTGATGTTCGGCATCTATCCTCCTAGGCCGGACGCCAGGCTGCTCTTGGTCAGCCGCTGGGTCAGGGAAGTCATGGTGAAGGAGAGCAAAGCGATCATGAGGACGACGCCGTTGGCGAGCTGCGTGTATCCGTAGTCGACCAGGCCGATGGAGAGCGTCGTGAGAAGCTGGGTGCCGGTGGTGGTCAGCATCACGACGATGCTGAGCTCCTTCAGCCCCGAGATGAACGGCAGCACGATGCCGGTGACCAGGGCGCCCTTCTGGATCGGGAAGATGATCCGCCGCATCCGGTGCCACCAGGAGGCCCCGGCGATCTGCGCGGCCTCCTCCGGCTCCCGGCCGAGCTGCATCATCGCCGCGATGCCCGAGCGCGAGCTGTAGGGCAGGTGCGTCACGGCCATGACCAGGATCAGCAGGAACGTCGTCCCGTACAGCGCCGGGACGGGCCCGCGGGCGACGGCGAACAGCGACAGCGAGGCGGCGGCGAAGGCGATGCCGGGGATGAGGTACGGCAGGAACGACACCTGGCGCAGGAACCCGGCGATGCGCGGCGCGGTGCCGCGGACCACGACGTACCCGATGAGCAGGCCGGCGACCGCGCAGATCAGCGAGGCCAGGCCGACGATGCGCAGCGAGTTCCAGGCGGCCTGCCACAGCTCGGAGCCGCGCAGGATGCCGTGCGGGAACCCGACCGCGCCGGGCAGCCGGTCGGCGATCCAGTAGTCGAGCGTCAGGGTCGACAGGTCCAGCGGCGTGCGGGTGAGCGTGGACAGCAGCAGCGTGAGCACCGGGATCAGCACGCTGACCACGAACACCACCGCGCCCAGCGCGAACGCGGGCCAGCGCCAGCCGCGCAGGTCGCCCAGCCGGTCCATCGCGCCCTTGCCGCCGACGGTGACGAACCTGCGCTGCTCGCGCATCAGCCGCATGTCGGTGAAGACGATCAGCACGCCGATGATCACGATGACGGTGGCCAGCACGGAGGCCACGCCGGTGCTGCGGTCCCTGATCGACTGGAACAGCCCGGTGGACAGCACCTGGTAGTCGGCGGGCAGGCCGAGCACGTACGGGGTGCCGAACGTGCCGAGCACCCGCCCGACCACGAGCAGCACGGCCGAGGAGAGCGCGGGCAGCATCAGCGGCACCACGATCCGCCGCACGACGACGCGCCGCGGCGCCCCGAGGATCCGGGCCGAGTCCTCAAGCTGGACGTCGATCCTGCGCAGCGCGTTGCCGACCAGCAGCAGCACGAACGGGTAGTAGTGCAGCCCGAGCGTGACGATGATCGGCAGCGGCCCGTAGGCCAGCCAGTCGGGGGTGCGCACGCCGGCCGACTCCAGGAAGCCCACCTGCCCGCCGGCCCGCTCGTTCTTGAACAGCGTCAGCCAGGCCAGCGAGAACGTCCACGACGGCAGCATGTACGGCACCACCAGCGCCCCGGCCAGCCACTTGCGGCCGGGCACGTTGGTCCGGGTCACCAGCCAGGCCATCCCGCCGCCGAGCAGCAGCGCGAACAGCACGGTGCCGACGGCGACGACCAGCGTGTTGACCAGCGGGCCCCAGAACAGCAGGCCGCTGATCTGGGAGCGGAAGACCCGCCACAGGTAGTAGCCGGTCCACTCGCCCGGCTGCTGGCCGGCGTGCAGCTCGTCGCCGAACTGGAGGCGGAAGGCGTCCGACAGGACCGCGATCAGGGGGGCGACGACGAGGTAGGCGAGCAGGACGACGAGGATCAGGCCGAGCGCGGCGGTCGGGTCGTGCCGCAGGACCTGCAGGCGGTAGCGGAGTCGGCGCCGTCTCGGCGGGCGAGGCGGCGGCTCCGTCTTGGTCAGAACAGCCATGGTCTTCCTTCGGGGGGTTTTCAGTGGCTTCGTTTGAGCATGGCGTCGGCGAGGGCGTCGGCGGCCTCGCCGAGCCGGCGGCCCACGGCGTCCAGGCGGGAGAGCAGCTCGCGTTCGCGCAGGGTGTCCATGTCCAGCGGGCCGGCGAACAGCTCGGTGAGCCGGGCCTGGTGGAGCTGGCGGACGCGGCTGTGGGACTTGCGGGTGGCGAGCACGGCCACGGTGACCGAGCCGGGGTCGCCGGTGATCTTCAGCAGGGCCTGTTCGAGCTGGTCCAGGCCGTCGATGACGGCGCCCAGCGGCTCGGCGGCGAAGGTGAGGTCGGCGGGCCCGAACAGGTCGGCCTCGCGGACGAAGTCGCGTAACTGGTCCAGCACGTCGTCGATCGAGCGGGAGAGCCGGAACAGGTCCTCCCTGTCGATGGGGGTGGCCAGCACCCGTCTCAGCGCCCGGACGAGCTCGGCGCGGGCGGCGTCGCCCTCGTGCTCGACCTCGGCCATGCGGGCGCGGGCGGCGGCCTGGCCGGTCGTGCCCGAGGCGGCCGAGCGGGCCAGCACGGCGCCCTCCCTGGCGACGGCGACCTGGCCGCGGATGAGGTCGATCACCCGCCGTCCGGAGCGGCCGCGCAGCTCGTCCCAGGCGCGGGCGAGCCGGCGGGGCCGTCCGCCGCTCACAGCAGCCTCAGGCCGAGCCCGGCCAGGGCGCCCAGGGCCATGGACGACGGCAGCGTGACCAGCCACGCCGTACCCATGTTCAGCACTCCTTGCCATCGCACCCTCCTGCTTCCTTCGCTTGCCACCACGCCGACGACCCCGGCGGTCACGGACTGGGTCATGCTCACCGGGCTGCCCAGGGCCGAGCTGCCGAGGACGGCGCCGGTGGCCGCCGTCTCGGCCGACAGCACGTGCAGCGGCCGGGTGATGACCAGGCCGCGGCCGACCCGCTCGCCCACCCGGGGCAGCGTGGTCAGCGCCCCGGCGAGGAACAGCGCCACCAGCACGGCCATCCACCCCGGCGAGAGCTGGACGGGCCCGACCCGGCCGAGCCCGTTGCGGCCGACGTCCACGGCGACGCTCACCACGGCGATCATCTTCTGGCCGTCGTTGACGGCGTAGGCCAGGCACTGGGCCGCGTACGCCACCAGGTGGGCGGCCAGCACCAGCCCCGGCATCCGGCGCGAGGACGGCACCCGCCGGGACGCGGTGCCCAGCAGGTAGCCGAGCACCAGCCCGACCAGCGGCGCGCACGCCCCGATCGCCAGGACGGTGACCAGGCTCGGCCAGGCCACCGGCAGCCCGGCGCCGAGCCCGGCGCCCGCGATGCCGCCGATCACCGCCAGCGTCAGGCTGGTGGGCAGCCCCTTGCCGGTCAGCGCCGCCACCACCACGACGGCGATCACGACGCCGGCCAGGAACACGGCCGCGCCGCTGCCCGAGTCGAGCCCGGCGAGCCCTTCGGTGAAGGTCCGCGCGACCGCGACGCCCAGCACGTACGGCCCGGCGAACAGGACCGCCACCAGCAGCGCGGCGGCCAGCCAGCCGGGCGTGCGCGGGAAGCGCAGGCCGAGGCCGATCAGCGTGGCGCCGTCGTTGGCCCCGCTGATCAGCACGAACAGGACGGCCACCGCGGCGAAGGCCAGCGTCCAGCCCATCAGAGGTAGAGCCGCTGGTCGCGCTTGGCCTCGTCGTAGCGCTCGCGCGCGGCCCTGACCTCGGGCAGGCCGGACACCTGCGCGACCGGCACGTCCCACCAGGCCTGCGCGCCGGGGCCGCCGCCGGGGGCGGGCTCGACGTACACGACGGTGGTCCTGGCCGACTCCTTGGCCTTGACCAGGGCGGCCCGCAGCGACTCGGGGCCGTCGGCGCGCAGCACGTCGGCGCCCAGGCTGGCGGCGTTGGCGGCGAGGTCCACCGGCAGGGGCTCGCCGTCCAGCTCGCCGCCGGGCCCGCGGGTGCGGTACGCGGTGCCGAGCCGCCGGGCCCCCACCGACTCGCTGAGGTTGCCGATGGAGGCGAAGCCCCTGTTGTCCACCAGGACGATCACCAGCTTGATCCGCTCCTGCACGGCGGTCGCGATCTCCTGCGCCATCATCAGGTACGACCCGTCGCCGACCAGCACGAACACCTCGCGTTCCGGCGCGGCCAGCTTCACCCCGAGGCCGCCGGCGATCTCGTAGCCCATGCACGAGTAGCCGTACTCGACGTGGTACTGCTCGGGGTCGGCGGGCCGCCAGAGGCGGTGCAGGTCGCCCGGCATCGAGCCGGCCGCGTTGACCACCACGCCGCCTTCGGCGACCTCGTTGAGGACGCCGAGCATGACGGGCTGGGTGAGCTCGGGGCCCCCGTAGGTGTGGCCGATCTCCGACTGCCAGGCGGCGGCCAGGGCGGCGGCCCGGTGGGTCCATTCGGGGTCGGCCCGCCAGTCCACGTCGTCGAGGGCGCGCAGGGCCTCGCGGGCGTCGGCGACGAGCGTGGCGCCCGCGTTCTTGGCCGCGTCGAAGGCGGTGACGTTGACGTTGAGGAAGGCGGCCTGCCCGAACAGCGTCCTGGAGGCGGTGGTGAAGTCGGTGTAGCGGGTGCCGACGCCGATGACCAGGTCGGCCTCGCGGGCCAGGGTGTTGGCCGCGTCGGTGCCGGTGTGGCCGATCGCGCCGGCCGCGCAGGGGTGGTCGTACGGCAGCGCGCCCTTGCCCGCCTGCGTCTCGCCCACCGGCACGCCGTGGTTCTCGGCGAAGCGGGTCAGCTCGGCCCACGCCCCGCTGTACCGGACGCCGCCGCCGGCCACGATCAGCGGCCTGCGGGAGCCGCGCAGCAGCTCCTTCGCCCTGGCCAGCGCGGCCGGCTCGGGCACCGGGCGGGGAACGTGCCAGACCCGCCGGGCGAACAGCTCCTCGGGCCAGTCGTACGCCTCGGCCTGCACGTCCTGGGGCAGCGCGAGCGTCACCGCGCCCGTCTCGGCGGGGTCGGTGAGCACCCGCATCGCCGCCAGCAGCGCGGCCGGGAGCTGCTCGGGCCGGTTGATCCGGTCGAAGAAGCGCGACACCGGGCGCAGCGAGTCGTTGACCGACACGTCGTAGGACCTGGGGTCCTCCAGCTCCTGCAGCACCGTGCCGGGGGCGCGGGTGGCGAAGACGTCGCCGGGCAGCAGCAGCACCGGCACCCGGTTGATGGTGGCCAGCGCCGCGCCGGTGACCAGGTTGGTGGCGCCCGGCCCGATGGACGTCGTGCAGGCGAAGGTGGACAGCCGCGCGCGGGTGCGGGCGTAGCCGACGGCCGTGTGCACCATGGCCTGCTCGTTGCGGGCCAGATAGTACGGCAGCGCGTCGCCCGTGCCCGCGCCCTGCTCGGCCAGCGCCTGGCCGACGCCCGCGACGTTGCCGTGGCCGAAGATCCCGAGCACGCCGGCGATCAGCCGCTGCTCGACGCCGTCGCGCTCCGACCACTGGGCGGCCAGGAAGCGGGTCAGCGCCTGGGCCGTGGTCAGCCTCATGAGGCACCTCCTTGCACGAGATCGGGCACGCCGCCCTCCAGCAGGCCGAGCGCGGTGTCCACGGCGGCGCCCACGTCCCCGTCGGGCGGGTAGAGCAGCGCTCGGCCGACCACCAGGCCGCGGACGCCGGGCAGGCGCAGCGCCTTGCGCCAGGAGTCGTACATCTCGCCGGCGTCCTGGCCGGAGTCGCCGCCCAGCAGCAGCACGGGCAGGGTCGTGGACTCCACGACGCGTTCCATCTCCGGCACGACCGGGATCTTCAGCCAGGTGCGGGCGGAGGTCGCGCCGAGCCCCTGGCCGACGCTGATGGCGTGGATCACGGCCTCGGGCGACAGGTCGTGCCGCACCACGCCGTCCTGCCGCCTGGACCAGAAGGGCTCGACCATCGCCATCAGGCCGTGCGCGGCCAGGTCGGTGACGGCCTGGCCGCAGCTGGCCAGGGTGGCGGCGGTGGCGCTGTCCTCCAGCGCGATCCGGCACAGCATCTTGCCGCCGTCCAGGCCCATCGCGGCGATGGTGGGGGCGTCGTAGGCGGTGAAGCGGTCGTCGAACTCGAACACCGAGCCGTGCACGCCGCCGCGGTTCATCGAGCCGATGACGATCTTGTCGTCGAGCGCGCCGAGCAGCAGCAGGTCCTCGACGATGTCGGGGGTGGCCAGCAGGCCGTCCACGCCGGGCCTGGCCAGGGCGGTCATGAGCCGGTCGAGCAGGTCGGCGCGGCTGCGCATGGCCATCGGGTGGCCGGCCACGCCGAGGGCGCCGCGGGCCGGATGGTCGGCCGCGATGATGAGCAGTTGCTCCCTGCCGTTCCTGAGGGGCCGGCGCCGGCGGGCGGCCGCCGCCTCGGCGACGCGCTCCGGCTGCCAGGCGCGCTGGTCGAGCAGCCGGCGGTAGTCCTGCTCACGCATGCGTGACGGCTCCTTCCGAGAGGGTGGCGGACAGGACGGTCTCGACCTCGTCCGCCGTGGGCATCGCGGGCGCGCAGGCCAGGCGTCCGGCGACGATCGCGCCCGCCGCGTTGGCGAAGCGCAGGGTGCGTTCGAGCGGCCAGCCTTCGAGCAGGCCGTGGCAGAGCGCGCCGCCGAAGGCGTCGCCGGCGCCGAGCCCGTTGACCACCTCGACCGGGACGGGCGGCACCCGTACGGTCTCCGTGGCGGTCATGCCGAGCACGCCGTCGGCGCCCTGCTTGACGATGGCCAGCTCGACGCCCGCCGCCAGCAGGGCCTCGGCGGCCGCGCGCGGATCGCGGGTGCCGGTGGCCACCTCGACCTCGTCCAGGTTGCCGGCCGCGACGGTGACGTGCGCGAGCGCCGCCCGCACGCGTTCCCCGGCGGTGGCCGCGTCGGCCCAGAACATGGGCCGGTAGTCCAGGTCGAGCACGGTGTGCCGGGCGCGCCCGCGGGCCCGCCAGGCGGCCAGGTGGGCGGCATGGGACGGCTCGGCCGACAGGCCGGTCACGGTGGCCCAGAACAGCCGCGCGCCGGTGACGGCCGCCAGGTCCAGGTCGCCGGGCGCGATCTCCAGGTCGGGCGCGTCCTGGCGGTAGAAGTAGAGCGGGAAGTCGTCCGGCGGCCTGATCTCGCAGAACGTGACCGGCGTCGGCCGGCCGGGCACGGCGCCGACCAGGCGGTCGTCCACGCCGTAGGAGCGCAGCGCGTCGCGGACGAACGCGCCGAACGGGTCGTCGCCGGTCCGCGTGATCACCGCGCTGGAGTGGCCCAGGCGGGCGGCGGCCACGGCCACGTTGGTGGGGCTGCCGCCCAGGTACTTGCCGAACGTCTCCACCTGCCGCAGCGACACGCCGGTCTGGAGCGGGTAGACGTCCACGCCGACCCGGCCCATCGTCAGCACGTCGAGGGCGCTCACGCCAGGCCCCGCAGGAACGCCACGCCCGCCCGCACGTCGTCGGCCGGGCCGGTGCCCGCCGGGGGCTCGGCGTCGAGGACGACGTCCTGCTCCATGACGTACCAGCCGTCGTAGCCGGCGGCGGTCAGGCGTTCGACGATGCCCCGGACGTCCACGTCGCCGCGGCCGAGCCGGCGGTAGATCCCGGCGCGGACGGCGTCGGTGTAGGTCAGCTCACCGGCCCGGACGCGGGCGGCGAGGGCGGCGTCGACGTCCTTCAGGTGCACGTGGGCGATCCGCTCGGGGACGCGGGTGACCAGCTCCAGAGGGTCGCCGCCGCCGATGAGCAGGTGGCCGGTGTCCAGGCAGAGCGGGACGGCGCTGCCGCCGAGCACCCGGTCCACCTCCTGGCCGGTCTCGACCATGGTGCCGACGTGGGGGTGCAGGGTGAGCGCGCGGCCGTCGCCCTTGGCCTCGTGGAAGGCGCGGTCGAGGTTGCCGAGCAGGGTGCGCCAGCCGGTGTCGTCCAGCTCGGGACGGGCGTCGTAGCCGTCGGCGCCGGTGGCGGCGGCCAGCACGACGACCACGTCCGGGTCGAAGGCGGTCCACGTGGCGCGCAGGGCGGGCAGCGGGTCGTGGGCGGGGTCGTGCAGGACCGCGGGGACGAATCCGCCCACGGCGCGCAGCCCGTACCGGCCGAGCAGGTCCTGGTCGGCGGGCAGGAAGCCCTCGGGGCCCAGCTCGGTGGCGGTCAGGCCGAGCTCGGCCATCTCGGCGAGCACGCGGTCGGCGGTGAGCTGGTGTCCCCATCCGGGCACCTCGCACACGCCCCAGGAGATGGGTGCGGCGGCGATCCTCACTGGGCCACCTCCAGCACGCGCACCGGACGGCCCTCGCGGCGCGCCAGGTCGGCGGCCTCGGCCAGGTAGAGGGCGGCCAGGGCGTCGCGGACGGTGCAGGGGCTCTCGCTCTCGCCTCTGGCCATCGACAGGAACGCGCCCATCTCGGCGACGTAGGCGTCCTCGAACCTGGTCTGGAAGTCCGGCCACGGCGGCCCGTCCGGGTTCAGGCCCTCGGCCGAGCGCAGCGGGGTGCGGTCGCCGAGCCCGACGGCGCGGGTGCCGAGCGTGCCGGCCAGCTCCATGCGCACGTCGTAGCCGGCGCCGTTGTAGCGGGAGCCCTGCAGGGTGACCAGCGTGCCGTCGTCCATGACGATCAGGGCGGCGCTGTTGTCGACGTCCCCGGCGGCGGCGAAGTACGGATCGCCGCGGTTCGCGCCGACCGCCTGCACGACGTCCGCCTCGCGGCCGGTGACCCAGCGCAGGATGTCGAAGTCGTGGATGTGGCAGTCGCGGAAGATGCCGCCGGACTGGGCCACGTACTCGGCGGGCGGCGGCGCCGGGTCGCCGGTCAGCATGTGCACGCGGTGCAGCTCGCCCAGCTCGCCGGCCAGCAGCGCCTCGCGGGCAGCCTGGTAGCCGGCGTCGAAGCGGCGCTGGAAGCCGATGTGCACGCCGATCCCGGCCCGTTCGACGGCCTCGGCCACCCGCAGCGTCTCCTTGACGGTCGGCGCGGCGGGCTTCTCGCAGAACGCCGGCACTCCCCGCTCGCACGCCCTCAGCAGGCCCTCGGCGTGGGCGGAGGTCGGCGTCGCGAGGACCACCGCGTCCGCGTCGAAGGGATCGCCGGTCCGGGCGCCGAGCCGCCGGGCCACCTCCTCCGCCCTCGCCGTGTCCACGTCGGACACGACGAGCTCGTCAACCAAGGCGGACAGGGTTGTGGCATGGAACATGCCTATACGTCCAAGGCCCAGCAGACCCACACGCATGATCGCTCCTCATCCAGGGGGGCCTCCAGTTCTAGATGAACAGGAGATGAACCGTCAAGACTTTGTCCTGACATAAGGATGAACTGTCGTAGCTGGGAGGGGAGGTCGTGGCTCAGCTCGCACGTAAGAATGTCTTGACAAATTATTCACGTGACGTTCATCGTGAGCACACAATGGCGCCGGTCGGGGCTGGCGCGGCGCCTTGCGAATCCGAGAGGCAAGAGGAGTGACGCCATCATGAGGCGTACCGGGAAGATCATCTCCATGGCGTTGCTGGCGTCCGCCGCCGTGGCGTGCGCGCCCTCCACCGCAGGCGGAGGACCGTCGGCGGCGGCGACGGCCAAGGCGCTGCCCGGCCCGTCGCTCGATGCGAACTTCGACCTGGAGGCGCTGGTCGCCGCGGCGAAGAAGGAAGGCAGCGTCCTGGTCTACGACTCCAGCGGCGACATCGAGGAAGTGGCCAAGGCGTTCACCGCGAAGTACGGCATCGCCATGGAGGGGGTGAAGTCGGACACCCCGCAGACGGCCGAGAAGATGACCAGGGAGCACGCCGCCGACAACGTCACCATCGACGCGGCCATGTACGAGGACGGCGGCGTCCTGGTCGGCCAGCTCGCGCCGCAGGGCGTCACCCAGACGTGGATCCCCGGCGACCTGAAGGACCAGATCCCCGCCGAGAACCAGAACCCGCTGCTCGCCCTCTCCAAGGCGACGGTCTTCGGCTACAACACCAAGCTCTCCCCCGGCGGCTGCCCGGTGAAGAACGTCTGGGACCTGACCGATCCGGAGTGGTCCGGCAAGCTGGTGATGCAGGACCCGCTGGGCAAGCCGACCGTGCTGTCGTTCTTCACCCAGCTCGACGCGTACGGCAACCAGGCCCTCGAACAGGCCTACCAGGCCAAGTACGGCAAGCCGCTGAAGACCGAGGAGAAGAGCGCCGCGCAGGAGTGGATCAAGCGCCTGTCGCTCAACAAGCCGGTGCTGACCGGCTCCGACGAGGACATCTCCGCCGCCGTGGGCGCGCCGGCCGCCACGGACAAGAAGATCGGCTTCATGTCGATCTCGAAGTTCCGCAACAACGAGGACAAGGGCTACCACCAGGCCGCCTGCGAGGGGATGACCCCCTTCGCCGGCTTCAGCTACCCCAAGTACGCGGCGATCGCCACCAAGAGCAAGCACCCCAACGCGGCCAAGCTGTTCGTCCACTTCATCATGACCGAGGAGGGCGTCAAGCACGAGATCGGCGAGGGCGGCGTCTCGGGCAACAGCACGGTGAAGCCGATGGTCACCCCGCCCGGCCTGTCGGACTGGCAGGGCCAGCTCTTCCACACCGACCCCAAGGGCCTGCTCGGCGACCTGCAGAACCGCCAGGCCATGTCGGACTTCTGGCGCGTCAACCGCAGCTAGCACGCACCGTCGCACCGCCCGGCCGGGAGGATCCCCGGCCGGGCGCGTCGGCATGCCCTGGCCTCTTTGCAACACCTAATGTCCTGACATAAGGACGACCTATTGATTTCTTGTAAACTGGTCGTTACGTTTTGGGGCAACATCAACACCCCGAACGAGGAGGCGCAATGCGTCCCCTGTCCAGGCTCTCCCTGGCAGCCCTGATGTTGACCGTGTTGGGCGGGATCGCCGTACCCGCGGCCGGTGCCGGCGTGGCAACCGTGTACCCCGACGTCGAGACCCCCTCCCTGTACGACGACGAGGCCGGCGGCGACGCCAACGGCGACGACCCCGCGATCTGGGTCGACCCGTCCGACTCCGAGGACAGCGTGGTGATCGCCACCGCCAAGAAGGGCGGCCTGTACGTCTACGACCTCGACGGGCAGCAGCTCCAGCACCTGCCGGCCCCCGCCGCCCCCGGGCCGGACGACGAGGCGGGCCGCTTCAACAACGTCGACGTCGCCTACGGCTTCGGCGGCAGGGACCTGGCGATCGTCTCCGACCGCGGCCGGGACATGCTGCGCATCTACGCCATCTCGCACGGCCACCTCACCGACGTGACCGACCCGGCCGCGCCGTTCGTGTTCAACACGACGCAGCAGCAGGTCAACGACGCCGAGACGGCCTACGGCCTGACCGCCTGGAAGGACTCCACCGGCACGTACGCGCTGGTCAGCCGCCGGCACAAGACCTCGGTCGGCCTGGTCAAGCTGCTCGCCAAGCCGGGCGGCAAGATCGGCTACCAGCTCGTGCGGACGATGACGCTGCCGGGCTCCTTCACCCTGCCGAACGGCCAGACCTGGTCCCCCTGCCTTGAGCCCGACGAGCAGGCGCAGGTCGAGGGCATGGTCGTGGACCAGGAGCGGGACGTGCTCTACGCCGCCCAGGAGGACGTCGGCATCTGGCGGATGCGCGCCGACCTCACCGGCACGCCCGTCCTGGTGGACAAGGTCCGCGAGTACGGCGTCCCCGGCACCTACGACCCCGCGACCGAGGAGTGCACCCCCGGCGCCGACCCCGGCTACGGCGGCACGCACCTCACCGCGGACGCCGAGGGCCTGACCATCTACTACCGCGAGGACGGCAAGGGCTACCTGCTGGCCTCCAGCCAGGGCGACAACACCTTCGCCGTCTACCGCCGGGAGGGCTCCAACGGCTACCTCGGCCAGTTCCGGATCGGCGAGGCGAACGGCATCGACGGCTCGGAGGTGAGCGACGGCTCGACCGTGCTCAACGTGCCGCTGGGCGAGTTCGACGAGGGCATGTTCATCGCCCACGACGGCGTGAACACGCCGGCCACGGCCGACCGGGAGAACACCAACTTCAAGTTCGCCGACTGGGGCGACATCGCCGACGAGCTGGACCTGGACGTGGACACCGACGGCTGGGACCCGCGCGACTGATCATCGCCGCCCAGCGGTCCCGCGAACCGGGGCGCCGTCCAGCCGGACGGCGCCCCTTCGCCGTTTCCGGGCCGATTTGGGCATCCTTTCGCGGGGCGGGGAGAATGGGGGGCGCGTGCGGAGGAGGAGCGTGACCGAGAGCCAGTCGCTCGACCACCTCGCCCGCCGCCTGGAAGAGGTGGTCGGCGAGCTGCGCGGCATCCCCGTCGACGTCGAGCGGCTGGAGGACCCCGAGCTCGTCCGCCGGCACATCCTGCGCGCCACCCGGTCGTCGGCCGAGCTGCGGGCCATGCACCCGGTGGGCTCGCGCGAGCAGGGCCGCGACGAGCAGCGCAGCCGGCGTACCGTCCTTGACGCCCTGCGGGAGGGCCTGTCAATGCGCACGATCGTCCATTCGAGCGTGCTGGACGACCCGCGCAAGGCGGCCCGCATCAAGGAGCTGCACGCCGCCGGCGACCTGCACCGGGTCATCGACGAGCCCATCCAGCAGCTCCTGATCTTCGACCGGTCCGTGGCGTTCGTCCGGATCACCCCGATCGCCTACACGCCGGGCGCGCTCATGATCAGGCAGCAGGGGCTGATCGCCACCCTCATCGACCTGTTCGAGCTGTCGTGGGCGCGGGCCAGGGAGGTCACCGAGCCGGCCCACCGGCTCTCGCCCCGGGAGCGGGAGGTGCTGGCGCTGATCGCCGAGGGCCGCTCCAACAGCGCCGTGGCCCGCGCCCTGTCGATCACGGAGGCGGCCGTCGGCAAGCACGTGGCCTCCGTGTTCGGCAAGCTCGGCCTGCCCGCGACCGACGACGCCAACCGGCGGGTGCTGGCGGTGCTGGCCTACCTGCGCGGTGTGGCCAGGTAGGGCCAGGGCTACCCCGTCCTCGTCCCAGCACCCGCGCGGGCGGGCCGCGGCGGGCGCTTCGATGGACGTCATGCAGAAAATGACTGGATTGCTGGTCGGCGCGGTGTTCGGCGCGGTGTTCGTCGTCGTCAACGCGCACGGCCCGCTCAACCCCGTGGCGGCGAACGTCCTGCGGCCCGCCGCGTGCCTGGCGGCGGCGGCCGTGCTGGCGATGTGGCTGCGGGCCGTGCGCGCGGAACGTCCCGCCCCGGCCGGCCGGCGGGGCATGTTCGGGCCGGGCTACCTGGCCGTGGTCGTAGTGGAGGCGGTCCTGCTGTTCGGCGGGCTGCGGGTGCTGGCCGCGCTCGGGCGTCCCGAGGAGGGGAACGTGGCGTGGGTGGCGTTCGTGGTGGGCGTGCACTTCGTCGCGCTCGCGCCCGTGTGGAAGGACCGGAGCATCGCCGTGCCGGGCGCGGCGCTCACGCTGCTCGGCGCCGGCGGGCTCGTCCTGGCCGCCACGCCCGCGGTGGCGTGGGTGCCGGTGGTCAGCGGGGTGCTGTCCGGCGTCGTGCTGCTGGCCGGCAGCCTCACCCTCGGCCTGCGCGGCGTGCGCGCCCTGCGCGGTACGGCGCGAGCGGGGGCCTGACCGTCCGGCGGGCGCGCCTTCTCCCCTGACGCAGACCCTCTGATACTCTCTGTGCTGAATTGATTACTTTCTGTCGCTAGGGGAGCTAGTGTGAAGGTCGCCTGCGTCGGCGGTGGGCCCGCCAACCTGTACTTCTCGATCCTGATGAAGCGGGTCGACCCGTCCCACGAGGTCGCCGTCTACGAGCGCAACCCGGCCGGGACCACCTACGGCTGGGGCGTGACCTACTGGGACGACCTGCTCAAGAACCTGCGCGCCGCCGACCCCGAGTCGGCGGACGTCATCAGGGAGAACTCGATCCGCTGGGACAGCTGGGTCACCCACGTCCAGGACCGCGCGACGGTGTCGCTCACCGAGTCGGACGAGGGCTTCGGCATCTGCCGCCACCGCCTGCTCGACATCCTGGCCGACCGCGCCCGTTCCCTGGGCGTGCACGTCGAGCACGGCCGCGAGATCGCCTCCCGGGAGGAGCTCGACGCCGACCTGGTCGTGGCCGGCGACGGCATCAACAGCACGATGCGCGCGCCGCACGCCGACCATTTCGGCACCGAGATCGCGGTCGGCCGCAACCACTACATCTGGCTCGGCACCACGAAGGTCTTCGACTCCTTCACCTTCGCCTTCTCCGAGACCCCGCACGGCTGGATCTGGTGCTACTGCTACGTCTACAGCGGCGACCACAGCACGTGCGTCGTCGAGTGCTCCCCCGAGACCTGGAAGGGGCTCGGCCTCGACCGGGCCGACGCGGCCGACGGCCTGGCGCTGCTGGAGAAGATCTTCGCCGACGTCCTGGACGGCCACCCGCTGATCGGACGGGCGCACACCGACGGCAGCGCGTACTGGCTGAACTTCCGCACGCTGACCAACCGCACCTGGTACCACGACGACCTCGTCCTGCTCGGGGACGCCGCGCACACCACCCACTACTCCATCGGCGCGGGCACCGCCCTGGCCTTCGGGGACGCCGCCTTCCTGGTCAACGCGCTGAACCAGGAGCCGGAGCTCCCGGCCGCCCTCGCCCGCTACGACCGCGAGCGCCGCAAGGCGATCCGCCCGCACCAGAAGTCGGCCCGGCTCAGCGCCCAGTGGTACGAGAACCTGACGCGCTACATCGACCTCTCGCCGGTCGAGTTCATCGCGCTGCTCGGCCAGCGGCACTCCCGGGTGCTGCCGCACCTGCCGCCCCGGATGTACGTCCAGGTCGACCGCGTTCTCAGCTTTTTCGGCGGGTTCGGCGGCTTCGGCAAGGACTGACCGGGAGGCGCGCCCGCTCAGGTCCCGATCAGGGGTAGTCCTTGGGGTTCACGGGGCTGGTGCGGGCGTTGCCGCCCCTGACCGGGTTCAGGGTCAGGGTCCAGATGGTGTACTGCGTCGAGGTCGTGCGGAAGCGCAGCCGGTCGTTGAACTTCTGGTACGTCGCGCCCCTGGTGAAGCGGCCCTTCGACATGCTGAACCGGTAGCCGGTGGTGAAGAAGATGCGGTACGTGCCGTCCCGGACGTCCCGGATGCGGGCGGTGGACCGGGCGCGCACGTAGACGCTGATCGCCTTGGTCCGGCCCTTGACGATGGTGACGACGCCGTCCTTCGACGTGCCGTTCTTGATCTTGAGTACGCCGCGGCCGCCGCTGAGACGGTCGTAGACGATCCGTCCGTTGGCCGGGCGGGAGGCCGCCTCCTGGACGGCCGAGGAGGTCTGGGCGGCGGCGGCCTGGAGGCCCGCAGTGGCGGCGCCGGCCGGGGCGGAGGTCAGCAGCGTGCCGGTCAGTGCGACGGCCGCGACGACCCCCGCGCGTAACGGGGTCGCTTCGAGGAGTCTCTTCACCATGGTCTTCTCCTTGGGGGACATGGTCAGACTGATCGCGTACCCGTGTATATCAGGACAGACCGCTTCTACGCTCGTAGACTTTAAGCCGTCCGTTCGGCTCCGAGAGGCGGCACGATGAGCTACGTCCCCGTTCCCTACGACCCTGAGCTGGCGGAAGGTCTCGCGGCGTTCCTGGCGACGGTCGAGAGCGTTCCGCTGCGCGCGGACACCATCCAGCGCAACCGCGAGATCTTCGCCGAGCTCATCCCGCCCATGGAGGCGATCGTCGCCGGCCGTCCCGTCGAGTGGTGGGACGTGGACGTTCCCGGCCCCGAGGGCGCGCCCGGCGTCACCCTCACGGTCGTCCGTCCCAAGGGCGGGCCCGCGCCCGGCGCGGCGGCCGTGTACGAGATCCACGGCGGCGGGATGATCCTCGGCACCCGCTTCTTCGGCATCGAGGGCCTGATCCAGGCGGCCCTGGAGCACGGCATGGTCGGGGTGACGGTCGAGTACCGGCTCGCCCCGGAGCACCCGGCCCCGGCGGCGGCCGAGGACTGCTACGCGGGCTTCGTCTGGACCGCCGGGCACGCCGAGGAGCTGGGGTTCGACCCGGGGCGGTTGCTCGTGTCCGGCTTCAGCGCGGGCGGCGGGCTCACGGCGTCCGTCGGCATCATGGCCCGCGACCGGAACGGCCCGGCCGCCGCCGGGCTCTACATCGGCGCACCCATGATCGACGACCGGAACTCGACCGTGTCGAGCCTCCAGTACGACGGCATCGGCGCCTGGGACCGCAACAACAACGACACCGCCTGGACCGCGGTGCTCGGCGACCGGCGGGGCGGCCCGGACGTGCTGCCGCACGAGGTCCCGGCGCGCGCGGCCGACCTGTCGGGGCTGCCGCCGGTCTTCATCGAGGTCGGGGCCGCCGAGGTGTTCCGGGACGAGGCGGTCGAGTTCGCCACGCGCATCTGGGCGACCGGCGGCCAGGCGGAACTCCACGTGTGGGCCGGCGGCCACCACGGCTTCAACGTCACCCCAGCCGCCCGCGTCTCCCGCGCCGCCCTGGAAACCAAACTCTCCTGGCTCCAACGCACCCTGTCCATCTAACCCCCCTGTCCCCCGGACGGCGCGCCCGAGGGACGACGGGCCCGAGAAACGCGGACATCTCCCTCCCCATCACCCCGGGCGCCACCCTCCGAACGACACCAGGAGGACAGCCGGATCGGAGCGGCGTAGGCACCCCCACGTCCCCACCGCCCCAGAGGCCCTCCACACGACGCAAGAGACGGCGGATCGGAGCGACGTGGGCATTCCGCCCCCTCCTCACCACTTCGTTCGCGGGGCGGCGGGCGGGAGGTTACGGGGTCAGGGTGCGGGTCAGCCAGGAGAGGCGGGTGGCGAGGGCGGCGCGGGTGATCTCGTGGTCCGGGGCGAAGATGTCGAAGCCGTGGAAGGCGCCGTTCCAGATGTGCAGTTCGGCCTGCCCGCCGGCCGCCCAGATCCGCGTGGCGTACGCGACGTCCTCGTCGCGGAACAGCTCGGCGGCGCCCGCCTCGATGAACGCGGGCGGCAGCCCCGACAGGTCGGCCGCCCGCGCCGGGGCCGCGTAGCAGGGGACGCCGGCGTCCGGGTCGCCGGCCCGCTCGCCGAGCAGGGCCCGCCAGCCCAGCAGGTTCAGGGCGCGCGGCCAGGTGCCGAGGCCGTCGTACTGGTGGCTGGAGACGGTGGTGTTGAGGTCGTCCAGCATCGGGCACAGCAGGAGCTGGCCGGCCAGGCGCGGGCCGCCTCGGTCGCGGGCCAGCAGGGCGACCCCGGCCGCCAGGCCGCCGCCGGCGCTGCCGCCCATGACCACCACGCGCCCGGGGTCCACGCCGAGCTCGGCGGCGTGCCGCGACATCCAGGCCAGTCCGGCGTAGCAGTCCTCGACCGGCGCCGGATGGGGGTGCTCGGGGGCCAGGCGGTACTCGACGTTGACGGCGACGACGCCCAGCTCCTCGACGAGCGCGACCAGGCGCGGCGTGTCCATGGCCCGGTGGCCGGTGATCATGCCGCCGCCGTGGATGTTGTACAGCCCGGGGGCCGGGGACCGCAGGCGGCGCGGGCGCAGCACGGTGATCTCCAGGTCCGGCGCGCCGGACGGCCCGGGGACGAGCAGCTCCTCGGCGTCGATCTCGCGGTCGCCGATCACGTCGGCGACCGTCGGCATGGGCATGGCCGCCCCGGCGGCGCGCATCAGGGGGATGGTCTCCAAGGTGGGGGCGGGCCCGTCGGGCCGGGGCATGCCGTCCAGGACGGCGGCCATCGCCGGGTCGAAGGGCACAGGGGTGGGGGGCATGGTTCTCCTGGTCACTGCGGTTCTGCGAAGGTGAGCGCCCGTGCCGGGTTCTCGACCATGATCTTGTGGATGGCCTCGGAGCTGACGCCGAGGCGGCGCAGGGCGGGCAGGAAGTGCCGCGGGATGTAGTCGTAGCCCTTGCCGCCGTACCGCTTGAGCTGGATCTTCTGGCACACGTCGTGACCCAGCACGATCTGCCCCGCGTAGCCCCGTTCGACCAGGTCGGCGATGCCGCGCAGGACCTTGTGGTCGCTGCCCAGGACGAGGTGCCCCCACGGGCTGCCCGGCGCGGCCAGGAAGTCGAACTCGACGAAGACGCCGCGGGCCAGCAGCCGCTCGGCGAACTCGGGTCCGGACAGGACGTCCGCGCAGTGCCCCAGGACGACGCTGCCGGGGGCGACGCCCTCCTCCTGGAGGATGTCGAGCACCCGGAACTTCTCCTCGCCGACGCCGCCGACGTGGAAGGTGACCGGCGCGCCGGTGACGCGGGCGGCCCGCCCGGCGGCCCGTACGCTCTTCAGCTCGCCGCCGGTCAGCGGCGACGACTCCGCACCGACCTCGCCGATGATGCCCGCGCGCACGCCGGTGCCGTCGGCCCCGAGCACGACGTCGCGCACGATGACGTCGGCCAGCTCGTCGACCGTGCGCTGGTCCATGTCGGCCGGATGGAACGCCGGGGTGTACCAGCCGCCGCCCATGACGATGTGCATCCCGCCGGCCCGGGACAGCCGCAGCAGCGCCTCGGGGTCGCGGCCGAGGCCGATGGGCGAGACCTCGACCATGGTGCGGCCGCCGCTGTGGGCGAAGGCGAGGGTCTCGGCGAGCATCTCGTCGAAGTCGCCCAGCAGGTCGTTGTCGGCGTTCGGCCCGCCGTGGCGGGTGCGGGCGAGGTTGGCCAGGGTGAGCGGCTCGGCCGCCGCCGGCGCGTCCTCGCCGGGCCGGCGGGACCGGGCGGGCCTGCGCAGGTCGATGAAGATGTGCTCGTGCATGGACGTCTGCCCGAGCAGCGCCGGGTCCACCGGGCCGGCGACGGTGAGCGCCTGCCCGGCCAGGTTCGGGATGGGGAAGGGGTAGCGGCTCACGAGCCCGCCTCCTCGCTCCGGAGCGCGAGCAGCCGCCGCGGGTTGCGCACGGTGAGGGTCTCGATCAGCTCGTCGTCGGCGCCGAGCATCCTCAGGTAGGGCACGAACTGCCGCAGGACGAAGGCGTAACCGCCGCCGCCGTACGCGAGGAGCTCCGACTTGGCCCGTACGCCCTGCGACAGCAGCAGGCGTCCGGCGTGGCCGCGGCGGGCGAGTTCGAGCACGGCCGCGGCGACGTCCTGGTCGTCGGAGACGCTGAGCGCGGTGGGCAGCCTGCCGAGCCGGTCGAACTGCACGAAGACGCCGCGGCCGAGCAGCGGTTCGAGGTCGTCGGGCCGCGGGGAGAGAGCGTCGCAGTGGCCGACGGCCACCCGCGTGAGGTCCGTGCCCTCCTCGGCGAGCACGTCGAGGACACGCTGCTGGACGGCCGGGTCGTCGTTGCGGGCCAGCGAGACGGCGGCGCCGGTGGCCGCCGACGCGCGGGCCGCGGCGACCAGGAACGCGCGCTCGGCGGGCACGCCGGGGTCGAGCGCGGCCAGCTCGCCGATGATGCCGGCCCGCACGCCGCGCACGCCCTCGGTGAGCTCGCGAACCAGCTCCTCGGTCAGCTCCCCGGCCAGCGCGGCGACGTCCCGGGCGGAGGTCAGAGCGGCGACGTCACGGGCCGAGGTCGGCGCGGCAGCCTCCCGGGCGGCAGGGGCGGCAGGGGCGGCAGGGGCGGCAAGGGCGGCGGGGTGTGCGGGGCGTGCGGGGTGGTGCCGGCCGCAGCCCATGACGACGGTTACGCCGGTCTCCTCGGCGAGCCGGCGCAGCCCGGCCGGGTCGCGGCCGAGCCCGTCGGCCGTCAGGTCCACCACCGTGCCGCCGCCGGCCTCCCGGAACGCGGCCAGCTCGGCGGCGGCCAGGCCCGCGTCGCCGAGCAGCAGGTCGTCCCGGTTGACGGCGCCCATGCCGACCTCGCCGAGCAGGTCCATCGTCAGCGGCGCGCGGTAGAGCCACAGGGCGCCGGCCGCCGTGGGACGGGTGCGGCCGGTGCGCGCCCAGGACTCGGGCGTGTCGTCGGGCGGGGCGAAGTCGCTCAGCAGGTGCTCGTGCGGCAGGACCGCGCCCAGCGAGGTCGCTGGGACCTCGCCGGTGACGGCCACGACCGTGGCATCGGTGGTGGACACACGAGCAATATAGCCCCAGAGCGTCTACAAGTGTAGATAAAAGCCGTCCACCGTCCGCGGAACGCCGAGCGGGTTGGCCTCGCGCAGCTCCGGCGGCAGGAGGGGGTCGGGGGTGTCCTGGAAGCACACCGGGCGCAGCCAGCGCTCGATCGCGGTGCCGCCGACCGAGGTCGAGGTGCTGGTCGAGGCCGGGTACGGCCCGCCGTGCTGCATCGCGGGCGCGACCGACACGCCCGTGGGCCAGCCGTCCACGACGACCCGTCCGGCCAGCCCGGCGAGCCTGGCCACCAGGCCGGCCGCCGCGCCCTCGCGCTCGTCGGCCCCCAGGTGGGCGGTCGCGGTGAGGTTGCCGGGCAGCGCGTCGAGCACCGCGTCCCGCTCGGCCTCCGAGCCGTACCAGGCCACGACGGTGACCGGCCCGAAGCATTCCTCCAGCAGCTCGGCGTGGGCGTCCCCGTCCGCGAGCCGCTCGGCCGCCACGGTCAGCACGCCCGGACGGACGGCCAGCGGCGCGGCGTCGTCCTCGCCCGCGGCCAGCACCTGCCTGACCCCGGGAAGCTGGGCGCGGGAGCGCACGCCGTCCAGGAAGGCCGCCCGCATGCGCGGGTCGAGCAGCGGTCCGGCGGGCACGGTGGCCGCGACCACGGCGTCGAGCACCGCGTCGCCCGCCGGGCCCGCGGGCAGCAGGACCAGGCCCGGCTTGACGCAGAACTGGCCGAGGCCCTGGGTGTAGGAGGCGGCCAGGCCCGCGCCGATCTCGGCCGCCCGGGTCGCGGCGGCCCGCTCGGTCACCACGACCGGGTTGAGGCTGCCCAGCTCGCCGTGGAACGGGATCGGCCGCGGACGGGCGGCGGCCAGGTCGTGCAGCGCCCGCCCGCCGCGTACCGAGCCGGTGAAGCCGACGGCGGCGGTCAGCGGGTGCCGGACCAGCTCCGGGCCGGCCGCGAAGCCGTGCACCAGGCCCACGACGTCGGCCGGCAGACCGGCCTTCTCGGCGGCGGCGCGCAGCGCGCGGGCGGACAGGACGCTGGTCGCCGGATGGTCCGGATGCGCCTTGACCACGACCGGGCACCCGGCGGCCAGCGCGCTGGCGGTGTCGCCGCCCGGCACGCTGAAGGCCAGCGGGAAGTTGCTCGCCGCGAACACCGCGACCACGCCCAGCGGCACCTTGTAGCGCCGCAGGTCGGGGCGGGGGGCCGGGCGGGCGGCCGGGTCGGCGTGGTCGATGATCACGTCCAGGAAGGCGCCCGACTCGGCCACGTCGGCGAAGGCCCGTAGCTGGTAGCAGGTGCGGGCCAGCTCGCCGGTGAGGCGGACCCTGCCGAGGGCGGTCTCCGCGTCGGCGGTCGCGATGATCTCCTCGCCGCCCTCCTCCAGCAGCGCGGCGGCGGTACGCAGCAGGTCGGCGCGTACGGACCGGTCGGCCAGCGCGGGGGCGGCGGCGGCAGCGGCGCGCACGGCGCGGTCCACGTCCTGCGGCGTCGACTCCGCCGCGACGCGCTCGCGGGCCTGTCCGGTACGCGGGTCGACGCTCAGCACGTCACTCACGGTCTCGTCCTCTTTCATGGTCTTCGTCGGTGTTGTCGGCAGGGTGGTCGTCGGCGAGCGCGGCCAGCTCGCCCAGGGGCACCGGGGCCGCCAGGCTCCGGGTGGACAGCGGGCGCAGATCGGCGGCCGTGCTCTCGCGGCGGCTCAGGCAGGCCGCGACGCCGGCGGTGGCGAACCCGCACACCCGTCCCTGGCACCAGCCCATGCCCGGCCTGGCCAGCATCTTCAGCGTGCGCGGGTCGTCGGCGCCCAGGTCGTCGTGGGCGCGGCGCAGGTCGCCGTAGGAGACCTCCTCGCAGCGGCAGACCAGCGTCTCCTCCCGCAGCCAGGACGTCCAGGCGCGCGGCACGGGGTAGGTCCGGTGCATGGCCGCGGCGAAGCGCCGCCCGCGGGCGATCGACCGGCGCAACCGGCCCATGAGCGCCGGGTCGGCCCGGCGGCCCAGCGTACGGGCCAGGGCCAGGGCGCTCAGCCGCCCCTCCTGCCGGGCCAGGACGGCGCCGCCGACGCCGGTCGCCTCGCCCGCGACGTACAGGCCGGGGACGTCGGTGCGCTGGAAGGCGTCCACGGTCACGACGAGCGAGCCGTCGACGTCCTTCCTGGTGCCGGCGCCGAGCATGAGCGGCAGTTCGAGGGACGGCGTGAACCCCCAGCCGAGCGCGACGAGGTCGGCGGGGATCTCGCGGGCCGGCCCGGCCGGGCGGCCGTCGCGGCCGAGCCGGGCGAGCCGGACGGCCTCGACCCGAGTCTCCCCCAGGATCTCGGTGACCACGGTCCCGGTGCGGTACGGCACGCGGTGACGGGCCATCAGCGCCGCGTACTGCACCGCCTCCAGCCCCTTGGCCGGCACGGACGCGGCGCCGCGCAGCTCGCGCAGCCAGCCGAGCGTGGCGTTGGCCTCGGCGACCGCCGCCACCCGCGCCCCGGCCGCGGCCAGGCCGGTGGCGACCGGCAGCAGGAACGGCCCGGTCCCGGCGACGACCGCGCGGCGGCCGGCGAGCGTGCGCTGCCCCTTGAGCAGGGCCTGCACCCCACCGGCGGCCATCACGCCGGGCAGGTCCCAGCCGGGGACGGGAAGCTGCCTGTCGTAGCCGCCGGGGCACAGGATCAGCGCGCGGGCGGTCACCGTGGCGCCGGCGGCCCCCTCCTCCGGGACTGTGGGGGTGGTGCGCAGCGTGAACGTGCCCGCGTCGTCCCGGGCGGCCAGCCAGACCTGGTGGCCGGGCAGGTAGCGGATCCGTCCGGCGGCGGTCAGGGCGCGCAGCCGGTCGCGCAGCCGGGTGAAGACGGGCCAGTCGTGGTGCCCGGCGGCGTCCTCGGGGCGGGCGTGGCGTTCGTCGTAGTGCCGCCAGAACTGGCCGCCCGGCTGGCGGGCGCCGTCCACGAGGGCCACGTCCAGCCCGGACCCGGCGGCCTCGACGGCGGCGGCCAGTCCGGCCGGGCCCGCGCCGACCACGGCGACGTCGTGCGTCTCACGCATGGGGGCCTCCCGGCTCGCCGTCTTCGCGGGCGGGGGCGTCGTCGCCGAGGCGCATGCCGTCGCGCGCCGGGACCAGGCAGGCGCGCTGGTCGGGGACGCCGTCGACGGTGATGAGGCAGTCGAAGCAGATGCCGATGCCGCAGAACAGCCCGCGCGGCCGGCCGGCCCCGCGGGTGGTGCGCCAGTCGAGGATGCCCGCCGCGACCAGGGCGGCCCCGACGCTCTGCCCCGGCTCGGCGGGGACGCTCGCGCCGCGGAAGGTCATCTGGTGGGTCATCGGGGCCCCTCCTCGGTCGCGGCGGACCCGGTGCCGGAAAAGCGGTCGGAAGCGGACAAATGGTCGGTGCCGGAAGAGCGGTCGGGGGCTGGGAAGCGGTCGGGGGCGAAGGGCTTGAGGTCGAGGTCCGGGGTGCGACCGGTGAGCGCCTGGGCGACGAGCTTGCCGGTGCCCGCGGACAGTCCGATGCCCGCCCCCTCGTGCCCGCAGGCGTGCCACAACCCGGGCGCGCGCGGGTCGGGCCCGATCACCGGCAGATGGTCCGGGCAGTACGGCCGGAACCCCAGGTACGTGCGCATGGCCCGGACGTCCCACAACATCGGGAACAGCGCGATCGCCTTGGCCGCCAGCGCGCCGGCCGCCCGCGGGGAGAACGTGCGGTCGAAGCCGACCCGTTCCCTGGAGGCGCCGATGAGGATCGTGCCGCTGCCGGTGCCCTCCACGACGGGCGAGGTCTGCAGGGCGGCGTCGGAGCTGGCCACGTCCCCGACGTACTCGGCGGCGTAGACCTTGTGGCGGATCGTCCGGGGCGGCATGGGCTGGGTGACCAGCACGAACCCGCGTCTGGGCAGGACGGGCACGTGCACCCCGGCCAGGGCGGCGACGTCGCCTGCCCAGGTGCCGGTCGCGTTGAGCACCGCCCCGGCGGGCACGTCGCCGGCCGGGGTGCGCACGCCGGTGACGCGGCTCCCGTCGCGCAGGAAGCCGGTGACGCCGGTACGGGTGCGCACCTGCGCGCCGTGCGCGCGGGCCAGCCGCAGCAGGTGGGCGACCACCAGCATGGGCTGGACCTGGGCGTCCTGGGGGTAGAAGGCGGCTCCGGCGAGCCCGGGCGCGAGGTGCGGCTCGTAGTCGCGCAGTTCCTGCGCCGCCACGTCGCGCACCTCGACGCCGTGGCGGCGCTGGTGCTCGCCCAGCTCGCGCAGCGAGGCCAGACCGGCCCCGGACGACGCGACGACCAGCCCGCCCTTGGCCTCGAACTCCCACAGCCCGGCGTGCTCGGCCAGGTCCTCGCGCCACACCCGCTGGGAGTAGAGCGCGAGGTCGAGCTCGGGCCCTGCCTCCTTGTCGGACACGAGCAGATTGCCCTCGCCCGCGCTGGAGGTGCCCCCGGCGATGGCTCCGCGCTCGACGACCACCACGCGCAGCCCGGCCCGCGCGGCGAAGTACGCGCCGGCCGCGCCCACCACGCCGGCGCCGACCACGACGAGGTCGGCGCTCACGGCGTGCCCTTCGCGCCGCCCGCCCGCGGGCCGCGTGCCTGGGCGGGACGGCTCACAGCAGGAACCCCGCCGGGAAGGGGTCGGTCGGGTCGAGGTGGAACTGCGAGGTGCCGGTGACCCAGGCCCGGCCGGTGATCGAGGGCAGCACGGCGGGCAGCGGGCCGACCGCGGTCTCGCCGAGCAGCCGTCCGGTGAAGCGGGTGCCGATGAACGACTCGTTGACGAAGTCCTCGCCGAGGGCCAGCTCGCCCCGGGCGTGGAACTGGGCCATCCGGGCGCTGGTGCCGGTGCCGCACGGCGAGCGGTCGAACCAGCCGGGATGGATGGCCATGGCGTGCCTGGACAGCTGGGCCGTCGAGCCGGGTGCGGCCAGGTAGACGTGATGGCAGCCGTTGATGTCGGGCCGCTCGGGGTGGACCGGGCGGTCGTGCTCGTTGACGGCGTCCATGATCGCGAGCCCGGCCGACAGCAGGTCGCCGGCGCGGGCCCGGTCGAAGGGCAGCCCCAGCTCGGCCAGCTCGACGAAGGCGTAGAAGTTGCCGCCGAAGGCCAGGTCGTAGCCGATCTCCCCGAAGCCGGGCACCTCGACCTTGCGGTCCAGCGCGTACGCGAAGGAGGGCACGTTCTGGATGGTCACCGAGGTCGCCGCGCCGTCCTCGACCGCCACGGACGCCACCACGAGCCCGGCCGGCGTGTCGAGCCGGATCGTGGTGACCGGCTCGACCACGGGCACCATCCCGGTCTCCACCAGGACGGTCGCCACGCCGATCGTGCCGTGGCCGCACATCGGCAGCAGCCCGGAGACCTCGATGAACAGCACGCCGTAGTCGGCGTCGGGCCGGGTGGGCGGCTGGAGGATCGCCCCGCTCATCGCGGCGTGGCCGCGCGGCTCGTACATGAGCAGCGTGCGCACGTCGTCGCTGTTCTCCATGAACCACAGCCGGCGCTCGGCCATGGTCTCCCCCGGGATGGCGCCGACGCCGCCGACGATCACGCGGGTGGGCATGCCCTCGGTGTGGGAGTCGACGGCGTGGAAGGTGCGACGTGATCTCACTTGTAGCCCTTTTCCAGGACGGCCTCGGTGTCGGCGGTGATGCGGGCGACCAGCTCGGGCGCGAGCGGCAGGCGCGGCGGACGGCAGGCGCCGCCCCTGCGCCCGGCCAGGTCCATGGACAGCTTGATCGACTGCACGAACTCGGGCTTGGAGTCCCAGCGCAGCAGCGGGTGCAGGTCGCGGTAGACGCGCAGCGCCTCGGGCAGGTCGGCGGGGTCGCCGGAGGTGGCCAGCCGGTACAGGCGGGTCGTGGACTGCGGGATCATGTTCGGGTACCCGGCGATCCAGCCGACGGCCCCGGCCAGGCCCAGCTCCAGCAGCACGTCGTCGGCCCCGATGAGCAGGTCCAGCTCCGGCGCCAGCTCGGCGATCTCGTAGGCCCTGCGCACGTCCCCGGTGAACTCCTTGACGCCGACGATCAGGCCCTCGTGGTACAGCTCGGCCAGCAGGTCCGGGGTCAGGTCGACCTTGGTGTCGAACGGGTTGTTGTAGGCCACGACCGGCAGCCCGGCCTTGGCGACCTCCCGGTAGTGGGCGACGACGGCCTCGCGCGGGGCCCGGTAGGCGTTCGGCGGCAGCAGCAGCACGGACGTGGCCCCCGCCTCGGCGGCCTGGTCGGCCCACCGGCGGGCCTCCATGGCGCCGTACGCGGCCACGCCCGGCATGACGCCGAACCCGGGCGGCGCGGCTTGGACGGCCGTCTCGACGACGCGGGCCCGCTCCTGCGGCGTGAGCGTCTGGTACTCGCCCAGCGAGCCGTTGGGCGTCACACCGTCACAGCCGCCTTCGGCCAGGAATCGCACGTGCTCGGCGAACCCGTCGTAGTCCACGGAGAGGTCGTCGGCGAAGGGCAGGGCCGTCGCGACGTGGATGCCGCGCCACGGCGTGGCGGAGGTGGTCATGCTGAGGTCTCCTCACATGGGGATATTCGAGAGATTATGCGGTGCAATGTCACAGCGACTACCTACCCGGCGGCCATCCACTTCTCCAGGCCGCCGGCGTCCAGGGGCAGCGCGGCCGACAGCACGTCGGCGCCCTGCTCGGTGACCACCAGGTCGTCCTCGATCCGGACGCCGACCCCGCGCAGCTCCGGCGGGACGGTGAGGTCGTGCGGGTGGAAGTACAGGCCGGGCTCCACGGTGAGCGCCATGCCGGGGGCCATGACGGCGTCCTGGTAGGACTCCTGGCTCGCCCGGCCGCAGTCGTGCACGTCCAGGCCGAGGTGGTGGCCGACGCCGCAGACCAGGTAGCGGCGGTGGTGCTGGCCGGCGTCGGACAGGGCCTCGTCCACCGAGACCGGCAGCAGGCCCCAGTCGGCCAGGCCGTGCGCGACGACCTCCATGGCGGCGTGGTGGAAGTCGCTGAAGCGGCGGCCGGGTGCGACCGCGGCGAGCGCGGCCCGGTGGGCGCGCTCGACCAGGTCGTGCACCTGCCGCTGGGCCGGGGTGAAGCGGCCGGAGACGGGGAAGGTGCGGGTGACGTCGGCGGTGTAGCAGCTCTCCGCCTCGACGCCGAGGTCGAGCAGGAGCAGCTCGCCGGGGGTCACCGGGCCGTCGCAGCGCACCCAGTGCAGGGTGGGCGCGTGCGGGCCGGAGCCGACGATGGAGGGGTAGCCGGGGCCGTTGCCGTAGGCGCGGGCGTACCGGTCGAAGGTGCCCTGGAGCCACCGCTCGCCGCGTCCGGCCACGGCCGCGGGGATCTCGCGGACGACGGCGGCGAAGCCCTCGACGGTGCGGTCCACCGCCTCGCGCAGCTGGCCGAGCTCCCAGTCGTCCTTGTGCATGCGCAGCTCGGCCAGGACCCGGGCGGCCTCCTGGTCCTCGGTCACGTCCGCGGTCAGCTCGGCCAGCGGCCGGACCCGCACCCCGAGCGCCTTCGCCCAGTCGTCCAGGCCGGGCGCGGCGCCCACCCACAGCTCGCCGTACCTGGAGTCGGTGAAGAACGCCGGGTCGCCGGGGCGGGCGGGCGGCGGCACGTAGAGGGTGGCCTCGGCCCCCGCCAGCACGACGACGGCGTTCTCGATCTGGCAGCCGGTCACCCAGACGAAGTCGCTGGCGGCGCGGAAGTCGTAGGCCATGTCGTTGCTGCGGATCGGGGCCTGCCCCGCGGCCAGCACGACGGTCCGGCCGGGCAGCGCCTCGGCCAGCCGCGCCCGGTGGGCGGCGGCGGCCTCGGCCGCGCCGGGCACGACCCGCGGCGTGCGGTCGGCGCTGCCCCAGCCGGTGTTCATGTACGCGGTGAAAGCGGGGATCTCGGACAGCTTCGGGGGCCTGCCGTCGCGCACCGGGGATCACTCCTTCCATAGGGCTCAGTAATGTGTGGCATTGCACTGAACATTAGGACGGCGGGAAGCCGCCGCCAAGAGGTGACCAGAAAAATCCGCATATCGTGACAAAGGCTCGGCTACTCTGCGGGAGCCACGCGATCAACACGCACACGGAGCCCCCCGCTGCGGAACGAGCGCGGCGGGACGAGAGACGGGAAGAACGATGACCTCTTGGATCCTCATCGTCGTCGGCGTGCTGCTGGCCCTGGTCGGCGGGCTCTGGGCGCTCCAGGGACTGGGCGTGGTGGGCGGCAGCGTGATGACCGGCGACGCCACCTGGGCGGTCATCGGTCCGGTGGTGCTGCTGGTGGGCGTCGCCGTCGTGGTGATCGGCCTGCGCCTGCGCCGCTCGCCGTCCCGCTGATCGCGGCGCCCCGGCCCGGGGAGGCGCGAAGCCGGGCGGATGTCCGGTTACGGGGGCGTTCTGTCGCAAATGGCCTAGAATTCGACAGATGTCCCCCGCCTCCGCCCGGCTGGCCTGGCTGGACGCCCTGCGGGGGCCCGCCGCGCTGGCCGTCACCGCGCACCACGCGGGCTGGTCCTTCGTCCCCGCCGCGTGGGCGGTCGTGGACCGCAGGATCGACCTCGGCACGTGGGGCGTCTTCGTGTTCTTCCTGGTCAGCGGCTACATCATCCCGGCGTCCCTGGAACGGCGCGGCGACCTGCGCGCCTTCTGGACCGGCCGGGCCTTCCGCCTGCTGCCGCTGCTGCTGGCCGCCCTCGGCCTGGCGTTCCTGCTCGCCCTCGCGGGCCTGTTCCCGCTGGATCCGCGCCTCGGCGAGCGTCCCGCGCCGCTGGTCGCGCTCGGCAACCTGACGATGCTCCAGGAACTGCTCAACCTGCCGCCCGTCATCGGCGTGACCTGGACGCTGTCGTACGAGATGGCGTTCTACCTGATCAGCGTGGCGCTGTTCGCGACCGGTCAGGCCCGCAGGTCGGCGGGCATCGCCGTCGCGCTGGCGGCGCTGGCCGTGCCGGCGGGGCTGCTGCTGCCGGGCGCGTCGATCAACGGCGGGGCCGACCTGACCGCCGCGCTGCTCGTCCTCGCGGTCGTGGCGGCGATCGCGGTCACCGTCCTCGGGGACGGCCGGGCCCGTACGGCGGCCGCCGCGGCGGGCGGGCTGCTCGGGCTGGCGCTGGTGGTCCTGGGCAGCCGGGCCGGCACCTGGCAGGGCGTGATCGTCCTGGCGGCCATGTTCGCCGGGACCGCGGTGTACCGCGCCGAGCAGGGCACGATCTCCTGGCGGGCCGCCGGGCTCGCCTGCCTGGCGGTGGTGGCCTGCGGCGTTGCCGCCAAGGACGACCCGGGATGGGCGCCCGCGCTCGTGCTCGCGTTCGCCGTGTTCGGGGTGGGGCTGGCGTTGCGCCACAGGGCGTTCCCGCGCGTCCTGACCCGGCTCGGGGTGATCAGCTTCTCCGTCTACCTGCTGCATCCGCTGCTGCTGCGCCTGCTGCCGAACCTGGTGCTGTACTACCTGGTCCTGATCCCGCTGTGCCTGGTGACGTACCACGTGATCGAGGCCCCGGCCCAGCGGCTCGGCCGCCGGCTGAGCGGGTCGCGGGCCCCCGTCCGGAAGTAGGGACCGACGCCGCGGGCGGGCACCCCCCAGCCCCCGCCCGCGCGTCCGGTGCCGCGAGCGGGTCCCGCTCGCGGAGGTGGCCGCCGCCGTCAGGCGACCACGAGTGACTGGGCCCTGAACTCCCTTCCCGCCACGATCTCCGAGACGAACCCGTCGGGTCCGACGGGCCGGTCGCCGATCAGCGTGACCCGGTGCAGCGTGCGCGGCACGTCGAGGTGGTCGAGGTCGGACGGGGCCAGATGGGCGGTGGCGCGGTTGTCCCAGAAGGCGACGCTGCCCGGCCGCCAGCGGAAGCGCACAGTGTACTCGGGCCGGGTGAGCTGCTCGTACAGCAGGTCGAGGAGGCGGCGGCTCTCCACGGCCGACAGGCCCACGATGTGGTCGGTGAACCCGGGGTTGACGAACAACGCCCGCTCACCGGTCTCCGGATGCACCCGCACCACCGGGTGCACGGAGATGAGCAGGTTGTCGTTGACGCGCTTGACCAGCTTGCCGTCCTCATCGGCGGCCTGGTAGCCGGCCAGGAAGCGGTGTTCGGCGCGCAGGCCGTCCACCAGGTCGCGCAGCGGCGCGGACAGGCCCTCGTAGGCGGCCACCAGGTTCGTCCACTGGGTGTCGCCGCCGAACTCCGGCACGGTCTCGGCCCGCAGGATCGAGGCGGCGGGCGGGTTGACGGCGGCGGTGACGTCGGTGTGCCAGCCGGAGAAGTAGGAGTAGCGCCTCCTCTGGTAGAGCTCGCGGTAGTTGACGCCGTAACGCTTCTCGTACCGGCGGGGGTCGATGGTCAGGATCTGCGGGAACTCCTCGGGCGGCGCGTCCTCGTGCGGGTGGGCGTGGGTCAGCTCGCCGAACTGGCGGGCGAAGGCGATCTGCGCGGCGTGGTCGAGCTCCTGCCCGCGGAAGAACACGACTTTGTACGCGAGCAGCGCCTGGCGGATCTCCTCGACCACGGACGGATCGAGCGGGTGGGCCAGATCGACGCCGGTGATCTCGGCGCCGATGTGCCCGGCGACGCGCCGGACGGTGAGCACGCTGGTGGGGGTCGACATGGTTCGGCCACTCCTCTGAGCTTCGGGGAAGGTCTGGGGGAAGGACGCTCGGGCGTCCGAGGAGAGCGGGGACCCGGAGGTCACCGCACGGCACAGAGCGCGCTCGCCTGCCGCCGGAGATCGACGTGGAGGCGGGCCACCAGAAGGCTCTTCACACCCCTGATCCTGCGCGAAATTCCCCACAAAAGCAATAGGTAATGCATGAAAGACGGATCAGCTCCTGCCGGGGCCGCCGTCCGTCACCGTGACCCGGCCCGAGTACGCCGAGGTGCCGTCCGGGTTGAGCTGGAGGATCGGGATCTCCTTGGTCTGGCGGGCGCCGCCCTCGACGATCCTGATCGGGCCGCTGGCGCCCTCGACCGACACCGTGCCGCTGGTCAGCATGTTCGCCATGTCCTGCGGCGAGGGCACGTCCGGCTCGCGGGCGAACGCCTTGGCCGTCTCCAGGGCCACGAACATGGCGTCGTGGTGCATGATCGCCATGCCGTCGTCGAGGCTCTCGTGCGGGAACATGCGCCGGAAGCTGTCGGGGTCGTCCCCCTCGAACCTGGCCCGGATCGCCGTGAGCACCCCGCCGCCGGGCAGCGCGAGGCTCGCCGGGTGGGCCAGGGCCGTGTAGAAGAGCCGGATCCGGGTGTCCCCCCACATGCCGAGGTCGACCTTGCGGTTCATCTCGCTGGCGTCGTCGCCGGTGACCACGGTGACGCCGGGCCGGACGCACCGCTCGCGCTGGCTGAGCGCCTGCATCAGCGCGGGCAGCTGCTCGCTGCGCCCGGCGTACAGGACGGTGTTCGCGCCGGAGTTGCAGACGCGCTCGGCGATGACGTCGAGCACGGTGCCGGAGAACCTGGTCGAGGAGTCGAAGGACAGCTCCATCACGCGTTCCCGGCCGGCCAGCGAGCCGGTGTAGAACCGGGCGAGGGTCTTGACGTAGCTGTCGGCCGGGTTGAGGTCCTTGATCACGACCGCCTTGAGCCCGGGGTTGACCTTCCTGGCGTGCACCACCCCGGCCTGGGCCTGCTCGCTGTTCAGGGCCGCGACGCGGGCCAGGCCGGGGAAGCCGGTGAGCTCGTCGGAGGTGATGACCGCCGAGACCATGGCGTACCGGCTCGCGCTCAGGCTCGCGACCGTCCCGCGGGTCGCGCCGGTGCTGGCGCCGAGCCCGGTCACGGCCACGATGTGCTCCTCCGCGGTCCGGTCCCGGACGGCCTCGACCGTCGGCTCCCAGTCCTGCGGCCCGTCGCTGGCCACCAGCACCCGCACGTACGGCGGCGAGGACGGCTGCCGGTTGCGCCACACCTGCGCCAGGTGGACGCCCTCCAGTCCGTGCCTGATGCTCTCCCGGTTCAGGGCGATGTCGGTGAGTGAGCCGGTCATCGGGAACATCGCGACGACGGTCACGTAGTCGTCCGGGTGCTCCTTCTCCACCGCGGCGTTCTCGGCGGCGATGCGGCTCATGACCGGGGCCAGGTCGGGCCCGAAGGCGTCGCTGTCGTCGGTGAGCCGCGCCGTCCTGACGTAGAGCCCGAGGACGACGACGGCCGCCACGACGAGCACCCCCGCCAGCGCCCTGCGCAGCAGGACGCGGTTGCGGCGGCCCGCCGCCCACTTCGCGCCGACCTCCGCCGGCGCCGGATCGCCCGCCCCGGCCGTGCCGAGGTCACCGTCGTCGCTCATACCTGTCGGCCTCCCGTAGCAAGATCGCCGGACTGGTGGTGGACCGCCTGGCCAGGTCCCGCAGCCCGCGCGCGACCTGCTCGGCCCGGCTCCCTGACGGGTCGAGCAGCGGGTCGAGCCAGAACCAGCGGTCCACGACCAGGGCCCTGACCACGACGAGCCAGTCCCCGCGCTCGTGCGGGGCGGCGGTCGCCACCAGGGAGTCGTACAGCTCGTCCAGGGGGGTGACCAGCGGCAGCCGGTTGGGGGCGGCGGTCACCTCGTTGAAGCCGGCCAGCCATTCCGGCAGCCGGCTGCGGCCGTCCTCGCGCACGTCGAGCCGGTCGAAGAGCCGGTGCAGGCGCCCGGCCACGTGGGCGAGATGGCCCTCGGGGTCGTCCGGGCCGACGCGGGCCAGGCGGTGGTGCAGGCTGCGCGGGTTCTCCTCGCCTCCGGGGCCGAGGTGGAAGCGTTCCAGGTCGTCGTGCACGTCGTCCCAGCGGCCGGTGACGGCGAGCCGGTGCAGCAGCAGCCGCCGCAGCCACGGATGGATCACGGTGACCTGGGGGCCGGGCGCCCCCTCGTAGCGGCCGTGCGGGTCCCGCTCCTCCGGACGGCGGTCGAGCCAGAGCAGGTCGGCCAGCTCGTTGCGCAGGTTCGGCGTCCGGCCGGCCCGCTTGAGCAGGGCGCTCTCGGCGTCGTCCACGTTCCTGGCCGCCGCCCAGTCGGTGAGCTCGTCGAGGTGGGCCAGGTGCAGCCGGTCGGGCCAGCGCAGCAGGTCCTCGCGGCACACGACGGCGCGGAAGGCGTCGTCGTCCTGGGCCGTGGCGGCGAGCCTGCCCAGGCGCCGGGTCACGGCCGGATGGCCGCCGGTCAGCTCCCGGACGGCCGAGGCATAGGCGCGCGACCTGTCGGCCTCCAGCGGCGGCATCAGCACGGGGTACCACCACGGCTGCTCCCGGGCGTCGTAGCCGGCCCGCCAGTCGCGGTAGCTCGCCTCCGCCAGCGTGGGCGGGTGGGCCGCGCCGGGCACGACCGTGCCGGGACGCGCCCACGAGCCCCCCATCGGCAGCCACTCCCTCGACTCGGCCACCACCAGCAGCGGGTCGGCGCCCTTGGCCGGGCCGAGCGCCCTGAGCAGCGCGCGGCCCGCCGCGGTCTCGGCACCCTCCAGCAGCAGCAGGCAGCTCCTGGCGTGGCGGTGGCTCTTGGACCAGGAGTCGGCGAGGTCGGCGACCAGGGCCCGGCACAGGATCGCCCCGGCGGACCCGGACGGGTCGCCGCCGTGGCCGTCCCGCCGTCTGGCCAGGTCGATCACGTTGCCGTTGGCCATCTGGGCGGCCAGCCACGTCCTGCCCTTGTCGTTGAGCAGCCTGACCACGCGGCGGCGCTGGCCCCGCGCGGCGTACTGGAGCACCGAGGTGAGCGCGGCCAGCGGCTCGGCCCCCGGGATGCGGCCGAGCAGGTCGCGCAGCAGGGACAGGGCGTCGGACAGCCGCTCGGGGTCGCCGCCGTCCACGAGGTCGTCCAGTTCGCCGGCCAGCTCGTTGTCGGAGCGGTCCCGCGGGTCCAGGGCCAGCACGTGCAGCGCGAAGACCACCCGGGGCAGCCGGACGCTGGAGGTCTCCATCAGGTCGTGGGCGATGCGCTCGACGGTCTTGACCACCGGCGCGTCGCGCAGCCCCGGCAGCCGGAAATCCACCCGCACCCGGGGCGACTCGGGCCTGGTGACGCTCCTCCAGACGCGGGTGATGCACACCTCGCGGTCGGTGCCGTCGGGGCCGAGCAGCACGATGACCGGGAGCCGGTCGCCGCTCCCGAGCGGGAGGCACTCCTTCGTCACCAGGCGAAGGTGAGCGTCGTTGAACGAATCCGCCATCGCAGCAACCTGCCGGGTCGTCGTCGCCGGTGCGTGCCCGAATGAGCCCGGGTGGGCCTGGAACGATTTCGCAGTGAGCATCGCCCCGCGGACGCTCGTTTCCATCATAGAAACGAAGCAGCGGACGTCGCGGAAAAACCCGGATGAATCCGGAGCCTCCGGCCGGGGCCGGAGGCTCCGGCCGGGGTCAGGGGTGCGGGCGCTCGTCCACCACCTGCAACACCTTCCCGGTACGCGGGTGCGTCACCAGCTCCGACGGCCGCACCCATTCCACGGTCAGCGGGTGCACCAGCCCCTCGGCCACGGACTTCGGGTAGAGCGGCTTGGCAGCGTACACGGCGTCCACGAGCCGCCGGGTCAGGCCGGGCGGCGGCTCCTGCGTGCAGGCCAGCCGGAGCAGCAGGCCGTCCTTGCCGTCCCAGCGGCGCTGGACCATCTGCATCGCCGACATCGCCCGGTCCGGGTCGGCGGCGACCAGCACGGCCCGGACGGCCTCGCTGGACATCGCCACCGTCTCCACCCTGGCCCCCTCCGACGTCCTGCCGACCAGCCGGAAGGCCCGGCATTCCGCGTCGGTCCACTCCCCCAGGTCGCCGACCGGGTAGCGGATGACCGGCATCAGCGTCCTGAACAGGTTGGTGACGACCACCCGCCCGCGCATGCCGGGCGTGGTGACCGGGTCGCCGGTCACCTCGTCGATCAGCTCCACCAGGGTGCGGTCGGGGAACGCCTCGTGCACCCGCACGTCCGCGCCCGCCACGGGGCCGCCGATCAGCCCGGCGTCCACGGAGGCGTAGCCGAGCGAGGCGATCACCGCGCCGGGGAAGGCCTTGGCGAGCTGCGGACGCAGGTCGTCGAAGAGCAGGTCGCCGGCGAACAGCAGCAGCTCCACGGTGTCCGCGCCGCGCCCGCGCGCGATCACCGCCTCGGCCACCTTGCCGAGCTTCATCGGCGGCCCCGCCAGCACGTGCACGCCGAACAGCTCGATCAGGTCGGCGATGTAGCCGTCCTCGGCGTGGCAGGCGATGGGCAGGCGCACGTTCTCCACGGGGGCGTTGTGCAGGGCGTGCTCGATGTAGAGGAAGCCGCCGTACATCTCGCCGGCGGAGAACAGGTTCGCCACCCGGTGGCCGGGCCGCAGCCCGGCCCGCACCATGCCGGCGCCGAACGCGGTCACCGAGTCGGCGTGCTCGGAGCGCGTCCATGGGGAGAACTTGGGCGCTCCGGTGGTGCCGCCGGAGGCGTAGACGCCGGCGTCGGTCAGGGGGCCGGTCAGCAGCCTGTTGTCCGGGTAGGTGTTGGCGGCCCAGAAGGCGTTCTGGTCGATGATCGGCAGCGCGGTGAGGTCGGCCACGCCGTCGGGCAGGTCGCGGTAGAGCTCGGCGTAGAACGGCGAGTGCCGGCGGGCGAAGCCGATCAGGTCACGCAGGGACTTGGCGGGCATGTGTCACTCCTTGGTCGTCGATGCTCAGATCCGGCTGCTTGCGAGACTGGGGACCCGCGCCAGCACCCGGCGGCGGTAGAACCACCAGTTGGTGGCCAGGAAGACGGCGTAGGCGCCGATGAACACCTGGAGGGCGGGCGCGACGGAACCCGACCCGGCCAGCGAGACGGCGAAGCCCCTGGGGATGAGGAACCCGCCGAACGCGCCGACCGCGGAGGCGATGCCGATGGCCGCCGCGGCCTCGCGCCTGGCCCGCAGCCGCACGTCCGGCGACCCGTGCCCGGCCTGCGCGGTGAAGATGGCCGGGATCATCCGGTACGTGGACCCGTTCCCCGCCCCCGAGGCGACGAACAGCAGCAGGAACGCGCCCAGGAAGAGCGGGAAGCTGTGCCGTCCGAGCGCGGCCAGCGCGGCCACGGCCCCGGCGGCCATGGCGACGAACGACCACGAGGTGACCCTGGCCCCGCCGTGCCGGTCGGCCAGCCAGCCGCCGACCGGCCGCGCCAGCGACCCGGCCAGCGGCCCGAGGAAGGCCAGGTACGGCGAGGCGGACTGGGCGAACGCCGACTGGGCGACCAGCGGGAACGCCGCCGAGTAGCCGATGAACGAGCCGAAGGTGCCGATGTACAGGAAGGACATCACCCAGGTGTGCGGACGCAGGAACGCCCTGCCCTGGGTGCCGAAGCCGGTCCTGGCGACGGCCAGGTTGTCCATGAACAGGTACGCGCACAGCGCGGCGGCCACGACGAGCGGCATCCACACCAGCCCGGCGTACGCCAGGCCGCCCGCCGCCACCAGCGGGATCAGCAGTTGCACGACCGCCACGCCCAGGTTCCCGCCGGCCGCGTTCACGCCCAGCGCGAACCCCTTGCGCCGCTCCGGGTAGAAGTAGGAGACGTTGGCCATGGAGGAGGCGAAGTTGCCGCCGCCGAGCCCGGCCGTGGCCGCGGCGGCCAGGAACATCCAGTAGGGTCTGGCCGGATCGGTGACCAGCCAGGCCAGCAGCCCCGTCGGCGCCAGGAGCAGCAGGGCGCTGGCCACGTTCCAGTTGCGCCCGCCGAAGGCCGAGACGGCGAAGGTGTAGGGCAGCCGCAGCGTGCTGCCGACCAGGTTCGGCACCGCGACCAGCCAGAAGAGCTGGTCCACGGTGAACGGGAAGCCCGCCTTCGGCAGCAGGACGACGACGGCGCTCCACAGCAGCCACACCGCGAAGCCGAGATGCTCGACGAAGATGGAGAAGATCAGGTTCCTGGTGGCGACGCGGCGTCCGACGGCCGCCCAGAACCCCGCGTCCTCGGGTTCCCAGTGCTCGATCCAGCGTCCGGTCCGCCGTTTCTGCCCGCTCATGAGGTCTTCCCTTCGCTGGTGGGACGGCCGGCGACCACGACGCCGTGGCCGCGGAACTCGGCGACGATCTCGCCCGCCGGGCGGCGCACGGTGACGTCGTAGACGCCGTGCCTGCCGTGCCTGGCCCGTTCCGTGGCCTCGGCCACCAGCACGTCGCCCGCCGCGGCCGGGCGCAGGAACGTCACCTGGGCGCTGTGGGCCAGCATGACCGGGCCGCGGCTGTTGCAGGCGTGGTCGAAGGCGGCGTCGGCGAGCAGGAACAGGTAGCCGCCGTGGGCGACGCCGTGCCCGTTCACCATGTCCTCGGTGACGCGCATGCGCAGCCGGGCCCGGCCGCCGGCGGCCTCCTCCAGCGCGATGCCGAGCGCCCGGCAGGCCGGGTCGGGACCGGTCGCGGGGCCGGTCGCGGGCTCGATCGCGGGGCCGGTCATGGGGTGGCTCCCAGCCAGGTCCTGGCCATGGACTGGACGGCCGAGCCGTCGGGGTCGGCCAGCTTGCCGGCCACGTACTGCGCCACCCAGGGGCCGGTCGGGATGCGGAAGGGCGGGTCGGCGGCGGTCAGCGCGTCCACGATCACGTCGGCCACCTGCCAGGAGGTCTGGCCGGCGCCCTCCCAGCCGGGGCCGCACACCCAGTCGAGGTAGGCGTCGAAGGCCGGGGCGTACGGGCCGGAGGCGGCCCGGATGGTCTTCCGGTTGATGTCCGGAAAAATCCCGAACCGGGTGTCGGAGACGAAGCCGGGCACCACCACGCTCACCCGTACGCCGTGCGCCGCCGCGACCGGCGCCAGGCTCTCCATGAACCCCTCGACCGCCGCCTTGGCCGCCGCGTACGCCTCGTTGAACGGCTGGCCCACGACGCCGTGCACGCTGCCGACCGTCACCAGCCGGCCTCCGGCGGCCCGCAGCAGCGGCATCGCCACCCGGCTGACCTCGATCACGCCGAAGAAGTTGACCTCGAAGTTGGCGCGCAGCGCCTCCGGCGTGGACATCTCCATCGTGGGGTCGAAGTTCGACACGCCCGCGTTGTTGACCAGCGCGTCCAGCCCTCCGTACGTCTCGCGCACGCCCTTCACGCACGCCCGCGCCGAGGCGGGGTCGGTGACGTCGAGCGGGCGGACGTCCAGGGTGACGCCGGCCCGGTCGGCCGCCGCGCGCAGGTCGCCGTCCCGGGCGGGGTCGCGCATGGTGGCCACCACCGTCATGCCGGCCCGCGCGGCGGTCACCGCCGTGGCCAGCCCGATGCCCGACGACGTCCCGGTGATCAGCACGGTCGTCATGACGCGCTCCCCGCCAGGTGCGCCCGCGGCTCGGCCCGGTCCATGCGGGCCTGGATCCCCGAGGCGGGCAGGAACGAGAAGGCGGCCAGCAGCGTGCCGCCGGCCATGACCGCCTGCGCCGCGCCGAGCACGCCCAGCGCGGGCGTCAGCAGCGTGACCGCCGACCCGCCCGCGAGCGCGGCCAGCGGGATCACCCCCCAGGTCGCCGTGCGGAACGCGGCGTGCATGACGCCCTGGTTCTCGGCGGCCATCCGCGACTGCCGGATCGGCGCGCTGCACACGTTGATGCACGACATGAAGAAGCCGTAGCAGCCGAACGTCACGCCGATCACCGGCGCGGCGGGCAGCGCGGGCGCGGCCAGCACGCCGAGGCCGACCAGGCAGTGCAGCAGCAGCGCCCAGGCCATGGTCCGGCCGAGCCCGAGCCGGTCGCTGATCTTCGGGGCGGCCAGCGCGCCGAGCACCGCGCCGACGGCCGCCGCCGACATCGCCGCCCCGAACACCCCCACCGAGACGCCGAGCCCCTGGTAGGCCAGCACCGGCAGGACCGTGACGAAGACCGGCCCGCCCGAGTTGAGCACCACCGCGGCCAGCACCACCCGGCGCAGCACCGGGTCGGCCCAGTTCAGCCGGAAGCCGAGCATCAGCCGCGAGCGCACCGGCACCCGCTCCCCGGTCGTGACGCCCCACGGCTTCATGGCCCGCAGGCACGCCGCCGAGACCAGGTAGCTGGCCGCGTCCACGAGCAGCGAGGCGACGCCGAGCAGGTGGTACAGGCCCGCCGCGATCGACGGCCCGGCCACCTCCGACACCGTGCTGCTGCCCTCCAGCCGCGAGTACGCCCGCACCAGCCGGTCCTGCGGCACGGTCGTGGGCACGGCGACGAGGTAGCCGATGTTGAAGAAGATGGTCGCGCCGCTGATCAGCGCCACGCACACGAACAGCACCGGCGTCGAGAGCACCCCGCACCAGTACGCGACCGGGATGACCCCCACCGCCACCAGCCGGACGAGGTCGCACACGACCATGGTCAGCCGCTTGTCCCACCGGTCCACGAGCACCCCGGCGATCGGCCCGAGCAGCGGGATGCCCAGGTACTGGGCCATGGCCACGATGCCGACCTCCAGCGCGGAGGCGTGCAACACGAAGATCATCAGCGTCGGCACGACGAACACGGTGATCCGGTCGCCGAGCAGGCTCACCGTCTGGCCGCTCCAGTAGAGGCCGAACTCCCTGCCGAGCGACCCCGGCATCCTCACTGCTCCTCCCGCACGACGAAGGAGGAGGTCTTGCCGGTGCGGTCGTTGCCGATCAGCGCGTCCACCGCGCGGACGCGGAAGGAGCCGGGGTCGTGCTGGAAGGCCGTGCTGAGGGTGAAGGTGGCGGCCAGGAGGTCGTGGCGCAGCCGTTCGGGCAGGTCGGGCGGGGTGTCGGGGCCGGTCAGCAGCAGCACGTCCACGCCGGAGACCCGGCCCTGCCGCTCGGTGATCAGGACCTGGGCGCGCAGCACGCCGGGCTCGCGCTCGGCCTGGGCGACGACGTCGTCCACGTGCAGGCCGAGGCCGCGCACCTGGACGACCGAGTCCCGGCGGCCCAGGATGCGCAGCGCCCTGCCGTCCCGGCCGCAGGGGCAGGAGACCAGGCGGCCGGCGTCGCCGGTGCGGTAACGCAGCACCGGGTTGAGCATGTCGGGGTTGAGCGTGGTGAAGTCCAGCAGCTCGTCGGCGTCGATGTGCACGAGCTGGTCGGGCAGCGGGTGGAAGACGTCGGCCGGGCAGTCCGGGGTGTTGGTGGCGGCGACCCAGGTCTCGGTGCTGCCGAACATGCCCCAGCGGCGGGCGTCCGGGGCGACCTCGGCCAGGTCCTCGTCGAGCTGGGGATGCCAGGCCTCGCCCAGCCAGAGCACCTTGCGCAGCGCGGGCAGGCGCAGGCCGGCCGCCCTGGCGTGGGCGAACCACAGCCGCAGCACGCTGGGCGTGCCGCCGAACGCGGTCACCTTGCGGTCGGCGAAGAAGCCGAGCCAGTCGCCGTACTCCTCCTTGCCGACCGAGCCCAGGGCGATGACCCGGCAGCCGGACAGGTCGGCGAAGGCGGCGGCCAGGAAGTGGGCGCCCCACATGCGGCCGGCGCCCCAGGCGTTGACGAAGACGTCGTCCGGTTCCAGGGGCTGCCAATGGCGGTGCACGCCCTCCATGTAGAAGCCGGTGGGAGCGTAGCCGACCTTGGGCGCGCCGGTGCTGCCACCGCTCTGGAACAGCCAGGTCGCGCCGTGCCCGGCCTTGGGCTCCAGGTGTGCGAGCGCGACGTTGAGGTCGTCCTTGACCAGCGGCGGCAGGGCGGCCAGGTCCTCCAGCGTGAGCACCTTCTCGTGGCCCTCGTAGCGCGGCGCGAGCGCGGGCACGCTCCTCAGCCGCTCCAGCGAGCGCCTCGGGACGTGCAGCAGCGGCTCGGCCGCCGCGGACGTCAGCGAGAACGATTCGGTCATGGGGGTCACCAGCTCTCGGGTTCGTGCGAAGGGTGGTTCTGCGGGAGGCCGGCTTGCGGAAGGCCGGCTTGCGGAAGGCGGTTCTGCGGGAGGCGGTCTTTGAGGAAGCGGGCGTGGCCGTCGCGGTAGGCCGTCCAGCGGGCGCGGGTGACGTCGCGCTGGAGGGTGCGGGCGGGGTCGCCGAGGTCGGGCGCGATCACGCCGTCGGGCTCCAGCTCGGAGAACCAGTAGCGCTCGCCGTCGTGCAGGAAGTCGACGCAGAAGAACGGGATGGGCAGCCGCTCGTAGAAGTACGCCGTGGCCGCCGCCAGCTCGGGCGGGACGGGCGGGAACTCCATCGTGCCGCCCCTGCTGGCGTTGGCGACCGGCGAGCCCGGCTCCGGGATGCGCTTCATGACCGCGATCGGCTCGCCGTCCACGACGTAGACGCGGTAGTCCACCGTGCCGTCGCCCAGGTAGGGCTGGACGACGAGCGTGGTGTCGCCGCCCTGGGCGAGGCTGGCCAGCCCGCGCAGCTCCTCGGAGTCGCGGGCCAGGTTCACCCCGCCGCCGCCGCACCAGCCGGACGGCTTGACCAGGGCCGGGTAGGTGAGACCGGCGATGGCGGCCTCGTACAGGTGCTTGCTGGTGTCCCGGCCGGTGCCGATGCGCAGGGTCGGGATCGGCGGCACGGGCGAGTCGCGCAGCCGCAGGACGGTGGCCAGCTTGTCGTTGGCCACGGGCGACAGGGACGGCGGGAACGGCAGGTAGAAGCCGGCCTCCTCCAGCACGGCGTAGAGGGCGTACTGGTTGAAGACGTCCATGGACTGGTAGGGCAGGGAGTACAGGGCGGTGATGAAGAGCGTGTCCTCGGGGGTGACGGGCTCGTCGTCCACGAAGACGCGGGGGCGGCCGGGCTCCAGGGCGTCCACGGTGACCGAGTCCGGGGAGTTCCTGGTCCAGCGCAGGCCGAGCTCGGCGGCGACCTCTTCGTACAGGTCCCAGAAGAACGGGTGCCACATCGCGGTGGCCCGGGTGGACTCCCGATCGGGGAAGATCCAGCACATACGGCGCAACGAGCTCATGACTCTCCCTTCTGGCTCGCCCACCAGCGGCGGCCTGGCTCGGGCAGGGTGTCGATCGGGTCGTAGAAGGGGAAGCGGCGTTCCGGGCCGGGCGGCTCCAGCCCGATCCCGTGGCTCCTGGTCCAGTACGAGACGCCGCGTTCCCGGTCGTAGGCGGCGGCCTGGTGCACCCAGCGCTTGCCGACGTAGGGCACGTCGCACACGATCCGGGGCGTGGCGTAGCCGGGCAGGTGGCCCATGATGGCCTCCTGGAGGTGCCGCGCCTGGTGCAGCGGGGTGCGCCAGTGCTCGGCGTTGGGGATCAGGTCGCAGACGTAGAAGTAGTAGGGCAGGATCCCGGCCTCGCCGTGCAGGGCGAAGCACAGGTCGAGCAGGTCGTGCGGGGTGGCGTTCACGCCGCGCATGAGCACGCCCTGATTGCGCACGTCCCGCACGCCGGCCGCGAGCAGGGCCCCGGCCGCCTCGGCGACCAGCGGCGTCACCGAGCGGGCGTGGTTGGCGTGGGTGTGCACGGCCAGGTTCACCCCGCGGGCCCGCGCGACGGCGGCCACCCGGCCCACGCCCTCGACGACGGCCGGCTGGAGCCAGTGCTGCGGCAGCCCGACCAGCGCCTTGGTGGCCAGCCGGATGTCGCGTACGGACTCCAGCTCCAGCAGCCGCAGCAGGAACGCCTCCAGCCGCGGCCACGGCATGTTCGCCAGGTCGCCGCCGGAGACCACCACGTCGCGGACGGCGGGCGTGCGCTTGAGGTAGTCCAGCATCAGCTCCTGCCGGTCCACCGGCCGCAGCGTGAGCCTGGCCTTGACGACCTGCGGGGTGGAGGTGCCGACCAGGTCCATCCGGGTGCAGTGGCCGCAGTACTGCGGGCACGTGGCCAGCAGCTCGGCCAGCACCTTCGTCGGGTAGCGGTGGGTCAGACCCTCCACCGCCCACATCTCGGCCTCGTGCAGCGAGTCCCGCTCGGCCCGCGGATGGCTCGGCCAGACCGGGTGCCGGTCGGAGGCGACCGGCACCAGGTAGCGGCGGACGGGATTGGCCAGGAACGCCACCGTGAACGCGGCCGGATCGCCGGCCTCGTCCGGCGCCATGACGTTGAGGAGCTGGGGCGTGACCAGCATGGACATGGTGGCGAAGCGGGCCGCGTCGGCGGCCAGGTCGGCGAGGAAGGCGTCCTGGAGCAGGTCGCCGGTGACGGCGCGGAGCTGAGCCGGGTTGCGCACGCAGTGGGCGCGCTGCCATTGGGCGTCGCGCCACTGCGCCTCGGTGACCCCGCGCCACCCCGGCAGCCGCCGCCAGTCGGGCTCGGCGAGCGCCCGCCGCGCGTACACGTAGGGCCGCTCGGCGGCGGTCCCGGACCCGGCGGTGACGGGCTGGGCGGTCCCGGGCTGGGCGGTCCCGGGCCCCGCGACGGCGGGCCGGGCGCTCCCGGTGCCGTCGGCGGGCCGGCGGGACGTGCCGTCGGTGGGCTGGTGGGACGTGCCGTCGGCGGGGTGGCGGGGCGTGTCGTCGTTCGGGCTCATCCGGCGAACAGCGCCGCGTGCCGGGTGCGGAGCTCGCGCTTGAGCACCTTGCCTGTGGGGCCGAGCGGGTAGTCCTGCTCGGTACGCGCCAGGATCACCGCGGCCAGCGTGGCCAGGCCCGCGTCGGCCAGCGCCTTGTTGGCCTTCTCCCTGATCTCGTCGGCGGTGACCGCGGCGGCCTCGGCCTGCGTCCGTACGACGGCGATCGGCACCTGCCCCTCGGGCCCCGGCACGCCGACGACCGAGCAGTCCTGAACGAGGTCCGCGCAGTCGGCGATGAGGACCTCCTCGACGGGCAGGCTGTAGACCGGCCCGGTCGCGGTGTCGATCACGTCCACGGTGCGGTCGAGGTGGTAGAAGTTGCCCTCGGCGTCCCGGCGGGCGACGTCGCCGGTGAGCCAGAAGCCGTTGAGCTCGAAGCTGCCGGTCAGCCTGGCGTCGTTCCAGTAGCCGGGGGTGCGCGACGGGGTGATCACGCCCAGCAGGCCGACCTCGCCGTCGGGCAGCTCCCGGCCGTTCTCGTCGAGCACGGCGGCCTTGATCACCGCGTCCTGGGGCTTGCCCACGCAGCGGTCGGCGCGCGGCGTCTCGGGCGAGGTGACCTGGCCGAACAACGCCATGCCCATCTCCGAGGAGCCGAGCCCGTCCACGAACTGGGAGCCGGGCAGCGGCTCGCCGGCGGCCTCGCCTTGCGGCAGCAGCCACGACCTGATCAGCCCCGCGGGCCGCTCGCCGAGCTGGACGAGCCGCCGGATGTGGCCGTAGTGGGCGCTGTCGCCGGTGTTGAACCAGGAGTGCACCCGGGCCGCGCCCCTGACCGGCAGCTCGCCGGTGGCCAGCTCGACGAACGTGCGCGGGAACGAGGCCACCATGGTCGGCTGGAACGCCTCCATGACCGGCTCCACCCCGGCCCGCCGCCAGTCCGACATGATCACGGTCGGCAGCCCGAGCAGCACCGCGGTGAGGAAGTAGCTGAGCCCGCCCGCGTGCGTGTGCGGCATGAGCGACATCAGCCGGTCGTACGGCTCCGCCGGGAAACGCACCATCCGGAGCTGTTTGCCGTCCCAGAAGCTGCGATGTCCGAGGATGGTGGACTTGGGGGTGCCGGTGGTGCCGGAGGAGTGGATGAGCGCCACCACGTCGTCCGGCTCGTGCCGGTACGGGTACTGCTCCGGCAGCCCGGCCGACGCCGCGTCGTGGGCCCGCACCTCGGCCGCCAGGGCGACGAACCGGGGCCGCGCCCGCGGCGTGTTGCGGTAGGCGAGCTGCAGCCGGGTCGTGTCGTCGGCGACCACGCCCACCACGCCGACGTGCTCCAGATAGCCGGCCATGACGTCGGCCCGCATGGCGTCGTTGACCATCGCCGGGATCGCGCCGAGCGCGGTGAGCGCCAGGAAGTGCAGCAGCGGCTCCAGTCCCTCGGCGACGACGACGCCCACGGGCTCGCCGGGCCGCACGCCGTTGGCGTGGTACCAGGTGGCGTACCGGTCGCGCAGGGCCGCGAGGTCGGTCAGGCTGTGGCCGCGTAACACGACCTGGCCGCGGTGGTCGGCGTGGTGGCTGAAGACGAAGGGCACCGACCGGTTGGGGTTGGCCGCGAGCGCGTGGTCGAGGAAGTTGCCCGCGCCGAGGCCGGGCTCGGTCATGAAGCCCTGCCGTACGGCCAGGGGGGCGATCGGGGTCGGGTCAGTCATGGATGTGCCTCCACGTCGCGTCGATCTCCGCGGCCACCCGGTGTCCTGAGCGGATGGCGCCTTCCATCAGGCCGAAGAACTCGGTGCTCGTCTCGGTGCCGGCCCAGTGCACCCGCTGGTGGGGGGTCGTCAGCCGCGGGCCGAGCCGCAGCCAGTCGCCCGGCCCGAACAGCGCCGCGTAGCAGCCCCGGCTGTGCTCCTCGCTCAGCCAGTCGGTCACGTGGCAGGCGTCCGGGGCGGGCAGCCCGGGGAACAGCCGCGCGACCTGGGCGCGCGCCCGCTCGGCCTGCTCGCGCGGGGGCAGCGCGGCGAACGCCTTGGCCTGCGCGCCGGTCACGAACCCGGTCAGCACGCCCGCCGAGCCGCCCGCGGGCGAGTCGTCCACGGTGGACAGCAGGGGGCCGTCCGCGCTGACCGACCAGCCCGAAAGGCCCTGCTCGCGCCAGAGCGGCGCGGGGTAGACCAGGTGCACCTTCACCGCGCAGCCGGGCGCCGTACGGGGGCCCGAGCGCGGCGCGGGCAGGCCCGGCCGGAACTCCACGGCGTCGGCCCGCACCGGCGGCACGGCGACCACCACCGCGTCCGCCCTGGTGGCGCCGGTCGCGGTGACGACGTCCACGCCGGAGGCGTCCTGGTGGACCGCGCGCACCGGCTCGCCGAGGCGCACCCGGTCGCCGAGCCGGGCGGCCAGGCGCAGGGACACCTGGTGGGCGCCGCCGTCGATCCGGTCCTCCTGCGCGCCGCCCGCGAAGGCGTTCAGGTAGCGCAGGCCGCCGCCCGAGCGCAGGTAGAAGGCCAGGTGCAGGACGGACACGTCCGCCGGGTCGGCGGCCATCATCTCGCCGGCGAACAGCGGGAAGAACAGCCGCGCGTCGGGGTGCGTCAGGTGCTCGGCGGCCCAGTCCGCCGCGGTGGTGGCGTCCAGGCGGGCGGCGTCCGGCGTCAGCCAGGGGGCGTCGGGACGGACGGCGGCGGCCAGCTCCTCCAGCGCGTCGAACAGGCCGCCCAGCGCGACCGCCGACAGGGGCGGGAACTGCCGGGTGACGGGCTCGCCGCCGAGCGCGAACCTGGCCGCCCCGGCCACGGGGGCCGGGGTGGTCTTCAGGTCCAGGTCGGCCAGCAGGGCCGTCAGCGCGGTGTGCCGCTCCCCCAGGTACGCCGCGCCCGCGTCGGCCCAGCCGCCGGGGGCGACCTCGATGCCGTGCGTACGCCCGCCGACCCGGTCCCTGGCCTCGATCACGGTGACCTCGGCGCCGGACGCGGCCAGGTCGGCGGCGGCGGTGAGCCCCGCGAGACCCGCTCCCACGACGACGACCCTCATGCCAGGCTCGCGATCTTCTTGGCCAGCGCGGCCGGGGTGGAGGCGTCGAGGAAGTCGTCGAAGTCCAGCTCGGCGCCGCAGTCGCGGGCGATCGCGCTGAGGACGCGGGTGGCGAGCAGCGAATCCCCACCCAAGACGAAGAAATCGGAATCATCCGTTATTTCGGGGTTTTCCAGTACCCGCCGGAAGATGTCTGAGACGGCGGTGACGTCCACGTGCATGATCTCCTTCAGTTGGTGGTGTAGCGCCGGTGCGAACCGGCGCGGTCGACCTTTCCGCTGGTGGTGTAGGCCAGTTCGGGCACGACGGTGATCCGGCCGGGCACCAGGTGACCCGGCACCCGCTCCCGCAGGTACTCCCGGACGTCGTCGGCCAGCCCGCCCTCGACGCCCCGGCGGGGCTGCGGGTGTTCGGCGTCCCGACCGGGTTTCCGGTACTCGGCGTCCTGGCCGGGGTTCGGGCGGGGGACGACGTATGCGGCGAGGGTGGTGTGTTCGGCGACCGTGACGCCCGCCACCGCCACCGCGCTCACTCCCGGATGGCCGGCGATGTGCGCCTCGACCTCGGCCGGGTCCACCCGGATGCCCCTGATCTTGAGCTCGTGGTCGAGCCGTCCCTCGTGGACGAGCGCCCCGCCGCCCACCACGGTGACCCGGTCCCCGGTTCGGAAGAAGCGCCCGCCGCCCGCCTCGGGGGTGACGAAGCGCGCGGCGGTCGCCTCCGGCAGGCCCAGGTAGCCCAGCGCCAGGGCCGGCCCGCCGACCAGCAACTCGCCCTCCGCACTCACCCGCTGCTCGACGTGCGCAAGCGCCCACCCGATCGGCACCCGCTCCCCCACCGTCGCCCCGGGCGGGTCCGTCGGCGGGCGCTCCGCCGCGAGCTCGTCGGCCAGCGGGCCGTGCAGGTCGATCGCGTGGGTGATGAGCGTGGTCTCCGTGCACCCGTAGGTGTTGAGCAGGCGGACGCCGCCGGTGTCCAGGGCCCGCCAGTCCGCCAGGCGCGACGGGCTGACGGCCTCGCCGCCGATGATCACCAGCCGGACGCACGAAGGCAGAGCGGCCCCTTCGTCGGCCAGGTGCCGTACCAGCTCGTGCCAGAACGCCGTGGGCAGGTCCAGCACGCTGATCCGCTCCTCGGCGACCGCGCGCAACATCCGGCGGAACGAGCCCGAGTGCACGCCGTCGTGGAAGACCAGCGCCGCCCCGCCGGTCAGGGCGGGCAGGATCTCCTCCAGGCAGGTGTCCCAGTTCAGCGAGGCGAACTGGAGCACCCGGTCGGCCGGGGTGATGCCGAACAGCTCGCGCAGCGCCCCGGTCACGACGGAGATCGCCCGCCTGGGCGTCACCACGGGCTTGGGCGCGCCGGTCGAACCGGAGGTGAACAGGACGTACGCGGGCGCATCCCCCGCGACGACCGACAGCTCCCCCACCGGGCCGCCGTCGAGGAAACCGTCGGAGCCGCCGTCGAGGAAACCGTCGGAGCCGCCGTCGAAGAGGCCGGGGGGACCGCCGTCGAAGGAGCCGTCGGAGCTGCTGTCAGGGGCGCTGTGATCGGGTGGCTCGATCACGCGAACGCCGTCCGGGGCCCATGCGTCCGGCCCGGAGGCGACCAGCGTGCGGCAGCCGGCCGCCGCCAGCATCGTCTGCCGGCGGGCCCGCGGGTGCGCCGGGTCGACGGGCACGTACGCGCCCCCGGCCGCCAGCGTGCCGAGCAGCGCGGCCACCGTCCCCGGCGTGCGGGACGCCGGCACGCCCACCGCCCCGGGATCGGGCCCGAGCCGCCGGGCGACGGCGCGGACCCAGGCGGCCAGCTCGGCGTAGGTGACGGTGCGACCGTCGTGGACCAGGGCCGGACGGCCCGGATGGAGCCCGGCCGTGCGGGCGAACTCATGGAGAACGTCGTGGTGCGGTTCGGACAACGCTGCCTCTTCCCCGGGTGACGCGACGGGCCGGCCGCGCGTCGGCGCGTCTGTCAGCCCGTGTCAAGCGAATGTGGAGCGAACCCAAGCGAGATCGCGTTCAGAGTGCAGCAGGGCGCTGCACGGGGGCTTGATGGCGTCAGGATTTCGGCTGTACTGCCTGTCATGTCTCCTGTATGGCGGCCTGCGACGTGGCAAAGGGGAAATGCGATATGTCAGACGAAACAGCACGGGCGGGTCTGGCGGACGTACTGAAGATCGGGCTCCTGGGGGCGGTGCGCGCATGGCGGGGGCGCCAGGAGATCCCGCTCGGGCCGCCCCGGCAGCGGGCGGCGCTGGCCCTGCTCGCGCTGGACGCGGGCCGGCTCGTCTCGGTGAACCGGCTGATCGAGGGCCTGTGGGGCGAACGGCCTCCGGCCGGAGCGCGCAACCTGGTGCAGGGGTACGTCTCCCGGCTGCGTCCCCTGCTGGCCGCGGCCGGCGTCACCATCGCCTACCGCCCGCGCGGCTACCAGCTCGGGCTGGACCCCGGGCAGGTGGACGTGCACGAGTTCCGCGCGGCGGTCACCCGGGCGCGCGCCGGGGAGACGGCCGAGCGGCAGGCCACCGGGCTGCGCCGCGCCCTGACCCTGTGGCGCGGCGAGCCGCTGACCGGCGTCTCCGGCGGCGAGCTGCTGGACCGGCTGCGCGACGCGCTCGCCGAGGAACGCCTCGGAGCCGTCGAGGAGTGCCTGGACGCCGAGGTCCGGGCGGGCCGCGCGGCCGTGCTGGTCCCGGAGCTGATCGCGCTGGTCGCCGAGCACCCGTTCCGCGAGGGGCTGGTCGGCCTGCTCATGCTGGCGCTGTGCCGGGCCGGGCGTCGGGTGGACGCGCTGGAGCGGTACGAGCGCACCCGCCGTCGCCTCACCGAGGAGCTGGGCCTCGATCCCGGCCCCGAGCTGCGGCAACTGCATCAGCGCATCCTGCGCGGGAACGTTCCGCCGATCAGGCGGGCCGATTCCCGGGAAACGGTGCCGCCCGCGCAACTGCCGCCCGGCCCAGGCCAGTTCACCGGCCGTACGGCCCAGCTCCGGCTCCTCGACCTCCTCGCGACGCCCGGCGACCCGGCCACGACCGACGGCGCCCCGGCCGCGACGGGCGGTGACAGGCTCACAGGCGGCGGCGACCCGGCCGCCGCAGGCCCGGCTGCCGGCGACCCGGACGCCGGTGGGACGGACGCCGGTGGGACGGCGATCTCGGTGCTGACCGGCGCGGGCGGGTCCGGCAAGACGGCCCTGGCCCTGCACTGGGCCCACCGCAACCGCCACCGCTTCCCCGACGGCCAGCTCTACGTGGACCTGCGCGGGCACTCGGCCGAGCGTCCGCTGCTGCCGATCGAGGCGCTCGGCAGGTTCCTGCGCGCGCTGGGCCTGCCCGCCGAGCGCGTGCCCGGCACGGTGGAGGAGGCCAGCGCGGCCTACCGCAGCCTGCTGGCCGACCGGCGGGTGCTGGTGGTGCTGGACAACGCGGGCAGCGAGGAGCAGGTCCGCCCGCTGCTGCCGGGCGGACGGCGTTGCGCCACCGTGATCACCAGCAGGGACCGCCTGGACGGCCTGGTCGCCCGGGACGGCGCGATCCCCGTCCCGCTCGGCGTGTTGTCCACCGGCGAGGCGGTCACGCTGTTCGGCGGGATCCTCGGCGGCGAACGGCTGGCCGCCGAGCGGGACGCGGCGCTCGACCTGGCCAGGGCGTGCGGCCGGCTGCCGCTGGCGCTGCGCATCGCCGCCGCGGGCATCCTCGGCCGGGCGGGCGGTGACGCCGTCGGCGACATCGCCGGTCAGGTGCGCCGGCTCACCGGCACCCGATTATCGGCCCTGGCGGTCACCGGAGATCCGCACGCGGGCGTGCGCGGCGCGTTCGACCTGTCCTATCACCGCCTGGATCCGGCGGCGCGGCGGCTGTTCCGGCTGCTCGCGCTCGTCCCCGGGCCCACGTTCACCGCGGGGGCGGCCGGCGCGCTGGCCGGGACCGTGCCCGCCGAGGCCGACCGGCTGCTGTCCGGGCTCGCCGCCGCGCACCTGGTCGAGGAGCCGGAGCCGGGCCGGTACACCTTCCACGACCTGATGCGGGAGTACGCCCGCGAACGCGTGCTGGCCGAGGAGAGCGCGCCCGGACGGGCCCGCGCCCTGGACGCGCTGATGGCCTGGTACCTGCGGATGGTCCGGGAGGCCGGCGACGTCGCCTACCCCCACCTGCTGCGCGCCCCCGCCGACGGCCCCGGCCGCCCGTCCGCCTTTCCCGGCGCCGCCGCCGCGCTGGCCTGGCTGGACGCCGAGCGCGCCAACCTCGTCGCCGCCGTACGGAACGCCCCCGGCCACCCGTACGCCTGGCGGCTCATCGACGCCATGAACGGCTACCTCGACCTGACCGGCGGCCAGCCCGGCTGGACGGACCTGCTGCGGGACGCGCGGCGGGCCGCCCGCGCGGCCGGGGACCACCTGGGTCAGGCGGCCGTCGGGCACTGCCTGGCCGCCACCCGGTGGCGGGCCGCCGAGCTGACCGAGGCGGTCGCGGAGCTGCGCGGGGCGTTCACGGCCGCCGAGCTGGCGGGCTGGCCCGAAGGGAAGCTGGCGGCGCTGGCCGCGCTCGGCGTGGTCCACCTCCAGCAGGGCAGGCTCGGCGCGGCCCGGCGGCTGCTGACCCTGGCCGTGGACGGCTCGCGGCGCTCCTCGCGGGTGGGGGCAGGGCCGCTCGTCGACCTCGGGCTGGCGCTGACCCAGATGGGCCGGCTCGACGACGCCGAGGAACGCCTGAGCGAGGCGGTGTCGCTCTGCCGCGACCGCGGGCTGCCGGCGACCGAGGCCGCCGCGCTGGCCAGCCTCGGCAACGTGCTGCGGCTGACCGGCCGGCTGGGCGAGGCCGTCCGGTGCCTGACGGCGGCGCGCGGGCTCGGCGCCGCGATCGGCGAACGGTACCAGGCCGACCTGTGCAGGGAGCTGGCCGACGTGCACCTGGACGCGGGCCGGCGGGCCGACGCGCTCGCCTGCGCCGAGGAGGCGCTGCGGCGGGCGCTGGCGGTCGGCGATCCCAAGCTGGAGCTGGACGCCCTGCTCGGGCTCGGCCGGATCCGCTGCCAGACCGACCCGGGGGCCGCCGTCGGGCAGTTGAGCGCCGCGCTGGAGCGGGCCCGCGGCATCGGCGCCGCCGTGGGCCAGGCGGACGCGCTCGTGGGGCTGGCGGTGGCGCGTACCCGCCTGGACGAGCACGTGGCCGCCATGCGCGACACGCTGGCGGGGCTGGCGCTGGCCAGGAAGGCGGGCGCGGTGCTGGTGCAGGGCGCGGCGCTGGCGGCGGGCGCGGAGGCGGCGCTGGCGGCCGGCGACCCGGGCCTGGCCATCTCCTACGCCGCCCGCGCGGCCCGCGTCCACGCCGGCAGCGGCTACAAGCTGGGCGAGGCGCGGGCCCTGGTGACGCTGGGCCGCGCCCACCGCCACACCGGCGACGAGCCGGCCGCCGAACGGTTCAGGGAACGGGCCGGCGACCTGTTCACGGCGGTCCTGGACCCGCCGCCGGCCCGGCCCGCCGAGGTGGCCGCGGGCCGATGACCGCCCCCGCCGCAGCCTCGCCGCGATCAGCCTCGCCGCGATCAGCCTCGGCGGGATCAGTGGAGGACGCCGTGCTCCGCGGCCCAGGCGGCGACCTGCGTGCGCGAGCCGAAGTTGAGCTTGAGCAGGATGTTGGCGACGTGCCGGGCGGCGGTGGCGGGGCTGATGAACAGCTCCTCGCCGATGGCCCGGTTGGACAGCCCCCGGCTGATCAGCACGACGATCTCCCGCTCGCGCGGCGTGAGCACCGACGCCGGGCCCGCCGCGGGGCCCGCCGCGCACCGCGGCGCGCCCGGGGCCGGCCGCTCGCCCCGGAGGCCGTAACGCAGGGCCTCCTCCTCCGTCATGCCGCCGCCCATCGTCCACCAGAGCTGGACCTGACCCTCGCCGGCCTCCGCGCGGGCGCGGGCGAGCAGCGGCTCGGGCGTGGCGGAGGTCCAGACGGGCAGCCCGAGCCGCTCCTCCATGGCCTTGGCCGCGGCCCAGAGGCGCACGGCGGTCTCCAGGTCGTGCTGCTTCTCGGCCAGGACGGCGAGCGCGACCAGCGCGGAGATGATCGGCAGGTGCTGCCCCATGGACCGGCTCAGCGTCACGCACCGGGCCAGCCGCGCCCTGGCCCGCTCCGCCTCGCCCTGGCGGGCCAGGACCGCGCCGAGCAGGCCGAGACTGGTGGCGAGGACGGGCTTGGCCGCCATCTCCTCGGCCAGCTCGGCGCACTCCTCCAGGTGGCGGCGGGCGCTGTCGAGGTCGCCGAGGAAGTCGGCGAAGCGGCCCAGCTCCAGGTGGGCCCGGGTGACCCCCCACAGATGGCCGAACCGGGAGTAGATCTCGATGGCCTCCTCGCCCCTGGTCAGCGACTCGCGCCGGAGGCCCTGGAAGGCGGCCGCCCCGGACAGCAGCAGCCGCGCCGACGCCTCGATCAGGCCGTTGCCGACGCGCAGGGCCAGCTCCAGGGCCTCCTCGCCGCGCTCGGCTGCCAGCGCGACGTCGCCTTTGGTGCCTTCGTACATGCCGGCGATCACCAGGGTGAAGGCCAGCATGAAGTCGTCGCCGCCGGTCGCGCGGCGCAGCGCCAGGGCGCGGGCGGCCGACTCGCCGCAGGCGGCGGCGTCCTGCTGCTCGTAGGCCAGGTTGGCGTGGTGGAGCAGGGCCTCGGCGGACAGGTCGCCGAGCGGGCGGGCGGCGGGCAGCGCGAGCAGGCTCTCGTACCAGCGGCGGCCCTCGGTCAGCTCGCCGAACCCGACCCACAGCGGCATGTAGCCGCACGCGAGCCGCAGACCGGGCTCGGCCAGGCCGGACTCGACGGCCCAGGACAGGGCCTCGCGGGCGTTGCCCAGCAGGTCCTGGAGCGCGAGCAGCCGGGCGTAGCGCTCGGGCCAGGTCAGGCCGGGCGTGGCCCACACATCGCGGCCGTGGTGGTGGGCGAGGTCGGCCAGGCCGTGCAGCAGCCGGTCGCGCTGCCGCCGGGTCTCGCCGGCCGACTCCAGCTTCCCGGCGGCGAACTGGCGGGCCGACTCCAGCAGCCGGTAGCACGAGCTGCCCTGGTCGAACAGCACGAGCGACTTGTCGACCAGGCCGCTGAGCACGTCGAGAACCTGGGCGGCGGCCAGGCTCGGCCCCGCGCAGACGGACTCGGCCAGGTCGAGGGTGAACGGCCCGCTGAACACCGCGAGCCGCCGGAACAGCACCTGCTCCTGCGGGGAGAGCAGGTCGTGGCTCCATTCGAGGGTGGCCAGCAGGGTGCGCTGCCGGGCCGGCGCGGTACGGCCGCTGGCCGTCAGCAGCCGGAACCGGTCGTTGACCCGGGCCGAGATCTGGCCGGGCGACATCGCGGCGGTCCTGGCCGCGGCCAGCTCCAGGGCCAGCGGCAGTCCGTCGAGGGCGTGGCAGAGCCGGGCGATGTCGCCGGCGTTGGCGCCGGTGACCGCGAGCCCCGACCCGGCCGACCGCGCCCGGTCGAGGAAGAGCTGCACGGACTCGACGCGTTCGACCTCCTCGGCCGCCTCGGCCGGGCCGGGCAGCGCCAGCGGCGGCACCCGCCACACCAGCTCGCCGGGGATCTTCAGCGGCTCCCGGCTGGTCACCAGCAGCCGCAGGTCCTCGCAGGAGGTCAGCAGCCGTTCGGCCAGCTCGGCGCACGCCTCGACCAGGTGCTCGCAGTTGTCCAGGACGAGCAGCGGCTTCTTGCCGCGCAGGAAGTCGACCAGCGTGTCCAGCAGCGGCCGCACGCCCTCCTCGTGCACGCCCAGCACCTTGGTGATCTCGTGGACCAGCAGGTCGGCCCGGGTCAGCCGGGACAGCTCGGCCAGCCAGACCCCGTCGGGGAAGGACGGGACCAGCCGGGAGGCGATCTGCAGCGCGCACCGGGTCTTGCCGGTGCCTCCGACGCCGCTGAGCGTCAGCAGCCTGACCTCACCGACCAGCCCGCACAGCTCCTCCAGGTCCCGTTCCCGGCCGATGAACCTGTCGGGCTCGGCGGGAAGGTTGTGTCTGAGCAACGTCACCATGATCCTCATGTGTCTGGACCCCAGGATTGGCACCCAGTGTGACACCGCCCTCACGACCTGTCAGAGGTTTGCCCCAAGCGCGGCGCCGGGGGCGCGGACCGGGACGACCCGCAGCCGCGCGTCGATCAGCAGGGTGACGTCGTGCTCGGCGATGATCCGCCGGCACTCGGCGGGGTCGGGCTCGTGCGCCGCGACCAGCCGCGCGCCCGCCCCGAGCACCATGTCGTAGGCCCGCAGGTCGGCCCCGGCGACCAGGACGACGTCGGCGGCGCCCACCTTGCGGGCGGTGGTGAGCCGGGAGGTGGGCTCGATCGGGCCGTCGGCGCCGAGCAGGCTGTCGAAGCCGGCCGTGCCGGGGATGCCGGTGAAGGAGTAGACCTGCCGGATGTCGGCCTCCTGGGCGATGGCGTCGGCGTCGTCCCGGTCGGTGATCATGATGCGGGCGCCGGCGGCGGCCGGTCCGCCGGGGATGGACACGACCACGCCGCCCGCGGCGAGCACGGCGTACCCGGCGACGGGCAGGTGGCAGCCGCCGCGCAGCAGCACGACCACCGGGTCGCCGGGGCGCAGGCCCCGCCGCCGCAGGCCCTGTGCGGCCTGGCGGGCGCGGACGGCGAGCGTGCCGTAGGTGAGCGTGGCGCCGCTCGCGGCCTCGGCGACCGCCACCCGCGGGCCGAGAGCGGCCGCCCGCAGCAGGACCGTCTCCGTCCAACCAGTCATGGCCACCAGGCTAGGAAGGGAGGCGGCCGGGCGGCATGGTCCAGAGTGTGTAACCGGGTGTGTAATCCGGCCGCGGCCATACCCGATTCCGCATGGCTTGAGCCCGCGCGGGGGCGGCGCGCGTACCTCCTGACGGCAGATCCCGGTTCCGGTTTCGGAGGTACGTCATGCACCGCAGAGTCGCCCTGCTCGCCGTCGTCGCGCTCGCCGTGGCGGGCGCGCCGGTCCCCGCGCAGGCCGGGACCGCCCTGGACCGCGGGCCCGTGGGCTGGTCGGGGGCCGGTTCGACGGCGCAGCGCAGGACCGTCATGGACTACTGGACGCCGGAGCGCATGCGGGCGGCCAGGCCGCTCTCCGCGCCCGTGCCGCGCCGCGGGACGTCCTCCGGCGGGCCGACGCAGGGCACGCCCTGGGCGACGCGCGGCGTCACGGGCGGCCGCCGGATCACGACCTCGTCCTGGTCCGGATCGGGGGACTCCTCTCTCGCCGGAGGCACGGCGGCGGCGGCCCGCCGGGCGGCGCCCGCGCGGAACAGTCCGGGCCAGGCGTGGGCCGACGGCGGCGGCGTGGCCCGCACGGTCGGCCGGGTCTTCTTCACCACCGCCGAGGGCCGCACGGCCTCCTGCTCGGGCACCGCGGTGACCAGCGCCAACGAGAGCGTCGTGATGACCGCCGGCCACTGCGTCAAGATGAACGGCGCCGCCCACCGCAACTGGGTGTTCGTCCCGGGCTTCGACGACGGCCGCCGCCCGTTCGGCACGTGGGTGGCCACCCGGCTGCTGACCACCCAGCAGTGGAACGCCAACGAGGACATCAACTTCGACGTCGCCGCCGCCGTGGTCGCCCCCTTGCAGGGACGCACGCTCACCGACGTCGTCGGCGGCCAGGGCGTGGCCTTCAACCAGCCCACCGGACGGCGGATGTTCTCCTTCGGCTACCCGGCCGCCGCCCCCTTCGACGGCTCGGACCTGGTGTTCTGCAGCGGGGAGGCGTTCAAGGACCCGGTCAGGACCCGCGACCAGGGGCTGCGATGCGCGATGACCGGCGGGTCGAGCGGCGGGCCGTGGTTCGAGGGGTTCGACACCTCCAGCGGCCTCGGCTGGCTGAACTCCGTCAACAGCTTCAAGTACGACTTCGCCCCCGACTTCATGTTCGGCCCCTTCTTCGGGAACGAGGCCATGGCCGTCTACCAGGCCGCACAACGCTCCGGCGCCGCCTGACCACCGCCGGCGTCCGCTGACTGAGCTGTTTTGGGCCCCCCGGCCGGTATTCCGGCCGCACGGCGGACGCTCTGACCCGGCGCACGAACGCCACCACGCCGTCAGGCGACCGACGGGGGACCACGTTGACCCAGACCAGTGCCGACGCCCATGCCGCGGCCCGCCTCCGGCCCGCGGCGGTGCTGCGGCTGCTGGCGGGGCGGGGCGCGTTCCGGGCCGGTACGCAGGTCGCCGCGGCGGCGCCGGCGGCCGTGTGGGACGGCGCGGCGTTCGGCCGTTACGCCACCGCGCTCGGGCTGTGCGGATGGCTGCTCCTGGTCGCGGACGCGCCGGAGAAGGCCGCGCTGAAGACGCTGGCGCGGGTCAGGCGGACCGGCCCGGCGGTGGCCCGGCTGACGGTGGCCATGTCCGCCGCGCCGGTCGCGGGGCTGCTGGCGGTGCTCGTTCCCGTGGCGGTGACCGCGCCGTCGTCGACGGCGGCCCTCTGTCTGGCGGCCGGGGCGTGGTCGGCCTGCACGGGCCTGCTGATGACGGTCTCCGGGCTGCACCGCGTACGCGGCCGGCCCGTGCTGGACACCCTGGCGTTCGCGGCGAGCGGCGGCGTGGTGCTCGCCGTCACCGCCGTCACCCTGTGGATCGGCTGGCCGCCGCAGACGCATCTGCTGCTCGTCCTGGCCGGGACGGTCGTGGTGACCTGCGGGGCGCTCGCGGCGCTCCCCCGCGACTGGCTGCGCCCGCCTCCCGGCCATGGGCGGCGGTCGCTGCTGCGTCCCCTGTCGCGGGCCGCCTGGTTGCTGGGGGCGGCCGACCTCTGTGACGCGCTCTGCTTCGCGGTCGTGTACCTGGTGCTCGGCGCCTCGGGGCGCCCGGGGCAGAGCGGCGTGCTGTATCTCGCGCTGCTGCCGGCGGTCGCGGTCTGCCAGCTCGTGATCTACCTGCTCCGGGTCGCGCAGCCGGCGACCTCTCGGCGGCTGCGCGGGCTCGCCGGACGGGCCGGGCGGGCGCGGGCGGCCCGTCTCCTGGGCCGGGCCGGGTGGGCGGGGGCCGCCGTCGCCGTGGCCTGCGCGGCCCTCCTCCGGTGGGCGCCGGACGGGCTCGCGGCGTCGCCGGTGGCCCTGGGCGGGCTGGTCGTCGTCGTGCTCGCCCTGTTCCTGACCGTGATGTACGCGGCCTACCTGGTGGAGAACACCAACAACGACGTGCTCGCCGTGACGTCGGCGGGGGCGCTGGCCGGGCTGGTGGCCACCGCCTCGCTGGCGGTCGTCGTCGTGCCGTGGGCGGGGGCGGCCGGGGGCCTGGTGGCGCTCGCCCTCGGGGTGCCCGTGAAGGCCCATGTCATGCGCCGGATGCTGATCTCGCGGAACTCGGAGTGACGACATGTACGTAATGGGCATCTCCCGGGCGCACGACTCCGCGGCGGCGCTCGTGCGCGACGGCGAGATCGTGGCGTTCGCCGAGGAGGAGCGGCTCACCCGCGTCCGGCACGACGGCCGCTTCCCCCGCCGGGCGGTCGCGTACTGCCTGGAACAGGCGGGGATCGGGCTGGACGAGGTGGACCACGTGGCCTTCCACGGGCACCGGACGGGCTCCCCGCCCGGCTGGGAGGTCAGGGAGGCCGCCGGGCACACCGGGCCGGCCGGGTTCGGGGTGCACCTGGTGGAGCACCACCGGGCGTACGCGGCCGGCGCCTTCCACGTGAGCCCGTTCGACTCGGCCGCCGTGCTCACGATGGACGGGACCGGCACCTGCCTGGCCGTCGGCGACGGGGACCGGATCAGGCACCTGCGGCACGTCGGCCACCCCCACTCCCTGGGCGCCCTGTACGCGGCGGTCACCGGCTACCTCGGCTTCCGTCCCGGCCTGGACGAGGACAAGGTGATGGCGCTGGCGGCGTACGGCGGCGACACCTACCTCCAGCCCTTCGCCGACCTGCTGCGCCTGACCCCGTACGGCGGCCACGAGCTGGACCTGAGCTGGTTCGAGCCGCACGCGGACGGCGGGCGGCACACGGTCTCGGCGCGGTTCCTCGACGCCTTCGGCCCGCCGCCACCGCCCGCCGGTGAGACCCTCACCCAGCACGCCATGGACGTCGCCTTCGCCCTCCAGGCCACCCTGGAGCGGGCCGGGCTGCACCTGGCCCGCTGGCTGCGCGAGACGACCGGGGCGACCCGGCTCGCGGTGGCCGGCGAGACGGCGATGAACCCGATGCTGAACGGCCGCCTGCTGGCCGAGTCCGGCTTCGAGGAGCTGTTCGCCCAGCCCGCCGCCGCCTCGCTCGGCGCGGCGCTGGAGGTGAGCGTCGGCCTGTACGGCCGGCCCCGCCCGGCGGGCGGTCACGTCTTCGCCGGGCCCGGCTTCACCGAGGAACGCATGGAGAAGGCGCTGCGCGACGCGGGCGTGGACTACCGGCGGCCGGCCGACATCGCCGGGCACGCCGCCGCCCGCATCGCCGACGGCCTGATCGTGGGCTGGTTCCAGGGCCGGACGGAGTGCGGGCCGCGCGGCCTGGGCAACCGCTCGCTGCTGGCCGACCCGCGCGACCCCACGTCGGCCGCGCGCATGAACGAGCGGGTCAGGCGGCGGGAGCCGTTCCTGCCGCTGGCGCCGTCGTGCCTGGCCGAGCGGTCGGCGGACTACTTCGACGGCGGACATCCCTCGCCGGTCATGCTGCTCGGGTTCGACGTGCTGGACCACCGCCGCGGCGAGGTGCCCGCGATCACCCACGTGGACGGCAGCGCCCGCGTGCAGACGGTGAGCCGGGCCGCCAACCCGCTCTTCCACTCCCTGATCGCCCGCTTCGAGGCGCTGACCGGCGTGCCGATGCTGGCCGGCGCCTCCTTCCGGGACGACGACGAGCCGATCGTGTGCACGCCCGAGGACGCCGTCGCCTGCTACCTCAGAACCGGCGCGGACGCGCTGGCCCTCGGCCCGTTCTGGGCCCGCAAGCGGCGGGCGGACGACCGGGGCGGCCGGGAGGAGGACCGATGAGCGGCGCGAGGTCCCTGGTGGTGCTCGGGGCCGCCGACGGCTCGCTGTCCACCTACCGGGCGGCGGCCGCCATGGGCCTGCGGACGATCGCGGTCGACCGTTCGGCCGCGCTCGCCGGGCGGGCCGACCTGGCGGTCCGGGCGCGCGGGCTGCGCTTCCCCGTGGTGGTCAAGCCCGCCGACGCCCAGAGCGGCCGGCGCAGCTCGTACGGGGGGCTGGTGATGGTCGAGGAGGAGATGCGCGGGATCCTGTGCAACTGCGAGTGCGTCGTGGACGACGGGCGCGTGGCGTTCGTGGCGACCAGCCTGCAGACGGTGAGCCCGCCGCCGCTGGTGCTGACGATGAGCCGCCGGATGCCGGCCGGGCTGCCCGGCGGCGTCCTGGACACCACGCGTTCGATCATGGATCCGGTCAGGGCCGCCGTGCAGGCCGCGGTCGGCCTGCCGATCGAGCTGCGCCCGCACCCGCCCAGGCCGGTCCTGTGGCAGGTGCTGACCGCCGGGCGCGCGGGCGAGCTGGTGTCGGTGTCCGGCGCGGCGGCGGCCAGGGCGCTGCCGGGGGTGGCCGAGCTGGTCCTGCTGGCCCGCCCAGGGCAGCGGGTGCGGCCCTACCGCGACGTCTCCGACCGGCTCGGCTGGTTCGTCGTGCACGCGTCCGGCCCGGCGGAGCTGGACGCGGCCGCCGCCGCCGTGACCCGGGCGCTGCGCTTCGAGGTGCGCGCCGATGGGCGGCGCTGACGTGGCCCGCCCGGCCGGCGAGGCGCGCGATGTACCGCGTTGAGGTGGCGGCCTCCATCGGCGAGGTCGGGGCCGGGGAGTGGGACGCGCTCGCCGACGGCGTGCCCTTCGTGCGGCATCACTGGCTGGCCCTGGCCGAACGCGTCCTGTCCGGGCACCGGCCGCGCTACCTGCTGGTCCGCAAGGACGGCGGGCTCGTGGCCGCGGCGGTGTGCGCGCTGGAGCACCGGCTGCACAACCCGGTGCTGGAGTCCCGCTTCGGGCCTCTGACCAGGAGGTGGCCCTTCCTCCAGGTCCAGGCGCCGATGACGGCGACGTCCGGGCTGCTGGGCGGTGAGGGGCCGCAGCGGCGGGTCCTGCTGCGGGCGGTGCGGTCGCTGGTCAGGCGCGAGCGGCTGCTGTTCTGCGTCGTCGACCACCTGCCGTACGCCGCCGGGCAGCCGGGCTACAGCCGCCTGGGCTGGTTGCCGGAGACGCTGCTGGACCTGACGTGGCCGTCGTACGAGGCGTACCTGGAGCATCTGCCGCGCAAGAGGCGGGCCGAGATCCGGCGCACGCAGCGCCGGGCCGCGCGCGAGGGCATCGAGGTCCGGCCCCTGACGCCCGGCGGGGAGCCGGACGGGCTGCTGGACCGGCTGGGGCCGATGGTGGCCGCGGTGGACCTGCGCCACGGGCCGCACGTCTTCTACCGGCCGGCCCTGCTCACCGAGGCGGCCGGCGCCCTGGGCGCGGACCTGACCGTCCTGGCCGCCCGCCGGCACGGCGCGCCGGCCGGCTGCGTCGCCCTGCTGCGCGACGGCGAGGAGCTGGTCGCCCGGTGGATCGGGCGCGACTACGCCCTCACCGAGGGCACCGCCGTCTACCACGCGCTGCTCACGGCGTGCGTACGGGCCGCCGTCGGCTCGGGCGCGCGCACGCTGCGGCTCGGCGGCGCGGCGTACGAGACGAAGAAGCAGTTCGGGGTGCGGCTGGAGCCGCGCAGCCGGTTGTTCGCCGCCCGCAGCCAAATGGTCACCCGGCTCGTCGGCGGGCTGGGCCACCGCCTCGACCCGCCGCAGCTCCCGTCCCCGCCATCGAGCACGTGACCCGGAAAGGACGAGGGCCGGTGCGCGGCCGGGCGCGGCGCGGGCGCTCGGCGTGCTGGCCGCGACCAGCAGCGAGTTCGACTCCGACCGCGACGGGCGGGGCGACTCCTACCGCCGGGCGCAGCAGGACGCGCTGGTGCGCTGGACCGGCATCCGGGCGCTGCTCGGGCTGCTCGCCCCCGATCCGGCGGCCGGGCCGCCGCTGCTGCTGGACGTCCTCGGCGGGGACGGGACGGTCGCGCGGGCGGCCGCCGGGCGGCTCGGCAGCCTGGACGTCAAACCGGCGATCATCACCGGCGACCTGTCCGGCCACATGGTCGACCGGGCCCTCGCGCAGGGGCTGCCCGCGGTGCGCCAGGCCGCCCAGCTCCTGTTCCTGCGGGAGGCGTCGGTCGGCGGGGTGCTGCTGGCGTACGGAACCCATCACATCCCCCCGGCGGACCGGCCGGGCGCGGTGGCCGAGGCGGCGCGGGTGACCCGGCCCGGCCTGGCCGCCCTGTTCGCCGACGCGGGCCTGCCCGTACGGGTGCTCGACTGGGCGCGTACTTCGCCGCCCTGGAGGACGTCGAGGCGGCCTGGCGGGTGCTGGAGCGGCACTTCGACCACGGGACGCGCCGGCCGCCGGAGCCCGCCGCACCGCCCCGTCCCGTCGTGAGCCGGCGCGACGGGCAGTACGTGGCGGAGGTCCCGCGAACGGCCCTGGTCGCCCTGTCCACCAGGCCCGCCGGACGCCTCACGACGTGAGACGCGTGCCCCTCACTTCGGGGGCAGCTCGCCGGCGAAGACGCGGAGCTGGAGGGCCAGCGTGGCGTAGTAGCCGACCAGGGTGGTCAGCTCGAACAGGCCCCGCTCGCCGAGCGCCGCCGTGACCGCCCGGTAGTCCTCCTCGCCCAGCGTCCCCGTCCGGGTCAGCTCGCGGGCGGCGCGGACGGCGGCGCGTTCGGCCGGGTCGGCCAGGCCGGGCGGACGTCCCTCGCGCACCGCGGTCAGCTCGGCCTCGGTCAGGCCGCAGGACCGGCCCACCGCCTCGTGCGCGTCGCGTTCGAAGTCGCTGCCCCAGTGGGCGGCGACCACGAGGATCGCCAGTTCCCTGGCCCGGTCCGGCAGCACCGAGCCGTAGCGCACCGCCGCGCCCAGCGCCTGGAGCGCGCCGCCGACCGGCGGGCTCAGCAGCATGGCGTTGAACGGGCCGCGCAGCCGTCCCCGCTCGTCGGCGAGGGGGAAGACCTGGGGGCCCGCCGCCCGGGGGCCGCCGGTGATGGCGCGGTAGACCTCGGTCTGGGCGTCGTCCAGGTCCTCCGGGGGGAGGGCGGGCAGCCGGGCGGTCATGCGGTGCTCCTGTCTGGCCGGCGACGCGGGCCGGCCGGGCTCCGCCGGCGGGCGGACCTGCGGTGACGTCGCGCCCTCCGGCGCCGGTGGCGCGGTTAGCCGAGGCCGGATCACGGAACATCCTAGGTCTCTAGCCGCACGGCCGTCTTGGAGACACCATGGAGTTCGCCGCTCCCCACCGCTGCCACCAGCGCCACCGCCCGCCGGGGCGTGTCTCGTGACCAGGACCGGGGTGTCCGGACCGCTGCTGGTCGTGCTCGGCCTGCTGTCGGCGGTGGCGCCGCTGGCCACCGACATGTACCTGCCCGTGTTCACCGACCTGGCGGCCGACCTGGGGACGGGCCCGGCCGCCGTGCAGCTCACGCTGACCGCGTTCCTCACCGGGCTGGCGCTGGGGCAGCTCGTCATCGGGCCGCTGTCCGACCGGTTCGGCCGCCGCCGGCCGATCCTGCTGGCCACCGCCGCCGCCCTGGCCGCCTGCGTCCTGTGCGCGCTCGCGCCGGACGTCCGGACGCTCGTCGCCCTGCGTTTCGTGCACGGGTTCGCCGGGTCGGCGGGCATCGTGATCGGCCGCGCGGTGGCGGCCGACCTGACGTCCGGCCGGGCGGCGGCGCGCGTCTTCTCGCTGCTGGCCTCGGTGGTCGGCGTCGCGCCCGTCGTGGCCCCGCTGATCGGCGGCGCGCTGTCGCCCGCCGGGTGGCGCGCGGAGTTCTGGGTGATGGCCGCGATCTCGGCCGTGATGCTGCTCGGCTCGGCGCTCGTCGTGCCCGAGACGCTGCCGCCCGGACGCCGGCACGCGGGCGGCCTGGCCGCCACGGGGCGGACCGTGCGGCGGCTGTTCGCCGACCGGGGCTATCTCGGTTACGCCTTCTCCTTCGCGTTCGGTTTCGCCGGGCTGATGGCGTACATCTCGGCCTCGCCCTTCGTCGTGCAGAACGTCCTGGGCCTGTCCACCCCCGCCTACACCGTGACGTTCGCGGCCAACGCGCTGGGCATGACGCTGACCGGCCTGGCCGGGGCGCGGCTGGTGCGCCGGTTCAGCCCGGAGGGGCTGCTGCGGACCGGGCAGGGGATCGTGCTGGGGTTGTCGGCCGTCCTGCTGGTGCTGCTGGGGGCGGGGATGGCCGCGGTGGCGGTGCTGCCGGTGCTGTTCCTGCTGGTCAGCTCGTTCACGCTGATCATGGGGAACGCGGCGGCGCTGACGGTGGGGCGGGCGCCGTACGCGACCGGCACGGCGGCGGCCGTGATGGGCGCGTTGCAGTTCGCGCTCGGGGCGCTGGTCTCGCCGCTGGTCGGCCTGGGCGGCGCGGACACCGGGCTGCCGATGGGCGGCACGATGGTCGTCACCGCGCTGCTCGGCATCGGCGCCCGCCTGCTGACCCGGGGCCTGCCCGAGACCGGCCCCGCCGCCGCCGAGGCCCCCGCCCGCGGCTGAGCCACATCCGGTGGGGTCTTGAGGCCCGGGTTCAGGGGGCCGGGTGGGTGCGCAGGGCGGTGATCAGCCAGTCGAGGGCCGGGGCCGACGGGTCCGGGGGCGGCCAGGCGTTGACCACGGCGAGCAGGCGGAGGTAGCGGTCCCTGCGGGGATCGTCCGCCGCCGTCAGCCTGGCCAGCAGGCGTCGCCGGAGTCCGGCGTCGTCGGGACTGCCCAGGAGGCTCGCGTACTCGCCGGCGACCGCCGCCACGACCGGCGCGGACTCCGGCGCGGCGGGATCCACGCCCGCCGCCAGCGCCTTCCTCGCCGCGCCCACGCCCCGCGACACGGCGTCCCGCAGCACCCCTTCCCCCTGGCCCGCGGCACGGTCGCGGGCGTGGCCGGCGGTCAGGTCGTGCAGCTTCGCGCGGAAGGACGGGTCCGCCATCAGCTCGGCCAGTTCCAGCCACGCCTCCACCTGCTCCGGCTCGGCGTCGTCCGGCAGTTCCGGGGTCAGCGAGGCCCGGATCCCCGCCAGCCCCGGCCCGGCGTCCGGGACGGCGGCGTCCAGGAAGTCGCCGACCAGGCGGCGGCGTTCGTCCTCCGACAGTCCTGCGAGTCTGTGCATGAGCTCCATCTCCTCGGGCCCCGAGCCGCGCCGGGCCACCGCCGTCAGCACCGCGCGCCGCACCCGCAGCGTGCGGATCCGCACCGCCAGGGCCTCGGCGTGCGCCGCCGCGACCTGCGCGAGCGTCAGCTCCCGGTCCACGACCTTGCGGACCGTGACCAGGTCAACCCCGAGGTCGCGCAGCGTGCGCACGAGGTCGAGGCGGGCCGCGGCGGCGGCGTCGTAGAGGCGGTAGCCGGCCGGGCTGCGTTCCACCGGCGGCACGATCCCGCGGTCGGAGTAGAACCTGATGGTCCTGACCGGCAGCCCGGTCCGCCGCGCCAGGTCGCCGATCGTGTAGAGGGTGCCGCCGTCCATGGCTCCACCTTGGCGTCTCCCCCTGGTGGAGACTCAAGCGCCTCCCTCGTTGCGCGGCCCCGGGCGACGACCGTGGTGTCAAGCCTCGGATCGTGACCGGCGTGATCGTAAGGTGGGACTGACCACCGGGGAGCGGTCCTGGACGTCGCCGCGCGCCTGGGTGCCCTCACTTCGACGGCTCGGGAGAAGTCATGGCTGAAGAGCACCCCCATTCCTACGGCGCCCACGACGCGGCCACCGTGTCGGCCGCCTACCGCAACGCGCTCGACGTGATCGCCGCCGTGGAGCCCGGCGTGGCCGGGGCGATCCGCGCCGAGCTGGCCGACCAGCGCGCCTCGCTGAAGCTCATCGCGAGCGAGAACTACGCCTCCCCGGCCGTCCTGCTGACGATGGGCACGTGGCTGTCCGACAAGTACGCCGAGGGCACGATCGGCCACCGCTTCTACGCCGGCTGCCAGAACATCGACACCGTCGAGCAGCTCGCGGCCGACCACGCCAAGGCCCTGTTCGGCGCCGAGCACGCCTACGTCCAGCCCCACTCGGGCATCGACGCCAACCTGGTGGCGTTCTGGGGCATCCTGGCCCACCGGGTGGAGGCCCCGGCCCTTGCCGCCGCCGGCGCGCGGCACGTCAACGACCTGTCCGAGGACGACTGGGAGACCCTGCGCAAGGCCCTGGGCGACCAGCGGGCCCTCGGCATGTCGCTCGACGCGGGCGGTCACCTGACCCACGGATTCCGTCCCAACATCTCGGGCAAGATGTTCCACCAGCGCTCCTACGGCACCGACCCGGACAGCGGCCTGCTCGACTACGACGCGCTGCGCGCCACCGCCCGCGAGTTCCGCCCGCTGGTGCTGATCGCCGGGTACTCGGCCTACCCGCGGCGCATCGACTTCGCCCGCATGCGGGAGATCGCCGACGAGGTGGGCGCCGTCCTGATGGTGGACATGGCGCACTTCGCCGGGCTGGTCGCGGGCAAGGTGTTCACCGGCGTGCACGACCCGGTGCCGTACGCGCACGTCACGACGACCACCACGCACAAGTCGCTGCGCGGGCCGCGCGGCGGCCTGGTGCTGTGCCGGCGGGAGTACGCCGACTCGATCGACCGGGGCTGCCCGATGGTGCTGGGCGGCCCGCTCGGCAACGTGATGGCGGCCAAGGCCGTCGCCCTGGCCGAGGCCCGGCAGTCGGCGTTCGCCGACTACGCGCGGGCGGTGGCCGCCAACGCGGTCGCCCTGGCCGAGGGCCTGGCGCGGCGCGGCGTGCGGCTGGTCACCGGCGGCACCGACAACCACCTGGTGCTGCTCGACGTGTCCACGTACGGGCTGACCGGCCGGCAGGCGGAGTCGGCGCTGCTCGACGCCGGGATCGTCACCAACCGCAACGCGATCCCGCGCGACCCCAACGGCGCCTGGTACACCTCGGGCATCCGGGTCGGCACCCCGGCGCTCACCTCGCGCGGGTTCGGGACGCAGGAGTTCGACCAGGTCGCCGAGCTGATCGTCGGCGTGCTGGCCGACACCACGCCGTCGGCCGGCTCGAAGGCGAAGTACGACCTGCCGCAGAGCACCGCCGAGAAGACCCGCGCCGCGGCGGCCGAGCTGCTGGCCGCCCACCCGCTCTACCCGGGCCTCGACCTGAGCTGACCCGCCGCCCCGGGCCGGGTCACTCCGGCCCGCGGCGGGCCCGTCCCGCGAAGTAGGCGGCCGCCATCCGCGTGTGGGCGGGGAAGGCCAGCTCGGCGGGCCCGTCGATGACCGACCACTCGCTCGTCTCGTCCGTGGCCTGCATCGGCGGCAGCGCGGACGCGGTGACGCGCGGGGCGAGCCCGAAGATCAGCACGGTCCCGTCCGGGGCGCTGACCACGTCGAACAGCGTGACGTCGGCGGCCTCGGCGACCACCCCCGTCTCCTCGCGCAGCTCGCGCACGGCCGCCTGCTGCCAGGACTCCCCCAGGTCGATGAACCCGCCGGGCAGGGCCAGCTCGCCGCGGCGCGGCTCGACGTCCCGGCGTACGACGAGCAGGCCGTCGTCGACGGGCAGCAGCGTCACGGCGACCGGCAGCGGGTTGAGGTAGCTGGTGTTCCCGCAGGCCGCGCAGGTGCGGGGCCAGGGCAGGCCGGGGTCGAAGGCGGCGCCGCAGAAGGAGCAGTACGCGTTCCTGATCACGCCGCGATCCTAGAGCCGGTCCCGGCGCGCCCACAGGTCCCGCCCGGCCCGGCAACCGGCGGCCCGGAGGGCGCTGCGGCGGCGTCAGCCCGCGACCGCGCGGTCCGCGCGGCTGACCAGGGGGTTGCCGCGGTGCGGTTGCCAGGCGGCGCGCAGGCCGCGCAGCTCCTCCCGGACCCGGGCCGAGGAGATCAGCCGGATGTCGTCGCTGAGGTCGAGGACGGTGGCCGCCGCCTGGTCCACCTCGCCCGCGCGCAGGAGGGAGTGGGCGGCCCGCAGCCCGATCAGGGCGCGGGTGCGCAGCTCGACCGGCCGTCTGGCCCGCATGGACGCGGCGAAGTGGCGGGCGGCGGTGGCGTGGTCGCCGAGCTGGGTGAGGGTCAGGCCGATCTGGTGCTCCAGGGACTCGCGCCGGTAGTTGCCCGTCCACTCCGACTCGGGGACGGAGTCGGCGCGTTCGAGCTGGGTCTCGGTGCGGCTGAGCAGCCGGAGCGCGTCCCAGCGGGTGCCGGCGGCGGCGTGGGTCTCGGCGCGCATGCCGGTGATCCACGCCTGGGTGCGGGCGGGGCCGTGCCCGGCCAGCGCGGACGCCGCCGCCTCGGCCAGGGCCAGCGCCTCGCCGTCGTGGCCCAGCTCGGCCGCCTGGACGGCCATGCTGCGCAGGGCGGTGGCGCGCAGCAGCAGGTCGGCGGCCTCGTCGGCGAGCCGCACGCTGCTGATGTAGTAGCGCTGGGCCAGGGCGTGGGCGCCGGCGTCCATGGCCATGTAGGCGGCCAGGTAGCTCAGCTCGGCGGCGGCGGCGAACAGGTCGGGCCTGCGGCGGCCGGTCGTGCCGTGCAGCAGGGGCGTGACCTCGCGGGACAGGTAGGCGGCGACCGCGGCGCGGGCGTGGCCGCCGCCGTAGCGGTCGTCCAGGTCGGCGAAGGCGCGGGTGGTGGCGCGGATCCGCTCGACGTCGCCCGCGCCGGCCCGGCGGGCCGTCGCGCGGCCGCCCGCCCGCTGCGCGGACAGGACCGATAAGCCGGACAGTCCGGATAACGCGGCCAGGGTGAACGTGCGCCGGTTGAGCAGGTCATCCTCGCCCAGCACGGCGAGCCGGGCGACCGGGTCGCCGCGCCAGGGATCGTCGGCGGACGGCGACCCGCCCGGCTCCGGCCAGCCCAGCTGCGCCGGGCGCAGGTCGGGCCTGCCCAGGCGGCGGCGGAACGCCTCGACCGCCGCGCGCACCGCCTCGGGGCGCGGGATCGTGCCGGTCAGCCAGTGGCCGACCGCCGAGCGGTCGTAGTGCACGCGCTCGCCACTCTCGGCGGCGACGGCGTTGACGTGCCGCGCGGTGGCCGCGTGGGTCCAGCCCGCCTGCTCGATCAACGCCGCCAGCGCCCGGTTGACGACTGGGTGGGTACGCCGGGGCGGCATCTCATCTTCACATCGCTTCACATCACTGTGGCCTCGACGGTGCGCCGGACGCGGGGCACCGTCAAGAGTGCGGGCCGTGCCCCTCGCGGGAGGGCCCCGTACGGAGGACGGCGAGGGAGGGGCTGATGGACGGGCTGCATGGTGCGGGCCGGCGCGATACGGGCCTGGAGGAGGCGGCGCAGGAGGAGCTGACGGCCGCGCTGGCGGGCCGCCCGCTGGTCTGCGTCGAACGGTTCAGCACCGCGCTGCGCACCGGCTACACCGGCCCGGCCCCGGTCGAGGCGCTGCGCCCGGCGCTGAGCATCGGCTGCTACTCGGCGTGGGACCCGGCGCTGCCCGGCATGGTCGTCGCCGCCGAGGAGCGCACCAGGACCCGGTCGGTCGCCGAGCGGCACGCCTGGCTGCCCCGCGTCCGACACGAGGCCGCCCGGCACCTGCTCAAGCTGGACCGCCCGCCGGTCGTCTTCACCTGGTACGACAACGCCCGCCTGCGCGAGCTGGCCGGCCCCGGCGGCGTCGTCGCGGCCATCGACGCCGACGTGCGGGCCGCGATCGAGGCCAAGCACCTGCTGGACGACCTGCTGCGGGCGGCCGGCGTGCCGGCGGTGGCCCGCGTCCCCTGCGTGCACGTCGAGCGGCTGCCCGGACTGGCCGAGCTGCGGCGCGCGGTCGGCACCGAGCGGGTCGTGGTGCAGGCGGGCCGGCGGGCGGACCGGCACGGCACCGTGGTCGTCGCAGGCGAGCACGACATGCCGCGCGCGGCCCGGCTGCTCGGGCCGTACCGGGTGGCGGCGTACGTGCCGGGCTGGCCGTGCACGATCGCGGTGCTCAGCGTGCCCGACCGCGACGGCGGCGTCCGGGTGTACGCCGACCGCCCCGCCCACACCTCGGCCGGGATCGCCGAGCTGGGCGCCGGGCCGATGCGCAGCACCGGCGACGACTGGTCGCGCCCCTGGCCGACGCCGGCCGCCGCGCTGCTCATCGAGTGCGCCGAGCGCATCGCGTTCTGGGCCTGGCGCAGGTACGGCGCGGCCGGCCTGTTCAGCGTGGAGGCCATCCTCACGCCGGGCGAACGGGTCTACCTGACGGCGATCAAGTGGCGGCACCAGGAGGGCACCGAGGTGTCCTCGGTCAACCAGCAGGCCGCCGGGCTGCCCCCGTTCGTGCTGGCCCACCTGTCGGTGATGCTCGGCGGGCCGGTGAGCTGGCTGGGGGACGCCCAGGAGTTCAACCAGCGCACGCTGCTGCGCTCGGCCCGGCCGGGCGGGCCCTTCCACGTCCGGGTCCGCCTGGCCCGCGACGCCCCCGTACGCGTGTCGGCCGCCCAGGGCCCCGGCGTCTACCGCCTGGACCGGTCGGGGAGCCTGCGGTGGGTGCGGCGGGGGGCGCACCCGTCGCAGGCGCGGGCGAGCCAGGGCGAGTTCCTGCTGGCCAACCTGCCCGAGCCGGACGTCGTCTGCCATCCCGGGGCCGACCTCGCCACCGTCGAGGGCGTCGCCGAGGGCGTGGCGCACCCGTTCGACGGCCCCGACGCCGCCTCCCCGGCCACCCGGCGGATCGTCGCGGCCGTCGAGGACCTGTTCGACGAGGTCAAGGAGCTCTGATCGGCACATTGCCACCAGGAGCCCCCGGACCGATGAGTTCGCCCGCCCCCGGTGGTCCAACCTGGTGTCAGCCGACTCCGCGGAAGGACCCACACCGATGAGCACCACGCACATCCTCGACATCCCGGGCGGACGCCTGCGCTACCACGTCCGCGGCAGCGGCCCGCTGCTGCTGCTGGTGGGCGCGCCGATGGCAGCCGCGCCCTTCGCCCCGCTGGCCGAGGAGCTGGCCGGCGAGCACACCGTCGTCACCCACGACCCGCGCGGCGTGTCCGGCAGCACGCTCGACGACCCCGGCCAGGACTCCACCCCCGACCTGCGGGCCGACGACGCGGTCGCGATCATCGACGCGCTCGGCGCCGAGTCGGCCGACGTGCTCGGCAGCAGCGGCGGCGCGGTCACCGGCCTCGCCCTGGTCACCCGCCACCCCACCCGCGTGCGCACCCTGGTCGCGCACGAGCCGCCCGTGCTGGAGCTGCTGCCCGACGCGGCCCGGCGCCGCGCCGAGGTGGACGACATCGTCGAGACGTTCCGCCGGGAGGGCCCGGGGGCGGCGTTCGGCAAGTTCATGGCGACCGCGGGCTTCCAGACCGGCGAGGACGCCCCGGCCCCGCCGCCGAGCGAGTCGCCCGAGCAGGACCTGGCCGACGCCACCCACTTCTTCCTGCACGAGATGCGCGGCACCACCCGGTACGTGCCCGACATCGCGGCGCTGACGGCCGGGCCGGCCCGCGTCGTCGTGGGCGTCGGGGCCGAGTCGGGCGGCCTGCTCACGTACCGCACCTCGCAGGCGCTGGCCGGCCTGCTCGGCGCGCCGCCGGTGGTGTTCCCCGGCGAGCACGGCGGGTTCGTCGAGCGCCCGAAGGAGTTCGCCGACGTGCTGCGCGAGGTGCTGGCCCGCTGACGCCCGCGCCCGGCCGCCGCGCCCGGCCGCCGGGTCAGCCGCCGGGGGTCAGGTCCGGCGGGAAGCCGCCGGTCGCGATCGGCCCCCAGCGGTCGATCGTGATCCGGATCAGCGACTTGTTCTGGCGGCGCATGGCCTGCCGGTACTCCTCCCAGTCGGGATGCTCGCCGGCGATGCACCGGTAGTAGTCCACCAGGGCGTCGAGGGCCTCGGGCATGTCCAGCACCTCGCCTCGCCCGTCCACCTGGACGTAGGGGCCGTCCCAGTCGTCGGACAGGACGCACATCGAGACGCGCTCGTCGCGCCGGGCGTTCGCGGCCTTGGCGCGCCCGGGGTAGGTGGAGACCACGATCCGGCCCTCGCCGTCGACCCCGCACGAGACCGGCGAGAGCTGGGGACGCCCGTCGGCGCGGGTCGTCGAGAGCAGGCCGTGGTGCCGGGGGCGGAGGAAGTCGAGAAGTTCGGGCAGGTCGACGCGGCGGGCGGTCGCGATCCTGGGAGCCATGCGGGACGCCTTTCCTGTGCGGGGCCGGCTTCGATCCTGCCATCCGGCGCGGGCCCGGCTTCCGGGGCCCGCCTTTGCGGCCCTATGGTGTGGTTCGCCGGCATCCGCCGGTACGTGCCCGAGGGGAGGAGCGGAATGCCGGAAGTCCGTCCGCTCCGGCCCGGCGACCCCGACAGGATCGGCGACCACCGGCTGCTCGGCGTGCTCGGCTCGGGCGGGCAGGGGGTCGTCTACAAGGGCGTCGACGGCGCGGGCCGCGAGGTCGCGATCAAGCTGCTGCACAGCCACCTGACCCAGGACGACGACGTCACCCGGGGCCTGCTGCGCGAGGCCGAGGCGGCGCGCCGGGTGGCCGCGTTCTGCACGGCCGCCGTGCTGGACGTGGGGGTGGCCGACGGGCGGCCGTACATCGTCAGCGAGTACGTCGCGGGCGACACCCTGCAACGGCTCGTCCGGGAGTCGGGGCCGCGCACGGGGGGCGCGCTGGACCGGCTGGCGATCTCCACGCTGACCGCGCTGGCCGCCATCCACGAGGCCGGGATCGTGCACCGCGACTTCAAGCCGGGCAACGTGCTCATGGGGCCCGAGGGTCCGATCGTCATCGACTTCGGCATCGCCAAGGCCCTGGGGGCGACGACGCAGGCCTCGGCGCCGATGGGGACGCCGGCGTACATGTCGCCCGAGCAGTTCGCGGGCGAGCGGGTCGGGCCGGCGTCCGACGTGTTCAGCTGGGCGGGGACGATGGTGTTCGCGGCCACCGGGCATCCGCCGTACGCGGGTGAGACGGTCGCCGCCATCCTGCACAAGGTCATGAGCGGGACGCCCGACCTCACGGACGTGCCGGCCCGCCTGGTGGACCCGATCCTGTCCTGCCTCGCCAAGGACCCTGCCGCCCGCCCCACCCCCGCCGCCCTCCTCCGCCACCTCATCAGCGCCCCCGGCTCGCCGACGCCGCACCCGCACGCCGCCGCGGGCTCGGCCGCGCCGCACCCGCCCGGCGTCCCAGGGTCGGCCCACCTCCGTTCCGAGGGGCCCGCGGCGCATCCGGGGGCCGGCGGCGGGCCGGACATGCGCGCGGAAAGCCCGGCGACGGCCCCTCCGCCCGGCGCGCCGATCCCCCCGCCCGGAGCCGGGGCGACGGTTCCGCCGCGCGGGCCTGGAGCGACGCTTCCGCCTGCCGGGGCCGGGGTGACGGGGCCGGGGTTTCATGGGGAGGCGACCAGGCCGGGTACGGAGCGGCGGGTGAGCCGGCGGGCCGTGGTGGTGGGCGGTGCGACGGCCGCGGTGGCTGCGGCGGCGTCCGCTTTCCTTCTGCTGCGCCCCGCGAACGGGCTCGCCGACGACCCGTCCCCCCGCCCCACCGGCGACCCGACCGGCCCGCCGGCGACGGGCACATCGACGGCGACGGGCACGCCCACGACGGCCGCGACGAGCCCGGCGCCCAGCACGTCCCCCACGGCGTCCACCACCCCGTCCCCAGAGCCGTTCGGCGCGCCCGTCAGGGAGCCCGTGGCGCTGCCGCCGGGCAGCGGGACGCCGGCCGTCCTGGCCGCCGCCGGCTCCACCGTCGTCTGCGGCACGTCCAAGGGCGCGGTGCTCGTCTGGGACCTCGGCCCGGCGTCCGCGCCCGTGCGCAGGCTCGGCGACGGCGGCACCGCCGCGACCGCCGTGGCCTGCGGCGACGGCAAGGCCGCTTCCGGCCACGACGACGGCGGGATGCGGCTGTGGAACCCGGCGGGCGGCGCCCTCGGCGGGAAGAAGGCGGCCGACCCGGTCATCGCCGTCACCACCGCCGGACGCGCGGTCGCCGTCACCCAGAAGTACGACAGCCTGAAGGACCTGCACAGCGTCGTCCGCCTGTGGGACCTCGCCACCGGCCGCCAGATCGGCCCCGCCGTCACCGACCACTTCCAGGGCGTCAACGGCCTGGCGTTCGGCCGCCTCGGCGACGACGAGGTGCTGGTCACCGGCGACGGCGCCAACCGCGTCCGGATCCGCCGCCTGTCGGACGGAAAGGTGACACACACCTACAAGACCGGCGAGATCGGCGGCATCGAGCTGCTCGCCTGCGGGGAGCTGGACGGCCGTCCGATCCTGGTCTCCACGCACCTCGACGCCACCCTGCGCGTCTACGACCTGGCGACCGGCAGGCGCAGGAAGAAGTGGAACTTCAGCCGCCGCAGCCCCGACGACCGGGGGGCGTCCGCGCTGGTCGTGGGCGCGCTCGGCGGCAGGCCCGTCGCGGTCGTCGCGCACGCGCCGGGCGGCGGCGAGACGGTCGTCCGCGTCTGGAGCCTGACCGACGGCAAGGTCGTCGGGGAGCTGGGCCCTGGGCCGGGCGCCGAGGTGCGGGCCCTGGCGCTGGCCGAGCTTGCGGGCCGTCCCGTGGTCGTGGGCGCCGGCGGCGACGCCCTGCTGAGCGCGTGGAGCCTCGGTTCCGCCTGACGCTCATCCAGGTTTAAGAATCGCGGCCTAGGGTTCGGGCTGTGCTCATGGACGAAGCGGTGCAGGAGCCCGTGCGGACGCGTCCGCGCCGGGTCTGGAGGCGGCGGCTGGCGACGGCGGTCGCGGTGCTGTTCGCGGCGGGGACGGCGGTGCGGCTCGGCGGCCTGGAGTCGGGCGTCCTGCTGGTCCCGCTGGTGTCCTTCACGCCGTACTTCGGGGTGGCGGCGCTGCTGATGCTGGGGGCGGCGGCGCTGGCCCGCAGCCGGGCGGCGGTCGCGGTCATGCTGGCGGTGTGCGTGTGCCTGGCCTGGCTGGTGCTCCCGCGCGCCCTGGCCGGCGGTACGGACGGCGCGGCCGGCCGCCCGTTGCGCGTGCTGACCGCCAACCTCAACGGCGGCCGCGGCGACGCCCGCACGATCGTCGACCTGGTCCGCACGCTGGACGTGGACGTGCTCAGCCTCCAGGAGCTGACCTGGGCGGAACGCGACCGGCTGGCCGCGGCCGGGCTGGAGACGCTGCTGCCGTACCAGGTCACCAAGCCGGAGACGTGGGGGCCGGTCGGCAGCGGCGTGTACGCGCGCCACCCGCTGCGCGAGCGTACCGGCCTGTTCCAGCCGGTCGGGCATCACATGCCGGTCGTGGAGGCGGCGCTGCCCGGCGGCGCGGTGGAGGTGGTGGTCGTGCATCCGGTGGCGCCGGTGCCCTCGACGGTGCCGGAGTGGGAGGCGGGGGTCGGGACGCTGCCGCCCGCGCCGTCCACGGGCGCGCCGCGGATCCTGGCCGGGGACTTCAACGCCACGCTGGACCACGCCGTGTTCCGGCGGCTGCTGGGCACCGGCTACGCCGACGCGGCGGCGGCCACCGGCAAGGGGCTGGTCCCCACGTGGCCGATGCGCCGGATCCCGCCGCTGGTGGCGATCGACCACGTGCTGACGGACGGGCGGGCGCGGGCGGTGGACGTGCGCGTCATCGACCTGCCCGGCTCCGACCACCGCGCCCTCTTCGCCGACCTCCGCGTCCAGACCTGACCCGCCCGGAGGCCCCGCGCCCGGACCGAACCGGACGCGGGGCCCGGACGGGCGCGTGGCCCCGAACCGGCGCGAGGACCCGGACGGGCCGGGGGCGGGGTCAGGCCAGCCAGGCAGCCGTGTCGCTGGGCAGGCGGTCGCCGTCCAGGGTGCCGCTGGCCAGCAGGACCGTGCCGTGGGCGGGCAGCGGCACCGGGTCGGCGCCCAGGTTGACCACGCAGGTCAGGCCGGACTCCCGGGTGAAGGCGAGCACGCCGGGCCCGAGGTCGAGCCAGGTGAGCGTGCCGTCGCCGAGCCGCTCGGCACGGATGCGCAGCCCGTCCCGGTAGAGGTTGAGCATCGAGCCCAGGTCGGCGGTCTGGGCCTCGACGGTGAGCTTGTTCCAGGCGTCCGGCTGCGGCAGCCACGGCGTGGCCGTGCCGAAGCCGAACGGCGGCTCGTCGCCCGACCACGGCAGCGGCACCCGGCACCCGTCGCGGCCCTTCACCGTGTGGTTCGAGCGCCGCCACATCGGGTCCTGGCGCAGCTCGTCGGGGATGTCGTCCACCTCCGGCAGGCCCAGCTCCTCGCCCTGGTAGATGTAGATGCCGCCGGGCAGCGCCATGGCCAGCAGCGCCGCCGCGCGCGCCCGGCGGTAGCCGAGCTCCAGGTCGGAGGGGGCGCCGTCCCTGCGGTCGGCGTGGTCCCAGGAGGTGTCGGCGCGGCCGTACCGGGTGACGACGCGGGCGACGTCGTGGTTGGACAGCACCCAGGTGGGCGGGGCGCCGAGCGGGACGTGGGTGGCGAGGGTCTGCTCGATCACCTGGCGCAGGCCGGCGGGCTCCCAGGGGCAGGCCAGGAACGGGAAGTTGAAGACGGTGTGCAGCTCGTCGGAGCGCAGGTAACGAGCCAGGCGCTCCTGGTCGGGCAGCCAGACCTCGCCGACCAGGACGCGGCCGTCGTACTCGTCGTTGATCAGGCGCCAGCTCCGGTAGACGTCGTGGACCTCGTCCAGGTCCTCGTAGGAGCCGGTCAGGCCGGCGGGCTTGGCCAGCAGGGCGGCCGAGTCGATGCGGATGCCGTCCACGCCGCGGTCGTACCAGAAGCGCAGCACGTCGTGGAACTCGCGGTGGACGTCCGGGTTGGTCCAGTTGAGGTCTGGCTGGCCGGGGTCGAACAGGTGCAGGTACCACTGGCCGTCGGGCACCTGGGTCCAGGCGGGCCCGCCGAAGATCGACTGCCACTCGCCGGGCTCGTCGCGGAACCAGAACCGGTCGCGCACGGACGGGTCGCGCAGCGCCTCCCGGAACCACGCGCTCGCGGTCGAGCTGTGGTTCGGCACCACGTCGATGATGATCCTGATGTTCAGGCCGTGGGCCTCGGCGATGAGCTCCTCCGCCTCGGCCAGGGTGCCGAACACGGGATCGATGTCCCGGTAGTCGGCCACGTCGTACCCGCCGTCGGCCAGCGGCGACGGATACCAGGGGTTGAGCCAGATCGCGTTCACCCCGAGCGCCGACAGGTACGGCAAACGTGCCCGCAGCCCCGCCAGGTCGCCCACGCCGTCACCGTTGCCGTCGGCGAAGCTGCGCAGGTAGACCTGATAGATCGCGGCTCCCCGCCACCACGTTTCGGACATGCTGAAGACAACTCCTTGCCATAGGTGGAGGCACTCAGCCCTTGAGGCTGCCGGCGGTGAGTCCCGCCATGATGTGCCGCTGGAAGATGAAGAAGACGATGACGGTCGGGATGCTGGCGATCACCAGGCCGCCCATGACCTGGTCCTGCGACACGGCCCCGGCGGTCTGGGCCAGGCCCACGCTGAGCGTCATCTTCTCGCTGTCGCTCATGACGAGCAGCGGCCAGATGAAGTCCTTGAACGAGGTGACGATCGTGAAGATCGACGTCACGCCGAGGATCGGGCGGGAGACCGGCAGCACCACCGACCACAGGATGCGGAACGGGCCGCCGCCGTCGATCTGAGCGGCTTCGAGCAGCTCGCGGGGGATGGAGTCGAAGAACCTCTTGAGCAGGAAGATGTTGAAGCCGTTGGCCGCGGCGGGCAGCCACAGGCCCCACGGGTTGTTCAGCAGGTCCCAGCCGAGGATCGGCACGTCGTGGATGGCGAGATAGGTGGGGATGAGCACGACCATCGGCGGGATCATCAGGGTGGCCAGCATGGCGCCGAGGATGACGTTGCCGAACGCCGGGCGCAGCTTCGACAGCGCGTACGCGGCGGCGACGTCGACCGACATGGTGATCAGCCAGCCGCCGGCGGCGTACAGGACGGTGTTCTTCAGCAGCGTGCCGATGTCGAACAGCTCCCACGACTCCAGGAACTTCCCGAAGTTCAGCTCCTTCGGGAAGAGCGTGGGCGGCACCTGGGCGAACTCCTCGGCCGACTTCAGCGCGCCGGTGATCATCCAGTACATCGGCAGGAGGAACACGACCGTGAACGTGACGACCGTCGCGACCAGGACCGCCCAGTAGACCCGCCGTCCCCACCGGCTGTTGAGCTGGTGCGGGGAGATGATCGTGCGGAACTGCACCTCGATGCGTCTGGGCGGCCGTCTCCTGGACCGGCGTTCCGGCGAGGGCGGCGCGGCGGGGCGGCGCAGGGTGGCGTTCGACATGGTCAGCCCTTCTCCTCGCGGGTCAGCCGGAGCTGCACGGCGGCGAAGGCGAGCAGGACGACCATGAGCATCATCCCGAGCGCGCCGCCCGCGCCGTAGTCGCTGTAGGTGAACGCCTGCTGGAACATCAGGAAGACGACGGTGGCGGTGGCGTTCTCGGGGCCGCCGCCGGTGAGCAGGTACGGCTCGATGAACACCTGCATGGTCGCGACGATCTGCAACATCAGCATGAGCAGCAGGATCAGCCGGGTCTGCGGGATCGTGATGTGCCTGATCCGCTTCCACACGCCGGCGCCGTCGAGCTCGGCGGCCTCATAGAGGTCGGGCGGGATGTTCTGCAGCGCGGCGAGGTAGATCAGGGTCGCCGAGCCCATGTTCATCCAGGTCGAGACGAGCACCAGGCAGAGCAGCGCGGTGTCGGTCGAGTAGATCCAGTTGAGTCCGGGCAGCGAGAAGAAGCCGAGGATCTGGTTGAACAGGCCGACGTCGGGGTCGTAGAACCAGCGGAAGAGCAGCACCGCGACGGCCGGGGGCAGCATGACCGGCAGGTACACCACGAACCGCAGGTAGGCCCGGCAGTGGCGGAGCTCGTTGAGCAGGATCGCCACCGCGAACGGCAGCCCGTAGCCCAGCACCAGCGCGAGGACGGTGAACATGAGCGTGTTCAGCCACGCGGGCCCGAAGGCGGGGTCGGCGAAGGCGGCCCTGAAGTTGTCCAGCCCGACCCACTCCGGCTCGTTGACCAGGTCGGTCTTCTGGAAGCTGAGGATGAACTCCTGGACGATGGGATACCAGGAGAACAGGACGAAGCAGAACAGCGCCCCGACCATGAACCCGTAGGCCGTCAGGTTCCTGCGCAACGCCCGGCGCAACGGCGAGGGCGGCCTCGGCCGTCGCGCGGCTCCGGCGGTCGCAATGCTCATGGGGTGTCTCCGATCACCGACTCGACGTACCGGGGCGCCGGCGGGTGCGGCGCCCCGGTCTCACGTTCCGCTCAGCCCTTGCCGAGCATGGCGTTCGCCTTGGTCTCGGCGTCCGCGAGGAGCTGGTCGACGTCGGCGTCCTCGCGGCTCAGCACGGCCGACATGGCGACGTCGAGGATGGCGTAGAGCTCCTGGGCGTGCGGCGGCTCCATCTTGGGCGGGATGGTGGCCGAGGCGTCCACGTACGGCTGGTAGTTCTCCACCGGCAGGGTGGCGTTGGCCTTGCGGGCGTCCTGGATGGCCTTGCCGGTGGGCGAGGCGCCGTAGACGTCGTTGTCGGGCACGCCGACCGGGTTGCCGAGCGACTTGCCGCGGGCGAAGTCGAAGCGGCCCTTGCCGACGGTGTTGAAGCGGAAGTTCACCCAGGCCAGACCGGCCTTGGCCTGCTCGGGCGTGGCCTTGGGGTTGACGAAGAACGCCTCGCCGCCGCTCAGCGACGCCTTGGCCTCGGGGAAGCCGGTGATGCCGTAGTCGGTGGCGGCGCCCTTGAACTTGTTGACCACGTCGGTGACGACGTCGGGGGCGCCGAGCATCATGCCGACCTTGCCCGAGCCCATGGCCTGCATGAGGGGCTCCCAGGCGTTGAACAGCTTGGCGCCGGTGCTCTTGTCCACCCAGCGCAGGTCCTTGAGGAACTGCAGCACGGCCTTGCCCTCGGGCGAGTTGAACGCGGCGGTCCTGCCGTCGGCCGAGACCATGTCGCCGCCGCGGCCGTACAGGGCCTGGTTGAAGTGCCAGCCGCCGGTGTTGCCGCCGGAGTACTCGCCGTAGCCGATGACGCCGCCGCCGAGCGCGGCGATCTTCTTGGCCGCCTCGCGGACCTCGGCCCAGGTCTTGGGCGGGCTGTTGGGGTCGAGCCCGGCCTTGGTGAACAGCGCCCGGTTGTAGACCAGGCCGACGCTGTAGTGGACGTTGGGGACGCCGTAGACCTTGCCGTCCTTGGTGACCAGGTCGCGGACGTCCTGGCGCAGGTCGTTCCAGTTCTTGATCTCACCGGTGTACGGCGTGATGTCCAGGCCCTGGCCCTTGGCGATCACGTCGCCGTAGTTGGTGACCGGCACCACGAACACGGTCTCCATCTGGCCGCCGGCCAGCTTCGGGCCGAAGGTCTTGGGGTCGAAGCAGGGCTGCTGGTCGGTGCTCTTGACCGTCACGCCGGGGTTGGCCTTCATGAACGCGGCCACGTCGTCGTCCCAGGCCTGCCGCTCCTTGGGGGCGGACTTCGCGGGCTGGCAGGCGACGGTGATGCTCACCTGCGCGGCGCCCGAGGCGCTGCCCTGCGCCCCGGGCTCGGTGTCGTCGCCACTGCCGCAGGCCACGGCGCTCATGCTCAGGCCTGCCGCCACGAGCAGCCCCACAGTCCTGCGATAGTCCGATCTCTTCATCGATCTGACCCTTCCGAAGCTTGACGAAGCCGGGGGACGGTGAGGCGCCCCGCTGTGCGCTCACAATGGCAGATCGCTCAGATGTCCGCAATGTTTCGACATGTGATTGCAAGATAACGACTAGGTCACCGGAAGACGCTCTCAGGACGAGCCGCGAACCCGTCCCGTCGAGGCCCTGACCACCAGCTCCGGGTCGAAGAGCAGCTCGTCGGCGGGCACCACGTGCTTGTCGATCTGCGCGATGAGCAGGTCGACGGCGGCCCGGCCCATGGCGTCGATCGGCTGGCGCACGGTGGTCAGCGGCGGGTCGGTGCAGTTCATCAGGGCCGAGTCGTCGAACCCGACGACCGAGACGTCTTCCGGCACCGACAGGCCGGCCCTGCGCACGGCCCGCACCGCGCCGAGCGCGAGCATGTCGCTGGCGCACACGATGCCGGTCACGCCCCTGGCGACCAGCCTGGCGGCCGCCGCGTGGCCGCCCTCCAGCGAGTACATGCTGTGCTCGACCAGCGCGGGATCGACCTGGCCCGCCACGGCGGCGAGCTTGCGCCGGGACGGCACGTGGTCGCGCGGCCCGAGCACCAGGCCGACCCGCTCGTGACCGAGGCTGCGCAGGTGGCCGAGCGCGATCTCGGCGGCCACCACGTCGTCGGCCGACACCTGCGGGAACCCCAGGTGCTCGACGGCGGCGTTGACCAGGACGGTCGGCAGCTTGCGCTCGGAGAGCAGCTCGTAGTGCTCATGGGAGGCGTCGGCCTGGGCGTAGTGGCCGCCGGCGAAGACCACGCCGCTGACCTGCTGGGAGAGCAGGAGGCTGACGTAGTCGGCCTCGCTCACCCCGCCGACCGTGCGGGTGCAGAGCACGGAGGTGAAGCCCTGCTGGGCCAGGGCGCCGCCGACGACCTCGGCGAACGCCGGGAAGATCGGGTTCTGCAGCTCGGGCAGCACCAGGCCGACCAGCCGGGCGCGGTCGCCGCGGAGCCGGGTGGGGCGCTCGTACCCGAGCACGTCGAGGGCCGTGAGCACGGCCTCCCTGGTGGCCTCCGACACGCCGGGCTTGCCGTTGAGCACCCGGCTCACGGTCGCCTCGCTCATGCCGACCTTCTTGGCCACGTCTCCGAGTCGTCGGGTCATGCGCAAACTATACGACCATTCCCGCAAAGACTTGCAACAGCTTGCGCCCGTCCTTGCGGGCGATGTGTGCGGTTTCCGTCGCTGTCGCAGGGCTCACGACCTGCTTCGTTCACCAGGCCCGTGAAATCACGCGGCAGTCGATTATTTGCGAAACGAAGTAGAAACATTGCGGATTTCTATGAGTCAACTTAAGGTGCGGGCAACCCTCCCAGCCCGACGAGAGGTGACACCCCCCATGAGACGCAAGCCCTCCCTCTTACGACCGCTCGCGGCGGCCGTGGCCGTCGCCCTGGCCCTGATCGGCTGGACGGCCCCACCGGCCGCGGCCGCGGGCCCGAACCTGGCGGCCGGCAAACCGGTCACGGTGAGCAGCACCACCGACGTCTACGGCGGCGGCAACGCCACCGACGGCGACCAGGCCACCTACTGGGAGAGCGCCAACAACGCCTTCCCCCAGTGGATCCAGGTGGACCTCGGCTCGGCCGTCAGCGTGAACGAGGTGACCCTGAAGCTGCCCGCCGCGTGGGAGTCCAGGACGCAGACGCTGACGGTGCAGGGCGGCACCGAAGGCTCGCCGCTCACGACGCTCTCGGCCTCGGCCGCGCGCACGTTCGCCCCGGCGGCGACGATCACCTTCACCGCGGCGACCGTCCGGTACGTCCGGGTGACCGTCACCGCCAACACCGGCTGGCCCGCCGCCCAGGTCTCCGAGTTCGAGGTGCGCGGCCCCGGCTCGGGCGACACCCAGGCCCCGTCCGCGCCCGGCGGGCTGGCCTACACCGAGCCGGTCGCCGGGCAGATCAGGCTGACCTGGACCGCCGCCACCGACAACGTGGGCGTGACCGGCTACGACGTCTACGCCAACAACGCGCTGCGCGGCAGCGTCGCCGGGAACGTGCTGACCTACACCGACGCCCAGCCCGGCACGCTGACGGTCTCCTACCAGGTCAAGGCCAGGGACGCGGCGGGCAACCAGTCCCCGGCGAGCAACACCGTCACCCGCGTCGGCAGCGGCGGCGGCGGCTCCAACCTGGCCGCCGGCAAGCCGATCACCGCCTCCTCCTCCGTGCACACCTACGTCGCCGCCAACGCCAACGACAACAGCGTGACGACGTACTGGGAGGGCGCGGGCGGCAGCTATCCGAACACGCTGACCGTGCAGCTCGGCGCGAACGCCGACGTCTCCTCGGTCGTGGTCAGGCTGGACCCGGCCGCCGTGTGGAGCACCCGCACCCAGACGTTCCAGGTGCTCGGCAGGGAGCAGGGCGCCTCGGGGTTCACGAACCTGGTGTCCTCGGCGGCGTACACGTTCGACCCGGGCTCGGGCAACACGGTGACGGTGCCGGTCGGCGCGCGGGTGGCCGACGTGCGGCTGTCGTTCACGGCCAACACCGGGGCCCCGGCGGGGCAGGTGGCCGAGCTCCAGGTCATGGGCGTGCCCGCGCCGAACCCCGACCTGACCGTGACCTCGCTGTCCTGGTCGCCGCAGGCGCCGGTGGAGACCGACGCGGTCACGCTGTCGGCCGTGGTCAGGAACGCCGGCAACGCGGCGTCGGGCGCGACCGACGTCGCCTTCTCCCTCGGCGCCGGAAAGGTCGCCACCGCGAACGTGGGCGCGCTGGCCGCGGGCGCCTCGGCGACCGTGACCGCGAACATCGGCGCCCGGGACGCCGGCAGCTACCCGGTCACCGCCAAGGCCGACGACGCCGGGGCCGTCATCGAGCAGAACGAGTCCAACAACTCCCTCACCGGCCCGTCCCCGCTGGTCGTCAAGCCGGTGGACACCTCCGACCTGGTCGCCTCGCCGGTCTCCTGGACGCCGGGCAACCCGCCCGCCGGCAGCACGGTCGCCTTCTCGGTCGCGATCAGGAACCAGGGCACGGTGGCCTCCGCCGCCGGCGCGCACGGCGTCACGCTGACCGTCGCGAACGAGGCGGGCACGGTCGTCAGGACGCTGACCGGCGCCCACAGCGGCGCGATCGCCGCCGGCGCCACCACCGCCCCCGTGTCCCTGGGCACCTGGACGGCCGCGGGCGGCCGGTACACCGTGAAGACCGTCATCGCGAACGACGCCAACGAGCTGCCGGTCAAGCAGGCCAACAACACCAGCGTCCAGCAGCTCTTCGTCGGCCGCGGCGCGAACATGCCGTACGACACCTACGAGGCCGAGGACGGCGTGACCGGCGGCGGCGCGCAGGTCGTCGGCCCGAGCAGGGACGTCGGCACGGTGGCCGGCGAGGCGTCCGGCCGCCGCGCGGTGACGCTGAACCAGACCGGCTCCTACGTCGAGTGGACCACCAAGGCCGACACCAACACCCTGGTCACCCGCTTCTCCATCCCGGACGCCCCGGGCGGCGGCGGCACGAGCTCGACCCTGAACATCTACGTCGACGGCGCCTTCCACAAGGCCATCGACCTGACCTCGAAGTACGCCTGGCTGTACGGCGCGGAGGCGAGCCCCGGCAACTCCCCCGGCGCCGGGCCGGCCCGCCACATCTACGACGAGGCCAACGTCATGCTGAACGCCACGGTCCCCAAGGGCAGCAGGATCAGGCTGCAGAAGGACCCGGCCAACGGCACGACCTACGCCATCGACTTCGTCAGCCTGGAGCAGGTCTCGCCGGCCGCCAACCCCGACCCCGCGCACTACGCCGTGCCGGCCGGCTTCTCCCAGCAGGACGTGCAGAACGCCCTGGACAAGGCGCGCCAGGACAGCAACCTGACCGGCGTCTACCTGCCCGCGGGCACGTACCAGACGACGGGCAAGTTCCAGGTGTACGGCAAGGCCGTCAAGGTGGTCGGCGCGGGCCCCTGGTACACCAGGTTCGTCTCGCCCTCGGGCCAGGACGGCACCGACGTCGGCTGGCGCACCGAGGCGTCGTCGAACGGCTCGACGTTCGCCGGGTTCGCCCACTTCGGCAACTACACCTCGCGCATCGACGGCCCCGGCAAGATCTTCGACCTGTCGAAGGTCTCCAACATCACGATCGACGACATCTGGGTCGAGCACCAGATCTGCATGTTCTGGGGCACGAACGTCGACCACGTCACGATCAGGAACTCGCGCATCAGGAACACCTTCGCCGACGGCGCGAACTTCACCAACGGCAGCACGAACAACCTGATCACCAACGTCGAGACCCGGGCCACCGGCGACGACAGCTTCGCGCTGTTCGCGGCGATCGACAACGTCAACGCCGACCAGTCGGGCAACGTCTTCGAGAACATCACCTCGCTGCTGACCTGGCGGGCGGCGGGCGTCGCGGTGTACGGCGGCCAGAACAACGTCGTGCGCAACGCCTACATCGCCGACACCCTGGTCTACTCGGGCATCACGATCAGCTCGCTCGACTTCGGCATCCCGATGCGGGACTTCGGGCCGGGCCAGACCAAGTTCGAGAACATCTCGATCGTCCGCTCCGGCGGGCACTTCTGGGGCCAGCAGACGTTCCCGGCGATGTGGATCTTCTCCGCCTCCAAGAAGTTCACCGCGATCCGCGTCACCGACGTGGACATCGTGGACCCGACCTACAGCGGGATCATGTTCCAGACCGGCTACTCCAGCCCGAGCACGCCGCTGAACCCGGTCACCGACACCGTGTTCACGAACGTGTCGATCTCGGGGGCGCACCGCAGCGGCGACGCCTTCGACGCCAAGTCGGGCTTCGGCATCTGGGTCAACGAGCTGCCCGAGCCGGGGCAGGGCCCGGCGGTCGGCTCGGCGACGTTCGGCAATCTGCGGCTGAGCGACAACGCGACGAACATCCGCAACACGACGAGCACGTTCACGCTCAACGTGAACTGAGCCCGTCCCGAGGTGCCGTCCGGGTCCGCGGGGGCCCGGACGGCACGTCCGCGATATGACCCAAATGGTATGCAAGCTCCGTGGACAACTTTAAAGTTTCTTTACATAATCCGATGAACCCGCTGGTCGCGGGCCCGCGCTCGGGCGACGAAAGGGTTGTCCACCATGAAGCGAACGCGCCGTCTCCTCGTCGTGCTGCTGGCCTCCGTCCTGGCGGCACTGGGCGTCCTCGTCGTCCAGACCTCCGCCCAGGCGGCCAACCTCCTCACCAACCCGGACTTCGAGACCGGATCCCTGTCGCCGTGGTCGTGCACCGGCGGCCTGGGATCGGTGGTCTCCACCCCCGTCCACTCCGGCACCAAGGCGCTGGCCGCGGCGGCCAGCGGGTCCGACACCGCGCAGTGCACCCAGTCGGTGTCGGTGCGGCCGAGCACGACGTACACGCTGAGCGCGTGGGTGCGCGGCAGCTACGTCTACCTCGGCGTGACCGGCGGCTCCTCGTCCTGGACGTCGTCGGCGGGGGCGTACACGCAGCTCACCGTGTCGTTCACGACCACCGCGAGCCAGAGCACCGCGGTCATCTTCCTGCACGGCTGGTACGGGCAGGGCACCTACTACGCCGACGACGTCAGCTTCGACGGCCCCGGCGGCACCGCCTCCCCCACGATCACGCCGACCGTGACCCCGACGGTGACCCCGACCGTGACGCCCACCGTCACCCCGACCGTGACGCCCACCGTCACCCCGACGGTGACGCCCACCGTGACGCCCACGGTGACGCCGACCGACACCACCTGCCCGACCAAGCCGCGTCCGGCGGGCAAGGTGATCCAGGGCTACTGGGAGAACTGGGACGGCGCGATCAACGGCGTGCACCCGCCGCTCGGCTGGATCCCGATCACCGACCCGCGCATCAAGGCGCACGGCTACAACGTGATCAACGCCGCGTTCCCCGTCATCCGCTCCGATGGCACCGTGCTGTGGGAGGACGGCATGGACGCCACCGTCAAGGTCGCCACCCCGGCCGAGATGTGCCAGGCCAAGGCCGCGGGCGCGACGATCCTCATGTCCATCGGCGGCGCGGCGGCCGGCATCGACCTCGGCTCCAGCGCCGTCGCCGACCGGTTCGTGGCGACCGTCGTGCCGATCCTGAAGAAGTACAACTTCGACGGCATCGACATCGACATCGAGACCGGCCTGACCGGCGGCGGCAGCATCACCCAGCTCTCCGCCTCGCAGTCGAACCTCATCCGGATCATCGACGGCGTGCTCGCCCAGATGCCGGCCGGGTTCGGCCTGACCATGGCGCCGGAGACGGCCTACGTGACGGGCGGCAGCGTGACGTACGGGTCGATCTGGGGCGCGTACCTGCCGATCATCAAGAAGTACGCCGACAACGGCCGCCTGTGGTGGCTGAACATGCAGTACTACAACGGCAGCATGTACGGCTGCTCCGGCGACTCCTACTCCGCCGGGACCGTGCAGGGCTTCACCGTCCAGACCACCTGCCTGAACAACGGCCTGACCATCCAGGGCACGACGATCACCGTGCCCTATGACAAGCAGGTGCCGGGCCTGCCCGCGCAGCCGGGCGCCGGCGGCGGCTACATGGCCCCCTCGCTGGTGTCGCAGGGCTGGAACGCCTTCAACGGCCAGCTCAAGGGCCTGATGACCTGGTCGATCAACTGGGACGGCTCCAAGGGCTGGACGTTCGGGGACAACGTCAAGGGCCTGCAGGGCCGCTAGGGACAGGACGCGGCGGCCTTCCGGCGCGCCAGGGGCGCCGGAAGCGCCGCCGTGTCCGCGAGATAACGCTTGGCTGTGAATCCGGCCCGCTGGTTTGCCGCGTTTGCGGGGGCATGGAACGCTCTAGGCAAAAAGCGCCGAGAACCAGGTGGGGATTCAGGTGTCAACAGTAAGCGGGCGGACGGCGGGGCGGCGTTCTGGCCGGTTGGCCACCTGTGTCGCGGGGTTCGCCGCCATGGCGCTGCTCGCGGCCGGCTGCTCCCTCGGCGCCACCGCCGACCAGGAGACCACCGGCGCCCAGCCGCCGCCGGCGTCCTCGCCCGCCGCCACCGCCGAGGCGCCGAAGCCGCCGCCCGTGGACGCCGGCTGGCCGCGCTGGGGCCTGACCCACACCGGCGTCAGCGCCAACAACATCACCCCGCGCCTGGAGCAGGAGGTCGCCCGCGCGCTGTCGGAGACCCCGATGCTGCAGAACCAGCACATCATGGGCTTCGGGGCGCTCAACCCCGAGCCGCGGCGGGGCGAGTACTTCTGGGAGGACCTCGACAGCCGGACGAACTTCATGCGGGAGTCCGGCGGCACCGGCGTCATCACGCTGTGCTGCGCCCCCGACTGGATGAAGGGCGGCCCCGAGGGCCCGACCGAGGAGTCGGCCTGGAAGGAGCACCTGGAGGACGCGCCGTACCCGGAGCACTTCGACGACTTCGCCAAGCTGGCGGCGACCGTGGCCGAGCGCTACCGGGACGTGAAGTACTTCATGGTCTGGAACGAGTTCAAGGGCTTCTGGCGCGACCACAGGAAGCCCGCGGACTACAAGGGTTACACCGAGCTGTACAACAAGGTGTACGACGCGGTGAAGGCGGTCCGGCCGGACGCCAAGATCGGCGGGCCGTACCTGGGCTTCGACAGCGACAGCAAGGGCGACACCGAGCTGCGCGGGCCGTGGGGAGCGGTCAACCAGCACGCCCTCGACGCCTTCGAGTACTGGTTCAAGCACAAGAAGGGCGCCGACTTCGTCGTCGTGGACGGCGCCTCCCCCACCGAGACCCACGAGCTGCTGCCCGACGCGTTCGGCGCCCTGGGCAAGTTCGGCGCGATCACCAGGTGGCTGCGCGAGAAGACCGGCGACCTGCCGGTGTGGTGGTCGGAGTGGTACTTCGTGCCCGAGGACGGCACCGTCTGGGACGAGCCCATGCGGCTGGCCGTGCAGGCCGTCTCGATGATGGAGTTCGCCCAGAGCGGCGCGAGCACCGCCCTGTACTGGAACCCGCAGGCCAAGGACGGCGAGTGCCGGGCCTGCATGTGGGAGCCGCGCACGGGCGCGCTGATGCCCACCGGCAAGCTGGTCGCCGACTTCACCCGCTGGTTCCCCGCGGGGGCCGAGCTGGAGCCGGTCACCTCCTCCGACCGGCGGGTCCGGGTGCTGGCCCAGCCCGAGCAGCTCCTCGCGGTCAACACCACGGGCAAGCAGGTCACCACGACGGTCGACGGCAAGGAACTGACGCTCAAGCCGTACGAGATCAAGTGGAGCGGCCGCTAGCCGCGGGCGGCGCGGCGGCGATCACACGGGCGAGATGGCGGTCCGGTATGACGGCCGCCATTGCTCCGGCTGACTCGCCTTGACAGGATGCGCAAGATCCCGAGTAAATCCACCGAGGGAACTTGCGCATGTTGAAGCTCCGACCGGGGCTGAGCGCGCTCGTCGTGATCGCGTCGCTCAGCCTGACGACGCCGCCCTCGCAGGCGGCCCCGCGCAGCGCGCCCGCCTGCGCGCCCGGCACGACCGTCACCACCGACACGGGCCAGGTGTGCGGGATCGCGGGCGAGGGCCTGCGCTCCTGGCTCGGCATCCCCTACGCCGCCCCGCCCGTCGGCGACCTGCGCTGGACGCCCGCGCGCCGGGCCACGCCCTGGCCCGGCGTGCTGTCCGGCACCGGGCGGGGCAGCCCGTGCCCGCAGGCCGAGCTGCTCGGCTCCCCCTCCGAGGACGAGGACTGCCTCAAGCTCAACGTCGCCGCCCCCGAAGGGGCCAGGAACCTGCCCGTCATGGTGGAGTTCCACGGCGGCGGCTTCCGGTACGGCGCCCCCTCCGACGGCTCCCACCTGGCCAGGGCGGGCGGCGTCGTGCACGTCGGCGTCGGCTACCGGCTGGGCGTCCTGGGCTTCCTGTCCCACCGGGCCCTCGGCCGGAACGCCGGCAACTACGCCCTGTCCGACCAGCAGGAGGCGCTGCGCTGGGTGCGGCGCAACATCGCCCGCTTCGGCGGCGACCCCGGCAACGTGACGATCTTCGGGGCCAGCGCCGGCGGGTCGAGCGTCTGCGCGCACACGGCGTCGCCGACCGCGAAGGGCCTGTTCGAGAAGGGGATCGTGCAGAGCGGCGAGTACAACTCGCTGCGCGGCGTGAACACCTTCTGGCAGCCGCAGGACTGCAAGGCCGAGCTGCCCACGCAGGCCGAGGCGCAGGCCCAGGGCGGCCGGTTCGCCGCCGCGCTCGGCTGCGAGCAGGCCGCCGACCCGGCCGCGTGCCTGCGGGCCAAGCCGGTCAAGGCGCTGCTCGACCAGTCCGGCGACGGGCTCGGCCCGGACCGCGGGACGATCGCCCCCATCGTGGACGGCCGCATCCTGACCATGTCGCCGTCCCGGGCGTTCGCCAGGGGCAGGGTCAACAAGGTCGCCCTCATGCACGGCGTGGGCCGCGACGAGGTCCAGCTCCCCGCCGCGAACACCCCGGCCGAGTACGAGACCCTGGTCCGGCAGCAGTACGGCCCCCTGGCCCCCGAGGTGCTCGCCCGCTACCCGCTGGCCAGGTTCCCCGCCCCGGCGGCGTTCATCGCGTACCGGACGATCGTGGCCGACAGCAACTCGGTCTGCCCGGCGCTGCTCAACGACGAACGGCTGGCCGCGCACCTGCCGGTGTACGCCTTCCAGGTGGACAACACCGACGCGCCGCCGCTGTTCTTCCTCGACCAGACCAAGCCCAACGGCGCCTTCCACATCAGCGAGGCGCCCTTCCTGTACTCCGACGTCAAGGACCTGGACGCCAACCAGCGCTCCTTCGGCGCCCAGCTCGTCGCCCAGTGGACGGGCTTCGCCCGCACCGGCGACCCGACCGCGGAGGGGACCCCGCTGTGGCCCCGGTACACCCGCACCGACCCCGCCGTCATGTCGCTGGCCCCGGCCGGTGACAGCCAGGTGACGCGGGAGATCGCCAGGCAGCACCAGTGCGCGTTCTGGAACAAGGAGGCGACCTCATGATCCGGCTGCTGACCGCGCTCTGCCTCGCGCTGCTGCAGGGCCCGGCGCCCGCGCAGGCGGCGACCGGCGGCGACTGGCCCATGTGGCAGCAGGGCCCGCTGGGCTGGCGGCACAACGCGGCCGAACGCGCGATCAACCCGCGCACGGTCGGCGGGCTCGCGCTGAAGTGGGCCTTCGCCTACCCCAAGGAGGCCGGCACGCCGCGCAGCCAGCCCGCCGTCGTGGGCGACACCGTGTACTTCGGCTCCCCCGAGGGCAAGCTGTACGCCAGGGACGCCGCCACCGGCGCGGCCCGCTGGGAGTTCGACCTGACCACCGTCGGCACCGGCCGCACGCAGGTGCAGGACGGCCCGGCCGTGGCCAGGGGCAAGGTCTACTTCGGCGACGTGCGCGGCTGGTTCTACGCCGTCGACCAGCGCACCGGCCGGCTGGCCTGGGCCCGCCGGCTCGACGAGACCGTCACGGCGATCGTGACCAGCTCCCCCCTGGTCTTCGGCGACCGCGTCTACGTCGGCGTCTCCAGCGGCGAGAACATCATGGGCAAGGAGCACGCCTGCTGCACCTTCCGCGGCCACCTCGACGCCATGGACGCCGACACCGGCCGCCCGGTCTGGCGCTTCAACACCGTCCCGAAGGCCCGCCAGGACGGCACCTGGCCCAACGGCGTCCCCCGGTACGCCCCCTCCGGCGGCGGCGTGTGGAGCTCCCCCGCCCTCGACCCCGTCACCCGCACCCTGTACGTCGGCACCGGCCAGAACTACACCGGCAGCGCCGGCCACTACGACTCGGTGCTGGCGCTGGACATCGACACCGGCCGGCCGCGCTGGACCCGGCGGATGACCGACGTGGACACCTGGCGGCTGGAGTGCTCGCTGCCCACCCCCGAGGACCGCGAGTACTGCCCCAACTTCCCCGACGGAACCGCGCTCGACTTCGACCTCGGGGCCGCGCCCAACCTGTTCAGGGCGGGCGGGCGCGCCCTGGTCGGCATCGGGCAGAAGGCGGGCGTGTACCACGTGCTCGACGCCCGTACCGGGAAGATCGTCTGGCAGCGGCAACTGTCGAAGCCGATGCCCGGCGGCGGCCTGTCCGGCGTCCAGTGGGGCACCTCCTTCGACGGGCAGCGCCTGTACGTGGCCACGTACATGGCCCAGCCCGGCACCCTGTTCGCGCTCGACCCGGCCACCGGCCACCTGCTGTGGGAGACGCCCAACCCGGCCGACGGCTGCGCCACCGGCGGCGCGGCCCAGTACCCGGACGTCTGCCGCCTCGGCCACACCCCGGCCGTCTCCAGCACCCCCGGCCTGGTCTGGGAGGGCAGCATGGACGGCAAGATGCGGGCCTACTCGGCGCGCACCGGCGAGGTCGTGTGGGCCTACGACACCATGCAGGAGGTGCAGGGCGTCAACGGGCTGACCGGGCGCGGCGGGGCCGTCTCGGGCGGCGGCGGGGCCGTGGTGTCGCACGGCATGCTGTTCGTCCAGTCCGGGTACTCCTTCACGCCGTACCCGAACCCGTACGGGTCGGTGTTCCTGGCCTTCAGCCTTCCGTAGGCGCCGCCGGGGCGGTCGAGCCGCGCACCACCAGCTCGGTCGCCAGCTCGACGTGGTGGGAGTCGATCCGCTCGCCGGCCGCCAGCCGCAGCGCGGTGCGCAGGGCCGCCCGGCCCATCTCGCGCAGCGGCTGGCGCACGGTGGTGAGCTGCGGCGAGGCCATCCGGGCGATCTGGGTGTCGTCGAAGCCGACGATGCTCAGGTCCTCCGGGATGCGCAGGCCGCGCGACCTGGCGGCCTCCATGACCCCGAGCGCGATCTCGTCGCAGCCGGCGAAGATCGCGGTCGGGGGTTCCGGCAGGTCGAGCACGCTCGCGCCGTTGTCCAGGCCGTCCTGGTAGTGGAAGTGGGCGGTGCGGACGTAGCCGGGCGGCTCGGGCGCGCCGGCAGCCTCCAGCGCGGCGCGGTAGCCGTGCAGGCGGGCCTGGTTGCAGGCCGAGGTCGGCGGGCCGCCGATGTAGGCGATGCGCCGGTGGCCCAGGGACAGCAGGTGCTGGGTGGCGGTCAGGCCGCCGGCGAAGTTCGTCGAGCCGACGCTGGTCACGCTGGTGGTCGGCAGGTTGAGCGGGTCGATCACGACCAGCGGCAGCCGGGCCCGCGTCAGCGCGCCGAGCTGCGCGCCGGTCAGCTCGCTGGTCACCACGATCAGCGCCCGCCGCCCGGCGGCGACCAGGTCGCGCGCCCAGCCGCCGGTGCGCTGGTGGCTCTTCCTGATGCTGACGACGACCGACGTCTCCAGCTCGTCGCCGGCCTCGATCGCGCCGTGGATGATCTCGGTGGAGTAGGCGTTGAGGTCGTCGTCGAACTGCACCTCGACCGTGGCGGGGCCGCCCGCCTCGCCGCGGCGCGGCGTGGCGGGCACGTAGTCGTGCTGCTGGAGCAGCGACTGCACCAGCGAACGGGTCGCCGGGGCCACGTCGCTGCGGCCGTTGAGCACCTTGGAGACGGTGGCGACGGACACGCCGGCCGAGGCCGCGACGGTGGCCAGCGTGGCGCGCCTAGGAGCCGGCATCTGTTCCTCCTCGGATCTCCACGGGTGTGACCAGCCGCCTGCCCGCGCCGGCGGGCCGCACCGGCCCGGTCAGCCGGACCACCCCGCGGCACGGCAGGTCGGCGGCGGACGTGCCGACGAGCACCTCGACGTCTCCCGGCTCCACGACGCGCCGCAGGTCGCGCCCGGTGAAGGCGGTCCTGTCGGTGTGGACGAGGAAGGAGACCCGCCTGCTCGCGCCCGGTTCGAGGTGCACCCTGGCGAACCCGGTGAGCTGCTTCACCGGCCTGGTGACCTGGGCGAGGACGTCGTGCAGGTAGAGCTGCACGACCTCGTCGCCCGCCCGGTCGCCGGTGTTGGCGACGCGGACCGAGACAGTGAACTCGCCGTCGGTCGGGACCTCGGCCGCGCTGATCCGCAGGTCGCCGACCTCGAAGGAGGTGTAGGAGCGGCCGTGCCCGAAGGGGAACAGCGGGGTCGGATCGAGGTTGCTGATGCCCTTGCTGTCGGCTCCGAGCGGGGGCTGCAGGTAGGTGCCCGGCTGCCCGCCAGGATGGCGGGGTATCTGCACGGGAAGCTTGCCTCCAGGCTGGACACGACCGCTCAGTATACCGGCGATCGCCCCGCCGCCCTCCTCTCCCGGCATGAACGCCTGGACCAGCCCGGCGGCTCCGGCGTGCACCTCGCCCAGCGCGTACGGGCGGCCGGAGACGACCACCACGACGACCGGCGTGCCCGTCGCGAAGAGCTCGGCCAGCAGGTCGGCCTGGAGGCCGGGCAGCCGCAGGTCCTCGGCGTCGCAGCCCTCGCCCGACGTGCCCTGGCCGAACAGCCCGGCCAGGTCGCCCACGACCGCGACGCACAGGTCGGCCGCGCGGGCGGCGTCGGCCGCCGCGGCGAACCCGGACCGGTCGCCGCCCTGGACCGCGCACCCCGGCTGGTGCACGATCTCGGCGCCGGGCAGCTCGGCGCGCAGCGCGTCCAGCACGGTCGGGGCCTCGACGCCCAGGCCGAGCCCGGGGTAGCGGGGCAGCACGTGGTTGGGGAAGGCGTAGCAGCCCATGAACGTGCGCGGGTCGTCGGCGCACGGGCCCACGACGGCGATCCGGCCGAGGCCCGCGCGCAGCGGCAGCTCGGTCCCGGGGTCGAGCAGCACGATCGAGCGTTCGGCCAGCTCGCGGGCGAGGGCGCGGTTGGCGGCCGAGTCCAGCTCGACGTCCTGCGCGCCGGCGACCGAGCCCTCCGGCGTCCAGCCGGGGTCGAGCAGGCCGAGCTGCACCTTCTGGGTGAGCAGCCGGCGCGCGGCGCGGTCGATCAGCGCCTCGGGCAGCTCGCCCCGGCGCACCCGCTCGACCAGGTTCGCGCCGAAGCCGAGGGTGTCGGGCAGCTCGACGTCCAGGCCGGCGGCCAGCGCCTGCGCCCCCGCGTCCGCCGGGTCGGCGGCCACCTGGTGCATGGTCGCCAGGAACGGGACCGCCCAGTAGTCGGACACGACGGTGCCGGTGAACCCCCACTCCTCGCGCAGCAGGTCGGTCAGCAGCCAGGAGTCGACGGCGGCGGGCACGCCGTCCACGTCGGAGTAGGAGTTCATCACCGAACGGGCGCCGCCCAGGGTGAGGGCCGCCTCGAACGGCGGCAGGATCATGTCCATCAGCTCGCGGCGGCCCATCGGGACCGGGCCGTGGTTGCGGGCGGCCCGCGAGGCCGAGTACCCGGCGAAGTGCTTGAGCGTGGCGATCACGCCGGCGCTCTCCAGGCCGCGCACGTACGCCGTGCCGAGCATCGAGACGAGGTACGGGTCCTCGCCCATCGTCTCCTCGACCCGGCCCCACCGGTAGTCGCGGACCACGTCGAGCACGGGGGACAGGCCCTGGTGGGCGCCCACGGCCCGCATGTCCCGGCCGATGGCCGCGGCCATGCGCTCGACCAGGCCGGGGTCGAAGGTGGCGGCCCAGGCGATGGCCGCCGGGTAGACGGTGGCGCCGTAGGTGGTGAAGCCGGTCAGGCACTCCTCGTGCACCAGGGCCGGGATGCCGAGCCTGGACAGGCCGACGACCTCCCGTTGCAGCCGCACCACCTCGGCGGCGCCGTCGGCCACCGTCACCGGGACGCTGCCGAACACCCGGGTCAGGTGGCCGAGCCCGTGCCGGGCGGCCTCGCCCAGGGGCACGGTGCCGGAGGCGGCGAAAACGTCCTGCATGGGGGCCACGTTGTGGGTGCCGGCGCCGTCCGGGTCGGGAGCGGGGGCCGCCTCCTCGTCCGCCATGTCGTTGCCCACCCACCGGCTGCCGAGCTGGGCGACCTTCTCCTCCAGCGTCAACTCCTGAAGGAGGGCCTCGACGCGCTCGGCCACGGGAAGCGCCGGGTCCAGCCACGGACCGAGGACCCGATCCGCCGGGGTCCGATCTAGAGCCGTCATGAACTGCACTCCTTCAAGAGTTCCTGCCGCAAAGTTTCGAAACATTTCGGAGCTGGGCCTGCCACCTGCACAATGCCGCAACTGGGGCAGAATATCCAGCTAGATGCCCGCGCGACATTACTACACAGGCCCGGACGCCACCCAGCGCCGGTTTCCGCGGCAGAGGTCTTGACAGGGTAATGGTCGAAATCTAGATTGACGTGCCGCGCGGTCATGTCGCAAATGTTTCGACTAGTTCACTCAACGGCGAGCGGACGAGCGGCATTGGGGGGTTTGCCGATCCGACCGCCGGCCAACGCGTCCCAAGGACAACCGAGCCGCGGCCAGGCCACGGCATTCGAGTACGGAGATCAGCGTGGAGACCAGGACAACCTCTCGCCGCACCTTCCTCAGCCTCTCGATGGGGCTGCCCCTGGGAGCCGCGCTCGCCGCCTGCGGCACGTCGGGCCCCACCCGCGCGGGCGGCGGCGGCCCGACCGGCGGCGGTGGCGGCGGCGGCGCCAAGGCCACCTACTGGTACCTGTCGGTCGAGCCGCAGGAAGGCGTGCGCCGCCGGGCGGTCGAGCGCTTCAACAAGGCCAACCCCACCACCCAGATCGAGGGCACGGCGTTCCAGAACGACGCCTACAAGACCAAGATCAAGACGGCCATCGGCGCCGGCCAGGCCCCCACGCTGATCTGGGGCTGGGGCGGCGGCACGCTGCGCAGCTACGTGCAGGCGGGCCAGGTCGAGGACCTCACGTCCTGGTTCTCCGAGAACGCCGCCGTCAAGGACCGGCTGTTCCCCTCCTCCTTCGGCGCGGCCACCGTGGACGGCAAGATCTACGCGATGCCGTGCGAGACCGTCCAGCCGATCGTCCTGTACTACAACAAGGAGGTCCTGGAGAAGGTCGGCGTGCAGCCGCCGACGACCTGGGGCGAGATCATGGACATCGTGCCCAAGATCAACGCAAAGGGCATCGCGCCGTTCTCGCTCGGCGGCCAGTCGCGCTGGACCAACATGATGTGGCTGGAGTTCCTGTTCGACCGGATCGGCGGCCCCGAGGTGTTCCAGGCGGTGTTCGAGGGCCAGAAGGACGCCTGGTCCCACCCCGCCGCCCTCGACGCCCTGACCAAGATGCAGGACCTGATCAAGGCGAACGGCTTCATCAAGGGCTTCTCCTCCATCACCGCCGACTCCAACGCCGACCAGGCGCTGCTCTACACCGGCAAGGCCGCGATGATGCTGCACGGCGGCTGGACGTACGGCGGCATGAAGAACGACGGCGGCGACTTCGTCCCCGGCGGCCACCTCGGCTACATGAACTTCCCGCCCGTGGACGGCGGCAAGGGCGACCCGAGCAACACCGTCGGCAACCCCGGCCAGTACCTGTCGATCTCCGCCAAGGCCACCCCCGAGCAGAAGGAGATCGCCAAGAAGTTCTTCACCAGCGGCGTGCTCGACCAGACCGAGGTCAAGGAGTGGGCCGACACGGGCGCCGTGCCGATCGTCAAGGGCGCCGACGCGGCCTTCGCCTCCTCCCCCGACGCCGAGTTCCTGAAGTTCGTCTACGGCATCGCCAGCAACGCCAAGACCTTCGCCCAGTCGTGGGACCAGGCGCTCAGCCCGACCGCCGCCGAGGTGCTGCTGGACAACATCGCCAAGCTGTTCCAGCTGTCCATCTCGCCGCAGCAGTTCCAGACGAACATGAACGCGGTCATCGGCAAGTGAGCGTGATCCCGATCCCCGCCGGGCGGCGGGCGCCGGCGGCGGCCGCGCGAGGGGGCCGCGGCTCCCTCGCCTGGCTGGCCGTCCCGGCGTTGCTGCTCTTCGTCGCCTTCGGCGTGATCCCGCTGATCGGCGTCCTCGTCCTCAGCTTCACCTCCTGGGACGGGCTCGGCGACATCGGCTTCGCCGGCCTGTCGAGCTGGCAGGCCGTGCTGGCCGATCCCGGGCTGCCGCACGCGCTGTGGGTGACGTTCCTGGTGATGGCCGCGTCCTGGGCGGTGCAGACGCCGGCCAGCATCCTGCTCGGGGTGTTCCTGGCCGGCCGGCAGCGCTACCGGGCCGTGCTGTCGGTGTTCTACTTCATCCCGCTGCTGCTCAGCTCGGCCGCCATCGCCATCACCTACAAGGCGCTGCTCGACCCGAACTTCGGGCTCGGCGCCGGGCTCGGCCTCGACCTGCTGGCCCAGGACTGGCTGGGCGAGCCCGTCCTCGCCTTCAGCGTGGTGATCTTCGTGGTGTCGTGGCAGTTCATCCCGTTCCACTCGCTGATCTACCAGGGCGGCGTGCGGCAGATCCCGCGCTCGATGTACGAGGCCGCCGAGCTCGACGGCGCGGGCCGGGTGCGCACGTTCTTCAGCATCACGCTGCCGCAGCTCAAGTACACGATCATCACGTCCTCGACGCTGATGGTGGTCGGGTCGCTGACGTTCTTCGACCTGATCTTCGTGCTGACCGCGGGCGGACCCGGCGACGCCACCCGGGTGCTCGCCCTGGACATGTACAAGCGGGGGTTCCAGGCCAACCTGATGGGCCCGGCCAGCGCGATCGCGGTCATCCTCGTCCTCGTGGGCCTGGCGCTGGCGCTGCTGCTGCGCCGTCTGGGCGGCCGCGACGCCTCGGCGAGCCAGCTGGAAGGGGCCTGACATGGCGACGACGCTGACGAAGCCGGCCCGGCACGCCGCCGGGGCGTCCCGGCGGGCCGGCGGTCCGTCCACCCGCCGGCCCAACTGGGTGGCCGGGGCGGCCGGGTGGATCTGGCTGGCGATCGTGGTGGTCCCGATCTACTGGATCGTCGTCACCAGCTTCAAGGAGCAGAGCTCCTACTACGCCTCCAACCCGCTCGCGCCGCCGGCGGAGCCCACGCTGGGGGCCTACAAGCTGGTGCTGGAGTCGGACTTCGCGCTGTACTTCCTCAACAGCCTGCTGCTCACCCTCGGCGCGGTCGTCCCCGCCGTCGGGGTGTCGTTCATGGCGGCGTACGCGATCGTGCGCGGCGGCGGGCGGTTCCTGCGCGGGGTGAACTCGCTGTTCCTCATGGGGCTGGCGATCCCGCTCCAGGCCACGATCATCCCGATCTACCTGATCATCATCCGGCTGCACCTGTACGACTCGCTGCTGGGCATGATCCTGCCCTCCATCGCGTTCGCGATCCCCCTGTCGGTGCTGGTGCTGTCCAACTTCATCAGGGACGTGCCCAAGGAGCTGTTCGAGTCGATGCGGCTGGACGGCGCCACCGACTGGGGCATGCTCTGGCGGCTGACCTTCCCGCTGACCCGTCCGGCCGTGGTGACGGTGACCATCTACAACGCGCTGACCATCTGGAACGGCTTCCTGCTGCCGCTGATCCTGACCCAGAGCCCGGACAAGCGCACGCTGCCGCTGGCGTTGTGGACGTTCCAGGGCCAGTACAGCGTGAACGTGCCCGCCGTGCTGGCCTCGGTCGTCCTGACCACGCTGCCCATCCTGATCCTGTACGTGGTGGGCCGCCGTCAGCTGCTCAGCGGGCTGACCGCGGGCTTCGGCAAGTGAGCGACGGCCCTCCCGCGCTCCCGCCCGGGAGGGCCGTCCATCGCGGCGCGCACCAGGGCCTCGGCGGTCCCGGCCAGGGCGGCGCGCGCCCGCGGCCGGCCGGCCGGCGGCGCGGCGCGCAGCGGGGCCAGCAGGCGCACCTCGACGGCCAGCCGCCGGGTCGCGGCCACCCGCAGCACCGAGGCGAGCAGCGAGTCCTCGCCCACGTAGCAGGCCCGGGTCGAGGGCCGGCCGTCCTCGCGGTAGCGCAGCGTGGCGGGCCGTACGGCGGCGCCCGCGTCGATCGCCGCCTGGAACACCGCCGGCCGGAAGTCGCCCATGCCGAGCCCGCACCACGTCGTGCCCTCGGGGAAGGCCACGACGGTGTCGCCCGCCCGCAGCGCCGCGGCCACGGCGGCGACCGCCGACGGCAGCGCGGACAGGCGTTCCCTGTCGATGAACAGCGCCCCCGAGCCCGCGGCCAGCGTGCGGACGACCGGCCAGGCGGCGATCTCCCGCTTGGCCAGCGGGCGCGAGGGCACCGCGGCCGCGATGACCAGCGGGTCCAGCCACGACACGTGATTGGCCACGACCAGCTCCCCGGCCTCCCCGCCCACGCCGGACGCCCCGGCCTCCCCCCTCGCACCGGCAGCCCCGGCCTCCCTCCTCACACCGGAAGCCCCCGCCTCCCCCGCAGCCCCGGACCCCGGCCCTGCCGCGGCGCCCTCCGGTGGTTCCTCGGTGGTGAGCTCCAGGCGGATGCCGAGGGCCCGCAGCAGGAGGCGGGCCCACGTCCCGGTGAGGCGCGCCCGTACGTCGGCGCGCACGTGGCGGGCCGTCAGCGCGACCGGCACCCCGGCCAGGACCACCAGGGCCGCCGCGAGCAGCCACAGCGCCCGGCGCGCCGCCCCCGCTGCGACGACCGCCGCCCCCACGCACATGTCCGGCGTGCACGGCCCCGTGCGCAGCCACGGGCCGGTCACGGCGTCCCGCCCAGGAAGTGACGCAGGTAGCGGGTGTTCACCTGGGCCATCGAGAGCAGCACGAAGAAGTCGGCGGTGCCGAAGTCCCGGTCGTGCGCGGGCGGCCCGCACACCCACGCGCCCAGCCGCAGGTAGCCGCGGAGCAGCGCGGGCGGCACGAACCGGTCGGAGCGCGGCGCGCCGGCGGCCGTCCAGGGCACGTGCGGCGTGACCCGGTGCTCCTCGGGGCCGAGCGGCACCCGCCCGGCCACCCCGGCCGCCAGCGCGCCGCCGTCGTCGAGCGGCACCGAGCAGCAGCCCGCCAGCCACTGGTGGCCGCCGCTCACCATGTACCGGGCGATCCCGGCCCACATCAGCGCGACCACCGCGCCGTCCCGGTGATCCGGGTGCACGGTGGTACGCCCTGCTTCGACCAGGTTGTTGCGGATCGGGGCGAGGGCGCGCAGGTCGAACTCGCCGTCGGAGTAGAGCCGGTCCGACCGCCCCGGCGGCAGCAGCCGGTACGTCCCCACCACCCGCCGCCCCTCCCGCACCAGGAGGTGGTCACAGTAGGCGTCGAACCGGTCGACGTCGAGGCCGGAGACCGGGCTGTCGAGCCGCGCCCCCATCTCCTCGGCGAAGACCTCGTACCGCAGCCGCTGGGCCGCCTGGAGGTCGGCGGGGCTCGTGGCCATGCCGACCGTGTACCGGCTCGTGTCAAGAGAGATCGTCATGGGCGCGGGGTCCTTCCCTGAAAGCGTCTCGCGACCATGTCGTCATGCCGACATGACGGCCGGCTCTCGCGTCGGGGGCACCCAGGCGTCGGAGCGGTGAACTAGCTCGCGGCCTCCTTCTCGCGGTCGCGGCGGTTGGCGTACAGGCTGGTCAGGGTGACCGTGGTCAGGACGGCGACGATCACGCCGAGCGAGGCGAGCGTCGGGATCTGCGGCATCCAGTCCCAGACGCCGTGCGCCCAGTGCAGGACGAGCTTGACCCCGATGAAGGCCAGGATGACGCTCAGCCCGTGGTTGAGGTGGCGCAGCTTGGTCAGGACGCCCTGCAGCACGAAGTACAGTGCCCGCAGGCCCATCAGCGCGAAGGCGTTGGTGGCGAAGACCAGGAACGGGTCCTCGGTCACGCCGTACACGGCCGGCACGGAGTCCACGGCGAAGACGATGTCCGTGCCGAGGACGGCGACGGCGGCCAGGGCCAGCGGCGTCAGGGCGAGCCGTCCGCCCTCGCGCACGGCCAGCCGGGAGCCGCGGTAGTCGTCGGTGACCGGCACGAACCGGCGCACCAGCCGGACGCTGCGCATGGACGAGATGTCCACCTGCTGCTCGTGGCCGCCGAGCACGTCCTTGAGGATCTTCCCGGCGGTGACGATGAGGATCGCGCCGAACAGCAGGAACGCCCACGTGCCGCTCTGCAGGGCGGCGGCGCCGAGCCAGATGAAGACGCCGCGCAGGACGAGCGCGCCGACGATCCCGTACAGCAGGACCTGCCGGGCGAGTGCGGGCGGGACCGCGAAGGCGGCCAGCAGCAGCATGAACACGAACAGGTTGTCCACCGACAACGACTTCTCCACCACGAACCCGGTGAAGAACTCCACGGCGACGCCGCCGCCGTGGTCCGCCCACAGGTAGAAGCCGAAGATCACCGGCAGGATCAGGTAGAACACCGACCAGCCGGCCGCCTCGCGCATGCGGACCTCGTGCGGGCGCCTGGTCAACAGCAGATCCAGCGCCAGCAGCAGCACGAGCCCGGCGATCGCGACCAGCCAGAGGGTGGGCGTGGCGATGGTGGTCAGGGCGGGGGCAGCCTGCAATGTGCCCGGGGGCATGGGTCCTCCTCGAACGCGCGTCATCGTTCGAGGTCTCCTTCGCCCGTGCGCCGATCGCGCGGGCGGCCGCCCGGGGACGTCTGGGACGTCCGTACTGACCGGGCCGGCGCTTGCGAAGTACTCCCCTCGGCACCCTCAGCCTAGGCGAAGTCACGACATGTCACCACCTGTTGGCCAGCCCCATCTGCGCGGCGCCCGCACTCTCCCCGCCACCAGGGACAGGGCCCCCGCTACCGGCGGATGGCGAGGAGAGCCTGACTGCGGGGCGGAAAAGCGCTGACTGTGCCATTTACCGTTAGGAAACTTTCCTTTATATTTGGGAGAATCCCCCAGCATGAAGGAACGGTGACATGCGCAGAGTATGGACCTTCTTAGCCATGGCGGCGGTCTCCGTCGCCACCGTCGTCGCGCTCTCCCCGCCGGCCTCGGCGCACGGTTACATCTCCGACCCGCCCAGCCGCCAGGCCAACTGCGCGGCCGGCAAGGTCAAGAACTGCGGCCAGATCATCTGGGAGCCGCAGAGCGTCGAGGGCCCGAAGGGCCTGCGCAACTGCAGCGGCGGCGACGCCCGGTGGGCCCCGCTGGACGACGACAGCAAGGCCTGGCCCGCCGCGTCCGTCGGCGACACGGTCAACTTCAAGTGGCTCATCGAGGCCCGGCACGCCACCAGCACGTGGGACTACTACGTCGGCGGCACCCGGATCGCCTCGTTCAACGACCACGGCAGGGAACCGGGCGCGACAGTGACGCACACGGTGAGCCTGGGCGGCCGGACCGGGCGCATCAAGCTGCTGGCCATCTGGAACATCGCCGACACGGAGAACGCCTTCTACAACTGCGTCGACCTCCAGGTGGGCCCCGGCGGCCCGACGCCGACCCCCACCGCCACCCCGACGCCCACCCCCACGCCCACCCCGACCCCCACGGTGACCCCCACGGTGACCCCGACCCAGGGCCCGGCCGGCAACTGGACGGCGGGCACCGCTTACAAGTCGGGTGACCAGGTGGTCTACAACAACGCCACCTACCGCTGCCTCCAGCCGCACACGGCGCTTCCCGGCTGGGAGCCGCCGAACGTGCCCGCCCTGTGGCAACGGGTGTGATCGTCTAGCTCCGGTGCACGGGGGCGGTGCGGTCGGCCATGATGGACGGGCCGGCCGCACCCCCCTTCCGGAAGGACGCCGATGAAGCGACTTCTCCTCGTCCTCGGCGTCGTCGCCGGGGTGGCGGCGGCCGTCTGGGGCGCCGTCCTGGTGCTGTCCGCGACGGCCGGCCCGGCGCCGGCCAGGCAGCGATTGGCCGTCGCCCCGCTGGTGGTGCGCGACAGCGTGATCACCGACGGCGGCGGCCGGGTCGTCGAGAAGCTCGCCCCCGACTGCGCGGCCGGCCGCCACCCCGCCTTCTGCCGCCGGGTGCACGACGAGCTGACCGCGATCGATCCGCGGCTGCTCACCCGCGGCGGCCTGGTCGTGGCCACCGCGCTCGATCCGCGGGCGCAGCAGGCGGCACAACGGGCCGTCGAGGCGCGGGCCCGCCCGGGTGACGCGCCCGTCGCCGTCGAGGCCATGGTGGCGCCCGGCAGCGGCGAGATCAGGGCGCTGAGCCTCGGATTCCCCGACGAGTCCGAGCCCCGCACGTTCCCCGACGGGTCCCAGCGGCGCCCGTCCACCGCCGGGCCCGACCGGCCCACGCTCACCGGCCTGACAGTCGGCGGCCGCCGCTACGACACCGTGGACGGCGCCACCATCCCCGGCCCCGTCTGGCGGGCCTCGATGGCCGGGGCGCTGCGCGGGACGCCGAAGTCCCGCTTCCCCGAGCCGGACGAGGCCCGCTTCGGCGGCTGCCGTCTGGCCTGCCCGCAATAAGGCGTCAGCGCGCTCCCAGCAGCTCGGCCAGGCGGTCCATGGACTGGGCGCCGCCCTTGGCGCCGTCGGCGCGGACGATGGCGTCGCGCGCCTCGACGGACGGGTGCACCGACTGGGCCACGTACCGGGTGCGGCCGCCGCTCTCCTCCAGCCGGACGGTCTCCAGAGCCACCTCGCCCGGCGTGCCCTCGAACTCCCACGTGCGCACGTACCGCTCCGGCGGCACGACCGCGTGGTAGACGCCGCCGAAGGCGTACTCCCGGCCGCGGGCGTCGGTGTTGACGAAGCGCCACCGGCCGCCCGGCGCGACCTCCATGACGTCCACCCGGGTGTCCAGCCAGTGGGGGCCCCACCAGCGCGGGATCAGCGCCGGGTCGGTCACTGCCCGGAACACGACGTCCCTCGGGGCGTCGAAGGTCCGGATCATGATGATGTCCTGGCGGCCGGGTTCGATGACGAATTCGGTCTCAGCCATGGTCACGTCCTTCCTCGCTGTGCCGGAGCTTGCTGATCTCCTGGTCGAGCCGGTCGAAGCTGCCGGTCCAGCGTTCGCGGTAGCGGTCGATCCACGCGGAGGCGCCCTCCAGCGGCGCCGTCTCCAGGCGGCACGGCCGCCACTGGGCGTCGCGTCCGCGGCTGATCAGCCCGGCCCGCTCCAGCACCTTCAGGTGCTTGGACACGGCCTGCAGGCTCATCTCGAAGGGCTCGGCCAGCTCGTTGACCGTCGCCTCGCCGTCGGCCAGCCGGGCGAGGATGGCCCGCCGGGTGGGGTCGGCCAGGGCGGCGAAGGTGAGGCTGAGCTGGTCGTCGGGCATCGGTGTGTACGTTCCTTCCTGGGCGGTCCCGACCCTAATGGTCCACGATCGCGCCGCAGGAGACGTTCACGGTCGCCGACGTCATCGTCCGGGCCCGGTCGGAGGCGACGAACGCGGCCACGTCGCCCACGTCGGCCAGGGTGGCGAGCCGTCCGAGCAGGGTGGGCTCGCGCAGCTCCGCCTCCAGCGCGGCCTTGCCGGGGAAGGAGTCGGGGATGCTCTCGGGCACGCCGCCGGTGATGAGGGTGACCACGCGCACGCCCTGCGCCCCGGCCTCGCAGGCCCACTGGCGGCGGATGCCCTCCATGGTGTCCAGCGACACCTTGAACCCGCCCAGCCCCGGCTGCGTCTGCGGCCCGCCGCCGCCGAACAGCAGGACGACCCCCGAACCGGCCATGTGCCGCACGGCGGCCCTGATGGTGAGGAACTGGGTGCGCGCGGCGACCTGGATCGGCCGCAGGAAGTCCTCGACGGAGATCTCGGCCAGCGGGCGCTGCACGTCCTGGACGGAGACGGCGTTGAACGAGATGTCGATGCGGCCCTCGCGGTCGGCCACCGAGCCGGTGAACGCGTCGACGGCCTGCTCGTCCAGCGCGTCCACGAGGGCGGTCCGCGCCGTGCCGCCGGCCGCGCGGATGTCGTCGGCGACCTTGTCGAGCGATGCCTGGGTGCGGCCGGCCAGGTGGACGCGGGCGCCCTCGCGGGCGAAGGCGCGGGCCACCGCGCCGCCGATCGAGCCGCCGCCGCCGTAGACCACCGCGACCTTTTCCGGGAGAAGCATGTCTACCTCCTTGTTCAACCCATTGGTTTATCAACTTACAGGTTGAATACGCGACGGTGTCAAGAACTGGACAGTCCTGGAGGCTTTACCCGATCTTGTCAGGACTCCGGGGCGGTGTTACCTCTGGCGGGACGGGCGTCAACCGCGCGTCTTCTGTGCCCAGGAGGAACTGTGTCCCCTAGACCCTGGTTACGCGGCGCCGTGATCGCCCTCGCGGTCACCGCCTCCGCCCTCCCCCTGACCGGCGCCGCGCGGGGCGAACCCGGCGGCCGGGCCCCGATCGTGCACGACTTCCAGGCCGAGCAGCACGGCGAACCGGACCTGGACAACCGGCAGGGCCGCGTCCCGCCGCCCGCCGGGCTCGGCGCTCGGGCCGCCGGCGCGCGGATCCGCTGGAACGCCCTCGGCACCCCCGCCGTCGTCACCGGCGCCGCGCCGCTGGCCGAGGGACTGGGTGAGGACCCCGAACGGGCCGCCCGCGCCTACCTGGCCGCCAACGAGCCGCTGTTCGGCCTGTCGGCGGAGGAGGTCGCCGGGCTGGAGAAGGTCGCGGTCAACCCCCTCGGCGCCGGTCACGTGGTGCTCCTGCGCCAGCGGTTCGGCGGGCTGCCGGCCGGGGTGGACGGGCTCGTCGCGGTCGGCGTCGTGCACGGGAAGGTGCGCCACGTGACCTCCTCGCTCGCCCGTGAGCAGGCCGCTCCGCCGGCCGCCGCGATCAGCGAGGCGCGGGCCCTGGAGATCGCGGCCCGCGACGGCGGCGTGGACCTGGCCACGGCGACGACGAAGCAGGTCACGAAGGTGGCCGTGCCCGCGCCGGACGGCGTGCACAGCGCGTACCAGGTGGTCCTGATCGGCGGCGGGAAGGGCGCGGCGGCGGCGTACACCACCCACGTGGACGCGGTCAGCGGCGGCGTCCTCACCCGCGAGAACCTGGTCGACCACTTCGACCCGGAGAACCCGCGCTGGGCGGCCTTCCCGGTCAACCCGCCCGGCGACTACTCCGCCGACGACACCCGGCGGACCTGGTGCCAGGCGGCCGGGCCCGGCTGCGACCTCGCCACCGGCGGCGACCCGGCGACCGGCCGCGCCTGGGACGTGGACCACGCCACCGGCACACCGACCCGCACCAGCGCCGGCAACGCCGCCCGGACGTACGAGAACCGCGCGAACGGCGACCCGTTCACCGTCGGCACCCGCGCGAACGCGCCCTCCCCGGACCGCGACTACGTCTACCCGTGGCGCAACACCTGGCACCGGGCCAAGTGCGACCCGGCGACGTTCGACCAGCCGGGCGAGGCGGACCTGGAGGCCGCCATCGCCAACCTCAACGCCATGCACAACCGCATGCACGACTGGTCCTACCGGCTCGGCTTCACCGAGTCCGCCTGGAACATGCAGGTGGACAACGGCGACCGCGGCGGGCTCGGCAACGACCCCGAGCTGGGCAACGCCCAGGCCGGGGCGCGCGTGGCGTCGGTACGCGACAACGCAAACCAGATCACCGGCCCCGACGGCGTCGCCCCGATCACCAACATGTACCTGTGGCAGCCGATCGCCGGCTCGTTCTACGCCCCCTGCGTGGACGGCGACTACGACATGTCGGTCATCGGCCACGAGTACAGCCACGCCATCTCCGGCCGCATGATCGCCGGCCCGAACGCCGGCTGGAGCGGCGCGCAGGCGGGCGCCATGAACGAGAGCACCTCCGACCTGTTCGCCATGGAGTACCTCGACGAGTACGGCTTCCGCTCCTACGGCGCGACCCCGTACGTGATCGGCCCGTACGTCACCGGCGACCGGGCGCGGGGCATCCGCAACTACGACATGTCCAGGTCGCCGCTGAACTACAGCGACCTGTCCTACGACCTGGTCGGCACGCAGGTGCACGCGGACGGCGAGATCTGGACCGCCACCCAGTTCGGCGTCCGCGAGGCGTTCGTCAAGCGGTACGGCAAGGGCACGCCGGCCCGGCAGCGCGACTGCGCCGACGGCAAGGTGGCGGTGGACCGGTGCCCCGGCAACCGGCGGTGGGCGCAGCTCTCCTACGACGCCCTGCTGCTGATGGCCTCAGGCGCGGTCAGCTACGTCGACCACCGGGACGCGATCCTGGCCGCCGACGCCATCCGCTTCGACGGCGCTAACCAGGACATCCTGTGGCGGGCGTTCGCCGAGCACGGCCTGGGCGAGGGCGCGGCCAGCAACGGCCCGAACGACCCCGACCCGACGCCGAGCTTCGTCGACCCGGCGGGCCGCAACGGCTCCCTCCAGCTCAAGCCGCTCGGCGAGGCCAGGGACGCTGCCCTGCGGCTCTACGTGGGCGACTACGAGGGCCGCGCGGTGCCGGTCGCCGACACCGATCCGGCCACGCCGCTGGGCGACACCGTCGAGATGACGCCGGGGACGTACCGGTTCGTGGTGGCGGGCGCCGGGTTCGGGCACGCGCGGCTGACGTTCCCGGTGGTGGCCGGGGCGAAGCTGCCGCTCCCGCTGCCGCTGCCGCGCAACCTCGCCTCGGCCGCGGCGGGCGCGACGGCCGCCGGCGACGGCGTCAACCAGGCCCGGCTGATCGACGACACCGAGGCCACGAACTGGGCCTCGCGCACCGGCGCGCCGGCCGGCAAGTCGGTCGTCGTGGACCTGGCGGGCGAGCGTCCCGTCACGGTGCGCAGGGTCCAGGTGAGCGCGATGCTCCGGCCCGACGTCGGCGACGCCGCCGACCCGGGCGGGCAGAACAGGTTCTCGGCGCTGCGCGCGTTCGAGGTGCTGGCCTGCGCCGCGAACTGCGCCGACCCGGCGAGCTTCAGGAAGGTCTACACCAGCCCGGCGGACGCGTTCGACGCCACGCTGCCCCGGCCGCGCGGCGCGGACCTGCTGGTGCGCTCCTTCCGGGTGCCGCCGACCAGCGCCACCCACCTGATGCTGCGGGTGGTCGCCAGCCAGTGCACCGGCAACCCGCGCTACGCGGGCGAGCAGGACGCCGACCCCGGCTCGGCGACCGACTGCGCCACGGCGAGCCCGGCGCGCGAGCAGGTGCGGGCGGCGGAGTTCCAGGCGTACGCCCACTGACCCGGCGGCGGGCCGGCCGACCGGCCCGCCGCTCATGGGAACGGGCCTGGCGTCAGAACGGGTAGTGGGCCTGTTCGGTCGCCAGGGTGATCCAGCGGGTGTTGCTGAACGCCTCCAGGCCCCACCGGCCGCCGAACCGGCCGTAGCCGGAGGAGCCGGCCCCGCCGAACGGCGCCTGCGGCTCGTCGCCCACGGACTGGTCGTTGACGTGCACGATGCCGGTCCGCAGGCGGCGGGCCACGCGCAGGCCGTGGGTGCCGTTCTCGGTGATGATCCCGGCGGTCAGGCCGTGCTCGGTGTCGTTGGCCAGGGCCACGGCCTCGTCGTCGGTGGCGAAGGTGCCGACCACGCACACCGGGCCGAACGCCTCGCCGTAGTACAGACCGGCGTGCTTCGGCACATCGGTCAGCACCGTGGCCGGGTGCACCGCGCCCTCGGGCTCGCCGCCGCCGGCCAGCACCCTCGCGCCCTTGGCGACCGCGTCGGCGACCAGCCCGGCCACCCGGCGTGCGGCCTCCGCGCTGACCAGCGGCCCGATCACGGTCTCCGGCCGGGACGGGTCGCCGGCGGGCAGCGCGCGCACCTTGTCGGCGAACCGGCGGCCGAACTCCTCGGCCAGCGACTCGTGCACCAGCACGCGGTCGCCCGACATGCAGATCTGGCCCGCGTTCATGTAGACGCCGAACGCGGCGGCGTCGACGGCGTGGCCGAGGTCGGCGTCGTCCAGGACGATGATGGCGTTCTTGCCGCCCAGCTCCAGCAGGGCGGGCTTGAGGTGGCGGGCGGCGTGGGTGCCGACGATCCGGCCGACCTCGGTGGAGCCGGTGAAGTTGACCGCGCGGACGCGGGGGTCGGCGATGAGCGCCTCGGCGACCACGGCGGCGTCGGCCGGGTCGTTGGTGACCACGTTGAGCACGCCCGCGGGCAGCCCGGCCTCGTGCAGCAGGTCGGCGACGAACAGGCCGCACGCGATGGGGGCGTCCTCGCTGGGCTTCATGACGACGGTGTTGCCCGCGGCCAGGGCGGCGGCCACCGAGCGCACGCCGAGGATGATCGGCGCGTTCCACGGCGAGAAGGCGGCCACCACGCCGAGCGGCTCGCGCACGGCCAGGCCGAGCACGCCCTCCTCCTGCGCGGTGAGCACCTCGCCGCGCGGCGCGGTGATCGCGGCGGCTGCCTCGCGCAGCATGTTCGCGGCCAGCCCGACGTTGAACAGCGCCCACGGGCGGGTGCCGCCGACCTCGGCGGCCATCAGCGCCACGGCCTGCTCGCCGCGCTCCTGGAGCAGGTCGGCGGCCTTGAGGAAGATCGCCCGGCGGGCGAACGGGCTGGTGGCGGCCCAGCCGTCGAAGGCGGCCTGGGCCGCGTCCACGGCCGAGGTGACGTCCTCGACGCCCGCGGCGGCCACGGTCGCGTACACCTCGCCGGTGTAGGGGGCCAGGTCGGGCGTCGTACGGCCGCTCTGGGCGGGCACGTTCTTGCCGCCGATCAGCAGGTCACGGGCGATGGTCATGCGGACTCCCCTGATATCTCGGTAAGGACGCGCTGGGCGACGGCGAACGCCGCGTTGGCGGCCGGCACCCCGCAGTAGATCGCGCTCTGCAGCAGCACCTCGCCGATCTCGTCGGCCGTCAGCCCGTTGCGCACGGCGGCGCGGACGTGCATGGCCAGCTCGTCGAGGTGCCCGTGCGCGACCAGCGCGGTGAGGGTGACGCAGCTCCTGGTGCGCCGGTCGAGGCCGGGCCTGGTCCAGATCTCACCCCAGGCGTAGCGCGTGATGAGGTCCTGGAAGTCGCTGGTGAAGGCGGTGGTGCGGGCTACGGCCCGGTCGACGTGGGCGTCCCCGAGCACTTCCCGGCGCACCCGCATGCCGGGGGCGGCGGGCAGGTGGGCGAGCAGCGCGGCGGTGACCCGGTCCGGCTGGTCGACGCCGGCCAGGTGGGCCGCTCCCGGCACCTCCACGAGCGTCGCGCCGGGGATGCCGTCGGCCAGCTCCCTGGCGTGCGCGGGCGGCGTGGCGGGGTCGTCGCGGCCGGCCAGGACCAGCGTGGGGACGGCGATGCCGGGCAGCTCGGCGCGCAGGTCGTAGCCGGCCAGGGCGTCGCAGCAGGCGGCGTAGCCGGCGGGGTCGGCGGCGGCGAGGTCGTCCAGCAGCGCCGGGTCGCCCGGCCCGGCGAACCAGCGCTTGGCCGTGGGCTCCAGCAGCGGCGCGGTGCCCCGCTCGCGGACCAGCGCGGCGCGCTCGCGCCAGCCGTCCGGCTCGCCGAAGCGGGCCGAGGAGCAGATCATCGCCAGGGACCGCAGGCGTGCGGGGTGGCGCAGGGCCAGGGTGGCGCCGATCGCGCCGCCGATGGAGATGCCGGCGTAGTGGAAGGCGTCCAGGCCCAGGTCGTCGGCCAGGTCCAGGACGAGCCCGGCCAGGCCGTCGATCGTGGACACGCCGAGCGGCGGGGAGCCGCCGTGTCCCGGCAGGTCGAAGCGGACCACGCGGAACCTGCGGGCCAGCGCGGCGACCTGCGGCTCCCACACCCGGGTCGAGGTGCCGACCGACGGGCCGAGGACGATCGGCTCGGCGTGTTCCGGGCCGTCCACCCGGTGCTGCAACAACGTCACTTCTCCTCCAGCGCCCGCTTGACCAGGGCGGCGGCGGCGCCGGGCGGTCCGGCGACGGTCAGGGCGGCGCGCATGCGCCCGGGGTGCACCCGCAGGCCGGCGACGAGTTCCGCGGCGTCGCGGGCGGCGCCGGCGACCAGGCGCAGCGCCTCGCGCAGCGGCTGCCACTCGGCGTGCCAGGCGCCGGGCGGGCGCTCGTCCTCGGCGGCGAGCGAGGCGTACAGGACGGCGGCCTGGGCGGGCACCTGGCGGGCCGCCGCGGCGATCATCGTGGCCCGCACGGGGTTGTGCTTGTGCGGCATCGACGACGAGCCGCCGCCGACGCCCTCGGACACCTCGCCGATCTCGGTACGCGACATCACCAGCACGTCGGCCGCCGGCTTGCCCAGCGCGCCCGCGGTGAACGCCAGCGCCCCGGCCAGGTCGGCGACGGGGGTGCGCAGCACGTGCCAGGGCAGCGCGGGCGCGGCCAGCCCCAGTTCGGCGGCGAACCGGGCGGCCACCTCCAGCGCCGCCGCGCCTGCGTCGTCCTGGTCGGGGGCGGTGAAGCGGTCGAGGGTGCCGGCGGGGCCGCCGAGCTGGGCGGGCAGGGCCTCGCGGGCGGCGCGGAGGCGGTCGCGGGCGTCGAGGGCCAGCTTCCGCCAGCCCGCCGCCTTGAGCCCGAACGTGGTGGGCACGGCCTGCTGGGTGAGCGTGCGGGCGGCCATGACGGTGTCGCGGTGGGCCCACGCCAGCGTGGCGAGCCCGGCGGCCACCCGGTCGAGGTCGTCCAGGACCGGCCCGAGCGTCCGGTGGGCGACCAGCATGAGCGCGGTGTCCAGGATGTCCTGACTGGTCGCGCCCGCGTGCACGTACTGCCCGTACGGCCCGGCGGCGGCGCGCAGGTCCTCCACCAGCGGGATGACCGGGTTGCCGCCCGAACGGGCCCGCGCGGCCAGGCCGGCCGGGTCGAACAGCTCGGCGCGGGCCGCGGCGGTCACGGCGTCGGCCGCCTCCCGCGGCGCGCGCCCGAGCGCGGCCAGCACCCGGGTGAGCGCGGCCTCCGCGTCGAGCATGGCCTGCAGGACCGCCACGTCGCCGGTCGCCTCGGCCCCGCCGCGCATGGGCGCGAGCAGCCCGAAGTCGCCCAGGGCGCCCACGGAGGACGCGCCCGGGTTCCCGCCGCCGGGGTCAGCCGAAGTCAAGGAAGACCGTCTCCTTCTCGCCCTGAAGATGGATGTCGAAGCGGTGGACGCCCTCCCGCTCCTCGACCGCGACCAGCGTGCGCGCCCGCTCGGGCGGCAGCGAGTCGAGGAAGGCGTCGGGTCGCAGGTAGATGCGGGTGAACAGGTGGTGGAGCAGGCCGCGGGCGAACACGCACACGCTGATGTACCCGTTGCCCGGCTCGACCGTGCGCAAGGTCCAGTGGCCGTCGGCGTCGGTGGGGACGCGGCCGAACCCGGTGAAGTCGACGCCGTGCCGGCCGATGACCGCGCCGTTGACCGGGTCGCGGCGCAGCGAGCCCGGCGCGCCCGACAGGTCGCCCGTGGGGTCGGCCTGCCAGAACTCCAGCAGCGCGTCGGGGATCGGGTCGCCCGCGCCGTCGTAGACGCGGCCGTGCACGGTGATGCCGCCGGCGGCCAGGTCGCCGCCGCCGGGGAAGGGCAGCGCGTAGCCGTAGAACGGGCCGACCGTCTGCGAGGGGGTGGGGTTCATCGGCCTTCCTCCATCCAGGTCGCGGCGGGCCCGTCGAGCACGATGTCCCACCGGTAGCCGAGCGACCACTCGGGCTTGGACAGGTCGTGCGCGTAGGTCGAGACCAGCCGCTGCCGGGCGGCGTCGTCGGTGACCGACTGCAGGATCGGGTCGTAGGGGAACAGCGGGTCGCCGGGGAAGTACATCTGGGTCACCAGCCGCTGGGCGAAGGCCGTGCCGAACAGCGAGAAGTGGATGTGCGCGGGCCGCCAGGCGTTGAGGTGGTTGCGCCAGGGATAGGGGCCGGGCTTGATCGTGGTGAAGTGGTAGCGGCCGTCGTCGTCGGTCAGGCAGCGGCCGACGCCGGAGAAGTTGGGGTCGAGCGGCGCGGGGTGGTCGTCGCGCTGGTGCAGGTAGCGCCCGGCGGAGTTGGCCTGCCAGATCTCCACGAGCTGGCCACGCACGGGCCGGCCCTGGCGGTCGAGCACCCGTCCGGTCACGGTGATCCGCTCGCCCAGCGGCTCGCCGAGGTGCTGGCGGGTCAGGTCGGAGTCGAGGGCGGTCACGTCCGTGACGCCGAACACCGGGCCGGCCAGCTCGCTCGCCTCCGGGTCCTTCAGCGCGACCAGCGGCTGCTTGGGGTGGCGCAGCAGGGTGCTGCGGTAGGGGGCGTAGTCGCGCGAGGGGTGGTCGGCGGGCCGCTCGCCGCGGGACTCGCTCAGCGCGGCGATCTCGCGGTCGATGTCGGCCTGCGTGAGTGGTTCGGACATGGACGCTACCTTTCGAGTACGACGGCCAGCCCCTGGCCGACGCCGATGCAGAGGGAGGCGAGCCCGACGCCCGAGCCGGCCGCGGCCAGCCGGTGGGCCACGGCGCCGGTGACGCGGGCCCCGGAGGCGCCGAGCGGGTGGCCGATCGCGATCGCGCCGCCGTCGGGGTTGACCAGGGCGGGGTCGAGCTCGGGCAGCTCGGCCAGGCAGCCGAGCACCTGCGCGGCGAACGCCTCGTTCAGCTCGACGGTCGACAGGTCGCCGAAGCCCTTGCCCGCCTTGGCCAGCGCCTTGCGCACGGCCTCGACCGGGCCGAGCCCGAAGTAGCGCGGCTCCAGCGCGCTCGCGGCGCTCGCGGTGAGGCGGGCCAGCGGCTCGCGGCCGCGCAGCCCCTCCTCGTCGGTCAGCAGCAGCGCCGCCGCGCCGTCGTTCAGCGGGGAGGAGTTGCCGGCCGTGACCGTGCCGCCGTCCCTTCTGAACACCGGCTTGAGCCTGGCCAGCGCCTCGGCCGAGGTGTCGTCGCGGATGCCCTCGTCCCTGGTCAGGCCGGCGATCGGGACGATCTCGCGGTCGAGGGCCGCCTTGGCCGCCTTCCGGTGGCTGCCCAGCGCGTACGCGTCCTGCTCCTCGCGGGTGATGCCGTGCTTGTCGGCGATCAGCTCGGCGCCCTCACCGAGCGCGACCGTGTGCTCGGCGGGCATCCTCGGGTTGACCAGCCGCCAGCCGAGCGTCGTGGAGACCAGCTCCCCGCCGCCCGCCGGGAAGGCGCGGTCGGGCTTGGGCAGCACCCAGGGCGCGCGGGTCATCGACTCGACGCCGCCCGCGATCACCGCCGAGGCGTCGCCGACCGCGATCGCCCGGTACGCCTGGATGACCGCCTCCATGCCCGACCCGCACAGCCGGTTGACGGTGGCGCCGGGCGTGGTGACCGGCAGTCCGGCCAGCAGCGCGGCCATCCGGGCGACGTTGCGGTTCTCCTCGCCCGCGCCGTTGGCGTTGCCCATGACCACCTCGTCGGCGCTCTCCTGGCCGGTCCGCTCGACCAGCGCCGCGACGACGTGCGCGGCCAGGTCGTCGGGGCGCACCTTGGCCAGCGCGCCGCCGTGGCGGCCGAACGGCGTGCGGACGGCGTCGACGATGTAGACGTCCTTCATGCGATGACCTCCGCGTCGGTACGGTTGCGCAGCTCGTCCAGGCCCACGCCCGGCGCTCTCTCGGCCAGGGCCAGCCCCTTCTCGGTGACGTCGAGGACGCCGAGGTCGGTGATGATCCGGTGCACGCATCGCCGGCCCGTCAGGGGCAGCGAGCACTCCGCGACGATCTTGGGTGAGCCGTCCTTGGCGTTGTGCTCCATGATCACGATGACCTTGCGCGCGCCGTGCACCAGGTCCATGGCCCCGCCCATGCCCTTGACCAGCTTGCCGGGGACCATCCAGTTGGCCAGGTCGCCGCGGGCCGAGACCTGCATCGCGCCGAGCACGGCCACGTCGATGTGACCCCCTCGGATCATGCCGAACGACAGCGAGGAGTCGAAGAACGACGCGCCGGGGAGCACGGTGACCGTCTCCTTGCCCGCGTTGATCAGGTCGGGGTCGACGTCGGCGGGCGCGGGGTAGGGGCCGACGCCGAGGATGCCGTTCTCGGAGTGGAGGACCACGTCGACGCCCGGCGGCAGGAACGACGGGATGCGGGTGGGCAGGCCGATGCCGAGGTTGACGTAGTCGCCGTCGCGCAGCTCGGCCGCCGCCCGCGCGACCATCTGGTCACGGGTCCAGCTCATTCGGTGACCGTCCTCTTCTCGATGCCCTTGTCCGCCGCCTGTGCCGGGGTGAGGGGGAGCACGCGCTGCACGAACACGCCGGGCAGGTGGACCTCGTCGGGGTCGATGTGCTCGGCCAGCTCCTCGACCTCGGCGACGGTGACCCGCCCGGCCATGGCGGCCAGCGGGTTGAAGTTCCGGGCGGCGCGGTGGAAGACCAGGTTGCCGGACCGGTCGCCCCTGGCCGCCCGGACCAGCGCGAAGTCGGTGCGTATGCCGTGCTCCAGGACGTATTCCCGGCCGTCGAACTCGCGCACCTCCTTCGGCGGCGAGGCGACGGCTACGGTGCCGTCGGGGTGGTGGCGCAGCGGCAGGCCGCCGTCGGCGACGGGGGTGCCGACCCCGGCCGGGGTGTAGAAGGCGGGGATGCCGCTGCCGCCGGCCCGCAGCCGCTCGGCCAGGCTGCCCTGCGGGGTCAGCTCGACCTCCAGGTCGCCGCCCAGGTACTGCCGGGCGAACTCCTTGTTGTCGCCGATGTAGGAGGCGGTCACGCGGGCGATGCGCCCGGCGGCCAGCAGGATGCCGAGGCCGCCGCCGTCGACGCCGCAGTTGTTGGACACGACGCCGATGCCGGTCACGCCGGTGTCGTAGAGGGCCTGGATCAGCACGTTGGGGATGCCGCTGAGCCCGAAGCCGCCGACCGCGAACGACGCGCCGTCCCGCACGCCGGCCAGCGCCTCCGCGGCCGTCGCGACCACCTTGTCTCTCCGCACGACGCTCCGTTCAGCCGAGGGTGTCCGCCGAGTGCCCGCCCGAGGGGTGTTCGCTCTGCGAACTTTAGTTCACTATTATGAGTTCGAGTATCTGTAACCGGGGCGTTCCTGTCAAAGCCCCCACCTGGACGAGGAGTCGCCGATGGAACCGGCCGGGACCCTGGAGCGCGGCCTGGCCGTGCTGCGCGTGCTGGCCGCCGACCCCGGGCGGCCCATGCGCGCGACCGACCTCGTCCGCGCCACCGGGCTGGCCAGGTCCACGGTCGACCGCGTGCTGGCCACGCTCGTGCACCTCGGCCACCTGCGCGCGCAGGGCCGCGACGTGCTGCTCGCGCCGCCGCTGATGGAGCTGGGCGCGGCCTACCTGGCCTGCGACGGCTTCCAGGAGAGCCTGTCGCCCCTGGCCGAGCGGCTGGCCGCCGAGCTGGAGGAGTCGGTCTCGCTGGCCGTGCGCGACGGCGACGGCGTGCGCTTCGTCGGCCAGTTCACCCGGCGGCGCACGATGTCGGTGGCCTTCCGGGTGGGCGACCTGCTGCCCGCCGGGCGGTGCGCGGCCGGGCTGGCCCTGCTCGACCCCGCCGCGCCGTGGGCCGAGGACGACCAGCTCATCGAGCCGGGCCTGATCGCGGTCGCGCTGCCCGTACGCGACCCCGGCGGCACGGCGGTCTGCGCGGTCAGCGTGGTCAGCCACACCAGCAGGCACACGGTGGCGGGGCTGCGCGAGCACGCCCTGCCCCGCCTGCGCGCGACGGTGGCGGACATGGAGGCCGTCCTCGCCGCCCAGGCCGCCGGGCCACGGGAGCCGCGCCGCGCGCCCGCCGGCCTCGACGGTTCGCGGGCCGTCAAGGAGGAGCTGGGCATGGGCTACCTGCAGTCGCTCGCCCGCGGCCTGGCCGTGCTGGTCTCGCTCGGGTCGGCGCGCGGCGGCTGCACGCTGGCCGAGTCCGCCAGGGTGACCGGCCTGCCCCGGGCCACCGTCCGGCGGGCGGTGCTGAGCCTGGAGGGCCTGGGCTACGCCGCCGCCGTGGGCGACCGCCACGTGCTGCTGCCCAAGGTGCTCGAACTCGGCTACGCCCACCTGTCGGGGCGTACGTTCGGCGAGGTGGTCCAGCCGCACCTGGCCGACCTGGTGGCGCGCGTCCGCGAGTCGGCGTCGGTCGCGGTGCTGTCCGGCGACGACGTGCTCTACGTGGCCCGGGTGCCCACGGTCAGCATCATGAGCGTGGACATCACGGTCGGCACCCGCTTCCCGGCGTACGCCACGTCCATGGGCCGGGTGCTGCTGGCCGGGCAGCCCGCCGCGCGGGTGGCCGCCATCGAGCCGAAGCCGCTGTCCCGGCACACGATCACCTCGCCGGACGGGCTGGCCGCGGCCGTGCGGCAGGCCGCCGCCGACGGCTACGCGCTGGTGGACCAGGAGCTGGAGGAGGGCGTGCGGTCGATCGCCGTCCCCGTGCGCGGGCCGGACGGGCGCGTGGTGGCCGCGGTCAACGTGGCCACGCACGCCGGCCGGGCCAGCCGCGAGCACCTGCTGCGCGACGTGCTGCCCGAGCTCAGGCGGACGGCCGCGCGCATGGAGGCCGACCTCGCGCACACCGGCCGCCTCCCCTAGCCGGCCCGTCCACCGGGTGACCGCCTACCGGGTGACCGCCTACCGGGTGGCCTCGGCGCGGGCCTCGCTCGGGGTCAGGCCGTACCGGGCGCGGAAGAGGCGGGCGAAGTGGGCCTGGCTGGAGAAGCCCCACCGGTGGGCCACGTCGGCGATCGTGGTCTCCGGCGCGCGCGGCCCGGTCAGCTCGGCGTGCGCCCGGACCAGCCGCCGCTCCACGATGTGCCGGGCGGGCGAGCGTCCGGTGGACTCGAAGATGCGCGCCAGGTGCCGCACGGAGATGCCCATGACCCCGGCCACCTGCGCCGCCCCCAGGCAGGGGTCGTGCAGGTGCCGGTCGATGTAGTCCTCGGCGACGATGAGCTGCGACCGGTAGGCGTCCGGCCCGGGACGCCCGCCCGTGCGCTCCTCGGCGAGCTGCCTGAGCAGGTCGAGCACGGCCCGCTCGGCCTCGGCCGGGTCGGGCGCGGACCGCAGGGCGGCCAGGCCGCCGATCATCGAGCGCAGCGCGGCCACGAGCGCGCCCTCCCGAGCCGTCGCCCTGCCGAACACCATCGGCCCCGGCAGCCCGCCCGCCACGCACGCCTGCGCGAACAGCTCGCGTGGGACGTCCACCAGGATCTGCCGCATCGAGGAGGAGAACCCGAACAGGTACGGCCGGCGCGTGTCGTAGACGACCAGCTCGCCCGCCGTGGCCGCCAGGCAGCCGTTCTCGTGCAGGAACACCGCCTCGCCCTTGAGCAGCAGGGTCGCGAACACCGAGTCCTTCGGCGTGGACCTGACGGTCTGCGGGCTGCGCTCGATCGCGTGGGCGTTCCCGGCGATCTCGGCCAGCCGCAGCCCGGCCAGCTCGATGTTGGTCTGCCTGGCCAGCAGGCCCTGCTCGGAGTACGACGTGCACGACAGGCCCACCAGCGCCCTGCGGTTGTAGTCCTCCCAGAAGTGGATGCGCTCGGCGGGTTCGACGTGCTCGGTCGTGGCCTGGGAGATCACGGAGACGGCGGGCAAGGCGACCCTCCTCGCGTTCGTGCCGGTCAGGGGACACACAGCTTAAGTGAGATGTCACACAGCCAGATAGCCTCCGTCCACGGGGACGACCGCCCCGGTGACGTACGACGCGGCCGGCGAGCACAGGAACGCCACCACCGAGGCGACCTCGCGCGGCCTGCCGAGCCGCCCGCCGGGGATGCGGGCCAGCACCTGCGCCAGGGCCGGCGGGTCGTCGAGCACGCCGCGGGCCAGCGGGGTGACCACGAAGCCGGGGGCGACGGCGTTGACCCTGATGCCGTCGGCGGCGTACTCGGCCGCCAGCGACTTCGTGAGCTGGGAGACGCCGCCCTTGCTTGCGCTGTAGGCGGGCCGGTCCCTGCTGCCGGAGAAGGCGAACATGGAGGAGACGTTCACGATCGCGCCGCCGTGCTCGGCCAGCGCCGGGCGGGCGGCCTGGCAGGCGACCATGGTGGCGGTCAGGTTGACCTCGATGACGCGCTGCCAGCGGGCCAGGTCGTACTCCTCGCGGTCGTGGCTGACGCCCGCGCAGTTGACCAGCGCGTCGAGCGGATCGCCGGCCGACAGCAGCCGGGCCAGACCGCCCCGGTCGAGCACGTCGTGCTCCACCACCCGGACCAGCGGGTGCGCGGGCAGCTCGGCCGGGTCGGCGGGCGGCAGGCCGAGCGCGGTCACGGCGGCGCCCAGCTCGGCGAGGAGCACGGCGGTCGCCGCGCCGATGCCGGAGGTGCCGCCGGTCACGAACGCGTGCCGCCCGGCGAACAGCCCGGGTGCCAGTCCGTCGGTCACCGGAGCCGCCCCCCGTCCCGAGAGGGTCGCACCAGCACCTTGACCTGGTCCTCGCCGCGCAGCAGCGCCTCGAACCCGTCGCGCACCACGTGCTCCAGCGGGATGGTCGCGGTGACGATCGCGGCCAGGTCCGCGCCCTCCTCGGCGACCATGCGGATCAGCTCGGGATAGGCGTCGCGGTAGCCGACGCTGGTCACGATCGTCTGCTCGTTGTTGACCAGGGCGAAGGCGTCGAGGGAGACCGTGCCGGTCAGCCCGAGGAACACCACCCGGCCGCCGCGTCTGGTGGCGGCCAGGCAGGCGCGCAGCGTGTCCTCCGAGCCGACGGCCTCGAAGACGACGTCCGCGCCCTCCCCGCCGACCGCCGCGGCCAGCCCGTCGCCCGCCGCCGTCTCCGCGCCCAGGCGGCGGGCCAGCTCCAGACGGGCGGGCGAGCGGTCGGCGGCCACCACGCGGCCCGCGCCGGCCCGCGCCGCGAAGCGGGCCACGAGCAGGCCGATCGGGCCGAGCCCGAGGACCGCGACGGTGTCGCCGGGGCGGATCCCGGCCCGCCGCACCGCGTGCAGGGCCACGGCCGCGGGCTCGAACACCGCCGCCTGCTCCAGCGGCACCGACTCGGGCAGCCGGTGCAGCATGTACGCGGGCACCGTCGCCCGTTCGGCGAGCCCGCCGTGCCCCATCAGCCCGGCGAACCCGAAATGGCGGCAGATGTTGTACTCCCCCGCCAGGCAGCGCGGGCAGTTCCCGCACCGGTAGTGCGGCTCAACCGCGACCCGGTCGCCCACGGCCAGGCCGGTCACGCCCGCGCCGAGGCCGGTGACCGTGCCGCAGAACTCGTGGCCGAGGACGAGCGGCGCGCGCACGCCGGACTCCGGATGCGGCTCGCCCACGGGGATGGCGTGCGGGCCGTCGGCGTACTCGTGCAGGTCGCTGCCGCAGATCCCGCAGTACGCCACCGCGATGGCGGCCTCACCGGGGCCGGGCTCGCGCACGGGGACGTCCTCGACCCGCACGTCCTTGGCCCCGTGCCAGACCGCGGCCCTCACGCGGCCGCCCTGCGCAGCACGGCGGGGGCCGTCTCCTTCAGGGCGAAGGCGAGCCCCACCACGACCAGCGCGCCGCCGGCGGCGATGAACATCGCGGCCTGCAACCCCCACTGGTCGGAGGCCCAACCGGCGACCATCGGGCCCAGGAAGCCGCCCGCCAGCTCGCCCACGCCCATGATCACGCCGAGCGCGGTGGCCAGCGCGCCGCGCGGCACGGTCTCGGCCGGGATGGTGGCCATGAACAGCGTGAAGCAGCCGAGCCCGGTGTAGGTGACGATCATGATCGCGCCGAGCAGCACCGGGCTCTCGACGTAGACCACGGCCAGCGGGCAGAACACCGCGAGCGCGGTGAAGCCGATCAGCGCGGGCTTGCGTCCCAGCCGGTCGGAGATGGCCGGGGTGGCGAAGCCCCAGAGCACCCAGGCCACGCCCAGGCACGTCATGACGCCGCTCATCGTGCCCGGCCCGAAGCCCTTCACCTGGGTCAGGTACGTCGGCGTGAAGGTGATGATGGTGACGAACCACGTCAGGTAGCAGCAGGCGATGAGCATGCAGACGACGATGTTGCGCAGCTTCAGCACCTCGCCCAGCGGCACCCTCGGCTCCTTGGCGGGCGCCCCGGCCGCCGTCCGCGGCGACCGCTCGCGGACGAACTTGGCGATCAGCAGGGCCATCACCAGGCCCGGCATGATCGTGACGTAGAAGGCGACCCGCCAGTCGTAGGTCTCGGCGATCCACACCACGACCAGCGGCGCGAGGATGCCGCCGAGCAGCCCGGCCGACGAGCCCTGCAGCAGGCCCATGTTGAAGCCCCTGCGGCGTTCCCGGCTGGCCTCGACCATGAGCGACTGCGCCATCGGCAGCACGGCGCCCTCGGCCGTGCCCATCAGCGCGCGGGCGGCCAGCAGCCCGGCGAACCCGCCCATCAGCCCCGACGAGGCCGAGAACAGCGAGAACAGCACCACGGCCACGACCAGGATGGGCTTGCGCCTGCCGAGCATGTCGGACAGGCGGCCGGCGAACATCCCGGCCAGCGCCCAGGTGAGGGCGAGCACGCCGGACAGCGTGCCGAGCTCGGCGTTGGACAGGCCGAAGTCCCGGTCCATGTACGGCGCCAGGAACGACAGCGCCTGCCGGTCGAAGAAGACGAAGCCGAAGGACAGGAAGAGGATGACGAGAAGGCGGTTCTCGTACCGGTCGGCGGCCCTGGTGTCCGGCGCGACCGCGATGTCGGTCATGACGCTCTCATTTCGGGGGATGCGGCGGGGGATGCGGCGGGGCGGCGGTCAGCGGAACAGGGAGTTGACGTAGTCGGCGCCGATGCCGACCTTCTCGTAGTGCTCGCGGCACATCTTGATGTAGTCGTGCACGTCGAAGAAGCCGTCGGGGTCGCCGTTCTCGTCCAGCCAGACCAGCGGGCCCTTGACGATGAAGAACGTCTTCATCGGCTCGCCGCTGTCGTAGGCGACCAGCGTGTGGCCCTCGCCAGGGGCCTCGTAGACGAAGTCGCCGGCGGTGGCCGTCCAGGGGCGTTCCAGGTAGCCCCACTTGCCGGAGATCGTGTACGCGAACACCTCGTGCGGGTGGTAGTGCCGGTTGACCAGCCCGGCCTCCTTGGCCCGCAGGATGTCGGCCCAGCTGTTGTCCTTGACGTTGATCCACAGCGGACGGGAGCCGACGGTCTCGGTGAACGGCACGTAGTACCGGTCGTCGTCGGTGGCCACCTTGGACAGGTACACCTCGGGCAGCGCGTCCGGCCGGAAGGAGTTCTCGATCGGCCGCAGGTCCTTCCAGAACTCGCCGGTGGGGTTGTCGGGCATCTGAACGGCCCCTTTCGTGTCGTGTTCCCGGCAGTGAATCCCGGCGGGACCGACACCGTCTTTCCCCAGGTGGACGTGGCGGCTTGCAGATTCAGGACATGCGGACGGGCTCGCCCGGCTCAGGCGCCCAGGTCGCGCACCACGTTGTCCAGCCGCACGGCGAGGTCGTCGAGGGCCTGGCCGTCCGTCGTGGCGCCGTCGGGGAGCTGGGCCATGACGTCCTCGCGGCTGGCGATCACCAGCCCCCGGTGGGCGTCGTCGATCTCGGCGGCCCGCAGCACGACGCAGTCGCCCCGGACGAACACCAGCGTCGCGTCGGCGTGCTCCGACTCCAGCAGCCTGCGGACACAGTCACGGTCGATGAGAGACATCTCGGCTCCTCTTCCCCTCAGCGGGCGTGTACCCCCACAGACAGGGCGAAACCCCAGGTGGCCGCCCTGCCCGCGCTAGCCGAAGGTGGGCGGGCCGCCGTCGTCGCGGGCCCGCCGCCGCGCGAACACCACCAGGTACGCGGCGGCGGCCACCGCCAGGATCGCCGGCGGCAGCGCCAGCGGCAGCCGTCCGGCCAGCACCGCGAGCACCGCCAGCACGACCCCGGCGAGCAGCAGCAGCGCGGCGGCCAGCAGGCGCAGGCCGAGCGCGTTCGACGGCGGCGGCTTGCGCGGCCAGTCCCCCTCGCCGCCGCCGTGCACGCCGGGCACGCCGGTGTCGCTCACCACGCCTGAGCGGCTGATCTCGTCCGGGGGCGGCGGCTCGCGCAGCACCGGAGCGAAGAACTCGTCCTCGGGATCGTCGTCTCGCCGGTTCATGAGGGTGACCCCTACCCAGGATTCCGGCCGCTCCCACGAGTGAACGGCGGGGCACCGGGAAGGGCTGTTGCTGGCGGTAGCGAGCCGCTCACCTGCGTGAACGAGGACTGAGGACATGACGACGACGCCGCATCCAGCATCGGGGGACGAGCAGCACACCCTGCGCGATGCCGTGAGGACGGACATCGAGAACGTCGAGGAGCCCGCCCGGCTGCTCCGCGTGAGCGCGATGGCCCGCAGCCTGCTGGAGGAGGCCAAGGGGGTGCACCTGGAGGAGCGCGCCAGGGAGCGCATGCACCGCATCTACGAGCAGGCCATCCAGGAGGTCGCCGGGGCGGTCGCGCCCGAGCTGCGCGACGAGCTGGAACGCCTGCGGCCCACCCCCAACGGCGGGACGCCGACGGAGATGGAGATCCGGGTCATGCAGGGGCAGCTCGTGGGCTGGCTGGAGGGCGTCTTCCAGGGCATCCAGGCCGGGCTCCAGCTCCAGCAGGCCGCCGCCCGCCAGCAGCAGCTCGGCCTGCACGCCGGCCGCGCCCTCCCCCGCGCCGACGGCGTCCGCGCCCCGGGCGAGGGCAACTACCTCTAGGACGCCGGCAGGCCGGGCGGTCAGCGGGAGGGGCTCCATTCGGGCCGCCAGCCGGGGCGCAGGCGGTAGCCGTAGGCCAGGTGACGCAGCGTCTGGCAGGGGGAGCCGGCCGCCTCGCCGCACAGCGGGCAGACGGCGACCCCGCTGTCACCGGTGTCCCGGGTGTCCCCGGCCGACAGCGGCGGGGTGTGCTCGTTCAGCAGTGCCAGCTCGGCGCCGCAGCGGGCGATCGCGTCGGCCGGGTCGTGCAGGGCGATGTGGATCGCCTCGACCGGGTGGAGCAGGTCGTCGTCGTGGAAGCCGACGCGGGTGACCGTCCGCCCGCCGCCGAACTCCAGCCGCCGCGCGCCGCCCGCGCCCTGGCGTACCGGGGCGGCGGCCGGGCCGGTGGCCGTGAGGTAGCGCCAGGGGCCGGCGCCCGCCGCCTCCGCGGTGGCCTTGTCGGCCTCGATCTGCGTGCGCAGCCACTGGACCAGCGTGGCGCCGTCGGTGTCGGAGACGCCCTCGGCGCCGTCCAGCTCGCGCAGGAACGGGGTGACCGCCGCGTTCAGCTCGGCGACGAACGCCTCCAGCGACGCCTGGGCGTCGTCCAGGTTGGGCAGGCCCTCGGCGCGCGGCCGGGTGGGCGTCGGCAGTCGGCTCCCGGACAGGGGGATGCGCAGCTCCAGCGTGCTCAGGACGGTCGGCGTGCCCTCCGCGCCGGCCGCGTACGGCTGCTCGCCCTGGCGCCGCCAGCTCGACCAGCCGTCCGGCAGCGGGACGGGCGGCGGCGCGGCGAGCTCGACCACGGCCAGCGGGTCGCGGCCGTCCTCGGCCCGGTGGCAGGCCGCGTCCAGGACCCGGGGGTGGGTGCGCACGTACGGCGAGTCGGCGACCGGCCGGGTGGCGACCTCCCAGGCGGCCAGCGCGAAGTGCAGCGGGTCCAGCGTGACGCCGCTCGCGCCCGGCTCCCCGCCCGTGGCCGCGAACGCGTGCCGCCATCTGCGCAGCTGTTCGCCGTAGTGCTCCTGCGTCCCGCCGTGCCCGGCGTCGATCCAGAACGCCTGCGTCGCGGTGCGAACCGTGCTCTTCATGCCAGAACTCCCTTTAATCCCCTATCGTGCTTTCTGCCCGGTATCGCGGGAGACCAACGCCTCCGGACGGCCCTCCGTTAGCGCTGTGACCTGCGGGGTAGGCCACGGCCAGCGGGAAGTGCGAGCGAGGGGGATTGTGGTCATGCGCACGACTGCTTTTCGGGGCATCAGCTCCTTCAACGGGGAATCGCGGCAACCGGCTCCGCGGCGCATCCAGATCGTGCACACGGAGTCGCGGAGGCGGTCGCACCCGTTCGTCGCGGCCGTGCTCGGCGCCTGCGCCGGGGCCGCGGTGACGTACCTGCTGGATCCGGACCGGGGCCGGACGCGCCGCGCCCGCGTGCGGGACAAGGGCTCGCACGCCACCCACGAGGTGCGCGACGGCCTGGGCGTGCTCGGCCGCGACCTGTCCAACCGGGGCCGCGGGTCGGCCGCGGCGGCCAGGTACCGCCTGACCGGCGGCTCGGCCGACGACCGCGTCCTGCACGAACGCGTACGCGCCGAACTGGGCCGCCACATCAGCCACCCGCACGCCGTCGAGGTGGACGTGCGCGAGCGCGTCGTGACGCTCTCCGGCGACGTGCTCGCGGGCGAGGACGAGCGCGCCCGCCAGAAGGTGCGCCGCATCCCGGGCGTCAAGCGGGTGGAGACCAACTGGCACGTGCACAGGGACGGCACCGACGCGCCGCGGCTGCAGGGCCAGGGCCGCCGCCGCAAGGCGGTGCCCGAGCTGCTGCAGCAGCGCTGGTCGCCGTCGGCCAGGCTGGTCGCGGGCGGGGCGGCGGCCTCGATCTGGGCGGTCACCGGCAAGCTGCCCAGGCCGCTGTCCTGGCTCACCCGCTGCGCCGCCTCCGCGCTGGCCGTGCGGGCGGCGACGAACCTGCCGCTGCGCCGCCTCACCGGCGTCAACGCCGGTCGCGAGGCGATCGACGTCAACGCGGCCGTCTCGATCGCGGCGCCGGTGGCGGCCGTGTGGCCGCTGGTGAGCGACTACTCGCTGTTCCCGCGCTTCATGCCGGACGTCGAGGAGGTCCGGCTGTCGGCCGACGAGCAGCGCTCCCACTGGGTGATCAGGGGCCCGGCCGGGACGCGCATCCGCTTCACCGCCACCGAGACCAAGCGCGAGGAGGGCGCGGAGATCGCCTGGAAGTCCGGCGACGGCGAGCTCATCGCCCACACCGGCGTGCTGCGCGTGGACGCCCAGGCCGACGGCCGGACGCGCGTCCAGGTGCACCTGTGCTACAACCCCATCGCGGGGGCGGCCGGGCACGCCATCGCCGGGCTGCTCGGCGCGCATCCCGCGCGCAAGCTGCGGCAGGATCTGGTGCGGCTGAAGGAGCACGTCGAGAGCCAGGTGCAGCCGGCCGCGCCGTCCCTGCTCTGACCGGCTCCGGCCGCACTCCGGCCGCACTCCGGCCGCACTCCGGCCGCCGGACGGCCACGCGCGACGGGGGTTCGCGCGTGGCCCGTACGCTGGCGTGATATCGATCCCGATATCACCGGATGGCCGATATCGGTCTTGGACGCCGGCTTTCGTCCTGTGCTGTCATGTCCGGGCCTGCCCCTGTTCCCGCCCGGAGGTGCTCCCGCATGCCCAATCGCCTGTCGAACGTCGCCCGGCTCACGGTCGCGGCGATGTCGGCCGGGTTGCTGACCGCCGCGATCACGCTGCCCGCCGTCGGCGGCACCGGCACGCTGGTCGTCTCCGCCACCGAGCAGCTGAACCTCAAGCCGGTGGCGCTGGTCGAGCCGCCCCTCGCGCAGACCTCCACCGTGTACGACGCCCGCGGCAACGTGATCGCCCGCTTCTACGACCAGAACCGCGAGATCGTCCGCCTGGACCAGATCTCCGAGGTGATGCGGACGGCGGTCGTCGCCATCGAGGACGACCGGTTCTACGAGCACGGCGCGATCGACATGGAGGGCACGCTGCGCGCCCTGGTCAAGAACCTCAGTTCCGACCGGCTCAGCCAGGGCGGTTCGAGCATCACCCAGCAGTACGTCAAGCAGGTGCTGCTCAACGCGGCCGACACCGAGCAGGACAAGAACAAGGCCCTGGAGGCCAGCTACGCCCGCAAGCTCAAGGAGCTGCGCTACGCGATGGGCGTCGAGCGGAAGTACGGCAAGGACGAGATCCTGCGCCGCTACCTCAACATCGCCTACTTCGGCGCGGGGGCCAACGGCGTGCAGGCCGCGGCCAGGCGGTTCTTCGGCGTCCCGGCCTCCCGGCTCGACCTGGCCCAGGCCGCCACGCTGGCGGGCGCCGTGCAGGACCCGAACACGACCGACCCGAGCCGCGGCAAGAAGGCCCGCGCGCTGCTGCTGGCCCGGCGGAACGTGGTGCTCGACCGGATGGCCGAGCTGGGCAGGATCACGCCGGAGCAGGCGGCCGCGGCCAAGGCGAGGAAGCTGGGGTTCAAGGACGTCCGGCTGCCCAACGGCTGCGGCGACAGCGATTACCCGTACTTCTGCGAGTACGTCCGGCACGAGCTGCTGGCCAACCCGGCCTTCGGCGGCACCCGGCGGGCCAGGGAACGCGCCTTCGCGCAGGGCGGTCTGAAGATCTACACCACGCTCGACCCGAAGGCCCAGGCCGCCGCCGACCGGGCGATCAGGAAGCACGTCAGCGCCACCGACAACGCCCTGGCCGCCGAGGCGCTGGTCGAGCCGGGCACCGGCGCGATCAGGGCGATGGCCGCCAGCCGCGGCTACGGCTCCTCGGCCAGGAAGAAGCAGATCTCCTTCAACGCGGTGGCCGACGCGCGGCACGGCGGGCTGATCGGCTTCCAGGCCGGCTCGACGTTCAAGACGTTCACCCTGGTCGAGGCGCTCAAGCAGGGCATGAAGGTGGACGACGGCATCACCGTGGGCAACGGCTACAACGCCCCCTCCGCCGCCGCCTTCAAGAACTGCGCCGGCGCCGGCGTCGGCGACCCGTCCTGGACGGTCACCAACGACGAGGGCTCCCCCGGTTTCAAGACCCTGCGGACCGGCACGTGGGGCTCGGTGAACACGTTCTTCATGGCGCTGGAGCAGCGGGTGGGGCTGTGCCGGACGGTGGAGACGGCCAAGTCGCTCGGGATCGCCCGCGCCGACGGCCGCAAGCTCCAGGAGTACGAGACGTTCACGCTCGGCATCAACGAGACCGACCCGGTGACGGTCGCCACCGCGTACGCCGCCATCGCCGCCCGGGGCCGGTACTGCGCGCCGATGGCCATCACCAGGATCACCGACGCCGCCACCGGCCGGCCGTCCTCGTACCGGCCGTCGTGCCGGCAGGCGCTCGACCCCGGCGTCGCCGACGCGACCGCGCACATCCTGTCGGGCGTGTTCACCAAGGGCACGATGAGCCGCGTCGGCGGCATCGGCCGCCCGGCCGCGGGCAAGACCGGCACCACCGACGGGTACGCCACCGCGTGGTTCGCCGGGTTCACCCCGGACCTGGCGGGCGCGGTCAGCATCGGCGACCCGCGCGGCTCGCAGCGGTACAAGCTGGTGAACACCACGATCGGCGGCCGGTACTTCTCCATCGTGGCCGGCGCCTCGCTGCCGGGGCCGATCTGGAACGACACGATGAGGGCGGCGCTGAAGGGCGTGCCCGCCACGCGGTTCACGCCGATCGACACCGGGCGCTTCGGCGGGTGCGGCGACGCCTGCGCGCCCGCCCGTCCCGACCGGGAGGCCGACCGTCCCGACGCGGGCGAGACCGGCCTCGGGGAGCCGGCCCTCGACGACCAGGGCGCGGGCCGAACGCCCTGAGCGGGCGCGCCGGCCGGTTCCACGGCGCCCGGTCCATAACCCCGACGGGTGACTCAAGAGCTATACGACAGGCGGCGCGACGCGACCGTACCCTCGATGAGTCCGCACATCTCCGCCTCACGAGGGACGGTTTCGCCATGCCCAAGGCACGGACGTTCGGCCGGACACATCTGGCGCTCTGCCTCGCGCTCGCCGCCGGGGTCGCCGCCATCGGCGTGAGCGCGGTGGCCGACGCCACCGCCGCGCGCCAGGGCGACCCGCGGCCCGTGGTCATCCGCGACGCGCGCGGCGTCGCGGTCGGGCGGCTCAGCATCCTGCGCGAGGGCTTCGGGACGGCGCGCGTCTCGGTCTCGGTCAAGGGCCTGACGCCGGGGTTCCACGGCTTCCACATCCACACGACGGGCCTGTGCGACCCGAAGGCCGTCGATCCCGCGACCGGGCAGGTCTCCCCCTTCTTCACCGCCGGAGGCCACCTCGACCTGGCCGGCGCCGTCCACCCGGGGCACTCGGGCGACCTGCCGCCGCTGCTGGTCGGCAAGGACGGGTCGGGCGCCGCGTCGGTCGTCACCGACCGGTTCGGCCTGCGCGAGCTGACCGACGCCGACGGCAGCGCGGTCATCGTGCACGCCCTCCCCGACAACCTGGCCAACATCCCCGCCCGCTACGCCCCCGACGGCCCCGACGAGGCCACCCACCGCACGGGCGACGCGGGCGGCCGCACGGCCTGCGGCGTGATCAAGTGACGCGACGCGCGTGAGCCCGCGCCGCCTGCGGTGTGATCAGGTGACGCGACGCGCGTGAGCCCGCGCCGCCCGCGGTGCGATCAGGCCGCGGGCGACGCGCCTGAGGCCCCGCCGTGGGTGGGCGGGGGTGGGCGGCTAGTCTCGTGCCGTAACGCCGCCGACCTGGGGAGTTCCCGTCATGATCTTCATCACCGCGAAGTTCCGCGTCCTGCCGGAGCACGCCGACCGCTGGCCGGAGATCTCGGCCGAGTTCACCGAGGCCACCCGCGCCGAGCCGGGCTGCCTGTGGTTCGACTGGTCGCGCAGCCTCGACGACCCGGCCGAGTACGTCCTCGTCGAGGCGTTCCGCGACGACGCGGCCGGGGCGGCGCACGTGACGTCGGCGCACTTCAAGCAGGCCCAGCAGGTGCTGCCCGGCTACCTGGCCGAGACGCCGCGCATCGTCAACGCGAACGTCCCGCAGGACGACTGGTCGCCGCTCGGCGAGATGGCCGTCCCCGAGCGCGGCTGACCGCTCAGGGCCGCAGCACCAGCGCCGGGTCCAGCACCAGGGTGGCGACCGCCGGCGCGAGGAACACGATCGCCAGGTAGAACTGCGGCGAGCGGTCGGCCACGCGCAGGTGCGTGCAGAGGGCGCAGACGTAGGAGAGGACGAGCCCGGCCGCGGCCGCCGTCCCCGCCAGGGGCACGCCCAGCAGGCCGAGCGCCAGCCCCGCCGCGCCGGCCGCCTTCAGCGTGCCGATCGGCCAGACCAGCCACGACCGGGGCACCCCGGTCCGGACGGTGTCGGCCGGTCAGCCCTGCGCCCGCCCGCCGGACGCCCGGCCTCCGGCGGGGTGGTCCTGGGGCTGACGGGCGGGCGAACGGCCTTCGCCCGGCTGGTCCTGGCGGGCGAAGGCCGGGGCGTGGGCGGCGGCCCAGTCGGCGAAGGTTCGGGGCGGGCGGCCGAGCAGCGCGGCCGCGTCCCCGGTGACCGGGTGCTGGGGGCGCGTGGCATACCTGGCGTAACGGGCCAGCAGGGCGCGGACGAACGGCTCCGGCAGACCGCCCGCGACCAGGCCCCGCTCAGCGTCCTCCGGCGGGATCTCCTCGAAGCGCAGCGGCCGGCCGATCGCCTCGCCGAGCACGGCCACCATCGCGGCGTGCGTCAGCGACTCGGGCCCGGTCAGTTCGAGCCGGCGTCCGGCGTGGCCGCCGAGCAGCGTCGTGGCGGCGATCTCGACCAGGTCCCGCTCGTCGATCGGCACCTCCTGGAAGCCCGCGTGCACGTACCGGACGACGTCCCCGGCCCGGATCTGGGGCGCCCACGCCTGGAGGGCGTTCCCGGCGAAGGAGGCGGCGCGCAGGCTGGTCCACTCCAGGCCGTTGTCCACGGCGGCGGCCTCGGCCTCCTTGTTCCGGTCGCCGCGGAAGCGGGAGGGCTGCTCGTCGAGGGGCTCGTCGACGTTCATCGCCGACAGGGCCACCACCCGCCGCGCCCCGCGCTCGGCGGCACGGGCGAGCAGGCCGGGCGCCCCGTCGCCGATGGCGCGCGGGTGCAGGAAGACGGCGGTGACGCCGTCCAGGTGGCCGGCGAGGGTCTCGGGGCGGGCCGGGTCCCCCTCGACGGCCTCGGCCCCGGCGGGCAGGCGCACCCCGGCCGCCGATCGGGTGACGGCGCGCACCTTGGCCCCCCGGGCGGTGAGCAGTTCGACCAGCGGGCGTCCGAACGTCCCGGTGGCGCCGGTGACGAGAATCATGTCGTTCATGCCCTCTGAGAGGAACCCGGGACGGGAAGTGTGACATGACCCTGACCGGGCCCCGGAGACCCGCCGACAAGGGGTGCTTTATCCGGATCGGAGCGCTGGGCGGCTACTCTGCGGCCCATGCACACCCAGTCACTCGCCCCCGGTCCGGCCCTCGGCCCCAGGCTCATCAGAGCCGAGATCCTCGTCGTGCTGTCGGTCTCGCTCGGCGCCAGCGCGGTGTTGTCGCTGGTCCGGCTGATCGGCTCGCTGACCGCGCCCAAGGAGCTGAAGGGGCAGCACGCCGTGCTGGTCGGCTCGCTGGCCCCCGGGCGGCCGTGGCTGGACCTGACGTTGCAGCTCGTGGACATCGCGATCTCGGTGGCGCCGGTGGCGCTGGTGGCGTACCTGCTGGTGCGGTCGGGCGAGTCGTTGCGGACGATCGGGGTGGACCTGCGCGAGCCGGGCCGCGACACGTTGCGCGGCGCGCTGCTCGCCGCCGCCATCGGCGGCACGGGGCTGGCCTTCTACCTGGCGGTCTACGCGCTGGGCGTCAACCTGACGGTGGTGCCGGGACAGTTGCCGGAGGTGTGGTGGCGGGTGCCGGTGCTGCTGCTGGCCGCCGCGCAGAACGGCGTGCTGGAGGAGGTGCTGGTCAGCGGCTACCTGCTGCACCGGCTGGACCAGGCGGGCTGGAGGCCGTGGCGCGCGGTGATCGTGTCGTCGGTGTTGCGGGGGTCGTACCACCTGTATCAGGGGTTCGGGGGGTTCGTCGGCAACGTGGTGATGGGGCTGGTGTTCGGGCGGCTGTACCAGCGGTGGGGGCGCGCGATGCCGCTGGTGATCGCGCACACGCTGATCGACGTGGTGGCCTTCGTCGGGTACGCCGCCCTGCACGGCCGGGTGAGCTGGCTCCCCTGACGACCGCTTGCAAGCCGTTTGCGTAAATATCGCAAGAAATCGATAGCCGGTCGAAGCTCGACAACAACGTTACGAAACTCCTTCGCAGGAGCCTTGTGTCGCGGGGTCGTGGGGTCCTACTGTCACCTCACCCCCCGAGAGAATCGAGCTTCGGATGTCAGGCACGAGCACATCCCGGAGGGTCGTGGCGGTGCTCGCCGCGGCTCTCGGCCTCCCCCTCGCCTCGCTCGCCGTCCCCGCGCAGGCCGCCGCGCAGGCCGCCGCGCAGGCCGCCGCCCAAGCCGCCGCGGCGACGGGGCCCGTGGTCACCAGGGCCGCCCTCGACCCCGCGCTGGTCGCCGGCCGGGGCGCGCGCGTCGGCTTCGCCGAGCAGGAGGCCGAGAACGCCCCGACGGACGGCACGGTCATCGGCCCCGACCGCTCGGCGTACACGCTGCCCGCCGAGGCGTCCGGGCGGCGGGCGGTCCGGCTGACGCCCGGCCGGCACGTCGAGTTCACCCTGCCGGCCGCGGCCAACGCCGTCACGGTCCGCTACAGCATCCCCGACGCGCCCGCGGGCGGCGGCATCACCGCGCCGCTCGACGTCGCGGTCAACGGCCGCCACCGGGCCACCATGACGCTGACCTCGCAGTACTCCTGGCTGTACAACCAGTACCCGTTCACCGACGACCCCGGCGCCGACCTGCTGCACCCCGACTGGTGGATCACCGAGTGCTCCTGCGTGCCCAGCGCCACCACCCCGGCCCCGGCGATCGCCAAGCCGTTCCGGCCCAGTCACTTCTACGACGAGCAGCGCCTGCTGCTCGGGCGCACCTACCGGGCGGGCGACCGGATCCGGCTGACGGCGGGCGCCGGAGCCGCCTGGACGGTCATCGACCTGCTCGACTCCGAGCTCGTCGCCCCGCCGCGGATCGAGCCGGTCGCGGCGAACGTGCTGGCCTTCGGCGCCGACCCGTCCGGGCGCCGCGAGTCGTCGGCCGCCTTCGACCGGGCCGTCGCCTTCGCCAGGCGCGCCCATCTCAAGGTGTACGTCCCGCCCGGCACGTACCAGGTCAACCGGCATATCGTCGTGGACGACGTGACGATCACCGGCGCCGGCAGCTGGTACACGATCATCAAGGGCCGCGAGGTCGCCCTGGACGCCCCGGCGCCCGACGGGTCCGTCCACACCGGTGTCGGCTTCTACGGCAAGGACGCCGCGGACGGCGGCAGCCGCAATGTGCACCTGTCCGGGTTCGCCATCGAGGGCGACGTCCGCGAGCGCGTGGACACCGACCAGGTCAACGGCATCGGCGGCGCGATGAGCGACTTCACGATCGAGGGCCTGTACCTCCACCACACCAAGGTCGGCATCTGGTTCGACGGCCCGATGAGCGGCACCCGCGTCACCGGCAACGTGATCGCCGACCAGATCGCCGACGGGCTCAACCTGCACACCGGCGTCACCGGCACGGTCGTGTCGGACAACTTCGTCCGCAACTCCGGCGACGACGGCCTGGCGATGTGGTCGGAGCGGGCGGCGGACGCGCGCAACACGTTCGACCACAACACGGTCCAGACGCCGGTGCTGGCCAACGGCATCGCGATCTACGGCGGCACGGACAACACGGTCTCGGCCAACCTGATCGCCGACCCCGTCCGCGAGGGCAGCGCCCTGCAGGTCGGCTCCCGCTTCGGCGCCGAGCCGTTCACCGGCCGCCTGGACATCACCGGCAACACCACCGTGCGGGCCGGCACGTACGAGCTGAACTGGAAGATCGGCCTCGGCGCCATCTGGTTCTACGCCCTGGAGCGGGACATCGACGCCGACATCCGGGTGACCGGCGACCACTACCTGGACAACACCTACAACGCCGTCATGCTGGTCGCCGACTGGCCCGTCAAGGACCTCTACTCCATCACCGGCCTGCGCTTCAAGGACGTCCGGGTGGACGGCACGGGCACCTCGGTGCTCAGCGCCCGCGCCGCCGGCTCGGCCGCCTTCGAGAACGTGGACGCCCGCAACGTGGGCGCGGTCCCGGTGAACAACTGCGGCACCTTCCACTTCACCCCGGACGGCTCGGAGTTCGCGCTGACGGATGGCGGCGGCAACGACGGCTGGCTCGCCCCCTGGCTCCTGCCCAACACCCTCACCTGCGACGACCGCCCTCCAGCCGTCCCCCCACCGGCCCCCGCCCCCTGGTGAGACGGCCGCGTTAGGCGCCGGGGTGCGGGGCAGGGGGACGGCATGAGCGACAGCTACGACCGGGTCGCCGTTGTGACGGGCGGCGACTCCGGCATCGGCAAGGCCACCGCCGTGCTGCTGGCCGAGCACGGGTTCGACGTGGGGATCACCTACCACGAGGACGAGGACGGCGCCCGGGAGACCGCCGCGCTGGTCCGGGACGCGGGCAAGGCGGCGGCCGTGCGCCGCCACGACCTGACCGACCCGGTACGCGCCGCGCACGTCGTCGACGAACTGGCCGGGGATCTGGGCGGGCTCGGCGTGCTGGTCAACAACGCCGGCACCGGGTCGTCGGAGCCGCTGCTCGACATGGACTACGAGCGCTGGCGCTCGGTCCTGGCGGTGGACCTGGACGGGCCGTTCCTGTGCGCGCAGCGGGCGGCCCGGCGGATGGTCGCCGAGGGGCGCGGCGGCCGGATCGTGAACGTCACCAGCGTGCACGAGGAGTACCCGAGGGTGGGGGCGGGGCCGTACTGCGCGGCCAAGGGCGGGTTGAAGCTGCTCAGCCGGGTGCTGGCGCTGGAGCTGGCCGCGCACGGCATCACGGTGAACACGGTCGCGCCCGGCGAGATCGCCACGCCGATGACCGGGCAGGAGGACCGGCCGCCGCGGGCCGGGAGCCGTCCGGGGTACCCGATCCCGCGGCCGGGCGACGCCCGGGAGGTGGCCGCGGTCATCGCCTTCCTGGCCTCGCCGGCCGCCTCGTACATGACGGGCTCGTCGGTGTTCGTGGACGGCGGCCTGGTCACGATGGGACCGCAGGCGGCGGGGGCGCTCCAGTCCGGCGACTGGCGTTGACCCCGCGCCCCCGCCCGCCCGCTCCCACCCGGGCCCCCGCCCTCAGGCGAGTGGCACCACCGCCCTCAGACAGCGGCCCACGCCCTCAGGCGGGGCCCGGCGTCCTTCAGGCGGGGGCCCGGCGTGCCTCAGGCGGGGGCCGGGTGGCCGACCGCGAGGGCTGCGGCCACCTGCGGGGCGACGCGCTCCGCCCAGCGGCCCAGGAGCTCCTCCAGCCCGGGCGGCCGCGACTCCAGTGCGGGCAGCCGCGGCTCCCGTACGGCGAGCTGGGACTCCAGCACCGCGAGCCCCGGCGTCGGCACGGTCGCGCCCAGCTCCACCAGCAGCGGCCGCAGGTGCACCTCGACCGCCAGCGCGTGCTTCGGATCACCCATGACCAGCAGCGGCAACGCCACCACCCCGGCCAGCGCCTCCGGCCGCAACCGGTCGAGGAACGCCTTCAGCAGCCCGGTGTACGTGCCCTTGTAGGTGGGGCTGGCCACCACCAGCACCCGCGCCTCGGCGACCAGCTCCAGCGCCACCTCGACGCCGGGCGCGGGCCCGGGGGCGAGCAGGTGCGGCCCGAGCGCCGACAGGTCGATCACGTCGTGCACGCCGGGAAGGCCGAGCCGCCGCGCGACGGCCTCGGCGGCCTCCACGGCCACGGTCCGCGTCCTGGAGCCCTCGCGGGGGTTGCCGACCAGCGCGACGACGCTCATCCGGCCACCGCCGCCGCCAGCCCGGCGGCGTACCGGGAGACGGGCCGGGTCAGGCCGTAGTTGTCGCGGAGGGTACGGCCCTCGTACTCGTACCGGAACAGGCCCCTGACCTGCAGCTCCGGCACGACGTGGTCCACGAAGTCGGACAGGCCCGACGGGAGCAGCGGCGGCATGATGTTGAAGCCGTCGGCGGCCCCGGTGAAGAACCACTCCTGGAGCTGGTCGGCGATCTGCTCGGGCGTCCCGGCGACCACGCGGTGGCCGCGGCCGCCGGCCAGCCGGTTGAGCAGTTGCCTGACCGTCAGGCGCTCCCGCCTGGCCAGGTCGATGACGAGCTTGCGCCGGCTCTGCGCGCCCTCGGTCTCGACGGCCACGTCCGGCAGCGGCCGGTCGAGGTCGTCCTCGGTCAGCTCGATGCCGGTCAGGTGGGAGAGCTGGGCCAGGCCGTAGGCGGGGATGATCAGGTCTTCGAGCTCCTTCTCCAGGTGCAGCGCCTCCCGTTCGGTCGAGCCGATGATCGGCGAGATGCCCGGCAGGACGAGCACGTCGCCGGGCTGCCTGCCGTGGGCGGCCACCCGCCGCTTGAGGTCGCTGTAGAACTCCTGGCCCTCCTCCAGGGTCTGCTGGGCGGTGAAGACGGCCTCGGCGTGCCGGGCGGCGAACTCCTTGCCGTCCTCCGACGACCCGGCCTGCACCAGCAGCGGACGGCCCTGCGGGGAACGGGAGGTGTTCAGCGGCCCCCGGACGGCGAAGTGGCGGCCGATGTGCTCGACAGGATGGATCTTGCCGGCGTCGGCGTAGTGGCCGCCGGCGCGGTCGCCCAGGATGGCGTCGTCCTCCCAGCTGTCCCAGAGCTTGCCGGCGACCTCCAGGAACTCGTCGGCCCTGGCGTAGCGGGCGGCGTGCGTGGGGCGTTCGACGCCGAAGTTGAGCGCCTCGGCCTCGCTGGCGGAGGTGACGATGTTCCAGCCGGCCCGTCCGCCGCTGATGTGGTCGAGGGAGGCGAACTTGCGCGCCACGTGGAAGGGCTCGTTGTACGTCGTGGAGACGGTCGCGATCAGGCCGATGTGGTCGGTCACCGAGGCGAGCGCGGCCAGCAGCGTGAGCGGCTCCAGCCCGCCGAGCGCGTTGTGCCGGACGTCGCCCTGCAGCGCCACGCCGTCGGCGAGGAAGAGCGAGTCGAGCCTGCCGCGCTCGGCGATCCTGGCCAGCTCCTGGTAGTGGCGGACGTCGGTCAGGCGGCTCGGCTCGGTGCGGGGGTGCCGCCAGGCGGCCTCGTGATGGCCGACGCCCATGAGGAAGGCGTTCAGGTGGAGCTTTCTCGTCACGTGGTCCTCCAGGTGGAGAAGCGGCGCTCGACGCCGATCAGGAGCAGGTTGAACAGCAGGCCGACCACGGAGATCGTGATGATGCCGGCGTACATGTCGGGGATGCGGAAGCTGGACTGGGCGTCGAGGATGAGGTAGCCGAGCCCGGCCTTGGCGCCGACCATCTCGGCGAACAGCAGGACGAGGATCGAGTACGCGCCCGCCAGGCGCACCCCCGTGAAGATGGCGGGCACGGCGGCCGGCAGGATCACCTTCTGGAACAGCCGCACCGGGCCGAGGCCCATCGACCGGGCCGACTTGATCAGCAGCGGTTCGACGGTCTTCACGCCGCTGACGGTGTTGAGCAGGATGGGCCAGGAGCAGGCGTACAGGACGAACGCCACCTTCGTCGTCTCGCCGATGCCGAGGATGAGCGTGAAGACCGGCAGCAGCGCGACCGCCGAGGTGTTGCGGAACACCTCCAGCAGCGGCGTGAGGAAGTCGGCGACGGGCTTGTACCAGCCGATCAGCAGCCCGAGCGGGATGGCCAGCACGATCGCCAGCCCGAACCCGGACAGCGAGCGCGCCAGCGACGCCCCCAGGTGCTCCGGGAGCCGGCCCGTGAGCAGCAGGTCCGCGCCGGCGGCCAGGCTCTCCGACAGCGGGGGCACGAACACGGGGTCCACCACGCCGAGGCGGGGCAGCGCCTCCCAGGCGGCCAGGAGCAGCAGGATCGCGGCCGAGTTCCGCCCCGCCCGCCGCACCGCCCCGCCCGCGCGTCGCACCGGCCCGCCCGTCCGTCTCCGCGCCGCGGGTGACGCCTTCTTCCGGTCCTCCCCCTCGGTGGGCCGGACGGCGGCGGGCTCGTCCCCGGTCGCGGGGCCGTGGTGGTGATGGGGGCCGGGCTCGTCGTGGGGGTCGGGGTCGTCGTCGGGGAGGTCGTACCAGTGGACGTCGCCCTCGGGCCGCGTGTCGGCGCGGGCGTCAGTCATGCCGGATCGCCGCCTTCCGCTCCTGCACCTGCGCCGCGGCGACCTCGTCGCGCAGCAGCCCCCACACGTGGTGCCGGTACTCGCCGAAGCGCGGATCGGCCCGCAGGTCGCCTTCGCGCGAGTCGAAGTCCACCTCGATGATCTCCTTGATCCGGCCCGGCCTGGAGGTCATCACGGCGACGCGTTGCCCCAGGTAGACGGCCTCGTCGATGCCGTGCGTGATGAACACGACGGTCTTGCGGGTGTGCTGCCAGATGCGCAGCAGCTCCTCCTGGAGCGACTCGCGGGTCTGCGCGTCGAGCGCGGCGAAGGGCTCGTCCATCAGCAGGACGTCGGGGTCGAAGGCCAGGCTGCGGGCGATGGCGACGCGCTGGCGCATGCCGCCCGACAGCTCGTGCGGGTAGCGGTCCTCGAAGCCGGACAGGCCGACCAGTTCCAGGTGCCGCCGCGCCCGTTCCGTACGCTCGGCCCTGGGCACGCCCTTTGCCTCCAGCCCGAAGGCCACGTTGGCCAGCGCGGTGCGCCAGGGGAACAGCGCGTACTGCTGGAAGACGATCCCCCGGTCGAGGCCGGGCCCGGTGACGGGCGCGCCGTTGACCACGATCTGGCCCGACGTCGGCTCGGCGAGGCCCGCGACCAGGTCGAGGAGGGTGGACTTGCCGCAACCGCTCGGCCCGACGAGCGTGAGGAACTCCCCTTCGCGGACGTCCAGGTCGATCCCGGACAGGGCGGTGAACGGCTCGCCCGCGTCCCTGACCGTGAACTCCTTGGAGACGTTCCGGATGCCGATCTTCGTCTGGACGCCGGTCTCGCTGATCGTGGCGGTCATGAGCCGCTCCCGTTCGCGTAGGGGTTGAACTCGTTGGTGTAGAGGTCGGTGGCCTTGACCTGGCCAGGACGGATCTCGCCCTCGCGCTGGAGCCAGTCGATCCACCGCTGGAACTCCCGGCTGTCGATGACACCGCCCTTGCCCGCGATGCCGGTGCTCTTCCAGAGCTTCACGACGTCGGTGCTCTCGTTGCGTCCGCGCTTGGCGATGATCTGCTCGAACTTGGCGACGACCTCCTCGCGCGGGCGGGTCTGCGCCCAGGCGATGGCCTTGGCGAAGCCGGCGACGAAGGTCCTGACGGTGCCGGGGTTCCTGGCGATGAAGTCCTCGCGCAGCACGACGGCCCCGGCCGTGAACGGCCCGAACAGCTCGACGTCGGTGAACAGCGGACGCAGCCCGCCGCGTTCGAGCGCCTTGTCCTTGAGCACGCCGCCGAGCGTGCCGACGTCGAGCTGCCCCTGCCGCAGCGCCTGCTCGGTGTTGACCGGCGGGATGACCACGAGCTGGACCTGCTCGATCTCGGCCGGCGTCAGCCCCTGACGCTTGAGATACTCCTTGATCACCGCCTCGTGGTGGGCGCCGAGGGTGTTGACGCCGATCTTCTTGCCGATGAGGTCGCGGGCGGTCCTGATGGGGCTGTCGTCCTTGACGTAGTAGCCGTTGAACGACTTCTCGTCCGAGCCGTAGTAGCCGATCACCGCCTTGATCGGGGCCTTGGCCGCCTTGAGCTTGATGACGGCGCCGTCGAAGGCGCCGCCGAAGTCGGTCTGACCGGTGGCCGCGGACTGGATGTCCTGCGGCCCCGAGGTGGTGTTGCCCACCCACTTGAGCTTGACGTCGCCGAGGTAGCCGAGCTCCGCGGCCAGTTCGGGGAAGGTGACGGTGCCCGCGCTGCCCTGGTAGCGAAGCTCCTTCACCTCCGGTTCGCCGGGTCTCGCCGAGCCCTCGGCCGCGCCGCAGCCGGCGGTCACGGTCGCGAGCAGCACGGCGAGGAGTGCACGTCTGATGTTGATCACGATGAGTTCCTCTGGGGAGAACTGCGCAGGGGGTTGGGAGGTCTGCCGGAGGTGCGTGATCAGCGACACTGCGCGCTGGCGACGTGGCCGTGGTCCACGTGCGGGCGCCGGGTCAGGTAGAGGCCCTGGCTCATGCCTACGAAGGTACGGAACCCAGGACGCTAAGTCAACATTTCCTACTGGCTTTACATGAAACTCGGGGAACGGTTCCCTTCCGGAAACGACGGTCCCCACTTGCGCGGTTTGATGATCTACTCTGGCGGGAATCCGGCACGGGGATGAACGAGCTCGGGCACCGAGCTTCGTCGCAGCCCCGGGAGCTGATCAGCGTGGGCGAAGCCGAATGGCCCGCAGATCTCGATGTGGGAAGACTGCTGGAGTCGGGGTGGCGGCCCACCCCGTTCAGGCAGTTCATACTCAAGCTCCACAGCCGCTGCAACCTCGCGTGCGACTACTGCTACATGTACGAGATGGCCGACCAGAGCTGGCGCCGCCAGCCACGCCGCATGTCCGGCCCGACCATCGACCGCGTGGCCGCCCGCATCGCCGAGCACGCCGAGGCCAACGGCCTGGACAGCGTCGAGGTGATCCTGCACGGCGGCGAGCCCCTGCTGGTCGGCGTCGACCACATGCGCTATGCGCTGACCGCCCTGCGCTCGGCGCTGCCGTCCGGCGTCGAGCTGGTGGCCCGCGTGCAGACCAACGGCGTCCAGCTCAACGAGGGCTTCCTGAGCCTGTTCGCCGATCTGGACGTCTACGTGGGCGTCAGCCTCGACGGCGACAAGGAGGGGCACGACCGCCACCGCCGCAACGCCTCCGGCCGGGGCAGCTACGAGCAGGTGCGGGCCGGCATCGAACGCCTGACGACGCCCGCCTACCGCCACCTGTTCGGCGGCCTGCTGTGCACCCTCGACCTGGCCAACGACCCGGTCACGACCTACGAGGCGCTGCTCCGGTTCCGCCCGCCGGTGCTGGACTTCCTGCTGCCGCACGGCAACTGGACGACTCCCCCGCCCGGCTGGTCGGCCGCCGGCTCGCCCTACGGCGACTGGCTGGTGGCCGTCTTCGACCGCTGGTACCGGGCGCCCGAGCGGGAGACCCAGATCCGCATGTTCAGCCAGATCATCCGGCTGGTCTGCGGGCGGCCGTCCAGGAGCGAGGGGATCGGCCTATCGCCGGTGGCGGTCGTGGTCATCGAGACCGACGGCAGCATCGAACAGGTCGACACGCTCAAGTCCGCCTACGACGGAGCGGCCGGCACGCTGCTGCACACCTTCCGCGACTCCTTCGACGCGGCGCTGCTCCTGCCCTCCATCGCGGCCCGGCAGATCGGCGCGCGGGCGCTGTCGGACGAGTGCGCCGCCTGCGAACTGGCCAGGATCTGCGGCGGCGGGCTCTATCCCCACCGGTACCGGCCAGGCAGCGGATTCCGGAACCCGTCGGTCTACTGCCGCGACCTGTACCGGCTGATCAGCCACATCCGGCGGACCGTGACCGACGACGTGGCCGACCTGACCAGAGCCGACCCGCGCACCCCCGAGCTCCTCGCGCCCGGGGGGTGAGCGGGGCTCGGCCTGGTCAGACCGGTGGCGGGTCGAAGTCGCAGTCGAGGTGGCGCCGCTCGCCGGCCACCCGGGTGTCGGGGTGTTCGGGGCCCAGCGTCTCCAGGTAGGACCGCATGGTCTCGTCGAAGAGCGCTCTGCCCTCCTCCCGCTGTCCAGCGGCCTCCAGGTCGGCCGACAGGTTGGCCGCCGCTGCCAGGGCCGTGGGGTGGCGCGCGCCGACCAGGGCGCTGAGGCGCTGATGGGCCTCCGCGCCGATCTCGCAGGCGTTCTTGAGGTCGCCCAGCACGGCCAGGTCGCTGGCGTAGTTGACGGCGATGAGCAGGTAGTAGTGGTGGTCGCGGCCCAGCCTGCGCTCGATGCCGTCGAGCGCCTTCTTGTTCAGCTCACGCGCCGCCTGCGGGTCGCCGAGCACGCGGTGCAACAGGGCCACGTTGCTGGCGCAGCCATGGTTGTACGGATGGTCGGCGCCGTAGATCCGCGGGTAGCGGTTCATGGTGTCGAAGGCCAGCTCGTAGGCCTGCTCCACGTTGCCGTTGGCGCGGTTGCAGTTGGACAGGCAGGTGGCGGCGGCGAGCGTGCTGGGGTGGTCGACCCCGTACAGCCGCACGTAGCGCTCGTGCACGTCGATGGCCTGCAGCAGGGCGTCCTCGGTCTCTCCCGACCGCAGTAGGGCGATGGCCAGGTCTTTCTGGGCCAGCAGGATGCGCGGGTGGTTGGCGTCGAAGAACTCGCGGCCGAAGATCAGCGCGTCGTCGCAGACGTCGACCGCCTGACGGTAGTCGCCGCACAGCCGCACCACGCGGCCGAGGCCGGTGCGCAGGTTGAGCTCGGTGCCGCGGGTGACCGCGGTCTCCCCTCCCTGGGCCGTGCGCAGCGCCTCCAGGAGAAGCTCCTTGGCACGGACGTAGTCGGAGGTGAGGCCGTAGTCGAGGGCCAGACTGTTGATCGCCCTTACCGTGATGACGTCGTCGGGCCCCAGCACCTTCCTGTGCAGGCGCAGCGACTCCTCGTCGTGCTCCCTGGCGTCGATGAAGCGGCCTTGCGCGCGTAGGTCGGAGCCGATGCCGTTGAGCAGGATGAGGGTGTCGCGCTCCTCCTCGCCGAGCGCCGCGCGCATGGAGACCAGGGTGGACTGGTTGAGCTCGTAGGCCTCGGCGTAGCGGCCTTGCTCGCGATAGAGGTCCCCCTGCAGGCGCTTGGCCTGGAGCACGTGCCGGTTGTCCATGCCGGAGTCGTGCGTCCAGCGCTCGAGGAACGTCGCCACATGGCTGCCGGTCGCGGCGAAGTTCCCGGAGGAGCTGAGGTAGGTGAGCATCTTGATCGCGAAGTCGCGGACCTCGTCCCTTCGGCTCTCGGCCACCCTCGCCGGCCGGACGTGGGCCAGCAGCGCGTCGTAGCGCGGCCAGTTGGCCGGGTCGTCGGGAGCCTGCGGCACCGCGCCGACGAGAAGTGAGTGGACCTCCGCGCGGATCTCCTCCTGGACCTCCGGTTCGAGCTCCTCCCGCAGCAGGGCCTGGATCAGGCGGTGGACCTGGAGGGTGGCCGGTCGCCCTGGGCCGCGCTGGCCACCGGCCTGACCGCTCGCCTCGGCCTCGACCCGCACCAGGGCGTATTTGGCCAGCGTGCCGATGGCCCCGCTGAGCTTGATGGGATCGGCGAGCAGCTCGGCGATCACCGGGCGCACTGCCCCCTTGACCGGGACGAGCACCGAGCGCGGGATGGGCTCCGGCCCGAAGAAGGCACAGCAGCGCAGCAGCTCCATGGCCTCGGGCAGGTTCTCCTTGAGCTTGTTCACCGACAGCCCCCACGCGGCCGTCATGGAGACCGGGTACTCCGAGGGCTTGCCCTTGCTCAGCAGCTGACTGGTGTGCTCCTGAAGCAGCTTGAGATACTCCTCCGGCGCCATGCCCGTCTCGCTCTGCAGCGCGGCCGCCTGCTCCAGTGCCAGCGGCAGGTCGCCGAGCGCCTCGGCCAGCTCGACGGCGACGGACTCGCTGATCGCCCTGCGCAGGCGCTTCTGGAAGAACTCGACGCTCTCCCGCCGCGGGAAGACGTCCACCGGAACGGTGTCGACGACGCTCTCCCAGCGATGGTTGCGCGAGGTGATCAGGACGTGCCCCGGGCCGGGACGCACGATCTCCCTGATGTCGTCCGGCTCGTCGGCGTTGTCGAAGATCAGCAGCCAGCGGCGGGTCGGTTCGCCGCGGCGCAACGCCTGCAGGACGGCGTTGGCCGCCTCGTCGATGCCCGTCGCGGTCGGGCCCGGCAGGCCGAGCTGGGGCGCGAGCTGGGCCAGCGTCGAGCGCACCAAGCCGGGCTGGTCGGAGGGGATCCACCAGACGAGGTCGTACTCCTCGCGGAAGCGATAGGCGTATTCGATCGCGGCCTGCGTCTTGCCGACGCCGCCGTAGCCCTGAAGGGCGTTCGGCACGACCGCGGTGGGCTGTTGGAGAATGCTGTCACGCAGCCTGGACAGCAGCTCCTCCCGGCCGGTGAAGTTCTTGTTCCTGGGTGGAACCTTCCAGACATTGGGAAAGTCGCTCACTGCGCGCAGTGCGGCGGACGGCTCTGGAAACGTCACGTGCCCGCCCTTCTGTCCGTGTCTTCACGGGGTGCTGGTGCAGGAATAGAAAATCGTTTTCCGGAATAGGGCAAGATAAAACGACAGACTGTCATGGTAGCGGTCCGGCGGGTCCCGTACTACCCGGCCGATAACGGCGACCGTCAATGCCCTGTTCAGGACGGCACTAATTCCCCGACTATTGGCGGGCCCGCCGAATTCGGCCACTGTGGGATCAAGCCTGTTGAGCACTTCGCTCCGGACGGGCCGGTCATCCGGACGGGGAACGCTGCGGGCAGGCCAGAGCCGACGAGGGAGCGCCCATGGCACCGCAGGTCGTCACGCACCACAAGGATCTTCTTGATTTGTCCGCACTCTCACCTGCCCGTCTCGAACGGCTGGGGAACTCCGTGATCGCACTGGAGTTACTCGAGCTGCTCGAGTCGGGCCCGAGGGAAGACGAGGTGTTCGCCGCCTTCGACAACAGCACGCCGGTGCCGTACCGGCCGGGCAATCCGTAATCACGAACCGATTCGCCGAGGCCCGGCGGGAGATCATTCCCCGGGTTTCGGCGAACCCGAAAACGGGGCACCGTCCATGGCGATGCCATATCATGGGGAGCCATCGAGAATCGTGCAGCGGCGACAGCCGGACGTTGAGTTCGAAACCGGACGGAATTATTCAGGAGGCTCGCCGCCACACGCGTCTTGCGGCATTGACCGGGGCGGGCGCCTCCGCAGTCCGGTCCCGGGCCACAAAGGAATACGACGTCGTCCTCGGTGAGTGAGGTCTGGTCCCATGACTGCTTCCGGCCCCCGACGCGGTCCCTTCGTCGGAGCTCGTCCCTTCGACGAAGGCGACGGGGCCCTGTTCTTCGGACGGTCCGCTGAGGCCGCGGAGCTGGCCGGCATGTGGCAGGGCAACCGGCTGACGATCCTGCACGGCGCGGCCGGCGCCGGCAAGACCTCGCTGCTGCGGGCCGCCGTGATCCCCTCGCTGAGGAACGAGCGGGCGCGCGTGCTACCGGTGGGCCTGGCCCGCTCCACCCGCGTCTGGCCAGCCGCCGCGCTACCCGAGCACAACCCGTACGTGATCGCGCTGCTCTCGTCGTGGTCGGGCGGCGGCTCGCTGGCCAGCTTCGCGGGCCTGTCGTTGAGCGACTTCCTGCGCAGGCTCCAGCGCAACGACGGCGTCGCCGGGCCGACGCTGGCCGCCGTCGACCAGGTGGAGACGTTCCTGCGGCTGCCCGACCCGTACGAGCACCTCAGGGAGAGCTTCTTCGACGAGCTGCTGGGGTCCTTGTCCCAGCGCCCCGACCTGCGCCTGCTGTTGTCGGTCCGCACCGACCATCTCGACGAGCTGCGGCACGTGCTCAGGCGCTACGCGGTCCGAGAACCGCAGGAGCTGGCGCTGCCGCCGTTCACCCGGGCGCACGCCGTCGAGGCGATGCGGCTGTCGGCCGAGTCCACCGGCGACGGCGCCGCCGCGGACAAGGTCGAGGAGCTGGTCGACGAGATCCGCACGGTCCGCGACGACACCGGCCGGTCCTGGCCCGCCGCCGACGAGGTCGACCCGCTGCTTCTGCAGGCCGCCGGGGCCCGCCTGTGGGGCGATCCGCCGGACCGCGACCGGTTCCTGCTGACGGAGCTGGACACCGCGGCCGACCGGGCGGTACGCGAATTCTGCGCCGAGACGCTGGCCGAGATCGCCACCGACTATCTGTTACCTCCCGGCCGCCTCATGTCCTGGTTCCGGCGGGACATCCTGCACGAGTACGGCAGGCTGTCCGACCCGGTCGCGGACGTGGGCGCGGTCGTGCTCAACGCCCTGGAGGACCGCTACCTGGTCAGCTCGCCCAAATGCAACGGCCTGCCGATGCACGGCCCCCGCCACCCCCGGATGCTGGCCCCGCTCAGGCAGCTCGACGTCGCCATGTGGCCGCAGTCCCCCCCCGACCCGGCGGCCCGGTTACGCGCCGCCAAACGCGCCGGCGACGAGGGTGATCCCGAACGCGCCCGCCGGCTCGTCCACGAGGCCGCCCAGACCTGCCCGCCACAGGCATTGCGGCTGCGGGCCGAGATCGACACGCTCTCCGGCAACATCGACTACGACCAGGGGCTGCTCGAGGAGAGCATCGAGCACTACCGCGCCGCGGCCCGGCTTTTCGAGGCCGTCGGCGACAACGCTGCCGTCGGCTGGCTGATGACGGCGGTCGGCCGCGTCGTCCTGGCCCAGGGCAGGCCGGGGCTGGCCGTCGAGCAGCTGCGCGCCGCCGTCGGCCGGGTTCCGGACGATCTCATCGTGCAGACCGCACTCGGCCAGGCCCTGTGGGAGGCCGGGCAACCGGACGCCGCCCTCGCCGTGCTGAGCGACGTGCTCAACCGCGAGGCGGACACGCCCGAGGCCAGGCGCTCGCGCGGGGAGTTCCTGGCCGACCTCGGCGACGCCGAGTCGGCCCTGCGGGACATGCGGCAGCTGCGCGGCGGCCGGCCCGCGCCCTCGACCAAGGCGGCCCGCGCGCTGGCGATGGCCAGCCTGACCCGCCCCGAGGTGGCCCACGACCTCGGTGACGCCCTCGACGAGGCCGAGGAGGCGCTGAAGGAGGCCGAGGAGAGCGGTCCCGTGCTGCTGCGCGCCGCCCGCGTTCACAAGCTCACCGGCGACGTCACCAGGGCGACGGAGCTGGCCGACCGCGCCATGACGGCCCGGCGCCCGCCGCTCCCTGAGCACCAGCGGCGTACGGCTAGGAAGCTGCTCGCGGGCTCGTGATGCCCGACACCGCCCTGGTGGCCCTCATCACCGGTGGATCTGCCGTGCTGGCCGCGCTGTCGGGCGCCGGCTGGGCGACGGTGACCGAGCGGCTGAAGGCCAAGCAGGCCACCAGGGCCGCCGCCGAACAGCGCCAGGCCGACCGGGAGGACGCGAGTGCCGAGACTCTGCGCACGGCGTTCGCCGACGCGCAATCGGCGGTGCTGCGATTCGGACTGACCGTGAGCATCTCGCTCGACATGCGCACCGATCGAGATGCTCGCCTCGACGGCGAGGACCTGCCCGGGCAGTTCCGGCAGGCGCGGGTGGAGTACCTGGCGGCGGCGGTGGCGGTCGAGCGGTTGTGGCCGTTGTGCCCGGAGGGCGCGCGCGATCGCATCGGGCAGCTCAGCGCGGCCGTCACCAGGGCGTTCGGGCACGCCCGTTCGGTATCAAGTCCGGTTGTGGCCGGGGAGGAGGTTGAGGTGGCCCTGCAACGGGCGCTGCGCGCGCTGAGCGCAGAGGTCTTCCCGCCCGCGCCGCCCCCTTCCGACCTCGCCGTGCCGCCCGGCTGACGGCCGCGCGCCACCGGCGGCCCAGCCCGTGCCCGAGCGAGGTCACCATGAGCGTCAGGACGACGGCCAGAACGCCGATGGCCACCGCCACCAGCACGAGTGCGCCCCTGGTGCCCCACACGGCGATCAGGTAGCCGGCCGACAGCGCCCCCAGGGGGACGGCGCCGCCGGAGAGGAAACGCCCGGCGCCCGTGACCCTGCCCAGCAGTTCCTTCGGCACCTCGTCGGCCTGGTAGACCGCGAGCGCGACATTGATGTGCGCGCCGGTGAAGCCGATGCCGCCCCAGGCCAGCGGCAGCACGACGGCGACGAACACGACGCTGTCGTGGTCGACCAGCGCCACGAACGCGGTCAGCATCAGCCACGACCACACGCACGTCACAATCACGCCCCTGGTGCGCCCCTTGCTCTGCAGCCGCGACGCGGTGAACGAGCCCAGGACGCCGCCGAACCCGGTGGCCGCGATCAGGCAGCCGATGAGCAGGCTCGGCAGCCGCTGCTGGTGCGCGAGCAGGATGAGGACGAGGGCGAGCGTCTGGAAGAAGAAGTTGGCCAGCGCGCAGACGACCAGCACCGGCACCAGGAATCGCTCCCTGCGCAGATAGGCGAAGCCGTCGCCGAGGTCGGTCACCAGCGCTCTGATCCGCGGGCGCGGCGGGACGCCGTACGGGGTGAGCCGGTCCTTCGCCATGCGCAGCAGCGCGAACACCGACAGGAACGAGGTCAGCGCGTCGACGGCGAAGGCCAGCGCCCGGTGCAGGTCGAACAGCAGGCCGCCGAGCGGGCGGCCGAGCAGCGCCGCCGCGTGCACGCGCGCCTCGTTCTTCGCCATCGCGCCCGGCAGGTGCTCGCGCGGTACGAGCCGCGGCACCACCGTCGCCTCCGCGGTGCTGAAGAACACCAGGCAGACGCCCTGTGCTGCGGCGACCAGCGGCAGCACGGCGTGCTCCGGCATGGTCGCGAAGGCGCCTGCCGTCAGCAGCACGGCGAGCACGCCGCGGGCCAGCAGGCTGACGATCATGACCCGCCGCCGATCCATGTAGTCGACCAGCGCGCCCACCGGCAGGGCCAGCAGGATCCGGGGCAGCGTGCCGGCCGCCGTCACCCAGCCGGCGAACACCGGCGAACCGGTCAGCGACAGGGCGAGCAGGGGGACGGCGAGCATGGCGTTCGTCGAACCGAGCTGGTTGGCCGCCGAGGCACTCCACAGGAGGTTGAAGTCGCGGCGCCACGGGGCGCGTCTCCCGTCGGCCGGGCCCTCGCCCGCGGTGCTGTCGGTCACCTCTGTCGCTCCCAAGGCGCCGGACGCTGGGCAAGCCAGGTGCGGTGTCGTCCCAGAGCCGGGCTTCGCGTCACAGGCTGAAGACCGGCCTTCGGACGGTGATCGTACCCGTAACGGGGGCCTGTTACAGGCAAACGGTCACCCCGGCAGGCCAAAGTTCCTTGACCTCGACGGGTGGTGGGCCGGGTTGACAAGGAGGTGGGGTGGCTCCTCTGCAGACAGCGCGGCGATGTCGTGGTCACCGCCCGGCTGCCGATCGACGCTTCGGGCGCGGTGACGTTCGCGCTGGGCTTCGGACACACCACCGAAGCCACGTTGCGCACGGCGGGCGCGGCGGCGGCGCGGCCGTTCGAGTCCACCCGCGCCGCGTTCGAGGCAGGCTGGGCGGCCTAGGGCGCCGGGCTGCGCCGGCCGCCCGCCGCCCTCGCCGACGTCTACCGGTTGTCGGCGAACGTGCTGGAGGCGAGCGAGGACAAGACCTTCCCCGGCGCGGTCGTCGCCTCACGCGCCAGCCCATGGGAGGCGCGGCCGTCCGTGCGGGGCAGTCCGATGGGCGGGCCGGCCCCCCCGGTCAGGCGAAGCGTTCGATGGTCACGGGGATCAGGCCCTGGCCGCGGATCGCCTGCCGGTGGTGGTGGAGCAGGGCGCCGATGGCGGCCAGCGGGCCGGCGCTCAGGCGTACGGTGACGTCCAGGCACCAGGCGATGCCTGGGCCGATGCGCCGCAGCTCCCAGGTGAAGGTGTGGCCGGCGGCGGTCGCCGTGGCGGTGCCGGCGATCCTGGCCCGCGGGTTCTCCCGCGGCGGCTCCAGGCGCAGGACCGTGCTGACGTTCGCCAGGCCGCGCTCGCCGAGCTCGCCCGCGAACAGGATGCGGTAGCGCCGGGTCTGCGCCGAAGGGGAGCCGCCCAGGTCGAGAGGGGCCGCGGCGGGGAGCGCCTGGCGGTACTGGAAGAAGGCCCGCAGCTCGGCCTCCTCCGGCAGCGCGCCGCCGCCGAGCATCGAGTAGGTCTCGCGGGCGTCGCGCCGCGTCACGGGCAGCACCCGGTCGCGCAGCGCGGGGTCGGCGCGGATGGCCCGGCTGGATCCGGGCGACTCGCGCCACTCGCCGCACTCGGCGGTCCATTCCGCGCAGTCGATGCCCGCGGCGGTGTAGTCGTCGCAGAGCACGAACTCCTCGACCAGGATGCCCAGGGGAAGTGTTCCGCGGCCACGGTCGGCGGCGTAGATCAGGTAGTAGTCCAGGGGTGCGTCGGCGTCCATTGGCGACATGATCGTGGTGCGGGCCCCCGCGGGCAAGGCGACATTCTGATGTTCGCGCAGGTCCTGCCGCCAGATGGGGGTCTAGCCGGTCGCGGGCTTGCCCGTGGCGCTGCCGGCGAGCCATTCCGTCCACGACTTGGCCCACGGGGTCGGGCCGTTGCCGAACCGGAGCTTGCGCGAGGTGCCCTTGACCTCGATGACGTCGCCGCGCTGGGTGAAGTCGTAGAACCAGCGGGCGTCGGCGGGGCTGGCGTTGACGCAGCCGTGGCTGACGTTGGAGTTGCCCTGCGCGCCGGTCGACCAGGGCGCGGCGTGGAAGAAGGTGCCGCTGTAGGTCATCCGGACGTTCCACTTGGTCTTGATCCGGTACTCGCCCGGCTCCCCGATGGTGGCCGAGTCCATGACGGTCTCCGCGGCCTTCTCCTGGGCGATCATGACGCCGGAGTAGCTGTCGTCGCCGGGTTTGCCCAGGCTGACGGGGATCGTCCGGACGACCTTGCCGTCCGCGGTGACGACCGCCCGGTGGCGGTCGGCGTCCACCTTGGTGATGTGCCGGGGACCGACGGTGAAGGACAGGCTGCGGTCCCTGGTCCCCCACAGGTCCTCGCCCGCCCGCAGCCCGGCCAGGTGGGCGACGACCTTGACCTTCTCGCCCACCGGCCAGTAATCGCGCGGCCTGAACTGCACCTCGCGGTCGCTCACCCAGCTCCACGCGCCCTCGACCGGCTCGGACATCTCCACCACCAGCGAACGCTCGACCGCCGCGCGGGCCTGCCTGGAGGTGACCGGGTGGGACAGCAGGAGCTGCACCGGCATCCCGACGCCGACCTTCTCGCCGTCCAGCGGCGACATGCCGCTCTGCAGGGCCCGCCCGGGCTTGAGCGTGGTGAAGGACGACCGCCCGGTGACGGCCCTGCCGTCGGCGCCGGTGGCCTGCGCGCTCACCGTGTACGACGTCGCCGGGCGCAGCGGCCACCGGGGCCGCCAGGTGCCGTCGGCCGCCGTCGAGCCGGTCACCTGGCGTCCCTTGGCGTCGGCGACGGTCACCTTGGTGACCTTGCCGCCGGTGACCCGCACGCTGATCCCGGTGTCGGGGGCGACCTTCTTGCTGCCGTCCGCCGGGGTGATCGCGAGCCTGGCCGCCGGGCCCTCGGCCTGCCGCGGCCCGTCCGCCGGCCGGCCGCCGCCGGAGGCGCATCCGGCGAGCAGGAGCCCCGCGAGGGCGAGCGTCGTACTGGTCCGGCCGTTCCGCATCTCCGATGCCTCCCGTGCCTGACAAGGCGTCAACTTCTTCATTGAACGGTCTGTGCTGTCACGTGCGGACACCTCTGCCCAATGAGCAGGGGAGAAACCTTCATCCGCCGATGAGCACTCTTGCGAACCTTGCGGGCGGATCTGGTGTCCAACTCTGTGGAACGGTCCTTCTGGGCCGGTCTCAGGGGATGACGCACCGGGGGCGGTGCATGAGGGGGAACGTCATGAACGGCGGCATGAAGCGGTACCTGTCCGGTATCGGGATGACCGCGGCGACACTGGCCGTCACGACCGCGCTCGCGGGAGCCACCCCCGCCCGCCCCACGCCCTCCCCCACCCACCCTGCTCCGTCGGCCTCCCCCGAGCCGAAGCCCGACCACAAGCAGGACCACAAGCCGGACCACAAGCAGGACCACAAGCAGGACCCCAAGCCCGACCACAGGCAAGGCCACAAGCCGGACCGGACGGAGCCGTCGGCCGAGCCCACCGTGCCCGCCGAGCCGGACAAGCCCGACTGCCGCAAGGTCAAGTGCGTGGCGCTCACGTTCGACGACGGCCCGGGGCCCTACACCGGGACGCTGCTGGACCACCTGGCGAAGTACCGGGCCCACGCCACGTTCTTCGTCGTCGGCCGGAACGTCGGCGTCCACCCCGACGTGGTGCGGCGCACGGTCGAGGCGGGGCACGAGCTGGGCAACCACACCTGGTCCCACCCCGACCTGACCCGGCTGTCGCCGGCCGCGATCAGGTCCCAGCTCGCCCGCACCGACCAGGCCGTCAAGTCCGCCGCGGGCGTCGTCCCCGGCCTGGTACGCCCCCCGTACGGCGCGACGGACGGCGACGTGCGGCGGCAGGCGCACCGGCCGCTGGTCCTGTGGAGCGTGGACACCCTCGACTGGCGCTACCGCGACAGCGCCAGGGTGGCCCGGGTCTCGCTCAAGCGGGTCCGCCCCGGCAGCGTCATCCTGTTCCACGACATCCACCCGACCACGGTCAAGGCCGTGCCGCGGGTGCTGAAGGGCCTGTCCGCCCGCGGCTACCGGTTCGTCACGGTCAGCGAGCTGTTCGGCGGCCGGCCGCCGAAGGTCGTCCACAACGCCCGCCGGCTCTCCGGCGGCCCCAGGTAACCGGGCAGGCGCCCCCCGTCGGCGGAGTCACTCCTCGACGGTCTCCTCGTAGCCGATCGCGGCGTCGGCCGCGTCGCCGCCCGACTCGCGGGCCCGGTAGCTGTCGCCGCCGTAGAACCGGAAGGCGCCGTTGTCGGCCCGTCCGCCGACGGGCGGCACGCGGCCGTCGATGGCGATGTAGTACCAGCCGTAGCCGCCCTGCCGGTCCTCGCAGAAGTTGTTGACCACGCGCCGCCGGGACGGCTTGGCGACGCACACCTCGACCCACTCCGACGGCGTCTCGATGGCGGTCTCGGCGCCGGGGCCGCCCTGCGGCGACGCCTTGGTGAGCCCGTCCTCCCCGAGGTCCTCGTACGTGCCGCCGTCGGCCCGCTCGCCCACCGCGGGGACGGTGGCGTCGCCGGCGTAGAAGTACCAGGCGTAGCCCCGGCGCTCGTCCTCGCACGGGCGGTAGCCGGCCCTGGTCTGCGAGCCGGTGTCCACGCAGACGGCGATGCGGGCGGACTCGTCCTGCGCCGCGGCGTCGGACCCGCCGTCGGGCTCGTCGTCGATGACCTCTTCGATGTCCTCCGGCGACACCGGCCGGCCGGTGTCGGCGACGGTGCAGCCGGCGGTGAGGGCGGCGGTCAGGGCGGCGGTCAGGGCGGCGGCGAGCGCGAGGCAGACGAGTCGTAACAAGGATCCTCCACGGACTCGGGGTGACGACCGGCCAACGAGCGGACCGCCGGACCCGGTTCCCCGCCGGTGGCGGCCGGCCATTGACGGCCAATCGTTTGGGACCGTACATTTTCGGAGCACCCGTCCGCGACAGAAGGGCCGACGATGCCGGTCAACGGCGACCTGCCGACGCTCGACCAGACGTTCGCCACCAAACAACGGGTGACCCACGAGGCATGGCTGAGCCGGGCCGCGGCGGTCACGCCCCCGTCCGCGCACCACATCGACGGCGCAGACGAGCCCGGCGGCGCGTCCTTCACGGTGCGCTCGCCGCGCGACGGCCGGGTGCTGGCCGAGGTGGCCGACGGCGGCGAGGCGGAGGTCGGGCTCGCGGTGTCGGCGGCGCGGCGGGCGTTCGACTCCGGGCCGTGGCCGCGGATGGCGCCCGCCGAGCGCGGGCGGGCGCTGGTGCGGCTGGCGTCCCTGATCGAGGAGCGGCGCGAGCACCTGGCGCTGCTCGTCAGCCTGGAGATGGGCAAGCCGGTCACCGACGCGCACGACATCGAGCTGCGCGCCGCGATCACCACCTTCCGCTGGTACGGCGAGCTGGCCGGCAAGCTGGCCGACGAGGCCCCGCACGTGCCCGCCGACGCCCTCGCCCTGGTCACCCGCGAGCCCGCCGGGGTCGTCGGCGCGGTCGTGCCGTGGAACTTCCCGCTCACGCTGGCCTCGTGGAAGGTGGCCCCCGCCCTGGCCGCGGGGTGCACGGTGGTGCTGAAGCCGTCGGAGCTGTCGCCGCTGTCGGCCCTGGAGCTGGGGCGGCTGGCCACCGAGGCCGGGCTGCCGCCGGGCGTGCTCAACGTGGTCGCCGGCGACGGCCCCACCGCCGGGCGGGCGCTCGGCCTGCACCCCGGCGTGGACGTGCTGGCCTTCACCGGCTCCACCGCCGTCGGGCGGCACTTCCTGCGCTACTCGGCCGACTCCAACCTCAAGCGCGTGTGGCTGGAGCTGGGCGGCAAGTCGCCCAACATCATCCTTCCCGACGCCCCCGACCTGGAGGCCGCCGCCGCCACCGCCGCCTGGGGCGTCTTCTTCAACCAGGGCGAGATGTGCACCGCGCCGTCCCGCCTGCTGGTCCACCGGTCGGTGGCCGACCGGGTGACGGAGGCCGTGGTCGCCCGCGCCCGCGCGCTGCGCGTCGGCGACCCGCTCGACCCGGCCACGGAGATGGGCGCCCTGGTCGGCGAGGCCCACCTGGAACGGGTGCGCGGCCACGTCGAGGCCGGTCTGGCCGGGGGCGCGCGGCTGCGTACGGGCGGCGGCCGGATCCTGGCCGGCACCGGCGGCGCCTACCTCGAACCCACCGTCTTCGACCGGGTGGACCCCGGCTCCCGGCTGGCCAGGGAGGAGATCTTCGGCCCGGTGCTGTCCGTGCTGGCCTTCGACGACGTCGAGGAGGCCGTCCGCCTGGCCAACGACACCGAGTACGGTCTCGCGGCCGGCCTGTGGACCTCCGACCTGGGCACCGCCCACCGCGTCGCCCGCGCGCTGCGGGCGGGCACCGTCTGGGTCAACTGCTACGAGGAGGGCGACCTGACCGTGCCCTTCGGCGGCATGCGGCAGTCGGGCAACGGCCGCGACAAGTCGGCGCACGCGCTGGAGAAGTACACCGAGCTCAAGACCACCTGGATCCAGTTGTGAGACCGCTGATCGCGATCCCCGCCCGCTTCTCCGCCACCGCCTCGGCCCTCCGCCACGCCGCCGAGGTGAGCGCCCGCGCCCTGGTGGAGGCCGTGTGGCGGGCGGGCGGCGAGCCGGCCACGATCCACCCGGACGGCGCGGACGGCGTGGCGGCCCGGATGGCCAGGTTCGACGGCCTGCTCCTGCCCGGCGGCGGCGACGTGGCCCCCCACCGCTACGGCGCCCCCGACACCCACGAGGACGTCTACGACGTGGACGACGACCAGGACGCCTTCGACCTGGCCCTGGCCCGCCACGCCCTGGCCGCCGGGCTGCCCACGCTGGCGATCTGCCGGGGCCTCCAGGTCGTCAACGTGGCCCTCGGCGGCACGCTGGAGCAGGACATGGGCGGCCCCGACGGCGGCCACCGGCACGTCGTGCACCCGGTGTCGCTGCGCCCCGGCACCCTGCTGGAACGCGCGGCCGGGACGGCGAAGGTGGAGGCGTCCTGCTTCCACCACCAGCGCGTCGAGCGGCTCGGCGACGGCCTGTCCCCCGCCGCGCACGCCGCCGACGGCACGGTGGAGGCCCTTGAGCACGACGGCGCGCCCGGCTGGTTCACCGCCGTGCAGTGGCATCCCGAGGACACCGCCCACCGCGATCCGGCCCAGCAGGCCCTGTTCGACGCGCTCGTCCGCCAGGCGGGGCATCATGGCTGTCATGATCCGCGCCGCCGTCCCTGACGACCTGCCCGCACTGCACGGCCTCGCCGTCGCCTTCTACGCCGAGGACGGCTTCACCACCCCGGCGCAGACGCTGAAGGCCAACCTGGCCAGGCTGATCGCCGCGCCCGGCGTCCGGGTCGCGGTGAGCGAGAGCGAGGGCCGGCTGGTCGCGTTCGGCATCACCACGACCACGTTCGGGCTGGAGCAGGGGCTGTACGCCGAGCTGGAGGACCTGTTCGTCGCGCCGGAGGCGCGGCGGCGGGGCGAGGCGGAGCGGCTGATCGAGGACAGCCGCCGGTGGGCCGCCGATCGGGGCTGCACGGCCCTGGAGATCGTGATCGCCCCGAACGGCGCCGACGTGAGCCACCTGTTCGCCTACTACGGCAAGCGCGGCTTCCGCGACGAGGGCCGCCGCATCCTCAGCCACCGGCTGTGACCCTCACGGGCGGCGGCCCCTGAGCCCTATGACCGGCGTGGCGGGCGGACGCCGCGGAACTCCCAGTCGCCGCCGAGGGCGGTCGAGCGCACCTCCTCCGACTCCGTCGGCTGCGCGCCGACGTCGGAGCGGATGGGGGCCGGCCCGGTCACGACGTGGTTGGTCAGCCGGCCGAGCCCTTCGGCCTCGACCTCGACCACGTCGCCCGGCCGGACGGGCCGCGAGCCCGCCGGGGTGCCCGACAGCAGCACGTCGCCGGGGTGGAGGGTGATCGTCCGGGCGATGTCGGCGACCAGGTAGTGCATGTCCCAGGTCATCTCGTCGGTGTTGCCGTCCTGGACGACCTCGCCGTTGACGTACGTGCGCAGGCGCCTGCCGCGGAAGTCCCAGCCGGTCACCAGGCCGGGGCCGAGCGGGCAGAGCGTGTCGGAGCCCTTGACGCGCAGCATCGACCCGGCGTCGGTGTCGCGGAAGTCGTGCAGCCCGAAGTCGTTGGCCACGGTGTAGCCCGCGATGAACGCATCGGCCTCGGAGGGGGCGATGTTGCGGCAGGTCCGGCCGATGACGATGGCGATCTCGCCCTCGTAGTTGAGCCACTTGCAGCCCTGCGGCCGCACGACCGCGCCCCGGTGGGAGTTGAGCGAGGAGGTGGGCTTGTGGAAGTAGGTCGGCGCGTCCGGCAGCCGGGTCCGGAACTCCTCGACCCGGCTGCGGTGGTTCAGGTGCACCGCGATGATCTTCGTGGGGACGACCGGCGGCAGGTGCACGGCCTCCTCGGCCCCGACCCGGCGGCCGTCCGCGGCGACGAGCTCGTCCCCGTCGCGGACGGTCTCGGTGACGGCGCCGTCCAGCAGGACGCGGCGGTACTCAGGCATGGGCGTTCTCCTGTCGGGGTGCGGTCCAGCCGCCGGCCGGGCGGTCGAACCAGAGCAGGGCCTGGCCGGTGCCGACGGAGTTCTCGTACTCGCCGTACTGACGGGCGGGGGCCGTGCAGCGCTCCTCGCCGAGGGCGCCGGCCAGCATGACGTAGTGGTGGAATCGGGCCTCGGGCCTGTACGTCCAGAACTCCGGCATCGTGCGCAGGACCTCGTCGTGGCGGCCCTGCCGGAACCATTCGATGCGCCGCAGGTCGGCGGCGCGGGCCTCGGGGGTGAAGATGTGCCGCGGGTCGCTGGACTCGTGGTCGCGCAGCTCGCGCAGCGGCCAGAACGTGTGCGACAGCGCGCCGGAGGCGATCACCAGCACCCGTCGGTCGGTGGCCGCGACGCCGTCGGCCAGCGCGCGGCCGAGCCGCAGATGGTCCTCCATGTCGCCGGTCTGGCAGACGCCGATGCTCACCCAGCGCTTGCCGGGCAGTCCCTCGCCGAGGTACTTCCACAGGTTGGTGGTGGCGTAGTAGATCGGCAGGTACTCGTCGTCGATGGGGGTGATCCAGGTGCCGTGGCGGTCCGCGAAGGAGGCCACGTTGCGGGCCAGCTCGGGGTCGCCGGGGAAGTCGTACGGCATCCGGCACATGCCGCGCGGCAGTTCCTCGGAGGTGAACAGCCCGGCCCGGCGCGTCTGGGCGGTGACCACGAACTCGACCGTGGTGGCCCAGTGGGAGTCCAGCACCACGACGGTGTCGTAGTCGTCGCGCTCGAAGACGTCCCGGCGCAGCTCGCGCAGGCCGGTGACGAGGGTGATCTCCTTGCCCTCGTTTAGCTCCCGCCGGGTGCGCTCGGGCAGCACGATGGTGGGGACGTGCGCGAGCAGGCCCGCCCCGACGATCTCACCCATGGTCGTTCCAGCCCTTCGGCGCGGTGACGGTGTTCTTCAGGTCGCAGTAGAAGTCGAAGCTCCAGGTGCCGCCCTCGCGGCCGACGCCGGACTCGCGGGAGCCGCCGAAGGGCGCGCGCAGGTCGCGCACGAAGAAGCAGTTGACCCACACCGTGCCCGCCACCAGCCGTTCGGTGACCCGGCGGGCGCGCTCGCGGTCGCCGGTCGCGACGGTGGCGGCCAGGCCGAAGCGGGTGTCGTTGGCCAGCCGGACGGCCTCCTCCTCGGTCTCGAACGTCTGCAGCGTGAGCACCGGGCCGAAGACCTCCTCCTGGACGATCTCGCTGTCCTGGGCCACGTCGGTGAGCAGGGTGGGCCGGTAGTACAGGCCGTCCCCGCGCTCGCCGCCGATGACGGCGCGGGCACCGGCCGCAAGGGCCCGCCGGACGAACCCGTCGATCTTCTCCACCTGGCGCGGATGGATGTTGGGGCCGACGTCGGTGGCCTCGTCGCGCGGGTCGCCCTGGACCAGGGCCGCGGCCCGTCCGGTGAAGCGGCGGACGAACTCCTCGGCGATCGGCGCCTCGACCAGCAGCCGGGTGGCGGCCAGGCAGACCTGCCCGGCGTTGTCGTACTGCTCGACGGCCAGGTCCACGGCCAGGTCGAGGTCGGCGTCGGCGAAGACCAGCAGCGGCGACTTGCCGCCCAGCTCCAGGCTGAGCGGGGTGAGGTTGGCGGCGGCCGAGCGGGCGATGCGCCGCGCGGTCGGCACCGAGCCGGTGAAGCTGACGCGGCGCACGCCGTGGTGCTCTACCAGGGCCTGCCCGGCCTCGTCGCCGAACCCCTGGACGACGTTGAGCACGCCGTCCGGCAGCCCGGCCGCGGCGGCGACGTCGGCCAGCAGGGAGGCGGTGAGCGGCGACCACTCGGCGGGCTTGAGCACCACCGTGTTCCCGGCGGCGAGCGCGGGGGCGATCTTCCAGGTGGCCAGCATGAGGGGCGCGTTCCACGGCGTGATCAGGGCGCAGGGCCCGGCCGGGTCCCAGGAGACGTGGTTGGCGTGGCCGCGGGTGTCGAAGTCGTCGTGGCCGAGGCCCTCCAGCCAGTCGGCGAAGAAGCGGAAGTTGTGCGCCACGCGGGGCATGACGCCGCGGCGGTGCGAGCGCAGCAGGGCGCCGTTGTCGCGGGTCTCGACGGCGGCCAGCTCCTCCAGCCGCTTCTCGACGCCGTCGGCGATGGCCCGCAGCACGGCGGCCCGGCCGGCGCGCGGGGTGGCGGCCCAGCCGGGGAAGGCGTCCTGGGCGGCGGTGACGGCGGCGTGCACCTCGGCGGGGCCGCCGCGGGCGATCTCGCCGAGCGCGGCGCCGTCGATGGGCGAGAGGTCGGTGAACGTGCGCGCGGAGGCGACGCGCCGGCCGCCGATCCAGTGGCGGGTGTCGACGGTGACCCCGGCGACGGTGATCTGTTCGGACATGTCGGGTGCTTTCCTTCTCAAGGGGCTAGTGCGCGCCGGAGGTGCCGGATTCCAGGAGCGTGCCGCCGTCCCACACCACGCCGACCTGGCGGAAGTAGGCGCCGATGGGCTCGCGGACGACCAGCCGGGACAGCTCCTCGGTGGGGGCGTCGAACAGCTCCAGCTCGGCGTCGCCCGCCCACGCCTGGCCGGCCTCGAAGGCGGCGGCGCCGGACTCGACCAGCTCGTCGAGCGCCAGCCCGCCGCCCTTGCCGATGGCGGGCAGCCAGCGGTGGTGGGCCATGGGGTGGCCGTTGACGAACCCGTTGTGCGGCGACGGCTCGCGCAGGGTCACCACGGCCTGGGCCAGGCGGCGGTCGGCGGCGGCCAGCGTCGCGCCGAACCGGGCGCCCGCCTCGATGCGGGGCGCGGGGCCGTACGGGTGCGGCCGGGTCTGGTGGATCGACCCCAGCTTCTTCGGATAGCCCTGGTGCAGCCCCCTGGCGACGGCGAAGTCCTTGTCCACCCAGATGTAGACGCACCTGGAGTAGGTCCGCCCCCGGTAGGAGCACCGGACGACGGCGAACGCCTCCTTGTACTGCGAGCGCACCGGGTCGAGCAGCTCCTCGCGGGAGGCAGCGCAGGACTGCCAGTCGGCCCAGATGAGCGCGACCGCGCCCGGGTCCTCGGCGGCCGGTTCCAGCGGCTCGGGCAGCAGCTCGCGCACCCGGTCGGGATCGGTGCGGTACTCGATCGTGAGCAGGTCGCCGGAGTAGTGCCACGGCGGCTCCGGGACGAGGGACGAGCGGCCCGTGGCCGTCTTGGGGTGGAAGTAGCCGCGGACGCCGGCCAAGATGGTCCTCCTGGAACTCGTTTGGTTCCAAATAAAATATGAACATCCAGGCCGATCGGTCAACAGCTCTTGCGGCAGCCAATACGCGCCCGTTACGTTTGGCGTCAAACGACCCTAGGAGAGACCGGTGCAGCAGCACATCGACCGCCTGACCGAGCGGGGCGTCGACGTGGTCCGCGTGACCTACCCCGACCTGACCGGGACCGACCGCGCCCGCGACGTCCTGCTGGAGGCGCTGCCCGACGCCCTCGGTCACGGCCTCGCCTTCTGCCGCGCCGTCTACCACTCCACCCCGCGCGGCGGCACCGCCGACATCAGCGGCGGCCTGGACGCGGGGCTGCCCGACATCGCCGTCGTCCCCGACCTGGCCACGCTCACGCCGCTGCCGTGGGAGCCCGGCGTGGCCTGGTGCCACGGCGACGTCGTCGACCCGGCCACCGGCGCCCCGGCCCCCGAGTCGCCGCGCGACCTGCTGCGCGCCGTGCTGGCCCGGTGCGCCGAGCAGGGCCTGCACCCGGTCGTCGGGCCGGAGCTGGAGTACTTCCTGTGCGACCCGGCCCCCGCGGGCGGCTGGCAGCGGTACGCCGAGGCGACCGGCAACGTCTACACCGCCGGCCGCCGCGGCGACCCCGACGGCCACCTCACCCGCACGCTGCGGCACCTGCGCGACCTCGGCCTCGGCGTGACGGCGGGCAACCACGAGTTCAGCAGCGGCCAGTTCGAGATCAACCTGCGGCACTCCGAGGCGCTCGACGCGGCCGACCGGGCCTTCTGGTTCAAGGCGGCGGTCAAGGAGCTGGCCCGGGTGGAGGGCAGGCTGGCGACGTTCATGGCCAAGCCGTTCAACGACGAGGGCGGGTCGGGGTTCCACCTGCACCTGTCGTGCCTGGGCGAGGACGGCGGCAACGCCTTCGACGACCCGGCCGCGCCGTACGGGCTGTCGGCGACCGCGCGGCACGCGATCGCGGGCGTGCTGGCCCACGCCCCCGCGCTGGCGGCGCTGGCCAACCCGACGGTCAACTCCTACAAGCGGTTCGGCCCCGACACGCTGGCCCCCTGGCTCGTCGACTGGGGGCTCGACAACCGCAGCGCGATGCTCCGCGTCCCGCCGGAGCGCGGCGCGGGCGCCCGCTTCGAGCTGCGGCTCGGTGACGCCAGCGCCAACCCGTACCTGCTGGTCGCCGGGACCGCGGCCGCCGCGCTGCTGGGGGTGCGGGCGGCCGAGGAGCCGCCCGCGCCGCTCGTCGGGTACGGCTACGACGCCTCCAAGGCCCCGGTGCTGCCGATGACCCTGCCCGCGGCCCTGGACGCCCTGGAGGCCGACGGCGAGCTCACCGAGCTGCTCGGCAAGGACTTCACCGCCGCCTTCCTGGCCTACAAGCGCGACGAGGTCGCCCGCTTCCAGCGGCACGTCACCGACTGGGAGTTCGGCGAGTACGCCTACCACCTGTGACCCGTCATTCGATCGCGCGCTGCGCCAGGTCCTCGGCCAGCGCGATGATCTCCGGGTTGTAGGGCGCCTTCTCCCCCGGGACGTACCGCACCCGGTCCAGGCCGCGCCGGTAGCGGAACACGCCCCGGCGCTCGTGCAGCTCCCAGTCCACCGGTCCGCCGTAGTCGAAGCCGACGCTGATGCCGGTGAAGGGCGCCATGCCGAGCAGTTGCGGGACCCGCTCGACGGCCAGCGCCGGCTTGCCGTCCACCAGCGCCTCGATGTCCCAGCGCATCTCCGGCAGCGCCGTGAAGCGGGCCGTGACGGTCACCGGGCCCGCCGCCGGGAGCGGGCCGGCCGCCCGCACCGGCACGCCGTAGGCGTTGTAGGTCAGCCGCAGCTCGCCGTCCTCGACGTACAGGACGTAGCCGCCGCCCTGGTCGCCGTGGGCCACGATCACGCCCTCGTCGCCCGGCCGCCGCTCCAGCCACGCCTCGATGGTGAAGGACCGCATGGAGGTGAGCCTGCTCGACCGGAACCGCTCCAGCACCGGGGTGCCCGGATGGATCGTGACCGGCTCCGACAGCGCCAGCTCGGCCGCCGGCCGGGTGTTGAGCATGTCCGGCGTGTCGGCCAGCGGGAAGACCGTGTTGAGCCAGGCCGCCGCCCGCCACTTCGCGGCCAGGTCGGCCACCCGTTCCGGCTGCTCGGCGGCCAGGTCGGTGGTCTCGGCCGGGTCGCGGGCGATGTCGTACAGCTCCCAGCCGTCGTCGGTGAACGGCGTGCCGGGCAGGTGCGGGGCGATGAGCTTGTAGTGGTCCTCGAAGTAGCCGCGCTGACCGCCGCTCTCGACGTACTGCGAGCGGTGCCGGCTCGGCCGGTCGCGCTCGCGCAGGAAGTGGTCGAACGGGACGCCGTCCACGTCCTGGGGAGGGTCCAGGCCGGCCAGGGTGAGGAGGGTGGGCGCGACGTCGGTGACGTAGGCGTACTGGTCGCGCACGCCCGGGTCGCCGTCCTGCCTGGGCAGCCCGGCCGGCCACGACAGCACGAACGGCACGTGGATGCCGCCCGCGTAGGCGTGGCCCTTGTAGAGGCGGAACGGGGTGTTGGAGACGTTCCCCCAGCCGCGCGGGTAATGGCCGTGGACCTGGGGGCCGCCGACGAGGCCGAGGTCGCGCGGCACGTCGTGGCACCAGTCGCGGGGCAGGCCGGCCAGGTGCACGAAGCGGCTGAGGTAGCTGCGGGTGCCCTCGGGGCCGCCCTCGGCGGTCGCGCCGTTGTCGCTGGTGACGACGATGACGGTGTCGTCGTACTCGCCGATGCGCTTGAGGTGCTCGACCAGCCGGCCGAGGCTCTGGTCCACGGCGTCCACGGCGGCGGCGTAGACCTCCATGTGGCGGGCGTACAGCTCGGTGCGCTCCTCCCACGGCGCCAGGTCCGGGTCCGAGGGCCGGGTGCCCTCGGGGAAGAGGCCGTCGCGGAGCTGGCGGGCGAAGCGCTCCTCGCGGATCCGCGCCCAGCCCGCGTCGTAGCGGCCGCGGTACTTGGCGACGTCGGCGGGCTTGGCCTGCACCGGGCCGTGCACGGCCTGGTGGGCGAAGTAGAGGAAGAACGGCTTGTCGGCGTCGTTGGCGCGCAGGCCGTTGATCATGCCGATGGCGCGGTCGGTGAGGGCGTCGGTCAGGTAGAAGCCGTCCGGGAAGCCCTCGTCGGGGATCGGGCCGTTGTCGCTGATCAGGCGGTGCGGGTGGAACAGGGACGTGAAGCCGTCCATGGAGCCGTAGTAGCGGTCGAAGCCGCGCTGGAGCGGCCAGGAGCTCTTGTCGGCGCCGTCGTGCAGCTTGGACTCGACGGTCAGGTGCCACTTGCCGACCATGAACGTCGCGTACCCGCCGGCCCGGAACGACTCGGCCAGCGTGGGCACCTCCCGCGGGATCTCCATCCGGTAGCCGGGATAGCCCGGGTCCACGTGGGCCACCGTCGCGAACCCGGCCCGGTGCGGGTTGAGCCCGGTCATCAGGGCGGCCCTGGAGGGCGAGCAGAGCGGGGTGCTGTGGTAGTTGACGAGCCGGTAGCCGGACTCGGCCAGCGCCTGCACGTGCGGCGTGTCGATCTCCGAGCCGAACGGCGACAGGTCGCTGAACCCCAGGTCGTCCACCAGCACGACGACCACGTTGGGCGCCCCGGGACGCGCCCGCCGCGGCCGCGGCCACCAGGGCGTGGACTGCGAGGCCAGCTCGCGGGCCGTGCCGCCGAAGCCCTCGTACCCCCTGCTCGGCGGCGTGCTCACGGGCCCTCCGGGTCGACGGCGTCCCGGTCGGCCCACAGCGGCGCCACCCGGGCCCGCAGCTCCTCGGCGCCGACCCGCTCGACCAGTTCCACGGCCGCCAGGTTGTCGCGGAGCTGGTCCAGGCTCGTCGCGCCGAACAGCGTGGTGGTGTTGGCCGGGTGGGTGAGCGTGAAGGCCACGCACACCTGCGCGGGGGTGGCGTCCAGGTCGGCGGCGATCGCGGCCAGCTCGGCCGCCGAGGCCGCGATGCGCTCCCTGACGCCGCCGGGGTCGCGGCCGACCTGCCGGTCCACGCCCTTGCCCAGCAGCACGCCGCCCTCCAGCACGTCGGAGGACTGCAGCGTCACGCCCTGGGCGAAGATGCGGGCGAACGGCGCGCCGTCGGGGATCGAGCGGCGCGAGACGCTGTACTTCAGCTGCGCGACGGCCGGGCCCTCGACGCCCTCGCCGGCGGCGGCGTCGATGAGCGTCTGCACGTTCGAGGCCGACCAGTTGTTGACGCCCCAGCTCCGGATCAGCCCTTCCTTCGCCAGGCCGGCCAGGTCGAGGACGAGCCGGTGCAGGTCCACGCCGTCGTGCCGCAGGTCGCCCAGCACCACGAGGTCGGCGTGGTCGGCGCCGGCCCGGAACAGGGCGTTGAGCAGCTGGTCGCGCAGGCTGTGGTCGGGGTAGCCCTCCAGCCACAGCTTGGAGGAGAGCAGGTAGTCCTCGCGGCGCAGGCCGGCCGCGCGCACCAGGGCCGAGAAGATCACGTCGGTGAACACGGGCGGCATGCCGGGGAAGCCGTAGACGCCGACGTCGAACAGGTCGATGCCGCGGTCCACGGCCTCGCGGATCATGGCGACCGCGTCGTGGAAGTCCATGCGGTCGTAGGTGTGCCAGGAGCCGAGGGCGAGCACGCCCGTCTCCGGTCCGGTACGTCCGATGCGGCGGCGCGGGATGGTCTGCACGGTTTGGCTCTCCTAGGGCAGGCGGGGGTCGACGACGGCCTTGATCTGGCCGAGCCGGGACATCGACTCGACGCAGGCGGTGGCCTGCGCCAGGCCGACGGGCTCGCTGAACAGCTCGTCCCACGGCATGCGGGCGGCGAAGGTCCGGAAGAACTCGATCGAGCGGTGGTAGTCGGCGATGTCGCCGTTGAGCGAGCCGACCACGGTCAGCTCCTTGCCCATGACCGCGCCGAGCGGCACGGGCGCGAGCTCGAAGCCGGTGGAGCCGACGATCACCACGGTGCCGCGCTGGGCGGCCACCGCGACGGCCTCCTCGGCCACGGTAGGCGCTCCGGCCAGGTCGAACACGTAGTCGGCGCCGCGCTCCCCGGCCAGCTCCCTGATCCGGGCGACGCGCTCCTCCTTGCTCAGGTCGGTCGAGACGGTCGCGTCGGCGCCGAAGCGCCGGGCGGCGGCCAGCCGGTCGTCCGGGCCGCCCACGGTGATGACGGTGCCCGCGCCGGCGATCCTGGCGACGGCCGTGGCGAAGATGCCGAGCGCGCCCGCGCCCTGCACCACCACGGTGGCGCCGGTCCTGATGCCGCCGGCCCGGTCCACGGCGCGCAGCACGGTCTTGGCCGCGCAGCCCGACATCGAGGCCCAGGTGTCCTTGACGTCGGCGGGCAGCAGCAGCTTGGCCGCGCCCGGGGTCACGTAGCAGTACTCGACCAGGCCGCCCGTGGCGTACGGGGGGCGGTCGGCGCGCTGCGTGAAGCCGTAGCCGCGATTGGCGCAGGCGACCGGCTGGCGCAGCACGGCGCAGCCGTAGCAGTGTCCGCAGGTGGACTCCGACCAGCCGATGCGGTCGCCCGCGCCGACGGGGCGGCCGAGGGCGTCGGTGGTGCCCGGCCCGGCCTCGACGACCTCGCCGACCATCTCGTGGCCGAGGATCATCGGCAGCATCCCGGGGAACGTCATCTGGCCGGCCCACAGGTGCACGTCGGTGCCGCACAGGGTGGTGCACGTGATGCGCACCAGGGCGGCGCCGGGCTCGACGGCGTCCGGCAGCGGTACGTCCTGAAGGCTGAGGGGCTTGCCGTGCTCGGTGAGGACGGCGGCGGCGGTTCTCGTAGGCATGGTCACCTTCGTGGCTTTCGACCGTTAAGTGTGGTTAATCTACACTCGTTGACAAACAATTACAGCCCCTCGGGAGGAACCCGGTGTCAGCGGACGAGTACGCGGACCTCGTGGCGGTCGGCGGCAACGTGCTCACCTTCGACGCCCGCGACGGGCGGGCCAGCGGCCTGGCGGCGCGGGCCGGCCGCCTGGTGGCGGTCGGCACGGACGAGGAGGCCCTGGCGCACGCCGGGCCGGGCACCCGGGTGCTCTCCCTGGCCGGCCGGACGGTCCTGCCCGGCATCAACGACTCCCACCTGCACGCCGCCTGGCTGGGCGCGGTCTGGCCGGACACGCTGATCAGCGAGAACGGCCTGTCCGCCCACCAGGGCCGGCTGCTGGCCGACGAGGAGTCCAGGCGGGCCGCCATCCTGCGCGCCGGGCGGATCTGCGCCTCGCTCGGCATCACCAGCTACACCGAACCCGGCCTCGGCCCCGGCGAGGACGACGGCGAGACCGGCTGCTTCTCCCAGGCCGTCCTGGACACCTACGCGACGCTGGCGAAGGAGGGCGAGCTGCGGGCCCGGGTGACCGCGTTGCGGCTGTTCGGCGCCCTCGACGGCCCCAGCACGCTGGAGGACGTCGCCACCGGCCTGGACGCGCCCCTCCCCCGCGCCGACCCCGCCTGGCTCAACGTGACCGGGCTCAAGATCTTCGCCGACGGCATCCCGCCCATGGGCTCGGCCTGGACCTGCCACCGCTACACCTCCGGCGGCCACGGATCGCTGCTGGTGGCGGGGGCGGACGACGCCGCGCGCGAGCACAACCTGCGCACCATGATCCGGCTGGCGCACTGGGCGGGCCTCCAGGTCGGCGTGCACGCCACCGGCGACCGGTCCATCGACGCGTTCGTGGACACAGTGGCCGAGCTGGAGCACGGGGCCTCGGGGCGGCACTACGTCATCCACGGCGACCTGGTGAACCCCGCCCAGATCGCCCGCATGGCCGGGCTCGGCATGGGCCTCACCACCCAGCCGGTGATCGCGTCCGCCACCGCCGGCTGGGTGGCCGGCGCGCTCGGCCCGGAGGTCGCCGGGACGGCCTGGCCGCTCCAGGAGCTGCTGGCCAGTGGGGTGACCTTCACCCTGAGCAGCGACGGGCCGGTGACCACGCCCGACTGGCGGGCGCAGGTGGCGGCGGCGTGCGGGCTGCTGGGCGAGCGGGCGCCGCGCCCCCGGCTGATGACCCGCCTGCTGCGCTGCTACACCACCGCGCCCGCCGTCCAGGACGGGGCGGAGGCGTGGAAGGGGTCGCTGGAGTGGGGCAAGGCGGCCGACTTCTGCGTGCTGGAGCGCGACCCCCTGGAGGTCGCGCCGGCGGACCTGCCGCAGGTCGCGGTCGACGCCACCGTGACCGCGGGGCGGATCGTCCACCTGCGCGACGGGGTGTCGCTGGACTGACCGGCGGGGCCGGTGGCGGCCCGGCCCCGCCGGGGGCGGGTCAGGCCAGGAGCTGGCCGCCGTCCACCTGGAGGCTGACGCCCGTGATGTGGCGGGCGCCGTCGGAGGCCAGGAAGAGCACGGCGGGGACGATGTCGGCCACCTGGGCGATCGAGCCCAGCGGGATCCGGGCCTCCCACGCCTTCCTGGCCGCGTCGTCGGTGGCGAACATGGCCGTCATCGGGGTGAGCACCGGGCCGGGGGCGACGCCGTTCACGCGGATGCCGTGGGGGGCCAGCTCGATGCCGGCCGAGCGGGTCAGGGCGTCGATGGCGGCCTTGGTGGCCTCGTAGTGGCCGAGGCCGGGCGTGGGCTGGCGGGCGCCGATGGAGGAGATGTTCACCATGCAGCCGCGGACGCCGCGCGCCACCATGTGCGCCCCGACGGCCCGGGTCATCAGGAACGTGCCGCGGAAGTTGACCCGGGCGCAGGCGTCGAAGACGTCGACGTCGAGCCCGATGAGCGGGCCGCCACCCGCGGTGTGCCCGGCGTTGTTCACCAGCACGCCGATGTCGCCGTGCTCTGCGGCGACGGCCGCGACGGCGGACTCGACGGAGGCGGCGTCCCCGACGTCCACCTGGACGTGGTGGGCGCCGAGCTCGGCGGCGACCGCCCTGGCCCGCGCCTCGTCGAGGTCGGCGATGACCACCCGGTCGCCCGCCGCGGCGAAGGCTTCGGCGACGCCGCGGCCGATGCCGCTCGCGCCGCCGGTGACGAGGACGGTCCTGGGAACGACAGGCTCGCTCATGTGGGGGTTCCTGTTCGGTTCGGGCCTTCGCAGACGGGGCTGCGCGGGCGTCCTGGGTTTATTATTATACAAGCGTAGACAAAAAAGGCTTCATCCGGCAGGGAGTGGATCGACGTGAGCGACACACAGCGGGTTCCGGCACGGCGTCTCGGACCGGGCGGCCCGGCGACGTCCCTGTTCGGGCTGGGGTCCTGGAACACCTGGGACCGCATGGAGTTCGGCGACGCGGTGGCCCTGATCAGGGCGGCCCTCGACGCCGGGGTGACCCTCTTCGACGTCGCCCACTACAACATGGGCCCGCACGCCGAGCAGGCCCGTACGGACCTCATCTTCGGCCGGGCGGTGCGCGAGGCGGGCGCGAGCCGGGAGGACTGGCAGCTCTGCGGCAAGCTCTGGCTGTGGGAGTACCCGCGCACGGGCTTCCGCGAGCAGCTCGACGTCAGCTTCGACCGCGTCGGCGTCGAGAGCGCCGAGACCGTCGTGGTCGGCGACTATATGCAGCGGCCCGACATCCGGCGGATCGTCACCGACGTCGCCGAGCAGATCGCGGCCGGCCGCTTCACGAGCTGGGGCGTCAACAACTGGATCGCCGAGGACGTCGACCTCGCGCTGAGCTTCGCCGCCGAGGAGGGCCTCACGCCGCCGAGCTTCGCCCAGCTCAAGTACAGCATCGCCCGCCGTTCGATGGCCGAGGGCGGCTTCTACGGCCGGCACTTCGCCTCCGGCGCGCTGGCGTTGCAGGCCAGCGACGTCTTCGAGGGCGGCATCCTGGTGGGCAGGAGGTTCCCCGAACGGAAGATCGGCGCGGACCCGGGCGGCATCCGGGAGGCCGTCAGGCAGGCCGCGGACGCCGTCGCGCGGGTCGCTGCCGAGTTCGGCGCGACGCCCGCCCAGGTCGCGATCGCCTTCTGCCTGGAGCATCCGGCGGTGGCCAACGTGCTGTTCGGGGTGAGCAGGGCGGCCCAGCTGGAGGACAACCTGGGCGCGCTGCGGCTGTGGCGCGAGCACGGCCCGCAGGTGCGCGCGGCCCTGGCCGGCCTGTGGCTGGACCGCGACGTGCGCGCCGACGGCGTCTGGACCCCCTGACCCGGCCGCGGGGCCGCCCGGCCGATCGCCGGGCGTCCCCACGCGTGCCCTCACCGCGCCGGACGGCGGGTGCGCAGCTTCTGCAGCTCGCTCATCGACCGGGCGCGCGCGTTCACCACGTTGCGCATGCTCGACCCGATGAGGTTCAGCAGCAGCACGCAGAGCATGATGGCCACGCCCGGCAGCACGATCAGCCACGGCGCCTGCGTCAGGTACGACCGCCCTTCGGCGATCATGTTGCCCCACGTCGGCGTGGGCGGCGCGATGCCCAGGCCGAGGAAGCTCATCGCACCGTCCACCAGCATGGCCGAGGCCGACAGGATCACGACCTGCACCAGCGCCAGCGGCAGCACGTTGGGCAGCACGTGCACGAACAGGATCTTCGCCGGCCGCATGCCGGACACCCGCGCCGCCCCGATGTACTGCCGGGCCGCCACGCCGAGCACCCGGCTGCGGATCACCCGGGCCGTGAACGGCGTGAAGATGACCGTCAGCGCGATCAGCTCGGTCCAGATGCTGGCGCCGAGCCCGATGGCCAGCGCCATGGCCAGGATGATCGCCGGGAACGACATCCAGGCGTCCATGATCCGCATGACGACGGCGTCCACGGCCCGGTAGAAGCCGCTGACCAGGCCGATCACCATGCCGGTGAAGGCCGCGCAGAGCGTGATGAGCGCCGAGAGGCCGAGCGAGGCCCGGCCGCCGGAGACCAGGCGGCTCAGCACGTCCCTGCCGTAGGAGTCGGTGCCGAGCAGGTGGTCGGCCGAGGGCGGCAGCAGCCGGTGCACCGGGTCGGTCGCGTTCGCGTCCGGCAGGAACACCGGCAGCAGCACGACGGCCAGCACGACCAGGACGAGCAGCGCGGTGGCGGTGATCAGCACCCGGTTGCGGCGCCAGGCCCGGGAGGCCGCGGAGGGCCGCCCGGCCGTCCCGACGCGCCCGGCGACGGCCTGGGAAGTCACGAAACACGCACCTTGGGGTCGAGGAGGGCGTAGGACAGGTCGACGACCAGGTTGACCAGCACGAACATCAGCGCGACGAACAGCGTCACGCCCTGGACGAGCGGGAAGTCCCTGGTCGAGACCGCGCCCATGAGCAACGAGCCCAGCCCGGGGATGACGAAGATCGACTCGATGATCACGATGCCGCCGACCATCATCGCGAAGTTGCTGCCGAGCTGGGTGACCAGCGGCATGAGCGCGTTCGGCAGCACGTGCCCGAGCATGACCTGCCGCTCCGACAGGCCCTTGACCCGCGCGGTGCGCAGGTACGTCTGCGGCAGCTCGCCGAGCACGCTCTCCCGCAGGGTCAGCGTGAACAGCGCCGACTGCCCGATGACCAGGCACACCACCGGCAGCACCAGCATCGGCACCCCGGCGACCGGATCGGCGAAGAGGTCGGCGTACCCGCTGGAGGGGAACCAGCGCAGCGACACGGCGAACACCAGCACCAGGATCAGCGCGATCCAGAAGTCGGGGATCGCCATGCCGAGCGAGGAGAGCAGGTTGAGCGCGCGGGCCACCGGGTTGCGCGGCGAGACCGCGTTCCACGAGGTGACCAGCACCGCGACGACGAAGCTGAGGACGGTGCTGATCACCGCCAGGGTCAGCGTCGGGACGAAGTGCTCGGCCACGACCCCTGCCACCGGCGCGTGGTAGGTGATCGACGAGCCGAAGTCGCCGCCCGCCACGTTGCCGAGCCAGCTCAGGTACTGCTCCCACAGCGAGCCCGTCAGGCCCATGCTCTGCCGGAGCGCCTCGACGTCCTGGGGCCTGGCCGTCGGGCCGAGGATGGCGATGGCCGGGTCGCCCGGGATCAGGCGGATGACGAAGAACATCATCGTGCCCACGATCAGCAGGATGACGACCAGGTCACGCAGCCGCCGGAGCAGGAGTCCCGCCATGTTCCCCCCTCACTTCCGCAGCCAGGAGTTCCAGAACACGCGGTAGAACGTGTCGTACCCCTTGAGCTTGGGCGAGTAGGCGGCGTACAGCTTCGACTGGCTGATCGTGATGACCGGGAGCTGCTGCCACACGAACGCCTGGAGCTGGTCCATCAGCGTCCTGGCGGTCTCGGGGGAGGTCGCGGCGTTGTAGTCCTCGATCAGCTTGGCCAGCTCGGGCGAGCCGGAGCCGTTGAACGCCCCGAGGGTCAGCGCGGGCATCTGCGAGGGCGAGGTGAGCGCGGCGTTGAAGAACAGGGTGGTGACGTCCCAGCCGCCGGGGTCCTTGGTGATCGTGCCGAGCATCGTCGGGAAGTCGTAGGTGTCGATCTTCGTCTTGATGCCGATCTTGGAGAGCTGGTCCTGCAGCAGCACCGCCCACTGGCTGAACTGCGGGTAGCTGCTGGAGGTCAGGATCCGCACGGTGTCACCGGCGTTGACGCCGGCCTGCGCGAACAGCTCCTTGGCCCTGGCCGGGTCGTGCTGCCTGTAGACGTCGTCGCCGGCGGTGGAGTACAGGCCCTTGTTGTCCTGCGAGACCAGCGCGCCCACCTCGGCGGTCAGGTCCGGGCCGCCGCCGGTGGCGGCGTTCAGCGCGGGCTTGTCCATCAGCAGGTTGAGCGCCTGCCGGGCACGCACGTCGGAGAACTTCGAGCCCTTGTTGAAGTTGGGGATCAGCACGTTCTGGTTGGCCCCGGCCAGGTTCGACACGACCACGGCGGGGTTGTTCTTCAGCGGGGTGTACTGGTCGTCGCCCGGCATGGCGTGCGCCCACTGGCCGGTCTGCAGGCCGTTGACCACGGCGTCCTGGTCGGCGACGACCTTGTAGGTGACCGTGTCGAGGTAGGCGTGCTTGGCGCCGGCCTGGCCGCCCCAGTCCTCCTCGGCGCGCGACTTGTAGCCGTCGTAACGCTCCAGCACGACCTGCTGCCCGATGTCCCAGCTCTTCAGCTTGTACGGCCCGGTGCCGACCGCGCCCTCCTTGGCGAAGCCGGTGGCCGGCACGTCCTTGAGGTTCTTCGCCTCGTAGATCTCCGCGCCGGGGCTGGCCAGCTCGTCGATCAGCGGGTATCGCGGCTTCTTCAGCTCCAGCGTGACCGTGCGGTCGCCGGTGGCCTTGAGGCTCTTGACGTCGGCGGCGACCTGCTGGCCGGTGACGTGGCTCTTCAGCCAGCGCTCCAGGCTGGCGACCACGTCGGCGGCGGTGAGCGGGGCGCCGTCTTGGAACGTGACACCGGCGCGCAGCTCGAAGGTGTAGGTGAGCCGGTCGTCGCTGCGCTTGTAGGTGTCGACCAGCATCGGCCTGGCCGCGAAGGCCCTGTCGACCTCGAAGAGCTTCTCGTACAGCATGTTGCCGATGTGGGCGGTGACCTGGCCGGGGTTGGCGACCATGTCCAGCGACTGCGGGTCGGTCGGCACCGCGACCACGAGGTCGCCCCCGCGTACGGGGGCGCCGGCGTCGGCGGAGGACGAGGAGGACGACGTCGCGCCGCCCGCGCAACCGGAGAGCAGCAGGGCGCTCGCCGCGGCGGCGGAGACGAGCCCGGCCCTCAGGCTCTTGAGCACGTTCATGGTGGGTTCTCGCTCTTGCTCTAAAAGGGGGGACAGAAGAGAAGGCCGGCCCGGGGCTATTCCACGTATGCCGACAAGTCGGGGTTCGCGGCGAGGAGCCGGCGCGTGTACTCGTGGGTGGAGGAGGAGGCGATGGTTTCCGGGGCGCTGACCTCGATGAGGTCGCCCTTGTACATCACGCCGACGCGGTCGGCCACCGACAGCACCAGGCTGAGGTTGTGCGTGATGAACAGGAAGCTGATGCCGTGCGAGCGGCGCAGCTGCAGGAGGAGGTTCATGACCTGGCCCTGGACGGAGACGTCGAGGGCTGAGGTGGGCTCGTCGGCGACGATGAGCTTCGGCTCGGCGGCGACCGCGCGCGCGATGGACACGCGCTGGCGCATGCCGCCGGACAGTTGCGAGGGCAGCTTGCGGGCGCAGTCGGCGGGCAGGCCGACCTCGTCGATCAGCTCGGCCACCCGCCGGTCGAGGTCCGCGCCGCGCAGCGGGGTCAGCTCGCGCAGCGGCTCGGCGATGATGCGGGCCACGGTGTGCCGGGGGTCGAGCGAGCTCTGCGGGTCCTGGAAGATGAGCTGGGCGGCGCGGCGGAAGGAGCGCTCGTCGCCGCGCAGCCCCGCCTCGGTGATGCGGTGCCCGCCGAAGGAGATGCTGCCCGAGGTCGGCCGTTCCAGGGCGCTGACCATGCGGCCGAGCGTCGTCTTGCCCGAGCCGGACTCGCCGACCAGGCCGAAGAACTCGCCGGGCGCGATCTCCAGCGAGACGCCGCCGACCGCGCGCACGCTCCCCCGGCGGCCGGTCCGGTAGACCTTGGTGACGTTCTCGATGACCAGGGGCGGGGTGCCGTCGGCGGGGGCGGGCTCGTCGCCGAGCGCCGGCGTCTCGGTCACGCTGCCGCCGGAGCTCCCGATGGCGGTCTCGGTGGCGGTCTCGGTGGCGGCCCGCAGCCTGGTCTCCGAGATCGTCGGGAATCCCGTACGGCGGCTGACGCCGAGCTGCGGCACGCATTCCAGCAGCGCCTTGGTGTACGGATGCGTAGGCTTGCGGAGGATGTCCATCTTGTCGCCGACCTCCACCAGCCTGCCCCGGTACATGACGGCGATCCGGTCGGCGATCTCGGCGGCGACGCCCATGTCATGGGTGATGAAGACGCAGGCGGTCCGGTGCTCACGCTGCACGCGACGGAACAGCGCCAGGATCTCGGCCTGCGTGGTGACGTCGAGGGCGGTGGTCGGCTCGTCGGCGATGAGGACGTCGGGGTCGGACATCAGCGCCATGGCGATCATCACGCGCTGCTGCATGCCGCCGGACATCTGGTGCGGATAGAGCGCCATGATCCGGTCGGTGTCGGCCAGCCCGACCTCGGTGAGCAGGCTCCTGGCCTTGGCCTCGGCCTCGCGGCGCAGCCGGCTGCCGCGGCGCAGCGCCTGCCGGGGCAGCGCGCCCTCGGGCCGGTAGCCCTCGATGAGCTGCGCGCCGACGCGCTGGGCGGGGTTGAGCGAGTCCAGGGCCTCCTGGAAGATCATGCCGATCCGGGCGCCCCGGTAGGCGCGCATGCCCTCGGCGCTCAGCCGCGTGACGTCCACGCCGCCGACCTCGATCGCGCCCTCGGTGCAGGCCGGGGCCACGAACTCCAGCAGGCGGATGATCGACAGCGCCGTCACGGTCTTGCCGCTGCCCGACTCCCCCACCACGCACAGCGTCTGCCCGGAGGCGACGTCGAGGGTGAGCCGGTGGACGAGTTCCTGGGGCTCGGCGTCCTCCCGGGTGACGCCGATGGTCAGATCCGTCAGGTTGAGCAGCGACATGCGCGAGAGCTCCATTCCAGGCACCGGTCCCGTGCTCGAAGTGGGGCACGCAAACCCACACTGAGCTGCCGAAAGGCCATGTTCGAGCCAGATAGTTCTACAAAGGTTGACAGAGGGTCCCCCTACTGTCAACGGTTATTCCACGTTCGTAGACAGAGGGTCTATGGTGAACGTCTACATTCGTAGACAATACAGAAAGGGCAGGGCCTTGACCATGTCCACGCCTTCCCCCACGCCGGATCCGATCGTCGCCATCGCCACCGGTTACATGGGCGCCAAGCAGCTCTTCGCGGCCAGCCGCATCGGGCTGTTCGAGGCGCTCGCGGACGGCGAGCGCAGCGCCGGGGAGATCGCGGCGGCCACCGGCGTCACCCCCCGCATGGCCCGGATCCTGGCCGACAGCATGGCCGGGCTCGGCCTGCTGACCAGGACCGACGGCCGGTACGCCCTCGGCGCCGACGCGGCCGGCTACCTGGCCGGGCAGAGGTCGTCCGAGCTCGACCTCGGGCCGTTCCTCACCTTCCTCAACCAGATCAGCTACGGCCACTGGCTGCAGTTCGACACGACCGTGGACACCACCGAGCCGGGCGTCCTGGACACCTCGGGCGACCGGTGGAGCACGTTCATGGCCGGGGTGATGACGTACAACAGCCTGCACGCCAGGATGCTGGGCGGCGCGTTCGACTTCTCCGGCTTCCGCAGCCTGCTGGACCTGGGCGGCCTGTCCAGCGCCTTCGCCTTCGAGGCCCTGCGCGCCAACCCTGAGCTGCGGGCGTCCTTCGTGTACGACCCGGCCTTCGCCGACTCCGTCACCCGGCAGGTGGCCGAGGCCGGGTTCGCCGGCCGGGCCGAGGTGACCGGCGCCCCGACCGACACGGCCACGCCCGCCGGGCCGTACGACCTGGTCATGGTGAACCACGTCATCCACCGCTTCGGCGTCGAGCAGAACCGGGCCATCCTGCGCAACGCCCGCGCGGCGGCGGCGCCGGGGGCGCGGCTGCTGCTGCTCGACTTCTTCCTCGACGACGACGCCGAGCAGCGGGCCATCGACGCGCTGCACGCCGGGGAGTACCTGGTGATCGACGGGACTGTCGTCCACGAGGAGTCGCAGGTGCGCGCCTGGCTCGACGAGGCCGCCTGGAAGCCGGTGGACAAGCTGGCCCTGCCGGGCAGCCCGCGCGTCATCGTGGCCGAAGCGGTCTGAGCACGGCGCGGCCCGCGCCGCCGGAAAGGCGGCGCGGGCCGGAACGCGCGGGTCAGGGCCGGGAGATGCGGGTCAGGGCCGGGAGATGCGGGTCAGGGCCGGGAGATGCGGTCGAAGAACGACTCCAGGTGCCGCTTCTGCAGCTCGACCGTGGAGAACTGCGGGCCGACCAGGCTCATCACGTTGGCCCCCGCGTTGAGCAGCACGAGCTCGTCCACGAGCTGCTCGTCGGGGATCGAGGTGTGGATGTCGCCGTCGGCGCGGCCCTCCTCGATCAGCCGGTGCAGCATGCCGCGCCAGGCCCGCAGGTGCTCCAGGTACTTGTCGTACAGCTTGGGGTTGGTCAGCGAGGTCTGCCAGAAGATCAGCAGCACCCGGCCGGCCGTGATGCGCTCCTCGTCGATCGGCATCGCGGCCTCGCACATCTCGCGCAGCGCGCCCAGCCCGCGGCGGCCGTCGAGCTTGACGTAGCTGGTCACGATGGCCAGGGCGCGCTCGTACGTCGCCTCGATGATGTCTTCCTTGCCGGGGAAGTAGTGCTTGAGCGCGCCGTTGGCGAAGCCCGCCGCGTTCGCGATCTCGCGCATGGTGGCCGCCTCGATGCCCCCCTTCGTGATCAGGTCCCACGTGACGTCGATGATGTCGCTGCGACGCTGGTCGTGGTCGATGATCTTGGGCATGCGGCACCCCTTCGTACGGCGTTTCGTCTACCAGTGTAGGACAAAATGCCGCGAGGGTATGACCCGATCGTTAGCCGTGGGTGACCCGGACGTCATAGAGGGCGCCGGCGGTGTTCGTCTTGTGCGCGCAGGCCAGCCGTTCGATCTCGGCGGGGTCGGCTCCCCCGGCGATGAGATCGAGCAGGTGCTCGTGCTCCTCGACCGAACGGCGGGCCCGGCCCGGCAGGTAGCCGAACACCGAGCGCCGCATGTGGTCCAGCCTGGTCCATTCGGCCTCCAGCAGGAAGTTCAGGTGCTCGTCGTCGCAGTGCTCGTAGACCGAGAAGTGGAAGGCGCGGTTGAGCGCGGTGAACGCGGTGGGGTCGAAGGAGTCGAGCGCCTGGAACAGCCGGGCGTTGATGTCGCGGGAGCGCGCCACGTCCGCCGGGCCCATGCGCGGGGCCGCGACGGCGGTCGCGTACCCCTCCAGGCGGGCCAGCACCTCCAGCGTGTGCCGCACCTGCGCCGCGTCGAAGACCGCGACGCGGGCGCCGACGTTGCGCACGACCTCCACCAGCCCGTCGGACTGCAGGCGGCGCAGCGCCTCGCGCAGGGGGATCGTGCTGACGCCGATCTCCCGCGCGAGGCGGTCCATGACGAGCTGGTAGCCGGGGCCGTAGGTGCCGTCCAGGATGCGCGCACGCAGGATCTCGTAGCTGAGCTCCGCCTTCGACGCGACTCCGCCGGTGCTGGTCACGCGCCGGACGCCGGATCGGCCGCTGCATCGGACGCTGCATCGGACGCTGCATCGGACGCTGCGTCGGGCACTGTGCCGGACGCTGTGCCGGACGCAGGGCCCGGCGCCGTGCCGAGCGCTTCGGCGAGCGCGGCGCGGAACTCGGGGCCGGCCAGCGCGCCGCGGTGGTCGCCGGGGACGGTGACCAGCCGGGCGCCCGGGACCAGCGCGACGACGTTCTCGATGCCGGAGGTCATCATGTCCCGCGCGCCCGCCACGAACACCGGCGGCGTGCGCCCGGCCCAGCCCTTGGGCTCGAACGGCGTGCCGCGCAGTCCCTCGACCAGCCGGACCAGCCCGGCGGCCCGGCCGGGGTCGCCGCCGGAGGCGCCCGCGATCATCGCCGCGATCATGCCGGTCATCGGGTCGCCCGGCTCGCCGCCCGCCACGGCCGAGCGCAGCGCCGCCACGTCCAGCGCGGCGAACGGCTCGAACGGGCTGAGTCCGCCCAGCACGACCGCGCGCACCCGGCCGGGCGCCAGCTCCGGCAGTTCCCAGGCGAGCCGGGCGCCGAGCGAGTAGCCCACCACGTCGAGCGGCCCGTCGCCGGTCGGGGCGAGCAGCGCCGCCGCGATCCCGGGCGCGCCCACCGGCTCGTCCAGGGCCGGGCTCCCGCCGTGGCCGGGCAGGTCGGGCACGACGACCACGCGCCCGGCCGCGGCCAGCGCCGCCGCGATCCCGGTCTCCACCCAGTCCTGCCGCCCGCTGGAGGCGAACCCGTGCAGCAGCAGCACGGGCGGCCCGCCGGCGGGCCGGTCGGGCGTGAACGTCTGTACGGCCGCCATGTGCGCCGGCTCCTTCATCTCGTGTGGTACGCGGGTACGGGGAAGTCGACGACCACCTGGCCGGTGCCGCTGCTGCCGAAGTACGGGCAGAGCTGCTCGCCGCGCCCGGTGTACTCGCGCCAGCCGAGCAGCCCGAACAGCATGGCGGTGTCGGCCATCGCGCCCTCGCCGGTGCAGCGCTCGTTGTAGTCGGGCAGCATGTCGAGGAATTCCGGGATGCGTCCTTCGTCCCACATCTCCAGCACCGCGTGGTCGACCTTGCGGTTCAGCTCGCTGCTCACGTCGTCGAGCAGCGACTCGGCGATCTCGTTGGGCGGGAAGGCGTGCGAGAGCGACCCGCTGGCCAGGAAGGCCACCTTCCTGTCGCTGCGGCGTACGGCCCGCAGCAGCGCCTCGCCGATCCGCCGGTTCTCCTCGACGGTCGAGTAGATGTTGCAGCCGATGGGCAGGACCCGGATGTCGGTGTCCTGGTTCATGAAGTACATCGGCACGAGTGTGGCGTACTCCAGGCCCAGGTCCTGGTAGGTGTGCACGCGGGCCTTCTGGCCGCCCGCGACGATCTCCTCGCGGATCAGCTCGGCCAGCTCGGGATCGCCCGCGTAGTCGTAGGCGAGGTCGTGGATGAAGTGCGGCAACTCATGGCTGACGTACGTGGCCCGGTGGCGCGGCTTGCCGTTGAGGTGGAAGCCGATGCTGTTCATCCAATGGGTGTCGGCGATCAGGAACGTGTCCGCGCCGCGCTCGCGGGCCCGCCTGCCGACCTCGGTCAGGGCGAGCTCCGCGGGCCGGCGGATGCCGAAGTGTTTGCCGGGCTGGATCGACAGCCAGATCGACGGCACGTGCGTGATCTTGGCGGCCAGCACGATCTCACCCATCACGCCACTCCCCGGCCTGCTTGGGCGGTCTGAACCATCATCCGCACTCTCCTCTCCACTGATGACGTGATGAGCATCATGTAGGCATCTGAGGGGGTATGTCGATATTGTTCCACATGCCATAACATAAATGATGTCGTATATGATTTGGAAGGAGACGAGGTGGGACACCCTCTCGGCCTGTCACCAGGGAAGATCGTCGCGGTCCATCTGAACTACCGCAGCCGCGCCGCCGAGCGCGGTCGCGTCCCTGCCGTCCCCTCCTACTTCCTCAAGCCGCCGACGTCCCTGTCGTGGTCCGGACGGCCCGTGGTGCGTCCCGAGGGGTGCGAGCTGCTGGCGTTCGAGGGCGAGATCGGCATCCTCATCGGCAGCCGCGCCCATCGCGTCTCCCCCGAGCGTGCGCTGGAGCACGTGGCCGGGTACGTGGCGGCCGACGACTTCGGCGTCTACGACTTCAAGCACGCCGACCTCGGCTCCAACCTGCGGGCCAAAGGCCAGGACGGGTTCACGCCGGTCGGCTCCGAACTGCTCACCGGCGCCGACCCCGGACGGTTGTGGCTGCGCACGTACGTCAACGGCGAGCTCGTCCAGGAGGCGTGCACCGACGAGCTGCTGTTCGGCTTCGACCTGCTCGTCGCCGACCTGTCCCGGTACATGACGCTGGAGCCCGGCGACCTGATCCTGGCCGGCACCCCGGCGGGCTCGACCGTCGTGAGGCCCGGCGACGTGGTGGAGGTCGAGCTGGAGGGCACGGCCCGGCTGCGCAACGAGGTCGTCGCCGGCCAGGAGCCACCCACGGCGTACGGCGTCCAGCCCCAGGTCACCGAGGCGACCAGGGCCGCCGCGTACGGCGCCGCCCATCCCGCCCCCGACTCCGCCCCTGATCCTGGCCCCCTGACCCAGGAGGTCGTCGCCGCGCTGCGCTCGGTCTCCACCGCGACGCTCTCCTCCCAGCTCCGCGCGCGCGGCATCGACCACCACTTCATCGAGGGCGTCCGCCCCGCCCGTCCCGACCTGCGCATGGTCGGCGTCGCACGCACCCTGCGCTACCTGCCGCTGCGCGAGGACGTCTTCGCCGAGCGCGGCGGCGGCATGAACGCGCAGAAGCGGACCGTCGAGGAGCTCCAGCCGGGCGAGGTGCTGGTCATCTCCGCCCGCGGCGAGCACGGCGCGGGCACGCTGGGCGACATCCTGGCCATGCGCGCCCTGCGCCGCGGCGCGGCCGGCGTCGTCACCGACGGCGGGCTGCGCGACAGCCCCTCCTTCGCCTCGCTCGACCTGCCCTCCTACTACGGCGCCGCGCACGCCGCCGTGCTCGGCCGCCGCCACGTCCCGATGGACTCGCAGGTGCCGGTGGACTGCGGCGGCGTGCTGGTGTGCCCTGGCGACGTGCTGGTGGGCGACGCGGAAGGGGTCGTCGTCATCCCGCCCGCGCTGGTCGCCGAGGTCGCCCGGGACGCCGTCCGGCAGGAGGACGAGGAGCGTTTCATCCTCGATCGCGTCGCCGAGGGAGCCTCGATCGACGGCCTCTACCCGCTGAAGGGCGCCTGGCGCGAGGCGTACGAGCAGCAGCGCTGACCCCCCAAGAAGGAGAACCCATGAAGTTCCGCTCGGATCCGTCGACCATCCGCGGATCCATCGCCCCCGTGGTGACGCCGTTCGCCGCCGACGGGTCGCTGGACCTGGACTCGTTGCGCTCGCTGGTGCGCTGGCAGCTCGACCAGGGCTCGCACGGCATCTCGACCGGCGGGTCCACCGGCGAGCCCGGCGCCCAGTCCGTCGAGGAGCGCGTCGCGGCGATGGCCGTGGTGGCCGAGGAGACCGCCGACCGGGTGCCGTTCCTGCCCGGCACCGGCTCGGCCAAGCTCGACGAGACCCTGCGGCTGACCGCCGAGGCCGAGCGCCTGGGCGCCGACGCCGCCCTGGTCATCACGCCCTACTACGCCCGTCCCACCCAGGAAGCCCTCTACCGCTGGTACGCCACGGTCGCCGCCGAGTTCCCCGCGCTGCCGATCGTGATCTACAACGTGCCCTCGCGCACCGCCGTCGACATCGCCCCCGCGACCGTGGCCAGGCTGCGCCGCGACCACGACAACGTCGTCGGCATCAAGGAGACCACCAAGGACTTCGAGCACTTCTCGCACGTGCTCAACCTGTGCGGGCGCGACTTCCTCATGTGGTCCGGCATCGAGCTGCTCTGCCTGCCGCTGCTGGCCATCGGCGGCGTCGGCTTCGTCAGCGCGGCGGCCAACCTGGCGCCGAAGACCGTGGCCCGCATGTACGAGGCGTACACCGCGGGCGACCACGCGACCGCGCTGGAGCTGCACTACTCGCTGCACCCGCTGGTCGAGCTGCTGTTCGTGGAGACGAACCCGGCTCCCGCCAAGTGGGTGCTGGAACAGCGCGGCCTGATCGCCTCCGGCCACGTACGAGCCCCCCTGATCACCCCCACCGAGCCCGGCATCGCCCGGATCAACGAACTACTGGCACAGAGCGAGGGAGTCGCCTGATGAAACTGGAGCACTACATCGGCGGCCGGCACGTCCCGAGCCAGTCCGGTGCGACCTTCACCGCGCTCGACCCGACCACGAACGAGCCGTACCTGGAGGTGGCCGCGGGCGGCGCGGCCGACGTGGACGCGGCCGTCGCCGCCGCCCAGAAGGCGTTCACCGACGGCCCGTGGAGCACGATGCCCGCCGAGCAGCGGGCCGGTACGCTGCGCGCGATCGCGGCGGCCATCGAGTCCAGGGACGACGAGATCGCCGCGCTGGAGTGCCGGGACACCGGCCTGCCGATCACCCAGGCCCGCGGCCAGGCCCGCCGCGCGGCGCACAATTTCCGCTTCTTCGCCGACGTGATCACCACCATGGGCGAGGACGTCTACCGCGTCGGCTCCGCGCAGCTCAACTACGTCGTGCGCAAGCCGGTCGGCGTGGCCGGGCTGATCACGCCGTGGAACACGCCGTTCATGCTGGAGACCTGGAAGCTGGCCCCGGCGCTGGCGGCCGGCTGCCCGGTGGTGCTCAAGCCGGCCGAGTGGTCCCCCGCCTCGGCGAGCCTGCTGCCGGAGATCATGGAGGAGGCCGGGCTGCCCGAGGGCGTGTTCAACCTGGTCCACGGCATCGGCGAGGACGCGGGCGCGGCGCTGGTGGCCCACCCCGACGTGCCGGTGATCTCCTTCACCGGCGAGAGCGGCACCGGGCAGACCATCATGCGCAACGCCGCGTCGTCGCTGAAGACGCTGTCGATGGAGCTGGGCGGCAAGTCGCCGCTGCTCGTCTTCGACGACGCCGACCTGGACCGGGCGCTCGACGCGGCCGTCTTCGGCGTGTTCTCGCTGAACGGCGAGCGCTGCACGGCCAGCTCGCGGATCCTCGTCCAGGACACCGTGTACGAGGAGTTCGTGACCAGGCTGGCCGGGCGGGCCGCGCGGGTCCGCGTCGGCGCGCCCGGCGACCCCGCCACCGAGCTGGGCGCGCTCATCCACCCCGAGCACTACGAGCGGGTCATGGAGTACGTCGAGCTCGGCTCGCGCGAGGGCGCCCGCCTGGTCGCCGGCGGCTCCCGGCCCGAGCACCTGACGGCGGGCAACTTCCTGGCCGCGACGGTGTTCGCCGACGTGGCCCCGCACATGCGGATCTTCCAGGAGGAGATCTTCGGACCGGTCGTCTGCGTGACGCCCTTCTCCACCGAGACGGAGGCGGTGGAGCTGGCCAACGCGACCCGGTACGGCCTGGCGGCGTACCTGTGGACCAACGACCTGCGCCGGACGCACCGGCTGGCCCAGTCGATCGAGGCGGGCATGGTGTGGGTCAACTCCCAGAACGTGCGCGACCTGCGCACGCCGTTCGGCGGGGTCAAGGCCAGCGGCGTGGGCCGGGAGGGCGGCCGGCACAGCATCGACGTCTACACCGAGTCGCACATCGTGCACCTGGCCACCGAGGACCTGCCGATCCCCCGGTTCGGAGCCGCCTGAGCCGGCACGTCCCGCGCCGGGCCGCTCCCCGGCCCGGCGTGGGACGTGGACGCCGGGAAGCGCGCGGAGTTACGCTCCCGGTGGCCGATACGGCGGTGATGGCCATCTTTGGGGGGGAACCCAATGAGCTACACACTTTTGCGCGGCAGCTTCGTCATCCGTTACCCCGACCTTCCCCGGCAGGGCCCCGAACCCGACGGCGACACGATCAAGTTCAGGCCGGACACGCCCGCGCTGGTCGAGGCGCTGGCCCGGCCGTCCGGACGGCCGCCCGAGCTCGGCGCGCGCGGCATCTCCGTCCGCCTGGAGGCCGTCGACGCCCTGGAGACCCACTTCCAGGACACCCACCAGGAGCTGACCGGCGCGAACGCCGCCCGCGACGAGCTGCTGCGGCTGCTCGGCTTCACGAACGTGCGCTTCTTCGACGACCTGCCCAACAAGGTCCAGTCGGCCGACCAGGACGAGCTGCGCGGGCACGTCCTCAGCAACGGCATCGACGCCAACGGCCGGCTGATCGGCTTCGTGTTCACCGGCGAGCACCCCGGGCCCGACGGGCAGGCCGTGTTCCTCGACGAGGCGCTGGTGGACACGTCGGCGAACGCCAAGCTGCTGGCCGCCGGGCTGACGTACCCGGCCTTCTACGCCACGCTGCCCGCGACGCTGCGCACGCACCTGGCCGGCGTGTCGCGCACGGCCAGGACGGAGGCGGCGGCCACCGGCATCTGGCCGCGCTCGGCCGCCGACCCCGACGGGCCGGCCGAGGTCGGCTCGCTGGAGGCGCTCACCCGGCTCGTCATGTGGCCGAAGCTGTTCCGCCGGCTGGTGCCCTACCTGGCGACCGGGGCGGCGAACCTCGACGGCTTCGACGCCTGGCTGCGGGCCGACCCCGTCAACCGGGACGACGCGGTGTTCCTGCTGGACCGGCTCGAACACGGCAACCTGCACGACGTGATCCGGGCCTCGGGCACCCAGATCCAGCTCACGGCCTGGCCCGAGGACTTCGTCATCAGCCCCGACCCGGCGCCGCCCGGCGCGCCCGTCCTCGCCCGCCCGCCGTCCACCGGGGACGTGCTGATCGTGGCCGCGCTGCCCGACCCGGTGGGGGCCGACCGGGGGCACGAGACGGTCACCCTCCTCAACGTCACCGGCCGGTCCGTGGACCTCGGCGGGTGGGCGCTGGCGGACTCGGGGGGCGGGCGCATGGAGCTGACGGGGGTGCTCGCGGGCGGGGGCGTGCTGCAGGTCGTGCTCGACGGCCGGGTACAGCTCCGCAACCAGGGCGAGACCATCCTGCTCGTCTCCCCCGAGGGCGTCACGATCGACCAGGCTGCCTACAAGCCCGACCACGTCCACCCCGGCCACACCATCTGCTTCGGCCGCTGACCCCCGCCCCGAGCACCGGCCTTGCGGTGCTCGGGGCCGCTGACCCCCGCCCCGAGCACCGGCCTTGCGGTGCTCGGGGCCGCTGCCTCCACCCCGAGCACCGGCGTTACGACGCTCGGGGCCGCTGCCTCCACCCCGAGCACCGGCGTTACGGCGCTCGGGGTGAGGGGGTGGTCAGGTGAGGAGGGTTGCCAGGGCGGCGGCGGTGGCCGGGTGGTCGGTGAGAAGGGTCTCGACCTCGCGGTGCCGGGGCCCGCCGACGGCGGAGGGCTCTTGCCAGCCGCCCTCGCAGCCCAGCAGCCCCGCCACCGCGTCGCACGCCGCCGGATGCCCCGCCAGCAGCTCGGCGACCGGCCCGGACGCGACCGCGGGGGCCGCCTTCGGCACGGCCGCCGCCGTCCGGGCCCACGGCGGCGTCCAGGCGTCGACCGCCGTCAGGCTGCCGGGGAACGTGCGCCCGGCCTCCCGGACGAGGACCGGCATCAGCTCGCCCGCCTGGTCGCGCAGCGTCGTGATCAGCTTCGGCAGCCACGGCAGCAGCACCTGGTCGGGCAGCCGTCCGAACGCCTTGGAGATCACCTCCACCACGAACCCGGACAGCGCCGGAGCCGGCTCCATCGCCTGCACGAACCCGGTGATGTACTGCGGGAACGACGGGATGACCAGCGGGTTGCCGAGCAGCTCGTCGCACCGCGACCGCAGCTCGGCCAGCGGCAGCAGCCCCAATAGGTGCTGGGCGGCCCACAGCAGCGCCACCTTGGCCGGCGCCTCCGGATGCGACTGCCGCACCGCGATCTCCAGCTGCGCCCGGTCGCACCCGAGCGCCAGCGCCAGCCCCTCCATCGTGAACAGGAACCCGAGCATCGCCGACACCTGCCGCACCCCGGTGTCGTCCTCGACGAACGCGGTCGGGAGCAGGGTGCAGTAGTGCGCGTACCCCTCGGTCACGAACGCCTCGCACCACGCCGGCAGCGTGGGTTCGGCGGTGCGGTAGTAGGCCAGCAGGCGGCGGATGCGGCGCAGCACGTCGGGCGCGTCGTCGACGCCGCGCTCGCCGGCCAGCAACTCCACCGCCCGCGCGCCCAGCTCGTCGGCGACGCGCCCGCCGCCCAGGTAGAGGATGGCGTCCTCGACGGCGGCCAGGGCCACGGCGGCGGTGGCGTCGGGCTCCCGGACCGCGCGCCGCAGCCGCTGCTCGACCACCTGCTCGATGGTGACGCCCTCGTAGCCGAGCTCGATGATGGCCCGCTGGTTGCGGCCGAGCGCGAGGTCCCAGCTCTCCTGGATGGCCCGCTCGCCGAGCTTGCGCTCGCCCATGATCGGCCGGGCCGCGTCGGCGGGCAGCACGTAGCGCAGCATCCACAGCAGGTCGGAGCAGGGCCGCAGCTCGGGGTCGGCGTGCAGGTCGAGCAGCGCGCGCTGGATCGTGCGCTTGTCGAAGTCGACGCCGAGCGGCCGCAGCCGGTCGTAGACGTTCTGGGCCAGCGGCGGCAGCGCGTCGTAGCCGACCGAGCCGATGCGGTCGCCGCCGAGCAGGATCTCGCACAGGCGCCGCACGTCGCGCCGGCCCGGCACGACGTCCTTCTCGATGCAGGTGACCGCCGCGTCCTGGAAGTCGTACGGCGTGGGCCTGGCCCGGTTGCGCATGCCGGCCAGCAGGATCGACGTCTCGAACACCGCGATGGCGTCGGCGGTGCTGGCGAGGTAGCCGTTGCGCCGGGCCAGCCGGACGATGTCGACGCTCCAGCCCAGCAGCTCGGCCTCGTCGAGCGCGTCGAGCGTCGGCGGCCTGGACAGGAACCCGGTCAGCCGGTCGGCGACCTGCGCCGGCGCGGCGGGCGCGGGCAGCTTGACCGGCCGTTTCCTGGCCCCCTTCTGCCCGCTGAGCTGGAACGGCGTCAGCTTGCCGCGCGTCACCGCCTTGGCCCAGGTGGCGGCGGCGATCGACACCGACCCCGAGGCCAGCCCGAACTGCGCCTCGATGGCCGAGTGGCTGGAGGGGATCAGCCCGTACAGCCAGCGGGTCGCGGTGCGGGGGGCGATCTCGTACGGGGCCGTGGCGGCCAGCCCGAACTGCTCGACGCGGCTGGCGGCGTGGAAGGCGCCGCAGACGTAGAGGCAGTCGGCCGGGTCGGCGCCCGAGGCGGACAGGTGCTCGCGCATCCTGGTCCACATGTAGCGCTCGCGCTCCTCGTCGCCGGCCAGCCGGTCGTCGTCGGGGCGCAACCGGCGGAACAGGCTGCCGATGAGGACCATGACCTGGCGGTAGGTGTCGTAGTCGGCGCCGGAGAGCGGCTGCTCGACGTACTGGTCCCACCATTCCGACCAGTGGCGGACCTTGCCGTGGTGGAGCAGGTGCTCCTCCAGCTCGGCGAAGCGGGGGCGCAGGTCGCCGATCTCCACGCCGACGGCGTCGCCGTGCAGGCCGGCCTCCTCACCCGGTTTCGCCGGCTCCTCCCCCTCGCGCGGCAGCCACTGGAAGACGTGGTCGGCCGAGCGGTCGACCAGCACCAGCTCGACGTCCGGGGTCTCCAGCGCGTACGAGATGGCCTGGTACTCGGCCGACGCCTCGGTGATCGGGGCCACCACGCTCAGCGGCCCCGAACCCTTGGGGAAGCCGTCGAGGTCGGTCGCGAACGCCTGGAGCGCCACCGGCAGGCGGCAGTTGCGCAGCTCGGTCAGCAGCGGCGCCAGGTCCTCGCAGAGTTCCAGGTAGATGACCTTGGGCTGCTTCTCCCGCAGGCGGCGCACCATGGCCAGCGCCGAGGCGGGCGAATGGTGGCAGACCGGGAAGATCTCCAGCTCCTCGCGCAGCGCCCGGTCGACGTCCTCGACCATGCCGGTGAGGATGGACGAGACCGCGCCGTCGCCCGCGAACGCCGAGGCGGCCTCGCTGAGCTGATCCTTCAGCGGTTGGAAGAGGCTCATGACAGGGTGGAGATGGCCTGGCGGCCGCCCTCGAGGAAGTCCTGCCACGGGCCGCCGTCCTTCTTGCTGCGCGGCTCGACCACACCGTGCCAGTACTTGTTGAGGATGGCCAGGTCCTCCGGGCTGCGCCGGGCCAGCGAGCCGACCAGCGAGCCGGCCAGCGTCTCGGGGCGCAGCGTGCGGTCGCCGAAGAAGTGGCTGTGCAGGATGGCGTCCTCCAGCACGCCGATCTGCTCGGCCGTGGACAGCGCGGACTCCAGCTTCTCGTCGTCGCTGGTCGCCGAGGCGGCCGCGGCCCGCAGGTCGGCGAAGCTCTGCAGCAGGATGTCCAGCAGCGTGGGCGGCAGGTCGAGCTCGATCTGGTGCCGGCGCAGCAGCTCCTCGGTACGGAACCGGACGATCTCCGCCTCGCTCTTCTTGTTCGTCACCACCGGGATGCGGACGAAGTTGAAGCGGCGCTTGAGCGCGGAGGACAGGTCGTTGACGCCCCGGTCGCGGCTGTTGGCGGTGGCGATGATCGAGAAGCCGGGCTGGGCGAAGACGATGTTGTCGTCGTCGAGCTCGGGGATGGAGACGTACTTCTCCGACAGGATGGAGATCAGCGCGTCCTGGACGTCGCTGGTCGAGCGGGTCAGCTCCTCGAAGCGGCCGATCACGCCCTGCTCCATGGCGTTCATGATCGGCGAGGGGATCATCGACTCGCGCGACTGGCCCTTGGCGATGACCATCGAGACGTTCCACGAGTATTTGATGTGGTCTTCGGTGGTGCCCGCGGTGCCCTGCACGACCAGCGTGGAGTTGCGGCAGATCGCCGCGGCCAGCAGCTCGGCCAGCCAGCTCTTGCCCGTGCCCGGATCGCCGATCAGCAGCAGGCCGCGGTCGGAGGCCAGCGTCACGATGCTGCGCTCGACGAAGCTGCGGTCACCGAACCACTTCTGCGGGATCTCGCGGTCGAGCCCGTCGGAGCGCTCGGAGCCGAGGATGAAGATGCGGATCATGCGCGGGCTGAGCCGCCACGAGAACGGCTTGGGGCCGTCGTCGACCGACTCCAGCCAGTCGAGCTCTTCGGCGTACTTCGCCTCTGCGGGGGCGCGCAGCATGTCACTCATGGTCGGGGGTTCTCCTAGGTGAGGAAGTTCTTGAGCTCGAAGACGAGCTTGCGGACGTGGCCGGAGAGCACGGGGGTGCCCAGGTCCTTGAGTTTCTGGCGGTACCACGGGTCGACGCTCTGGTGGCCGGAGCTGTTGACCGAGCCGACGGGGATGAACTTGACCCCCGAGCGGTGGATCGACCCGAAGTCGTTGATCAGCGAGCGGTTGTCGTAGAAGTCGGAGATCCACACCATCACGGTGTTGCGCGGATCGGCGATCTTCGGCCTGGCCAGGGCCATCGCGGCCGTGCCGTCGGTGCCACCGCCGAGCGTCGTGCGCAGCAGCACCTCGAACGGGTCGTGCACCCAGGGCGTCAGGTCGAGCGCGCGGGTGTCGTACGCGACGAGGTGCACGTCGACCTTGGGCAGGCCGGCGAAGATCGAGGCCAGGATGGTGCAGTTGACCATCGCGTCGACCATCGAGCCCGACTGGTCGACGACCACGATGAGCCGGGCCGGCGTGGTGCGGCGGGCCGTCTGCCGGTAGTAGAGCCGGTCGACGTAGAGCCGCTGGTCTTCGGGGCTCCAGTTGGTGAGGTTCTTCCAGATCGTGCGCTCGATGTCGAGGTTGCGGAAGACCCGCTTCGGCGGCACCGACCGGTCGATGACGCCCACGCTGGTCTTCTCCACCTGCGTGCGCAGCACCTCCGCGACCTCGTCGACGAACCTGCGGATGAGCGCCTTGGCGTTGGCCAGGGCGACGCCGGACAGGTTGGACTTGTCGCGCAGCAGCTGCTCGATGAGCGACATGCTGGGCGTGAGCTGCCGGGCCAGGGCCGGGTCGGCCAGCACCTCGCGCAGCCGCATGCGCTTGACCAGGCCGCCCTCGATCATGGCGAGCACGGCGGCCAGCTCTTCGTTGCCCGGCCCGTTGCGCAGGCCGCCGGGCTCGCAGCCCATGCCCTTCTCGAACCAGGCGGCGTCCTGCTTCCAGCGGGCCAGGTCGCCCGCCGTGACGTCGCCCGTGCCGGTGGAGAAGACGTTGAGCAGCAGCTTGGAGACCAGCGCGGCGCGGCGCACCTCGCCGCCCTCCGCGTGCTCCTTGTCGGCCATCAGGTCCTGGAGCTCGGCGCCCAGCTCGGGGAAGCGCTGGACGAGCGTGTCCACCGAGACGCCGGGGTCGAGCAGCGCGGGCGGCAGCTCCAGGTCGCCGACGATGCCCATGCTGGCCGTCTCCAGCGCGGGCTGCTCGTCGGCCGAGAACAGCCGCGACATGAGCCGCCAGTACAGCACTTGGCGCCGGGTCTCGTCGGCGCTCGTGGTCGAGTCGGTCATTTGCGCAGCAGCCGTCCTGCCCGTTCGCGCAGCACGGCGACGACGTCGCCGGCCTTGGCCTCGGCCTTGACGACCTTGGGGTCGGTCGGGCCGTTCGCCCAGTCGCCGTTGTGCACGGTGACCGGCTTCTTCTTGACCGTGGCCTGGACGGCGAGCGGCTGCAGCAGCCACCGGCCGCCGTCGCGGCGCACCAGCCCGACGCACGCCGAGGACGCGGCCACCAGCTCCGGCGTGAGCGGGCAGCTCGCCGGGAGCCGGTCGAGGTCGAGGGCGAGCTTGTTGCCGCCCAGGTCGAGGGTGTGCCCGTCGACCGTGTACCCCTCGACCAGCACCGGCTCGGCGATGCGCACGGGGTGGCGGTCGAGCGGCGGCGTGGCCGGGGCCGGCGCGCCCGCGAGCAGCACCCGCGCGGTGGTGAACGGGTCGGCCTCGGCGCCGGTGCGGGCGCGGTCGTCGTGCCAGAGCAGGTCGCCGCCGGGCAGCAGCGGCATGCCGTCGATCTCCACGGACCGGTGGCCGGCCAGCGCGCCCATGAGCACGGGCCGCCCGCCGAACAGCCGCCACACCGACGGCCCCACGATGGTGTCGACCTTGGCCGCCGCGACACTGGTGCGCACCAGCCGCGTCCGGCCCCCGGCCTCCTCCAGGACGCCGTGCACCTGCACCCGGACGACCGTGGCGTGCTCGTGCACGTCGGCGCCGAGGATCAGCAGCCGCCCCGACACCGGCTCGGGCACGCCGTGCCACGGCCCGGACTGGGCGAGCAGCAGCCCGCGCGTCCACAGGTCGGCCCACCGCCGCAGCGGCAGCCGGTCCATCGTCGCCACCGGGGACGCGGCCCGCAGCTCGGTCGCCAGCCCGTCGAGCAGCACGGCGAGCCCGCGCAGCTCGGGCACCCCGAGCAGCGCCTCGATCGCCTGGTCGGCGGCGGAGACGAGGTCGTCGTCGACGCCCCGCCAGCCGGTGATCGCCAGCTCCCGCAACCAGACCCGGCACCCGGCCAGCAGGTTCTCCGGCACGCCGCCCACGGACGCCGCCCCTGTTGTGGCGTCCGTGGCGGCGTCCGTGGCGGCGGCCGGCGGCCAGGATGCGCGGCTGCGGCCCAGCGCCTGGTCGAGGCGGGCGAGCAGGGCGTCGTGCACCGCGCCGAACAGCGCGGCCCGCCCGCCGGCCAGCGCCGCCAGGTGCTCGTCGGCGACCGACCCCGCGGTCACCTTCTCCACCGCCTCGCCCAGCCGGTCGCCGAGCGGGGAGCCCGCGAGCGCGCCGGCCAGCGCGGCCAGCGCCGCGGCGGGCTCCTCGGCGACCCTGGCGAACCCGTGCCCGAGCGCGCCGTCGAACCCCGTGGCGAGCGCGAGCGCCTCCTCGACCCCGGCCGGCCCGTCGCCGGCCAGCTCCCCGAGCTGTACGTCGAGCATCAGCCCACCTCTCCCGTCTGCGGCCCCATCGCCGGGAACCAGTGGAGCTCGGCCAGCGGCTCGGTGCTGTCGGGCACCTCCAGGTAGGCCAGGTGGCGCAGGAACCGGCTGAACACCACGGCCGCCGGGGTGCGCTGGGGGGTGCCGTTCAGCACGCTCATCAGGTGGCCGCCCTCGGGCACCTCGACGCGCAGGTAGCGGGCCACCCGGTCGAGGCCGTACTGGAGCACGGCCTCGTCGGCCAGCATGCGGATGTGTTTGCACGCGTAGCCGTGCAGCGCGCCGCACGGGCGGTTGTTGTTGGTGCTGCAGCTCAGGTCGTGGGTGCCGGCGGCGATCGAGGAGACGTAGACCCGCTCGATGTCGGACCCGCTCGACACGACCCCCTGCAACCTGCCGTCAGCCAGCTCGACGAAGGGCACCTTCGCCAGCTTGCGCGGCTGGACCGGCGGCACCACCCGCACGACGCTGCGCTGCTCCCACGCGGTTTCGTCCGCGTCCAAGGTCTCGACCTCCAGTCTGACGGCATGCTCGCGCCGACAGCCAACTCCGAATGGGCTTGATCAACAGACCCGGAAATCTACCGGAGGCCACCGACAGACCGGACGTGAACGATCATTCACATGGAGGCCGGGCACGCCGCGGGCCGTGCGCGGGCCCGAACCCCGCGCACGGCCGCGCCGCTCAGGAGGTGGCGGCCGCCCAGGTCGGGTGGTCGCCGGGGCCGAGCTCCACGAAGCCGGGCAGCTCGCGCAGCGCCAGCTCGGCCCCGCCCGGCGTGTACGTCGCGATGATCCGCAGCGGCCGCCAGCCGGTGTTGAAGGTGGAGTGCAGCGTGCCCTTCGGGATGTAGATCGCCTCACCGGCCCGGACCGGGAACTCCGGGTCGTCGCCGACGGTCTGCCGCCCCTCGCCCTCGATGACGTAGAGGACCTCGTCGGAGTCGGGGTGCAGGTGGCGTTCGTGGCCCTTGTTCGGGTTGATGACGACCTCGCCGAACGTGGAGGACGCGCCCGGCACGGCGTCGGGCGTCACGTGCCATTTGATGGCCCCCCAGTCGAAGATCATCGTGGGCAGGGCGTCCGGTCGTCGGTGCATGGCGGGTTCCTCCCGGTCAGAGCTGCTTGAAGGCGCGGACCTGTTCGGCGATGGCCCGCTCGGCGGGCAGGCGTTCCATCGAGGACGCGCCGAAGAACCCGGCGACGCCGACCGTGCGCTGCTGGATGTGACGCACGTCGTCGGGCTCGGCGATGGGACCGCCGTGGCACAGCACGATGACGTCGGGGTTGACGGCGACGGCGGCGTCGCGCATCTCCTGGATGCGCACGGCCGCCTCGTCGAGGCCGATCGCGGTGACGGCGCCGATGCTGCCCTTGGTGGTCAGGCCCATGTGCGGGACGAGGACGTCGGCGCCCGCCCGCGCCATGGCGGTGGCCTGCTCGGGGGTGAACACGTAGGGGGCGGTGAGCAGGTCGCGCTCGGCGGCCAGCCTGATCATCTCCACCTCCAGGTCGAAGCCCATGCCGGTCTCCTCCAGGTTCGCCCGGAAGACACCGTCGATCAGGCCGACCGTCGGGAAGTTCTGGACGCCGGTGAAGCCCATGTCCTTCAGCTCGTCGAGGAAGCGCGGCATCAGCCGGAACGGGTCGGTCCCGCACACCCCGGCCAGCACCGGCGTGTCCTTGACGACCGGCAGGACCTCCCCCGCCATCTCCACGACGATCGCGTTGGCGTCGCCGTAGGGCATCAGGCCGGCGAGCGAGCCGCGGCCGGCCATCCGGAACCGCCCGGAGTTGTAGATGATGAGCAGGTCGACCCCGCCCGCCTCGGCGGACTTGGCCGACAGCCCGGTGCCCGCGCCGCCGCCGATGATCAGCCGGCCCGCCTCCCGCTCGGCGCGCAACCTCCGTAGTGCCTCGTCGCGACGCATCAGGCCCCCTTCTCGATCAGCCGGTGCAGCCGGTCGGCGGCCGCCACGGCGAACTGCGCGTTGTTGATGTCCTGGTCGCTCTGCACGACCTCGACGGCGCCGCCCGCGACGGCCGCGAGCACGGCGTCGAAGCAGGCCGCGTCGGCCGCCGGGTCGTGGAACGGGCCGCCCTCGACGTCGACGGCCGAGACGCCGCCGCGCGGCACGAACAGCGTGACCGGCCCCGACGCGCGGGCCAGCCGCTCGCCGATCGCCCGCCCGATCTCGGCGTTCTCGGCGGGGGTGGTGCGCATGAGCGTCACCGTCGGGTTGTGCACCAGGAGCTGCCGTGACCTGAACCGGTCCGGCACGGTCTCCATCGGGCCGAAGTTGACCATGTCGACGGCCCCCAGGCTGACGACCTGCGGGATGCCGGCCCGCCCGGCGGCGGTCAGGCGGTCGGGGCCCGCCGACAACACGCCGCCGACGAGCTCGTCGGCCAGTTCGGTGGTGGTCAGGTCGAGCACCCCGGCGAAGTGGCCGCCGGCCGCCAGCGCCTCCATGGCCCGTCCGCCCGAGCCGGTGGCGTGGAAGACCAGCACCTCGTAGCCCAGGGACTCCAGCCGGGCCCGCGCGGCGTCGACGGCGGGCGTGGTGACGCCGAACATCGTGGCCGCGACCAGCGGTTTGTCCTCACCGGACGGCTCGGCGCCGGCGTCGTGGGAGGCGGCCATCGCGCTGACGGCGGCGGCGGCGTTGGTCAGGATGCGGCGGGAGACGGAGTTGACGCCCGCGACGTCGACGACGCTGTACATGAGCGTCACGTCGGTCTCCCCGACGTAGGCCGACACGTCGCCGCTGACCATGGTCGAGACGAGCAGCTTGGGCAGGCCGACGGGCAGCGCCCGCATGACGGCGGCGGCGATGGAGGAGCCGCCGCTGCCGCCGAGCGCGAGCACGCCGCTCAGCTCGCCGCGGGCGTGCAGGTCCTGGGCCAGGGCGGTGGCCCCGGCGGCCATCGCGGCGAGCGCGGCGCCGCGGTCGCCGGCGCTCCTGAGCCGGTCGAGGGTGGTGCCCGCGGCCCGCGCCACGGCCTCGGCGGGGACGTCGGCGGCCAGCGCCGGGGCGCCCATGACGCCGGTGTCCATGAGGACGACGCCCTGGCCGGCCCGGATGATCAGGTCGCGGACGAGGGCGTACTCCTCCCCCTTGGTGTCGAGGGTGCCCAGCAGCAAGACCGCCATGTCAGACCTCCTACGATCGGCCTTCCGACCTTACCCCGGCGATCTCCGCGCGGCGGATCCCGAGGACGTCCACGCCGTGTTCGGACGGCGGGCGGGAGCCGAAGATGCGGCGTTCATCCTCGGTGATGGCGACGTCGTTGACGCTGGCCTCCCGGCGGCGCATCAGCCCCGACGCGTCGAACTCCCACTGCTCGTTGCCGTAGCTGCGCCACCACTGGCCGGCGGCGTCGCGGGACTCGTACTGGAAGCGGACGGCGATGCGGTCGCCGGTGAACGCCCACAGCTCCTTGCGCAGGGCGTAGTCCAGCTCGCGGGCCCACTTGCGGCGCAGGAACTCCGCGATCCCGGCGCGGCCGGTGACGAACTCGCCGCGGTTGCGCCACACCGAGTCCTCGGTGTACGCGAGCGCGACGCGTTCGGGGTCGCGGGTGTTCCAGGCGTCCTCGGCGGCCTGGACCTTGATCCGGGCGGTCTCCTCGGTGAACGGCGGCACGGGCGGGCGGGTCATGGGCAGTCCTCTCCGATCGGGAGAACGGTCGTTCTCCCGGGTTGTGCGCTAGCGTAGAGAACGACCGTTCTCCGCGGCAAGCACCTGGAGGGGTGTCATGGATCACGAGCAGCGGCTGCTGGACGCCGCGGGCGACCTGTTCTACCGCCGCGGCGTGCAGGCGGTCGGCATGGACGAGATCCGGGCCGCCTCCGGCCTCTCGCTGAAGCGCCTCTACCAGTGCTTCCCGTCGAAGGAGGCGCTGGTCGTGGCCTATCTGCGGCGGCGCGACGAACGCTGGATGGCCTCGCTCACCGCGTACGTGGCCGACGCCGGCGACCCCGTCCCGGCGGTCTTCGCCTGGCTGGAACGCTGGTTCGCCGAGGACGACTTCCGCGGCTGCGGGTTCGCCAACGCCTTCGCCGAGCTGGGCGCCGGTTCGGCCGCCGTCCGCACGGCGGTGCGCGAGCACAAGGAGCGCCTGCGCGCCTACCTGCGCTCGCTCGCCGAGGAGGCGGGAGCCGGGGACCCCGGCCTGCTCGCCGAGCAGTTGCTCACCCTGATCGACGGCGCCACGGTGACCGCGATGATCTCCGAGGAGCCGGGCGCGGCCCGCTCGGCCGGGCAGGCCGCGGCGGCCCTGGTCCAGCGGCAGCGGCGGCCCTGAACGCGAAAGAGCGCACTCCCCTCGGGGAATGCGCTCTTTCGCAAGGGTGGATCAGGCGGCGTACGACGGGTAGCCGTAGCCGACGACCTGGGAGGTCGGGCGGACGCGCTGCTCGACCTTGCCGTTGCCGGTGTTGCCCTCGATCGTGGAGATCGTGCCGTCGCCGTTGTCCTTGACGACGAAGCCGACGTGCTGGATGTCGCTCAGGCTCTTGCTGCCGCTCCAGGAGAAGAAGACGACGGCGCCCGGCTTGGCCTCGGTGCCCCAGCGGTGGTTGGCGGCGAACCACTTGGCGTGGGTCACGGTGTAGGCGTCCCAGCCGACCTGCGGGCGGGCGCCGGTCTGCTCGCCGACCCAGGAGACGAACATCGAGCACCAGGGGGCGTTCAGGTACATGGCGCGGTTGCCGCCGTCACGCGCGGCGGTCTCGGCGGCGCGCTGGGAGTCGGCGTACCACTTCTGGAACTTGGTGCCGCCGCCGTTGGCGTCCTCCGACGTGCCGACCTGGGCGCGGGCCGTGGCCAGCACCTGGGCGGCGGTGACGTTGACCTTGCCCTTGGCGCTCTCGTCGGCGGCGCGGTTCTGCGCGACGTGCGGCTGCGCGGCCACGCCGGCGACCTTGGCGGTCTGGGCGGCGGTGTGGGCGGTGGCGTGGGTGGTGTCGGCGTTCACTGCCGCGTGCGTGCCGAGCACGCCGGCGACGGCGGTCGCGCCGAGAGCGATCTTGGCGAGGTCGAGCTTGAAGGCACGGTGAAGACGGTGCTTGGCCATGAGGGTGTTACTCCTTGAGCTTCCGTGCCGCTTGCCGGGTTAGCTGACGGGTTCGGGCGGGAAGCTGCCCTACGGCACCACGGTGCCGATTCACCCCATTGGACACATGGGTCCCCGGTTCCGCGCACAGGCGGATTCAGCGGTCTCTTGGTCAGGCAAAGGGCTGACGCATCGTCTTCCCGGGCCCGGGAAAGGGCCTGAAGGTATTTGCGCGACGCCCGGATGCGGGGATTGCCCGCATCGATTCTGTACAACACGGGTCCCGCTAGGGTAATTCCCTGGCAATGCCATCCCTACCTGGGACGACTCCCCGTTCGGCTGTGTACAACCAAGCTACCCGGCGAGTAATTCCCAGGCAAATGGCGGCAATGAATTCGACGCTGCGTCGGAGAAACGCTACGCAGCGAATCGGTTCACGCCACGTGCGCCTTTATCGCCACGCTGGTGAGGGCCAGCAACAATTCCAGATCCGGCTCGGCGTCGACCTGCACGGCGACCCAGGCGCGGTCGCGGCAGGCGTGAACCTGGTCGCAGGCCCGCAGATACGGCTCCAGGCGGCCGATGGCGGGGGCGGTGAGCCGCAGGTGGACCTCGTCCCGGCCGGCCAGGCGCAGGATCTCGGTTCCGTGTACGGCGAAGGCGACCTGTTGACCGGTGCCGCTGACGTTCAGCGACGGCCAGGACCGTAACTCCGCGACCGCGCGGGCCACGTAGGGCCCGCGTCGCGTGGGCGTCCGCCGCCAGGCGGAGATTCCTGCCACGCTCCCATGCTGAGCCACGGCTCAGCCCGCCGTCAGCCCCCGTTCCCGAACCGTTATCCCCTCGTGAACGGCCGTGTCCGCGGTCTGACCGGCACGATTACGGACGCCTGACCGATACGTATTGACGCTCCCCCAGGCAGAGGCTACCGTCGATTCACAACTTAAAGGAAACTTTCCTAATAGTTTCCCCAGAAGTCTCCCATCCCACTCCCCACACACCCCCCAACGGATGTCGGAGCGACATGAAACACACCATTCTGAGCAAGGTCCTGGCGGGAATGGCGGCGTTGGCCCTGCCCCTCACCGCGGCCGTGGCCGCCCCACCGCTCGCCTCCGCCAGCACGGTGGCGTACGCGGCGGCCTGGGCCCCGTGGACCGCCTACACGGCGGGCACGGTCGTCACCTACAACGGCGTCGACTACGTCTGCCTCCAGGCGCACACCTCCCAGCCCGGCTGGGAGCCGCCGAACGTGGCGGCGCTGTGGAAGGTCTCCGGCGGCGGCGGCAGCGACACGACCGCGCCGTCCGTGCCGGGCAACCTGCGCTCGACCGGCGTCACGAACACGAGCGTGGCCCTGGCCTGGGACGCCTCCACCGACAACGTGGCGGTGACCGGCTACGAGGTCTACCGCGGCGGCACGCTGGTCACGACCGTCACGGGCACCACGTACAACGACACGGGCCTCACCGCGAGCACGGCGTACAGCTACACCGTGCGCGCGCGCGACGCGGCCGGCAACCGCTCGGCCAACAGCAACCAGATCTCGGCGACGACCACCGGCGGCGGTGGCGGCGACGACACGACCCCGCCGTCGGTGCCCGGCAACCTGCGCTCGACCGGCGTCAGCAACAGCAGCGTCTCGCTGGCCTGGAACGCCTCCACCGACAACGTGGCCGTGACCGGCTACGAGGTCTACCGCGGCGGCACGCTGGTCACGACCGTCACGGGCACCACGTACAACGACAGCGGCCTCAGCGCCAACACCTCCTACAGCTACACCGTGCGCGCGCGTGACGCGGCCGGCAACCGCTCCGCCGACAGCAACCAGATCACCGCGACCACCACGGGCGGCGGCGGTGGCGGCGGCAACAAGGTGCTGGGCTACTTCGTCCAGTGGGGCATCTACCAGCGCGGCTACCACGTCAAGAACATCGACACCAGCGGCTCGGCGGCCAAGCTGACCCACATCAACTACGCGTTCGGCAACGTGCAGAACGGACAGTGCACGATCGGCGACAGCTACGCCGACTACGACCGCTTCTACCAGGCGGGCGAGAGCGTCGACGGCGTCGCCGACACCTGGGACAACGGCGCGCTGCGGGGCAACTTCAACCAGCTGCGCAAGCTGAAGAAGAAGTACCCCAACCTGAAGGTGCTCTTCTCCTTCGGCGGCTGGACCTGGTCCGGCGGCTTCGGCCAGGCGGCGCAGAACCCGACGGCCTTCGCCGACTCCTGCTACAAGCTGGTGGAGGACCCCCGCTGGGCCGACGTCTTCGACGGCATCGACATCGACTGGGAGTACCCGAACGCCTGCGGCCTGACCTGTGACACCAGCGGCGCGGCGGCGTTCAAGAACGTGATGTCGGCGCTGCGCTCCCGCTTCGGCGCGAACAACCTGGTCACCGCGGCCATCACCGCCGACGGCAACAACGGCGGCAAGATCGACGCGGCCGACTACGGCGGCGCCGCCCAGTACGTCGACTGGTACAACGTCATGACGTACGACTTCTTCGGCGGCTGGGACGCGCAGGGCCCGACCGCCCCCCACTCCCCGCTCACCACCTGGGACAAGATCCCGGTCCCCGGCTTCTACACCGACAACGCCATCCAGAAGCTGAAGAGCAAGGGCGTCCCGGCCGCCAAGCTGCTGCTCGGCATCGGCTTCTACGGCCGCGGCTGGACCGGCGTGACCCAGGCCGCGCCCGGCGGCACCGCGACCGGCCCGGCGCCCGGCACGTACGAGCAGGGCATCGAGGACTACAAGGTCATCAAGACCCGCTGCCCGTCCACCGGCACGGTCGCGGGCACGGCCTACGCCTACTGCGGCAACCAGTGGTGGAGCTACGACACGCCGAGCACCATCGGCGGCAAGATGAGCTACTCGAAGAACCAGGGCCTCGGCGGCGCGTTCTTCTGGGAGCTCAGCGGTGACACCACCAACGCCGAACTCCTCACGGCCATGAAGAACGGCCTCGGATAAGTTCGCACGTCAAGGGCCGGTCCCGGGTTTCGGGGCCGGCCCTTCGCCGTGCCCGGCGCGCCGCAGGACGGAACGCGGACGCCTTGGGAGAAGCTGGTCACCGGGGGGTGAACGACGATTCTCTGGGGTGGCGGGCACAGGCGGCCCTTCTTCACGACACCGGTGTTCGTGGTCGGCCTGATCGGGATCACGGCGCTGGTGGTCGGGCTGGACAGGTTCACCGGCGGGGGCGCGGAGCTCGTGCCGGTGCTGATCTTCCTGCCCGCGATCGTGTCGGCGCTGGGCTCGGTGTGGCAGACGGCGGTCGCGTCGGTGTGGGTGCTGGCGGTGGTGTCGGCCTCGGTCGCCTATCTGGGCGGCAACCTGCGGACGAACCTGGAGGTCTCCGGCTTCACCGCGGCATTCGGGCTGATGAGCGTGGTCGGCGCGAGCTACCGGATCCAGCGCGAGGAGGAGGTGCGCCGGTTGCGCTCGGCCGCCGCGGCGTTGCAGCGGCAGCTCGTCAGGCCGCTGCCGCTGCGCTCCCTCGACGTGGTCGTGGACGGCCTCTACCAGCCCATCGAGGAGGACACGATGGTGGGCGGCGACATGTACGAGGTGGCGCCGTCGCCGTACGGGACCCGGGTGATGATCGCCGACGTACAGGGCAAGGGGCTGCCCGCGATCGGCGCCGCGCTGGCCGTGCTGGGCGCCTTCCGGGAGGCGGCCTACCGCGAGATCTCCCTCATGGGCGTGGCCGACGCCCTGGAGGACGCCGTGATCAGGCACAACAGGTTCGCCGCGCACACCGGCGAGCCCGAGCGGTTCGTCACCGCCCTGCTGCTGGACATCGGCCCCGAGCTGGAGGTGGACGCGGTCAACTGCGGGCACATCGCGCCGTACCTGATCCACGGCGGGAACGCCGGGCAGCTCTGGCTCGGCGAGCCGGAGGTGCCGCTCGGCCTGGCCGGGCTGGCGGGCGAGCCGCGCCACGGCGCGCGCTTCGCCTTCCCGCGGGGGGCCTCGCTGCTGCTGTGCACCGACGGCGTGACCGAGGCCCGCGCCCGCGACGGCTCCTTCTACCCGCTGGAGCAGCGGCTGCGCTCCTGGGCCCGTGACCCGCCCGCCAGGACCGTCGAGGCCCTGGCCGCCGACCTGAACGCCTTCACGCACGGCGCCCCGCGCGACGACATCGCGGTGCTCATCCTGCGCCGGACCGGATCGTGACCGGCCGGGCGACCGGACGGCAACTATTAAGAAAGTTTCCTAACAGAAAGCATTGACGGCCCTGTTCGCCAGGCTTACCTTCCGATCAACCCCCCAGTCATGCCCCCTCGGAGGTGGCCTTGAAGCCCACACGCCTACGCGCGGCCCTGGCCGCGTGCGGCACCTCACTGGTCCTCATCGCAGGAGCCCTGGCCGGTACGGCCACCGCCGCGGCCGACAACGCCGCCTGCCGCCCGGACGGCCTCTACCAGACCCCCGGCGTGGACGTCCCCTACTGCCTGGCCTACGACGAGGACGGCCGCGAGAAGATGGGGGCCGACCACCCCCGCCGCATCATCGGCTACTTCACCAGCTGGCGCACCGGCAAGAACGGCCAGCCCGCCTACCTGGCCGGCGACATCCCGTGGGGCAAGGTCACCCACATCAACTACGCCTTCGCCCACGTCGACGGCAGCAACAAGATCGCCGTGGACGCCAACGCCACCGCGACCGAGTGGCCCGGCGTCCCCGGCGCCGAGATGGACCCGGCCTACGCCTACAAAGGCCATTTCAACCTGCTGAACAAGTACAAGAAGCAGTACCCCGGCACCAAGACGCTGGTGTCGGTCGGCGGCTGGGCCGAGACCGGCGGCTACCTCGACGCCGGCGGCGCCCGCGTGCCCTCCGGCGGCTTCTACTCGATGACCACCAACGCCGACGGCTCGGTCAACCAGGCCGGCATCGGCACGTTCGCCGACTCGGTCGTGGCGTTCGTGCGCGCGTACGGGTTCAACGGCGTCGACATCGACTACGAGTACCCGACCTCGATGAAGGACGCGGGGAACCCGCTCGACTGGACCATCGCCAACGCCCGCAGGTCGAACCTGATGAAGGGCTACGCGGCCCTGATGAGGACGCTGCGCCAGAAGCTGGACACCGCGGCCGCCGCCGACGGCAGGTACTACATGCTGACCGTCGCCGCCCCCGCCTCCGGCTACCTGCTGCGCGGCATGGAGACCTTCCAGGTCACCCAGTACCTGGACTACGTCAACATCATGTCCTACGACCTGCACGGCGCCTGGAACGAGTTCGTCGGCCCCAACGCCGCCCTGTACGACGACGGCAAGGACGCCGAGCTGGCCAAGTGGGGCGTCTACACCGCCGCCCAGTACGGCGGGCTCGGCTACCTCAACACCGACTGGGCCTACCACTACTTCCGCGGCGCGATGCCGGCCGGCCGGATCAACATCGGCGTGCCGTACTACACGCGCGGCTGGAGGAACGTCAACGGCGGCGCGAACGGCCTGTGGGGCACCTCCAACGGCCCGAGCGGAAGCTGCCCGCAGGGCCTGACCACCTGCGGCGACGGCGCCCGCGGCATCGACAACCTCTGGCACGACGAGGAGAACGGCAAGGAGGTCGGCGCCGGCTCCAACCCCATGTGGCACGCCATGAACCTGGCCAAGGGCATCGCCGGCTCCTACGGCCCCGCCTACGGCCTGGACCCGGCCAACGACCCCGAGGACCGGCTGACCGGCACCTACACCCGCAACTACAACGCCACCCTGACCGCCCCCTGGCTGTGGAACGCCGGCAAGAAGGTGTTCCTGTCCACCGAGGACGACCAGTCGCTCGGCGCCAAGGCCGACTACGTCAGGAATCAGGGCATCGGCGGCGTGATGATCTGGGAACTGGCCGGCGACTACGCCTGGGACGCGGCCAAGGGCGAGTACTTCATGGGCCAGACCCTGACCGGCCTGCTCTACGACAAGCTCAGGACCGCCGCCCCGTACGGCGCGGCCAAGGCCAAGGTGGCCGTCCCCGCCGAGAAGGTGGACGTCACGATCGAGGCCACCGGCTTCCCCGCCGGCGACAGCAACTACCCGATCAACCCCAAGCTCGTCATCACCAACAAGACGCAGACCACCGTCCCGGGCGGCGCTGAGTTCCAGTGGGACTACGCGACCTCCGCCCCGAACAACGCCAAGGACCAGTCCGGCTTCGGCCTGCGGGTGATCAGCAGTGAGCACACCGGCAACAACGTCGGCGGGCTCAAGGGCGACTTCCACCGGGTGTCGGTGAAGCTGCCCACCTGGCAGACGCTCGCCCCCGGCGCGTCGGTGACCCTCGACTACGTGTACTACCTGCCCGTCCCCGGCCAGGCGAACTACACGCTGACCTTCGGCGGCCGGACGTACGGGCTGGTCCAGGACCTGGCGCGGGGCGGCGTCGCGCCCAGCCCGAGCCCGTCCGCGACCCCGACCGTCACCCCGACCGGCGGCGCCTGCACCGCGCCCGCCTGGAGCGCGACGGCCGTCTACAACGGCGGCCAGCGCGTCTCGCACAAGGCCCACACGTGGGAGGCCAAGTGGTGGACGCAGGGCCAGGAGCCCGGCACCACCGGCGAGTGGGGCGTGTGGAAGGACGTCGGCGCCTGCTGAGGCGGCGCCCCGGCCGGGGGGGGGGACGGCACGCGTCCCGCCCGCCTCCGCCGGGCTCAGGTACGCAACCACCTGGAGCAGCCTCTTGCGACGTGACCGTGGGCTACGGAAGGATCGCCAGATCGAGCCCCACCGGTATCCGTAACCCCATGCGTATACCGAGGCCCGTCACCCCCCGCATGGACGACATGGAGAGGCTGTCGTGCAACCTCAGGAGAGCATCGAGCAGTTCGGCTACCGTCAGGAATTACGCCGCGGGGTCGGACTGACCGATCTCGTGTTCTACGGCCTGATCTTCATGGTGCCGATCGCGCCGTTCGCGATCTTCGGCCCGGTCTACAAGACCTCGGGCGGCATGCCCGTCCTGGCGTACCTGGTGGGCATGGTCGCGATGTTGTTCACCGCGGCCTCCTACGCGCAGATGGTCAAGGCCTTCCCGCTGTCGGGGTCGGTCTACAACTACGCGGGCCGCGGCATCGCCCCGTCGGTCGGCTTCATGACCGGGTGGGCGATCCTGCTCGACTACCTGCTCGTGCCGAGCCTGCTCTACCTGGTCGCCTCGATCGCCATGAACAACAGCGTGCCAGGGGTGCCGGTCTGGGGGTGGCTGCTCATCTTCGTGGCCGTCAACACGGTGGTCAACCTGCGCGGCATCCGGATGACGATCACCCTCACCAAGGTGCTGATCACCTGTGAGCTGGTCGTGCTCGGCCTGTTCGTGCTGATCGGGATCTGGGCCCTGCTCCAGGGCCGGGGCCACGGGTTCAGCCTCACACCGCTGTTCAACCCCGACACCTTCTCCTGGCCGGTGATCTTCGCCGCGGTCTCCGTCGCGGTGCTGTCCTTCCTCGGCTTCGACGGCATCAGCATGCTCGTCGAGGAGTCCGCGGGCGGCTCGGCCCAGGTGGCCAGGGCCATGCGGCTGGCGCTGATCCTGGCCGGGCTGCTGTTCGTCGCCCAGGTCTGGGTGGCGGCGCTGGTGGTGCCCGACCCGGCCGGCCTGCTGCAGACCGGCTCGGAGACCGCCTTCTACGACGCCGCCGCCTCGGCGGGCGGCGAGTGGCTGCGGCACGTCACCTCGACGGCCACCGCCATCTCCTGGGGCTTCGCCGACACGCTGGTGGCCCAGGTCGCCGTCTCCCGCCTGCTGTACGCCATGGCCCGTGACCGGCAACTGCCCGCCTTCCTCGCCAAGGTGTCGATCAAGCACTCGGTCCCGGCCAACGCCATCCTGCTCGTCTCGGCCCTGTCCATCGCCATCGGCGTGTGGGCCTCGCAGCTCAAGGAGGGCGTCGGCCTGCTGAGCAGCCTGGTCAACATGGGCGGCCTGATCGCGTTCGTCGTGCTGCACGTGTCGGTGATCGTCCATTACCGGGTCAGGCAGCGCTCGTCGGACTTCTGGTCGCACCTGGTGATGCCGCTGATCGGCATGGCGATCCTGATCTTCGTGATCGTCAACGCCAACATCATGGCCCAGCGGGTGGGCCTGATCTGGCTCGCGGTCGGCGTCGTCGTCCTCGGCGTCCTGTACGCCCGCGGCCGCCGCCCGGTGCTGGACGGCGACGAGAAGGCCGGCCTGACCGGGATCCGGTCGCCGTGACGCGGCCGCCGCTCCACCACGAGCTGTTCCTCATCGGCCACGACCAGTCCGGCAAGCCCCTGGTGCACCAGCACTCGATGGCGCTCGGGCTGGCCGGGGCGGTGCTGCTCGACCTGGCGCTGAGCGGGCGCGTCACGGTCGGGCAGGGCCGGATCGCCGTCGTCGACCCCACCCCGGTCGGCGACGCGGTCGTGGACTCCCTCGTCCCGCTGATGGCCCGCGACCGGGCCGAGGGCGAGGCCAGGTTCTGGATCAAGAAGCTCGCCGAGGACGCCTACGACCTCACCCGGCAGAGCCTGGTCACCGCGGGCGTGCTGGTCATGGTGACCAGGCGGCGCATGGGCATGCTGCCGTACACGCGGTACCAGCTCGCCGACATCGCCTCGGTGGTGCGCGCCTCGGCCGGGGTGCGCTCGGCGGTGGAGGGCTGGAAGCAGCCCGACGGGCGCGGCGCGGCGCTGTGCGGGCTGGTGGGCGCGCTGCGGCTGGAGGCCGAGCTCTACCTCGACCAGCCCTCGGCCCGGCTCGTCGAACGCCTCCGGGAGATCGCGGGCGAGCACTCCCCCGTCGTCAGGGAGGTCGTGCAGCTCATCGACGACATGCTCGGCGAGGCCGCGATCGCGGTCTTCCGCTGACCACGGCCCCCTCCGAGAGCCGCGGGGGGTCAGCCGAACAGCTCGCGGATCTGGCCGACGACCTCCACGATCACCGACACCTCGGCCGCGCGGGCCGACAGCCGCTTGAGCGCGTCGAGGACGCGGGAGCGGTCGGGGTCGGCCTGCTCGATCTCCTGCCGCACGTCGGCGACGTCCCGGCGGGCCCGCGCGGGCTCGGTCACCTCGGCCTCGTGCTCGGCGAGCAGGCGTTCCAGCCGGTCGAGCAGCCGGGCCGCCTCGCCGGGGGCCGCGCCGCCCAGGTTGTTGACCGTCGCGCGGGAGTGCGGGCCCACCGCGATCGGGCCGCTCACCTCGCCGCCGCTGATGTGCACGCCGTACGAGCTCGGCGTCGGGGTTCCCTCGGTCGTCACGCGCCCTGCCCTCCCAGGTTGTTGACCGTCGCCGCGGCCTGGTGCCCGAAGGCGACCGGGCCGCTGACCGTGGCGCCGCCGCTGACCGACAGCGTGTTCATGGTCACGCTCGCCGCCTGCAACCGGTAGGCGCCCGTCTCCACGCCCTTGTCCTCCAGGAAGTCGAGGACCGCCTCGGTGAGCCGCTGCTCGATCATCCGCACGTACTTGGAGACGTCGAGCACCTGGATGTGGGTCTGCAGGTCGTCGCTCGCGCCCAGCTCCCGGACGCTGAAGCGGGCGCCGTAGGGGTAGACGATGTGCTTGCGCGGGTCGGGCGCCAGCATGTTCTGCCGGACGGCCTGCACCCCCGTACGGACCAGCCGGGCGGGCGCGGCCAGCACGTCGCGCAGCAGCCGCAGCTTCAACGACCTGACCGCCTCCCAGGCGATGCGGCCGCCGGTCATCGTGGGCAGCCGGTCGACCACGTGGTAGGGGCCGTGGGCGGGCGGGAGCACGGTGACCACGAACTGGGTGTAGAGCATCCGGCCCTCGACGGCCAGGTAGATGAACGCGGAGGTCAGCGCCTCCTGGTCCTCGGCGGGCGCGACGAGCCGGCCGTTGCGGTCGCGGATCTCCTGCCCGGCGTTGTTGATCGTGACGCGCTGGTAGTAGCGCACGCCGCCCTGCGGATGGCGGACGACGGCCTCGATCTCCTCGGGCGTGGCGTGGGACCTGGGCAGGCCGTTCTTGCCGATCAGCGGATGGGACACCGGGACGCCGCCCTCGTGCCAGTCGGCCACGGTGAAGATCCCCCTGGTGACGACGTGGTCGCCGATGTCGAGCCGCTGGATGCCCTCGTTGGGACGCAGCACGCGGTCGCGCATGTCCTTCAGCCGCTCGCGGACGAAGGCGTGCAGCTCGACGGGGTCGATGTCGACCGGGTCGTCCTGGCGGCGCGGCGGGCCCTCGCGGCCGCGCACCCGGTCGAGCTCGACGGCGATCGACCAGCTCCTGGCGATGGACCCGGCGCCCATGAAGGCGTCCTCGTTGGCGTACATGGTGATGTTGCCCCACTGGGCGCTGCGCACGTAGTCGACGCGGTGGGCGGTGCGGGGGCCGGTCGCGCCGGTGACCGGCTCGGGCGCGCCCGGCCGCAGCGTGCCCGCCAGCGTCATGTACGTCGCGATCCGGTAGACCAGCGCCACCCCCAGCGTGGTGAAGGGCACCGCCATCGCCAGGGCCAGCGTGCCGAGCCCCTGGCTCAGGACGTCGGCGACGCCGTAGGAGGGGCCGTCGTCGTAGAAGGAGGAGCTGGACAGGCCCTGCAGCAGCAGCACGGACAGCGCGGTGGAGAACACCCCGGCCAGCAGGAGCAGGGCCATGTTCGCGGCCCAGAACCAGAGCGCGCCCCGCAGCAGCAGCGAGCCGCGCCGGACCCGCCCCGAGGTGAGCAGCACCAGCGGGACGAGCATCGCCACCCACGCGATCGTGGTCACCGGCGAGATCACGAACCCGGCCAGGAAGAACACGGTGATGAGCGCGTCGCGGACGACGAGCATCGAGCGCGAGCGCCGGCAGTGGTGGATCACCGGGATGAGGTCGAAGCCGCCGTAGGACGGGGGGACCGCGCGGTAGGGGTCGAACATCAGCTCGCCCAGCACCCGGTCGCGGAACCCGCTGTCGAGGTAGGCGGCGGCGCTGAGGTAGCGGGTGACGTTGCTCATGCGGGGCACGCCCGGGTGGGCCGTGGTGTCCCGCGTGGATCCGGCGGCGCCGGAGCTGTCGACGGCCATGACCCTCCTTCGTCGGTGAACCCGGCCGAGCTTATGAGGGGCGAGTGCTTTGGGGGGCTCGTTGTTATCAAATAGTCTCGTTCACCGGAAGTGAAGGTCGGGACAAAAGCCCGATAAATTGAAATTCTTCCCTTTACGGAGCATTACGGGAGGGTGTATTGGTCCACCATTCAGGCGCCGGGAGGCGGTGCGGGCGATGCGGCAGCGACACCGGCGCCCTGACCCAGTGCCCCCGCTGCGGCGCCCACCTCCCCACCCCCACACCCCCCACCCCCGCAGGCACCGGCACCCCACCCGGCAGCCCAACGGGGAGGGGCCATGTGCCCGGCGGCCCTTCAAATACCGGCCCCCAACCCGGCGGCCCTGGTTTCCCGCCCTCCAGACCCTCAGGTCCCAGTGCCCCTCCCGGCGGCAGCCATGTCCCGGTCGCGGTGGGCGGCGCCGATGGTAACCCGCCTGGGGTGCGTTCGTCCGGGGAGGGCGTGTTCGGCGGCCTGTCGCAGGGGCCGCCGATGGACGATCATCCGCCGCCGCCGTCGCGGTTGCGTCCGCCGGGGTGGCGGCGGCCGGTGGTGCTGGTCAGCGTGGCGTTGGCGGGTGCGACGACGGCGCTGGTCTGGTGGGTGGCCGGGAGCCGCCCGTCCTCTCCGGCGGAGGCGGGCGGAAGTTCGAGCGGCGCGCCGTCGGCCGTCCAGCCTCAGACCTCGGACGAGGCGGCGGAGGACCCCGCGACCGGGGACGCCACCCCCGCCGACGACCCGGCCCCGAGCACCGGCCCGACGCCGAGCACGGACCCGACGGCGGCTGCGGCCGGGCAAGCCGGACAGGTGGACGAGCTGCTGTCCAGCAGCAGTTCCGCCCGTTCCAGCCTGTCGGCGGCGATCGCGGACGCGACCGGTTGCCGCCGGAGCGGCGTGACCACGATCGAGGACATCACCGCCGGCCGCCGCGACCAGCTCGCCGCCGCCCGGACGCTGGACGTGACGGCCCTGCCCGACGGCGCGGCGCTGAAGCAGACGCTCATCACCGCACTCGACGCCTCCTACGACGCCGACACCGCCTTCCTGTCCTGGGCCCGGCGGCATGTGGCGGGCGGCTGCACCGGCCCGGTCTCGGGCGACCGCGATTACCGGCGAGGTCTCAGCAGATCGGAGGCCGCGCAGACGGCGAAGGCAGAATTCGCGCAGGCGTGGCGGCCGATTGCGGAGACATATGGCCTGACAATATGGAAAGCCGACCAGATCTAGCCACATTGGCCCATAATTCAGCATAAGCTCCGAAATTCCGGGCGCCGATCGACGAGAGGCCGACGCAGACGACACGTCCCGCCAGGGGCTCCGGCGACACACGCCGCCGACGGCACGCCCGGCCCGGCAACACGTCCGGCAACACGTTCAGCGACACGCTCAGCAACACGTCCAGCGACACGTTCCGTCAGTGACACGAAGGAGTGCTGCGATGTTCCTGCCACGCCGTGTGTTCCGGCTGGCCGCGGGTGCGGCGGCCGGGTACCTGCTCGCCGTGCGGCCCTGGCACCTGCGCTGGGGCGCGACCGACAAAGAGGTGCACGAGGACCTGCCGGGCGACGACATCGTGCCGCTCCCCCAGCTCCAGGCCACCCGTGCCGTCACCGTGGACGCGCCGCCGCCGGTCGTGTGGGCCTGGGTGGTCCGGCTCGGCGGCTACCCGGGCCCCGGCCCCCGCCCCGGTACCCGCCCCGACACCCGCCCTGGCGCCGGAGCCGACGCGTGGGCGGCAGCCGCGGGCGAGCCCCCGCAGCCCCCGCACGACCTCAATCCCGGCGCCCTCAAGCCAGGCGACGTCATGGACGGCGGCGCCTTCGTCGTCGAGCGGATCGAGGCCCCGCACAGCCTCGTCCTGGCCGACCGCGGCGCCGACGCCACCACGACCTGCTCCATCGCGCTCCGCGACACCGGCGGCGGCACCCGGCTGATCTACCGGCTCCGGATGCGCGGCGAGCCCACCGTGCGCGGCGCCGCCCACGTCGCGATGACGGACGTCGGCGACTTCGTCGCGATGCGCAGGCAACTCCTCGCCGTCAAGACCGGCGCCGAGTCGGCAAGGTGAGCCACCGAGCCGAGCCGAGGGCGGGCCGAGCTGAGGCGGGACGGGCCGGGGTGAGGCGCGGGCTGAGGCGGGACGGGACGGGGTGAGCGGCGCTGGTTCGGGTCCTCCGCCGCTGCCTTAGGGTTCATGCTGTGGATCAACGGGGAGCGAGCGCGACGGCCGAACGCGCATCCGCCGGCAAGCGTCCCTCACCCCGGCGGCGCAGGCGCTGGTTCGCCTGGACGGTGGTCGCGCTGCTGGCGGCCTGGGCGGCGCTGCGGGTCGGCGGCCTGGAGACCGGCTCCATCCTCATCCAGCTCATGACGGTGACGCCGATCGGCGCGGGGCTGGCCGCGCTGACCGCGCTGCTGGCGGTGCTCAGGCGCAACCGCCCGGCGGGGCTGAGCGCGGCCGTCGTGGGCATGGTGTTCGTGGCGTGCCTGATCCCGAGGACGTCCGGGGTGGAGGCGGGCAAGGTGATCGACGGCGTCCCGCTGCGGGTGCTGTCGGTCAACCTGTTCGGACGGGCCGACGCCGAGACCGTGGTCCGCCTGGTGCGCACGTACGAGATCGAGGTTTTCAGCGCGCTGGAGCTGACCCCGGAGGCGGTCCGGCGGCTCGACCAGGCGGGGCTGCGCAAGCTGCTCCCGTACCGGGTGCTCCAGGCCGCGGACGGCGCGATCGGCAGCGGCCTGTTCGCCAAGCACCCGCTGCGGGCGCGGCGGGGGCTGTTCACCCCGATCGGCCACAACATGCCGGCCGCCACGCTGTCCCTGCCCTCGGGCGGCAAGGTCGAGGTCGTGGCCGTGCACCCCAACCCGCCGCTCGGCCGGATGGCGGCCGAGTGGGACGCCTCGCTCAAGGCGCTGCCGTCCCCGTCGCCGTCGGTGCTCAGGATCCTGGCCGGCGACTTCAACGCCAGTCTCGACCACCGCGCCTTCCGCGACCTGCTGGCCAGGGGCTACGTCGACGCGGCCGACCAGGTGGGCAAGGGGCTCGTCCCGACCTGGCCCAACGGCAGGGCGGTACCGCCGTTCATCACGATCGACCACGTGCTGGCCGACCGCCGGGTGGGCGTGGCCCGTACGGAGATCCTCGACGTGCCCGGCACCGACCACCGCGGCGTCTTCGCCGACCTGCGCCTGCCCGCCATCGGCTGACCCGCCGCTCCCTGACCGGTCACGGCTCCTGCCGCCCGTGCAGCTTTCTGAGGGACGCCCTGAGCAGCTTGCCGGCGCCGTTCCGCGGCAGGCCGGGGACGAGCTCCAGATACCTCGGGATCTTGAAGCGGGCCAGGCGGCCGTCCAGGTGGGCGAGCAGTTCCTCGGGCTCCGCGCTCGCGCCCCGCCGCAGCACGACCAGCGCCTTGCCGGTCTCCCCCCACTTCTCGTCCGGCACGCCGATCACCGCGCACTCGGCCACCGCCGGATGGGCGAGGAGCAGGTTCTCGATCTCGGCCGGGTAGACGTTCTCGCCGCCGGAGATGTACATGTCGCTGATCCGGTCGCGGATGCGGACGTACCCGTCCTCGTCGGCCACGCCGATGTCGCCCGACCTGAACCAGCCGTCGGCGGACAACACCTTGGCCGTCTCCTTCGGCCGCCGCCAGTAGCCGGGCATGACGTTGGGGCCCTGGACGTACACCTCGCCGGGCTCGCCGGGGGCGGCGGGCGAGCCGTCGGGGGCGACCAGCCGCACGTCGGAGAAGAAGCACGGCACCCCGGCCGAGCCGAGCCCGGCGTCCGGGTGCCCCGCGCCGAGGAAGAGCGCGCCCGGGGAGGTCTCCGTCATGCCGTACCCCTGGAGGAACGGCAGCCCGCGCTCCCGGTACGTCCTGATCAGCGGCTCGGACACCGGCGCTCCCCCGCACAGCAGGTGCCGCAGGCTGGACAGGTCGGCCTGCGCCCAGCGCGGCGACCGCGCGAGGGCCGCGAACATCGACGGCACGCCGAACATCATCGTGACCCGCTCGGACTCGACCAGGTCGAACGTCCTGTCCACCCCGAACGACGGCTCCAGCAGCGCCCTGCCGCCCTTCAGCACGGTCGGCACGAGCGTCTGCGCCAGGGCCGCGATGTGGTAGAGCGGCGCGCTGACCAGCGTCACCTCGTCGTGCGCGAGGGGGACGTCGACCAGCAGGTTCACGGCGTTCCAGATGAGGTTGCCGTGGGTGAGCATCGCGCCCTTGGGGCGGCCGGTGGTGCCCGAGGTGTACATGATCAGGCAGATGTCGTCCTGGCTCACCGGCTCGTCCACGGGGTCGGCGGGGGCGCCGGCGATCAGCTCCTCGAAGGCGTCCTGGCCCAGGTGCCGGCCGGGCAGGCCGCCGCCGTCCTGGCCCGCGCCGAGGACGACGACGCGGGCGCCGGAGTCGTCCAGGAGGAAGCGCAGCTCGGGCGCGGCCAGCCGGGCGTTGAGCGGGACGAACACCGCGCCCAGCAGCCCGGCGGCGAAGAACGTCTCCACCAGGGACGGGTGGTTGGGCCCGAGATAGGCGATCCGGTCGCCGCGGCCCACGTCCAGGCCGGTCAGCCCGTGGGCCAGGCGGGTGACCCGGTCGTACAGGTCGCCGTAGGTGCGGTCGATTCCCCGGTAACCGACGGCGGGCCGGGCGGGCGTCATCCGCGCCCTGCGTGCCGGCCATGACCCAAGCCCCTGATTCCGCATCGGCACTCCTTGACGGTCAGGACTCAAGGTAGGTCACCAAGCGCTTGCTGTCACCGGAATGCCACACTTTCTCCCGTCCATCCGCTCGCCTGCGGCCGAGAGGCCCGGCCGGCGGTTTCCGTGGACGGCGGCCCCTTTCAGCGGTGGCACCCGCGCGTGACACTGGACGGCGTGTCCCCAGTCACGCGCGTCCCCGTGTTACGCGGCCGCGACGCGGAGGAGAACGTCCTGTCGCGGCTGCTCGACGACGCCCGGGCCGGCTCCGGCGGGGCGCTGCTGCTGACCGGCGCGGCGGGCATGGGCAAGACGGCACTGCTCGACCTGGCCGCCGCGCGGGCCTCCGGGTTCCGGGTGCTGCGGGTGGCGGGGGTGCAGCCGGAGTCGCGGGTGCCGTACGCGGGGCTGCACGGCCTGCTGAGGCCGGTGTCCGCGGCCGTCGCGGCGCTGCCGGCCGTCCAGGCCCGCGCCCTGGCCGCGGCCCTGGAGTCCGGGACCTGCGGGGCGGGGCTCGTGCTGCCCGCCGCCGTGCTCGGGCTGCTGTCGGCGGTCGCCGCCGAGCGTCCCGTGCTGGCCTGCGTGGACGACGCCGACCGGCTGGACGCGGCCAGCCTGGACGCGCTCTCGTTCGTGGCCCGCCGCCTGTCCTGCGAGCCGATCGCCCTGCTCTTCACCACCAGACCTCCGGCGCCCACCCCGTACCGCGAGCGCGGGCCCGACGGCGAGCCGGTCCAGGAGGGGTTCGACGGCGGCGCGACGTGGCGGCTCGACGGCGTGCCCGTCCGGGAGCTGCGCGGGCTCGACGGGCCGGCGGTGCGGGAGCTGGCCGCGGACCTGGCGCCCGGCGGGCTCGCCGAGGACCTGCCGGCCGCGCTCGACCAGATCGCCTGCGGCAACCCGCTGGCGCTGCGCGAGCTGATCGGCGCGCTCACCCCCGACCAGCGGGCCGGGCTCGCGGCGCCGCCCGCCGTCCTGCCTCCCGGTGGGCGGTTGTGGCGCGAGCACACGGGCGTGCTGGCCCGGCTGCCCGCGCGGACGCGCCGGCTGTCGCTGCTGATCGCCGCCGATCCGGCCCTGGACGTGGCGACCCTGGCCAGGGCGGCGAGCCCGGCGTGCGCGTTGTCCGTGCTCGAACCGGCCGAACGGGCGGGCGTCCTGCGGGCCGAGGGGGACGCGTTCGCGTTCCGGGAGCCCGCGATGCGGGCGGTCGCCTACCACGCGGCGTCGCTGGCCGAGCGCCGCCGCGCCCACCGCCTCCTCGCCGCCCTGCTCACCCCGCCCCGGCCCCAGCCCTCGGACGCCGCCGGCGCGCCCGGCTCGGAGGAGGGCAGCCCGGACGGGGAGCGCGCGGGCGGCTGGGAGAGGCTGCGGCGGGCGTGGCACCGGGCCTGGGCGGGGGACGGCGGCGAGGAGGCCGGGGACGAGCTGGCGCGGGCGGCGCTGGCCGTGCGGTGGGCCGCCGGGAGCTCCGAGCCGGGCCTCGCCCCGGAGCGTCGTGCCGGGTTCCCCGAGCCCTACCTGGCGCTGGAGCGCGCCGCCGAGCTGACCGCCGATCCCGCGGTCGAGGCCGGACGGCTGGCCGCCGCCGCCAGGCACGCCTGGGTGTCGGGACGTCCCCTGGCCGCGCGCTCCCTGCTGGCCCGGCTGCGGTCGCCCGGCGCGCCCGAGGAGCTGCGCGGCCACGTCCAGCTCCTGCGCGGCAGCCTGGAGCTGCTGGGCGGCGAGACCGGCAGCGCCCGCGAGGAGCTGCTGGCGGCGGCCCGGCGGTTGCTGGACAGCCACCGCGTGCTCGGCGTGCGCGCGCTGGTCCGCGCGGCGGACGCCAGCTACCGGGCGGGCGACAACCGGGCGTTCATCGCGATCGCCCGGCAGGCGGCGGCGCTGCGGCGGCCGGACGAGCCGGCGACGGCTCAGCTCATGTTCGAGTACCTGGCGGGCATGGCCCACACCTTCAGCGGCCTGCACCAGGAGGCGGCCGGGCCGTTGCGGCGGGTGCTGGAGCTGGCCGGGTCGGTACGCGACCCGGCCGTCCTCACGTGGGCCTGCGTGGCGGGCATGCTGCTGGGCGAGGACGCGGTGGCCCACCGGCTGTCGGCGCGGGCCGTGGAGGAGGCCCGGCTGCGCGGGGCCGCGTCGGCGGTGCCGCAGCTCCTGGAGTTCACGATCTACCCCGACGTCTGGATGGGCCGGTACGCCTCCGTCGCCGCGACCGCCGCGAAGGGCCTGCGGCTGGCCCGCGAGACCGGCCAGCACAACACCGCGGCCCAGCACCTGGCCTGGCTGGCGGTCAGCGCCGCCGTCGAGGGCGACCAGGAGACGTGCCGGATCCGCGCCGACGCCGCCATCGAGCTGGCCGACGCCCACGAGCTGGGCCTGGCCGGCGCGGTCGGCAACTGGGCGCTGGCCTGCCTCGACCTGGCCGCGGGCCGCGTGGCCGACGCCGCCGGCCGGCTGCGGGCCGAGCGGCGCAACCGCCACGTCGTCATCAAGGTCATGTCCACCCCGCACTACATCGAGGCGGCCGCCCGCACCGGCGACCGCGAGCGGGCCGCGGCGGCCCTGCGGGTGCTCGAACGCTGGGTCGGCAGCACGCGCAGCCCCGCCCTGCGGGCGCTGGTCTCGCGCTGCCGGGCGCTGCTGTCGGTGCGTCCCGGCGAGGCCGAGGAGCTGTTCCTGGACGCCCTGCGCCTGCACGGCCAGGGCGTCAACGCGTTCGAGGCGGCCCGTACGCACCTGCTGCTGGGCAGCGCGCTGCGGCGCGACCGGCGGCCCGGCGCGGCCAGGAACCACCTGCACGCGGCGCTGGAGACGTTCGAGCGGCACGGCGCGCGCCTGTGGACCGAGCAGGCCAGGGCCGAGCTGCGGGCCTCCGGCGAGCCGGTCCGGCCGGCCGCGGACGCGACGGTGTCGCAGCTCACCGCCCAGCAGGCGCAGATCGCCCGCATGGTGGCCGCGGGCGCCACCAACAAGGAGGTCGCCGAGCAGCTCTTCCTCAGCAGGCGCACGGTCGAGCACCATCTCAGGAACATCTTCAGCAAGCTCGGCATCCGCTCGCGGGTGGAGCTGGTCAGGTTCATGTCCTGAGCGATGCCGCCGGAAGGACCCAGGTGAACCGCGCGCCCCGGTGACCGCCGGCGATCTCGGGGTGAGCGCCTGAACCGGGCGGCGCGCGGCACGAGACCGGTGATTTCACCGATGCACGGCTGACCGCGCGTCCCGACAATGGCGACAGACAGCAGTCATTCCCCGATGAGCAGGGAGTTCGACGACGTGCAGCTCTCCACCCCCCACTTCGGCGCGCGAACGTTCACCAAGCTCGCCCTGGCCGTCACGCTGCTCGCCGGCGGCGTCGCGGCGGCGCCGGCCGCCCACGCGGCCGGCCCGTACGAGCGCGGCCCCGACCCGACCAGCGCGATCCTGGAAGCCGCCCGCGGCCCGTTCGCGACCGCCGAGCTCGGCGTCTCGCGGCTGAGCGTCTCCGGCTTCGGCGGCGGGACGGTCTACTACCCGACCGACACCAGCCAGGGCACCTTCGGCGCGATCGCCATCTCGCCCGGCTACACGGCGACCTGGTCCAGCCTCGCCTGGCTGGGGCCGCGGCTCGCCTCGCACGGGTTCGTGGTGATCGGCATCGACACCATCACGATCTACGACCAGCCGGCCAGCCGCGGCCGTCAGCTCCTGGCCGCGCTGGACTACCTGACCTCGGGCAGCCCGTCGGTCGTGCGGAGCAGGATCGACGCCTCCCGGCTCGCGGTGGCCGGTCACTCCATGGGCGGCGGCGGCACGCTGGAGGCCGCCGACGCGCGCCCGTCGCTCCAGGCGGCGGTGCCGCTGGCGCCGTGGAACCTCACCAAGAGCTGGTCGGGCCTCCGGGTGCCGACGATGATCATCGGCGGTGAGGCCGACACGATCGCGCCGGTGGCGACCCACTCGGAGCTGTTCTACCAGTCGATCCCGTCTCCGGTGGAGAAGGCGTACCTGGAGCTGAACGGCGCCACGCACTTCTTCCCGCAGGTCACCAACACCACGATGGCCAAGTCGATGGTGGCCTGGCTGAAGCGGTTCGTCGACGACGACACCCGCTACGACCAGTTCCTGTGCCCCGCCCCGCGCGGGACCGCGATCGAGGAGTACCGCGACACCTGCCCGATCACCTGACGGGTGCGGCTCCGGAGCCGGTGACGCCCGCCGTCACCGGCTTCCAGCCGGCCGGCGGGTCCTCGCCCACCCGGCCGTCGACGGCCTCGCGGAGGAGGTCGGCGTGGCCGGTGTGGCGGCCGTACTCCTCGATGAGGTCGCACAGCAGGCGGCGCAGGCTGGCGTGCCGGCCGTCGGGCCAGGACAGGTGGACGAGCCGCGCCGGGCCGCCGTCGGCCAGCGCCGCGCCGATCCGGGCGCGTGAGCGCTCGACCGCGACGTCCCACAGGGCGTAGAGGTCGGCGGGGCTGTCGTGCGCGGCGGAGGTGAACGGCCAGTCGGGGCCGTCCCAGCCGGCCGACTCCCAGGGCTCACCGAGCGGGGCGCCGGTCAGCCTGACGGTGGACAGGTGGTCTTCGACCAGGGCTCCCAGGGGGTGTCGCTGTCGGTCATGCGGTCCACCGTAGAACCCGCCACCGACAAGACCGACAGCCGCCGTGCTGCCGCGCCCGTCGCCGCCGGTCAGCGGAAGGCGGCGGCGTTGCGCTCGGCCCAGGCGGCGAACGGGCGGGCGGGGCGGCCGAGGACGCGCTCGACGTCCGGGCTGACGCTCCGCTCGTCGGCAGTGGGCTCGCCCAGGATGGCGAGCGTGCCCTCCACCACCGGCAGCGGCATGACCTGCGCCATCTGGGCGTGGGCGGCCTCGCGGGTCTGCTCGGCGAAGCGCACCGGCTCGCCCAGCGCCGCCGAGATGGCCGCCGCCCGCTCCCGCGGGGTGGTGGCCTCGGGGCCGGTCAGCACGTACGTCGCCCCGTCGTGCCCGTCCTCGCGCAGGACGGCGGCCGCCACGGCGGCGACGTCGGCGGGGTCGACGAAGGGCAGGCCGACGTCGCCGAAGGGGGCCTCGGCGGTGCGGTGCAGGCGTACGGGCTCGGCCCAGGCGTAGGCGTTGGAGGCCATGCCGCCCGAACGCAGGACCGTCCAGGCCAGGCCCGACCCGCGGACGGCCTCCTCGAACCGGACGGCGTGCGGGTAGGCCCCCGGCCGCGTCCCGGCGCCCTGGCTGGACAGCAGGACGATCCTGCGCACGCCCGCCTCCCCGGCCGCCGCGACCACGCCCTCCGGGTCCTCCCCCGCCACCAGCAGGAACAGCGCCTCCGCCCCCGCCAGGGCCGGACGCAGGCTCTCGGCGTCGCCCAGGTCGGCGGCGACGGCCCGGACGCCCGGCGGCACCTCGGCCTGCGTGACGCGGCGGGCGACGGCGGTGACCGGCAGGCCCTCCTCGGCCAGCAGGCCGACCAGCGCGCGGCCGACGTTCCCGGTGGCACCCGTGACGACGAACATGGTGGTTCTCCTCGGTCATTAGTTAGTTGCCTGACTGAGAAGAACCGTAGCACAGAAAATGAGTCAGGCAACTAACTTGGTTGGCGCGAGGTGTGAACCCCGCGCACGCCGGGGACATCTGGGCAAATGGGGACGGCGTACGCCGCGACGGCACTGGCCGGGCAGGGATGGGCCCAGCTCGGCGAACTGGGCCTGGCCCTGCTGCTGTCGGCCGCCATCGGGCTCGAACGCGAGATCCGCCAGAAGAGCGCCGGCCTGCGCACCCACACGCTGGTCGGCTTCGCCTCGGCCCTGATCATGCTGGTGTCCAAGTACGGCTTCGCCGACGTCCTGGGCGAGCACGTCACGCTGGACCCGTCCCGGGTGGCCGCGCAGATCGTGTCGGGCATCGGGTTCATCGGCGGCGGCCTGATCTTCGTCCGCCGGGACGCGGTGCGCGGCCTGACCACCGCCGCGGTGGTCTGGCTGACCTGCGCGGTCGGCATGGCCGCCGGGGCCGGGCTGTGGCTGCTGGCGGTCGCCGTCACCGCCGGCCACTTCCTGGTGCTGTTCGCCTTCACCCCGCTCAGCGCCCGGCTGCCCCGCTCGAAGTACGCCCAGTCGCGCCTGCACCTGACCTACCTCGACCGCCACGGCGCGCTGCGGCGGGTGCTGGCGCTGTGCAGCGACAGGGGCTTCGTCATCGCCGAGCTCACCCTCGAACGCGACCAGCCGCGCAAGGACCGGGAGTCGATCTCGATCTGGCTCGTCGTCCAGGGCGCGGGGCCGGTCGAGGTGCTGATCACCGAGCTGCTGGAGATCGACGGCGTGCTCGGCGTCTCCAGCGTCGACCTCGACGTCACCACGCCCTGACGCCGGCGGGGGCCGCACAACCGTTCAAGACCGCAGCCCGTCGCTGCCGCTACAACGGTGGCGGCGGGACACGGAGAGCGGGAGGGCGGATGGCCGTGACGGGATTCATCGGACTGGGGATCATGGGCCGGCCCATGGCGCTCAACCTGGTGCGGGCGGGCACGCCGGTCGTGGTCTGGAACCGTACGGCGGCCGGGTGCGAGCCGCTGCGGGCGGCCGGCGCGCACGTGGCGGCGAGCCCGGAGGAGGTGTTCGCGCGGGCCGGGGTCGTGCTGCTCATGCTGGCCGACGAGGCCGCCGTGGACGCGGTGCTCGGGCGCGGCACGCCGCGCTTCGCGTCCATGGTGGCCGGGCGGATCGTGGTGCACATGGGCACGACGTCCCCGGCGTGGTCGGCGGACCTGGGCGCGGCGGTGCGGGCGGCCGGCGGCGACTACGTCGAGGCGCCCGTGTCGGGCTCGCGCGGCCCGGCCGAGGCCGGGCGGCTGGTCGCGATGCTGGCCGGCGAGCCCGCGGCGGTCGAGCGGGTACGCCCCCTGCTCGCGCCGATGTGCGCGGGGACGATCGCGTGCGGCCCGGTGCCCGGCGGCCTGCTGATGAAGCTGGCGGTCAACATCTTCCTGATCACCATGGTCAGCGGCCTGGCCGAGGCCGCGCACTTCGCCGCCCGGCACGGCCTGGACCTGGACAGGTTCGCCCAGGTGCTCGACTCGGGCCCGATGGCCAGCGACGTGTCGCGCGGGAAGGTCCGCAAGCTGCTGGACGGCGACCTCACCGCCCAGGCGGCCATCGCCGACGTGCTGAAGAACAACCGGCTCATCGCCGGGGCGGCGCGGGCGTCGGGCGTGGCCTCGCCGCTGATCGACGTCTGCCACGCGCTGTTCGCCGAGACCCTGGCGCTCGGGCACGGCACGCTCGACATGGTGGCCGTGATCCGCGCGATCGAGGCCAGGACCGACGGCCGCCGGGCGAGCGCCGCCGTGGACGCGCCGGGCGTCAGGTGAGGGCCGCGGTCCATTCGCCGGGGGTGAGCCCGTAGGCGCGCTTGAACATGCGGGTCAGGTGGCTCTGGTCGGCGAAGCCGGCCCGCAGCGCGGCCTCCCGCAGCGGCAGGCCGCCGCGCATCGCCCGCCGGGCCACGTCCAGTTGGCGCATCGTCCGGTACCGGGTCGGGCTGGTGCCGAAGGCGGCGCGGAACTGGCGGGCGATCGTCCAGCGGTCGAGGCCCGAGACGCGTTCGAACTCGGCCACCGGGTGCCGGGTCGCGGGGTCGGCGGCGATGAGCTCGCGCACCCGTGCCAGCGCCTCGACCGCGAGGGGGTCGCGCCGCCGCCGGACGGGGACGTCGGCGTGGCGCTCCAGGGCCGCCGCGACCAGCAGCGCGACCTCCAGCCGGGCCAGCTCCTCCAGGGGCTCGTCCAGGTGCCGCAGCCAGGCGAGCAGCGCCGGCGACATCCCCTCCGGCCGCACGACCGGGTCGGCGACGAACGGCAGCGGCCGGCCGCCCAGCGCCTCCTGGATCAGGTACGGATCGACGTAGAAGATCCGGTAGCCGAAGCCCGCGTCGGTGCCCGCGGCCCCGTCGTGCAGCTCGTCGGGGTGCAGGACGTGCCACTCCCCCGGCAGGCATCGCCGCAGCTCGCCGCGGTAGCGGAAGGTCTGCACGCCGGCGAGCGTGACGCCGATCGCGTACGTGTCGTGGCGGTGGGGCGCGAACGCCTCGCCGACGAGCGAGGCCGCCAGCCGCTCGATGCCCTCGGCGGCCGGGCCGAAGCGCAGCCGGTGCCCCGGCCGCCCCGCCCCGCCGCGGACAGGTCGTGTCTCCACCACCCCAGTGTCGGCCATCGGGCCGCGGTTCACCCCTCCGGCTCGGTCAGCGCCCGCGCGTCGTTGCCGACGATCGGGTTGCGCACACTGCCGAGGCGTTCGGCCTCGACCTCGACGACGTCGCCGGGCCGCAGCAGCCACGGAGGGGTGCGCGCGTAACCGACCCCGGCGGGCGTGCCGGTGGCCAGCAGGTCGCCGGGCCGCAGCGTGAACGTGCGCGAGATCAGGGCCAGCGTGTCGCCGACGCCGTAGACCATCTCGTCGGTACGCCCGTCCTGGACGACCTCGCCGTTCACCCGGGTCCGCAGCCGCAGCCCGTCGCGCAGGTCACCGACCTCGGACGCGGGCACCAGCGGGCCGAGCGGGCCGGAACGGTCGGCGTTCTTGCCCAGGATCCACTGGCTGGTGAGCTTCTGCGCCCTGCGCGCGGTGAGGTCGTTGAATACCGAGTAGCCGGCGACCGCGGCCAGCGCCTCCTCCGGGCCCGCGTCCACCAGCGGCGCGCCGACGTACGCGACGACCTCGCCCTCCCAGTCCAGGCCGTCCTCGCCCGAGGGCACCGGCACCGGGACGCCGCCCACGGTCAGCGACCGCGTCCAGCGGGCGAACAGCGTCGGGTGCGGCGGCACGCCCTCCCCCGCGTGGGAGCCCTCGGCGACGTGCCTGAGGTAGTTGAGCCCGACGCAGATCACCCGGGCCTCCGGCAGCACCGGCGGCACGAGGGTGACCGACGGGACCGGGACGCGCTCGCCGGCCGGCTCGCGGGCCAGGAAGGCGGCCGCGCCGGCCCAGAACCGCTCCAGCGGGGCGAGGACGGTGACCTCGGTCCCGTCGTCCGACAGCGCGCCCGCCTCGACGCCTCCGGCGGCGTTCCTGCGGATCCCGACGATCCTCATCGCTCATCTCCTCAAGGCGGCGAAAAACCTGCTAAAGGTTCGCAGGTTTTGTGGTTGGATCCGGACTATGCCCTACTTCTCCTCGCCCGGACAACCGCCCGCGCTCGGGCAGGGCGCTGGCACGCGGGCCGAGCGGCTGGCCGCCGCGCTCGACGAGCGGATCAGGTCGCGCGGGCTGGGCCCCGGCGAGCCGGTCGGCACGCTGGAGTCGCTGCGCGCGGAGACGGGCCTCGGTTACGCCACCGTCAGCGAGGCCGTCCGGCTGCTGCGCGACCGCGGCGTGCTGGAGATCCGGCCGGGCCGCGGCGGCGGCCTGTTCGTCGCCGATCCCGGCCCGGTGGTGCGGCTGCGGCACACCCTGCTCGGCGTCGCCGAGGAGCCGGGCACGGTCGCCGACGCCGTCGAGCTGCGCGACCACCTGGAGGAGCTGATCGACGTCGGCGCCGCCCGTCATCGCACCCGCCGGGACGTCGCCGACCTGCGCCGCCTGCTGCGGCGGCTGCGCGCCGCGCCCGGCTGGGACGCCTTCATGCGCGCCAACTGGGCCCTGCACGAGCGCATCGCCGCCATCAGCCCGAACGCCATGGCCCGGGCCGTCTACCTCGGCACGCTCGGCCATCTGGGGGCCGCGTCCGCGCGTCCCGACGACGCGGCCGGCGCCGGGTACCGCGAGCTGCGCCACCAGATCCACGCCGACCTGGTCGAGGCGATCGCGGCCGGCGACGAGAGCGCCGTACGAGCCGCCGTCGCCCGGCACAACACCACCGTCTGAGACAGACCGGAGAGCCCCTCATGCCCGGTGAGTTCCGCCAGTACCTGTTCCCGCACGACCACCCGAGGCTGGCCGGCGTACGCGGCCTCGACCCCTACGCCTACCGCGAGCTGGCCAGGAGACCGGGGACGTTCACCGGCGGCCTGATCGAGGGCTGGACCCCGCTGTACGGGAACGACTTCCGCGGCGTCACCGAGGACGGCGTCCTGCGGGACGGCCTGTACCCGCTGACACCGGCCGCCCCCGGAGAGGAGGCGCCGGTCGCCGCGATGGTGTCGGCCGCCCGCGACCTGCTGGCCTGCCTGGACGACGAGGACCGCGAACGCCTCTCGCACGAGGCCGACGCCGTGGCGTGGCAGACCTGGGCCAACCCGGAGTTCATGCAGTTCGACACCGGCCTGCGGCTGGACCTGCGGCCGCCGGCCGTCAGGGAGAAGGCGCTGGCGCTGGTGGACGCCTCGCTCTCGCCCGAGGGCGGCCGGCTCGTCCGGGCGGTGATGCGGGTCAACGGCTTCCTGGGCGAGGTCGTCGGCCTGGAGACGATACTCAACGAGTTCAGCTACAACTTCGCCCTCTACGGCACGCCCGGCCCGCGGGCCCCCTGGGGCTGGCAGCTCTACGGCCACCACTGCGCGCTCAACTGCCTGGTCGTCGAGGGCCGCATGGCGCTGTCGCCGGTGTTCCTCGGCGCCGAGCCCGACGAGATCGACGCCGGTCCGCACGCCGGCCTGCGCGACCTGTTCGCCGACCGGGTCGCCCGCGGCCTCCGGCTGATGGCCGCCCTGCCCGAGGAGCAACGCCGGCAGGCCGTCGTCTACGAGCGCATGGTCGATCCGGCGATGCCCGAGGGACGGGTGCACCCGGGGGACGAACGCCACCTGGCCGGGGCGTTCCAGGACAACCGCGTGATCCCGTTCGAGGGGGTGCGGGTCGCCGCCATGCCCCCGGCCGCCCGGGAGCACGCGCTGGCCGTCGCGGAGTCGTTCGTCGGCCTGCTTCCGGCAGGGCCGCGCGCCGCCCGGGTGCGGGAGATCGCCGCGCACCTCGACGAGACCTGGTTCTGCTGGATCGGCGGCCACCGGCCGGGGGACGTCTTCTACTACCGGCTGCAGTCACCGGTGATCGTCGCCGAGCTCGACCACCACTGCGGCGTCTTCCTCGACTACGACACGCCCAAGCCGTTCCACGTCCACACCGTGCTGCGCACGCCGCACGGCAACGACTACGGCCGCTCGTGGGTGCGGCAGTGGCAGGATCAGGGCTCGGGCTGGAGGTAGACGACCGTGGACATCGGGACGCGTTCGCGAATGCGCTCCTCGGCCTTGGCCAGCGCCTCTGCGACGGCGTCCCCCTGCTCGGCGACGGTGACGCGGGCGGCCACGAGCAGTTCCTCCGGGCCCAGGTGCAGGGTGCGCAGGCGGGTGAAGGAGGCGACGGCGTCGTCCTCGCGCAGGGCCTCCTCGATGGCCCGCTGGACCTCCGGCGACGCCGACTCACCGATGATCATGCTCTTGGTCTCGGTGGCCAGGGTGACGGCCACGATGATCAGGAGCACGCCGATGGCGATCGAGCCGATGCCGTCATAGACCGGGTCGCCGACGACCAGCGTGAGCGTGACCCCGACGAGCGCGAAGGCCAGCCCGATCAGGGCGGCGGTGTCCTCCAGCAGCACCACGGGCAGCTCGGGGGCCTTGGCCTCGCGGATGTAGCGCAGCCACGACCGGCCCCCGCGGGCCCGGTCGGCGTTGCGCACCGCCGTGCGCAGGGACAGCCCTTCCATGACGATCGCGCCCACCAGCACCCCGATCGCCCACGGCCAGCTCTCCAGCGGCTTCGGGTGGCTGATCTTCTCGTACCCCTCGTACAGGGCGAACAGGCCGCCGCCGAAGAACAGCACGACCGAGACCAGGAAGGCGTAGAAGTACCGCTCGCGCCCGTGGCCGAAGGGGTGGGACGGGGTGGGCCCGCGCTTGGCCCGGGACTGGCCGAGCAGCAGCAGCCCCTGGTTGCCCGAGTCGGCGAAGGAATGGATGCCCTCGGCGAGCATCGAGGACGAGCCGGTGAAGAAGAACGCCACGAACTTGGTGACGGCGATCCCCAGGTTGGCGGCCAGCGCCGCGTAGGTCGCCTCCTGCGAGCCCCCCTTACCGCTCACGCCGGCCCCGCAACGGGTGCTCGTCCAGGCTGTCGCGTCATCACGTTCCTCCCGTGCCGGTGAGCTGTCGGATGCGTGCCTTTGCCCCGTGGGCCCGCGGGCACACCTTGATCCGGCGTCCGAATGGACATGCACAACGTGCATTGATGCGCGTCGTGCATCTTTGTAGGGTGGAACGGCCCGCCCCCGCGAGAACAGGACGTGCCGATGAGCGACCGCAGCCCGACCGGCGACTCCCCCGGCGCGAGCCCCACGGCGATGCGCCGGATCCTGCCCGCCGACCTGGTCGAGCGCGGCGGATGCCCGTTCGACCCGCCGCCGGGCCTGCGTGAGCGGCGCGGCCAGGGCCCGGTCCGGCCGGTGGAGCTGCTCAACGGCGCGCGGGCGTGGCTGGTCACCGGCTTCGACGAGGCCCGCACCGTCCTGTCGGACGCCCGCTTCAGCGCCGACCGGATCCGTCACCGCGAGGCCACGTCGCTGCAGCCGCACGAGGTGGCCGAGCAGGCGGCCGGCGCCCTTCCCGCGGGCCCGTCCGTCGAGAGCCGCGAGGACGGCTTCTTCGTGTTCATGGACCCGCCCGAGCACACGCGCATCCGCCGGCTGCTGACCGGCCAGTTCACCGTCCGGCGCATGCGGGAGCTGGAGGCCCGGGTCACCGAGATCACGATCGAGCACATCGAGGCGATGAAGGCGGCCGGCACGGAGGCCGACCTCGTGCCGTCGTTCGCGCTGCCGCTGCCGTCGCTGGTCATCTGCGAGCTGCTCGGCGTCGACTACGCCGACCGCGCCGAGTTCCAGGAACGCACCTCCGTCGGCCTGAACGCCAACTCCACCGACGAGGAGCGGGCCGTGGCGGGCGTCGAGCTGTACGCGTTCATGCAGCGGCTGGTCGCCGCCAAGCGCGCCGAGCCGGCCGACGACCTGCTGTCGGGGCTCGTCCACGACGCCGACCCGCCGCTGACCGACGCCCAGCTCGTGGACGTCGCCCTCGTCCTGCTCGGCGCGGGCCACGAGACCACCGCCAACATGCTGGGACTGGGCGCCTTCGCCCTGCTGGAGCACCCCGCCCAGCTCGCCGCCCTGCGGGCGGACCCCTCCCTCGTCGACAACGCGGTCGAGGAGCTGCTGCGCTACCTGAGCATCATCCAGCTCGGCGTCAGCCGCGTCACGACCGAGCCCGTCAGGCTGGGCGGCGCCGACCTGCCCGCCGGCGCGACCGTCGTGATCGCCACGCCCGAGGTCAACCGCGACCCCCGTCACTGGCCCGACGCCGACCGCTTCGACGTCAACCGCGCCCGCGTCCCCCACCTGGCCTTCGGGCATGGCGTGCACCAGTGCCTGGGCCAGCAGCTCGCCCGGGTGGAGATGCGCATCGGCTTCAAGGAGCTGATCACCCGCCTGCCGGACCTGCGGCTGGCCGTCCCGGCCGGCCAGGTGCCGGTGCGCGACGAGATGCTCGTCTTCGGCGTGCACTCCCTGCCCGTCGCCTGGTCCTGACCGGGCGGCCGGCGCCCTCGCCCATAATGAGGACCGTGGCAGAGGAGGCCGGGGTGGTTCAGCTCGCATCGGGCGGCGGGGAGCCCGCGTCGCCCGGCCGCCGCGAACGCAAGAAGCAGGCCACCCGCGCCGCCCTCCGCGAGGCGGCGCTCCGGCTGGCCCTGCGCCACGGCGTCGAGAACGTGACCGTCGAGCAGATCGCCGGCGAGGCCGACATCGCGCTGCGCACGTTCTTCAACTACTTCTCCAGCAAGGAGGAGGCGGTCGTGGCCTCGCTGGCCGCCGCCGCGCAGGAGCTCGTCGCCCGGTTCAGGGCCCGGCCGCGCACCGAGCCGGTCCTGCGCGCCTTCCGCGCGGCCGTGCTGACGGTCATGAACGAGAGCGAGGCCGCCGGTCGCGACCACGTCCGGGCGTTGCAGCTCGTCCGGTCGGCGCCCACGCTCGTGCCGCAGCAGCTGGCCGTGCTCGCGGCGCAGGAGCAGGCCCTGGCCGAGGCCATCGCCGAGCACATCGGCCACCCCGCCCCCGGGCGTCCGGGCGACACCGGCTATCCCCTGCTGTGCGCGGCCGCGGCCCTGACGGCGCTGCGCGTCGTCCTCGACCAGTGGCTCCGGCAGACCGCGGCCTCCGCGGGGCCGCCGGACACCGCCCTGCTCGGACGGCGCATCGACACGGCGATCGACCAGCTCACCGCCGGCCTCGACCACCCCGGACACCCCCCGCACCTCGGCCACCCCGGGCCTGCCAGGCGGCCGGCTGCGAGCTGACCTGTCCGGCGGGAGGATCCGGCGCTAGTGTCGGCAGTCTCCGGTGATGATCGACTTGGGAGGGCGTCGTGCGGCGTGTCCTGATCCTGCTGGCCCCGATCGCGGCCCTGGCCGCCGGGCTGACCGCCGGGCTGGTCGCCGCCCGGCGGCGCCTGGTCGTCGTCCGGATCAGCGGGGCGAGCATGCTGCCGACCTACCGCACCGGCGACCGGGTGCTCGTCCGCAGGACGACGGGGGCGGGCGTCGGGCGCGGGCAGGTCGTGGTGCTGCAGACGCTGCCGCCCGGGGGCGAGTGGCGGACCGGGCCGCTGCCGGCGCCGGGGGCGGCCATGTGGTTCATCAAGCGGGCGGTGGCCGTGCCGGGCGACCCGGTCCCGCCCGAGGTCGCGGGCCGGGTGGGGGCCTCGCCGGGCGACACGGTCCCGGCGGGCCGGCTGGTGGTCCTGGGTGACGGGCCGGTCAGCGAGGACTCGCGGAGGTGGGGTTACGTGCCGTTCGACCGGGTGCTCGGCGTCGTCGTGCGGGGGATGTCGCCCGTCCGCGGGTCCGGAGGGGCGGCCGGTTCGTAGCCCTGGGCCTGGAGGGTGAACAGGCTCGCGTACTCCCCGCCGAGCGCCATCAGCTCCGCGTGCGAGCCCTGCTCCGCGATCCGCCCTTCGGCGAGCACGACGATCACGTCCGCCTCCCGGACCGCGCCCAGCCGGTGGGAGATCAGCAGGCTGGTGCGTCCGGCGCGGTGGCGGCGCAGGCTCTGGTGGATGGCGTGCTCGGCCTGGGCGTCCAGGCCGGAGCTCGGCTCGTCCAGCACGAGCAGGTCGCGGCCCTTGCGCATCAGGGCGCGGGCCAGCGCGAGGCGCTGCCACTGACCGCCGGACAGCACCACTCCGGCCTCGGGGTCGTCCCGGTCGCCGAAGAAGATCCGGCTCAGCAGCGTGTCGTAGCCCCGCGGCAGCCCGGCGACCGTCTCGTGGACGCCGGCCAGCCGGGCCGCGTCCTCGACCCGCTCCCGGTCGCCGATCGCCGCGACGTCGCCGAGCCCGATGTTCTCGGCCGCGGTCAGGTCGTAGGACATGTAGTCCTGGAAGACCGCGCCGATGCGGCCGCGCAGCTCGGCGGGGTCCGTCTCGCGCAGGTCGACGCCGTCCCAGAGGATGGACCCGCGCACCGGGTCGTACAGCCGGCAGATCAGCTTGACCAGGGTGCTCTTGCCCGCGCCGTTCAGGCCGACGAGGGCGAGCGAGCCGCCGCGGGGGACGAAGAGGTCGACCCCGCGCAGCACCCACGGATGGGCGTCGTCGTACCGGAACCAGACGTCGCGCACCTCGATGCCCTCGCGCAGCGCCGGGACGGGCCGCGGCCGCCGCGGCACGGGCAGGTCGGGCGGGTCGGCCACCACGTCGAGGTAGTGCCCGAACATCAGCAGCGCGTTGTGCGCGTCCGCCGACTGGCCAACGATCGAGGCCAGCGCCGACTGCACCCCGGCCACGGCCGCGACGAACACGGCGACGTCGCCGACGCTCAGCGCGCCCGACGCGGCGGCGATGATCGCCCAGAGCAGGCCGGCCGCCGCGACGGCCGCCCCCACCAGCGACAGCACGCCCTGAATGCGCAGGGTCCGGCGGGCGAGCCCCTGCTCGGCGGCGTTGACCGCGCGCAGCTCGGCCAGCATCCGGCCGCGCAGCAGGTCGCCCAGGCCGAACAGGCGGATCTCCTTGGCCGCGTCGGGGCTGGTCAGCAGGCCGGCGAAGAAGATCTGCCGCCGGGCCCTGGAGCTGACGCCCCACATCATGCTCGCGCGCCGCCGGGACAGGTCGAGCTGGGCGCGGACCGACGGGATCGCGGAGAGCGCCACGACGGCGATCATCCCCGGCGCGAGCAGGGCCAGCGCCGCGGTGAACCCGGCGAGGGTGACGGCTCCCTGGGCGATCCCCAGGGTCGAGCGGACGATCCGCTGCGGCGCGTTCTGCCCGGCGTCCTGCGCCAGCCGTACGCGGTCGTGGAAGGCCGGGTTCTCGAACCGGCTCAGCCCCGGATGGGTGTTGACGGCCTGGAACAGCCGGTCCTGGATCAGCACCTGGAGCGCGCGGCGGAGCTGCTCCTGGGCGTACTCGGCGACCGCGGGCAGTGCCGCGCCGACCAGGCCGGTCACGCCGAGGGCCACGCCCGGCGGCAGCAGTTCGGCGGGCCCCGCCCCGGCGGCCAGGCCGTCCAGGACGAGCTTGGTCAGCCACGCGGCGGCCACCGGGACCAGCCCCATGAGCAGCACCGCGATCCCCGACCCCAGGACGGCGGCCGGATGCGCCCGCCAGGCGAGCGCCACGGCCGCGCGCGCCCGCCGCCCCCGGGATACGCCGCCGGGCCCGGCGGGAGGGGTCATCGGCGGGTGACCGCCGGCAGCCTGCCCGGGGCGGCCTCGGCCGCCACGACCACCGCGTCGCCGTCGACCAGGAAGAAGCTGGGGAACTGCGAGACCTGCAACGCCCTGCTCACCGGGCCGCCCATCGGCTCCACGACGACGGTGGCCGAGGTCAGCTCGCGGGTGAACCGCCGGGCCTCGTCCGGGTCGCCCGTGACCACGGCCAGCACCCGCTCGGGACGCGTCTCGGCGAGGTAGGACGTGAACTCCGGCAGCAGCTCGTGGCAGGACGCGCACTCGGTGGAGAACACCGCCACCACGGAGACGCCCGAGAAGAACGCGCGCGACACGGTCCCGCCGTCGGCGGTGGCCGCGCTGAACTCGCCGATCGTCGTGCCCGGCTGCACCGACGGAGGACGCGTCGGCCCCAGCTCCGACAGCCGCAGCGTGTGCGCGCGCAGGCGGCGGATCACCGCCAGCGTCAACACCAGGTTCACCAGGCACAACAGTCCGACGATGACGACGGCGGCGACGAGATAGGGCATGCGGGCTCCTCAGGGGTGACGCGGTTGTGCGGCGAACAGGCCGGCGAGGTCGTCGAAACCCCACCAGGACGGTGCCGGCCGGCAGCACGCCGGCCCGCACCGTCCCGGGGACCGCCGGCAGATGGCTGTCATGGGAGATCGGGAGGGGCGTCCGTCAGCAGTAGTCGAAGCTGCCGCAGCTGACCGTGCCGCTGGAGTCGTGGTAGCAGCAGGTCCGGCAGAACTTGCCCTGGCAGCACCAGTCGGTCCAGCACGCGGCCGAGGCGTTCGCCGAGGGGAGGAGTTTGTCGAGGAGGCGGTCTCCCAGCTGGTTGAGTGCGCGGATCATGGCAGCTCCTTGCGTGGGGATCTTTACGCGATCAACGTCGCCCAGCAAGAGACCGGAGTTAACGGACAGATCGGCTGAGACTGGAGATGACTTTGAGCAGCAAGTGATCTTGACATTTCCGGGCTGATCTTTATCCGCACGTGGGCCGTCGGTTTCGTTCACTGTCCGTTCTGGTGGACCAGGGGGCCGGAGTTCTCGAACGCCGCGCGCGAGGCGTCCTTGAGCCATTTGGCCGCGCCGGCGGCTCTGGTGAGGTTCGTGTAGACGGCCAGGGTGCGGATCACGTACCGGCCGCGTCGCCCGGTCCACGAGTAGAGCTGCACGTCCCACCAGTTCGACGTGTAGCAGATGCCGGTCGACCCCGGCCCTGTCCGGGGGCACCGGATGCCCCACTCCTGCGCGTAGACGTTCCTGAGCCTTGAGTAGGCGGCGCCGGCCCGGCCCGAGTCCTTCAGCGGGACGACCCAGACGGTCGCCATGATGCGTCCCTTCGGAGCGCCCGAGCTGACGTAGACGCCCACGGCCATGTCGTCGCAGCGCGCCTTGCGCAGGGCGGACTTGACCCTGGCCACGGGCCACGGGCTCGGGCAGTCCTCCACCCCGGCCGCCTTACGGCTGAAACGCACCCCCTCGGCGCTCGTGAAGGACTGCGGGAGGAGGGCGTCTGCCGTGACGGGGGTCGGGTCCGTGCTCTCCTTGTCGAGGTCGGCGGGGGTGAACTCGGCCTCGCTCGGCTTTTCCGAAGCCGTCTGGGAGGGCGTCTGCGACGGTGTCTGTGACGGCGTCTGGGAGGGCGTCTGGGAGGGCGTCTGGGAGGGCGCCGGCGTCTCTGAGGGGTTCGGCCGGGAGGAGGCGGCGGCGGAGGGGCGGCCGGTCGGCAGCGCTCCCCGTACCGTGTTCTTGACCACGGCCCGTACGCCCACCACGACCAGCACCAGAGCGACCGCTCCAGCGCCGACGGCCAGGCCCACCCTCTTCGACCGGCCCCCGTCGCCGCCTCCGGCAGGCGGCGGCGACAGGACGTCCTGACCAGGCGGTCCGTGCGGGTCCGCCGGGCCGGGAGGGAGGTGCTCCCGCGTCGGCGGGTACGGCCGGAGGGCGGGCCGCTCGGCCTCCGGGATGCCCGTCGTCGCGTGCGCCGCGGGAGCGACGGGAGCGGCCGGCGGAGACTCGTCGCCGGTCAGGCGGCGCACCAGGGCGGCGGCGCCCGGCCGGGCCGCGGGGTCCTTGGCCAGGCAGGCCGCCAGCGCCGGACGCAGTTCCCGCGGCACGGACGACAGATCGGGCTCGCGGGTCAGGACGGCGTGCATGATCACCGGAAGGGCGTCCCCGCGGAAGGCCTGCCGCCCGGTGGCCGCGTAGATCATGGAAGTCGCCCAGCTGAACAGGTCGGCGGCCGGGGTGATCGGCTCTCCGCCGAACTGCTCGGGCGCCATGTAGACGGGAGTGCCCACCACGCTGTGCGTGGCCGTCAGGGCGGTCACCCTGGCGATCCCGAAATCGATCACCACGGGCCCTTCAGGACCCATGATCACGTTCTGCGGCTTGAAGTCGCGGTGGACGATCCCCGCCCGGTGGATGGCCGCCAGCGCGGTGAGCGTGGCCACCGCGAGCCGCTCCAGCCCGCTCCCCGACCGCGGCCCCTCGGTCCTGACCAGCAGGTCGAGCGACGGCCCCGGGATGTGCTCGCTGACGATGTACGGCCGTCCGCCCACCAGGCCCGTGTCCAGCACCCGCGCGGTACAGAACGGGGCAACCCGGCGGGCCGCCTCGGCTTCGCGCAGGAACCGGCGGCGCGCGTGCTCGTCTGCCGCGGCATCGGCGTGCAGCACCTTGACCGCGACCTGCTCGCCGGAGGTGCCCTGACCCAGGTAGACCGTTCCCTGACCGCCTCGTCCGAGCACGCCGACCAGCCGATAGGGACCGATCCGGGCTAAGTCTTCCGGCGTGAGCGCCTGCACAAGATCTCACCCTAGCGCTGGCCGGGCAGATCGCCCCAGTGTCCGACACAGTGGGTCAAGTCACTACGAAACCTTGTAGCCGTGCGCCTTCCATGTCGGCGCACTCGGGACGTCCGGCGGCCACCACGCACGACCTGCCGCACGCCTACGTGACCGCCCTGCCCGCCCACGCCACGCCAGGTTGCCGGTCAGGCCGCGCGGCGAGGGGACCGCGCGTGGCGGCGCTGAGCGGAACAGCGGTGGCGGCCTGGGCCGTGGCGAGCGGGGCCGGCCCCCTGCTCGCGAAAAACCGGTTCCGGTCCGGCGGACACTTTGCGACCATCGCACGGTGACAGATGAACCCGATCGTCAACCGTCGTCCCCCACCAGTCCGAAGCAGGTGCGCTTCGTCGAGCTGTCGAGCGCGGCGATGTCCGCTCTCCTCGACGGGGACCTGGCCACTGCCGGCCGGACGGCGGGGGTCGTTCTGACCGATTACTTCGTGACAGACAGAGCACGGTGGCTGTGGCGGATCCGGATCGACCAGATGGCCGCCGACCCTGACCACGCATCCTGGATGGCACGGCAGGCGGTGACCGGCCCCGATGGCGTCGTCATCGGTCATGCCGGCTTCCACGGACCACCCGACGAGGCGGGCATGGTGGAGATCGGCTACGCGGTCGCCCCCGAGTTCCGCCGCCAGGGCTACGGCCGAGCCATCCTGATCGAGCTGCTGCGCCGAGCCGCGGCCGAACCGGCGGTCAGGACCGTACGGGCGACGATCAGCCCCGACAACGTCGCGTCCCTGGCCACGATCGCAGGCTTCGGCTTCGTCCAGGTCGGCGAGGACTGGGACGAAGAGGACGGCCGCGGCCTGATCTTCGAAGCCCCCGCCGACCACAGCCTCTGACTGCGAACCGCCCTCGTCCCGTCACTTCCAGCGGCGAACCCGGCTCGGCACGCGGCTCCTGACACGAAAAAAGAGCCCCGTGATCACTGAGGTCGATCACGGGGCGTCAGGGGCTACTTGGCGAGCTGGCGGGCGATCACCAAGCGCTGGATCTGGTTGGTGCCCTCGAAGATCTGCATGATCTTGGCTTCGCGCATGTAGCGCTCCACCCGGAACTCCCTGGTGTAGCCGTAGCCGCCGAACACCTGGACCGCGTCCGTCGTGACCTTCATGGCGGTGTCCGTGGCGACCAGTTTGGCCACGCTGGCCTGCCGGCTGTAGTCGAGGCCGGCGTCGCGGCGGCGGGCGGCGTCCAGGTACGTGGCACGCGCGCTGTCCACCCCCGCCGCCATGTCGGCCAGCAGGAAGCCGAGGCCCTGGTGGTCGATGATGCGCTTGCCGAACGTCTGCCGTTCCTTGGCGTAGGCGACGGCCTCGTCGAGGGCCGCCTGGGCCAGGCCGACGGCGCAGGCCGCGATGCCGAGCCGGCCGGAGTCGAGGGCGCTGAAGGCGATCTGCAGGCCCTGGCCCTCCTCGCCGATCAGCCGGTCGCCGTCGATGACGGCGCCGTCCCAGTGGGCGCTGGTGGTCGGCACGGCGTGCAGGCCCATCTTCTCCTCCGGGCGGCCGAACGTGAGCCCTTCGGCCGCGCCGGGCGCGAGGAAGCAGGAGATGCGCTCGCCGGTACGGGCGAACAGGGCGTAGAAGTCGGCGATGCCGCCATGGGTGATCCAGGCCTTGTTGCCGGTGATGCGGTAGTCGCCGCTCTCGGTGCGCTCGGCCCGGCAGGTGAGCGCGCCGGCGTCCGAGCCCGCCTGCGGCTCCGACAGGCTGTAGCCGCCGACGATCCGCCCGGCCAGCATGTCGGGCAGCCAGCGGTCGCGCTGCTCGGGAGTGCCGTACGCGGCCACGGGGAAGCAGGCCAGCGTGTGCACGCTCGTCGCCACCGCGACCGCCGCCCAGCGCGCCCCGAGCTCCTCGATCACCTGGAGGTACACCTCGTACGGCTGCCCGCCCCCGCCGAACTCCTCGGGGTAGGGCAGTCCGAGCAGGCCGGCCGCGCCGAGGGTGGCGAACAGCCCCTCCGGGTACGTCTCCGCGCGCTCGTGCTCGTCGACCCGGCGCGCGAGCTCCTTGTCGGCGATGTCGCGGGTCAGCTCGATCAGGTCCTTGGCGTCCTGGTCGGGGAGCAGGCGGTCAACGGTCACGACGACTCCTTGGGTGCGGCTTCGGCGAGGCGGGCCAGGGCGGCCGCGGCCCGCTGACGGAACTCGGCGACGCGGGCGAGCTTGATGTCCTCGTACCCGCGGATCGACTCGGGAAGGCCGGCGATCTCGGTGACGGCGTCGATCGTGCCGGGGGTCAGCCGGGCGAGGGCGGCACGCATGAGATCACGATATTCGGTGATCAGTTCCCTTTCGACCCGGCGGACCTCGGCCTGGCCGAACACGTCGAGGGCGGTCCCGCGCAGCACGCGCGCGGCCCGCAGGCCGCGGAACAGCACCGGCGCGGAGCGGCGCAGCCGGATCTTGCGCTTCATGCCCATCGCGCGCAGCAGCGGCGGGTGCAGCAGCACGGACACGACCGCGTCGGCGCCGTACTCGCGTTCGCGCCTGGCCTGCTCCTCGGGGTCGAGGTGCAGGCGGGCGACCTCGTACTCGTCCTTGTAGGCCATGAGCTTGTGCAGGGAGCGGGCGTAGGCGAGCCCGACGCGCGCGCCGGCCTCCTCCCCCGCGCGTCCGGCCGCCTCGGCGACCACGCGCCTGACGTCGTTCTCGTACGTACGGGCGTAGGTCTGGTTCTGGTAGCCGGTCAGGTCCGCCACCCGCAGGGCCAGCGTCTCCTCCAGGTCGGGCGCGGGCCGCTCGGCGGGTTCGGCGAGCGCGGCCCGGCGTACCGCCTCACGGTCGGCGACGGCGGCCCGGCCCCAGCGGAAGGCCGCGAGGTTCTGCTCGACGGCGGCCTTGTTGAGCCTGATCGCCGCCTCGATCGAGGCGGCCGAGACGGGCAGGCAGCCGTGCTGGTACGCCGCGCCGACGAGCAGCATGTTGGCCGGCATGTGGTCGCCGAACAGCGCCTCGGACAGCTCGTGCGCGTCGAGGTACAGGTTGTCCGCACCCTCCGTAGCGGACTCCAGCCTGACCACGGCGTCGGCCGAGGAGCCGGGCACGGTCGCCCGTCCGGTGACCATGGCGGCGGTGGGCACGATGGAGGTGTTGACGACGGCGACCGTCCGGCCGGGCGCGGCGACGGCGAGGTTGGCGTCGGCGGCGGCCCCGAGCAGGTCGAAGCCGATCAGCACGTCGGCCGTGCCGCGCGAGGCGCGCACCGAGCCGTCCACCGGCCGCTTGGCGATGCGCACGTCGCTGACGACCGGGCCGCCCTTCTGCGCGAGGCCGGTCTGCTCGATGCCGGCGGCGTGCAGGCCGTCGAGGTGGGCGGCCATCTGCAGGATCTGCGAGACCGTGACGACGCCGGTGCCGCCGATGCCGGGCATCCGGATCAGCGTCTCGGCGTCGCCGTCGAGCCTGACGACCGGCTCGGGCAGCCGCACGGGCAGCGGCGGCAGCTCGCGCGGCGCCCTGGTGCCGGGCTCGACCAGCAGGAACGACGGGCAGTCGCCCTTGAGGCAGCTCAGGTCGGAGTTGCACGACGGCTGGTGGATGCGGGTCTTGCGGCCGTACTCGGTCTCGACGGGCTGGACGGACAGGCACGTCGAGACGTCGCCGCAGTCGCCGCAGCCCTCGCAGACGCGCTCGTTGACCACGACCTTCGCCGTCGGGGTGGGCAGCTTGCCGCGCTTGCGCAGCCGCCGTTCCTCGGCCGCGCACTTGTCGTCGTGCAGCAGGACGGTCACGCCGTCCAGCGCGGCCAGCTCCCGCTCGACGTCGGCGAGGTCGTCGCGGTGCCGCACGGAGGCGATCGGCGCGAGCCGCACCCCGCGGTAGGTCTCCGGCTCCGGCGTGGTGATGACGATCCGGCGCACGCCCTCCTCGGCCAGCGAGCGCGTGAGCGCGGGCACGTCGAGCCGCCCTTCGGCGCGCTGGCCGCCAGTCATGGCGACGGCGTCGTTGTAGAGCAGCTTGTAGGTCATCGTCACCCCGGCCGCCACCGCGGCCCGCACGGCCAGGGAGCCGGAGTGGTGGAAGGTGCCGTCGCCGAGGTTCTGCACGAAGTGCCGGTCCCGGGTGAACGGCGCGAGCCCGATCCACTGGGCGCCCTCGCCGCCCATCTGGGTGATGCCGATCTGGGTGCCGCGGCCGTGCCCGTCCAGGGCGATCATGGCGTGGCAGCCGATGCCGACGCCGACCAGCGTGTCGTCGGACGTGCGGGTGGAGGAGTTGTGCGGGCAGCCCGAGCAGAAGTACGGCGTGCGCGCGGCGACCATCGGCAGCAGGCGGCGCGCGGCGGAGGCGGGCCTGGCCAGGTGGACGGTCCCGCGCGGGAGCCGGTCGGGGCCGAGGCAGGTGGCCAGGGCCTTGGCGACGTCCTCGGCGCCGAGGGTGCCGCGGGCGGTCAGCAGGTCCCGGCCCGACACGACGGGGGCGCGCTCGCCGCCGTAGAGGGCCTGCTTGAGCTGCCCTTCCAGGAACGGCACCTTGTCCTCGACCACCAGCACCCGGTCGAGGTCGGAGGTCATGGCGGCCAGGTCGGCCTCGGCCAGCGGGAACGGCATGCCGAGCCGGATCAGGCGCAGCCCGAGGTCCTCGGTGGCGCTCTCGTCCAGGCCGAGGTCGGCCAGGGCGCGCAGGACCACGGCGTACGTGGTGCCGGAGGCCAGGATGCCGAGCGTGGCGCGGGGGGCGTCGCGCATGACGCGGTTGAGCCCGTGCCTGCGGCCGTAGTCGCGGGCCAGTTCCAGCCTGCGGGTGAGCAGGTCGTACTCGGCGTCCAGGGCGGAGGGGCCGACCAGGATGGGCGACTTCCCGCGGTCGGCGTGGTCGGGGAGGGGGATGCCGTCATGCGACGCGCCCAGCTCGACGGTGGCCGAGGCGTCGGCGATGTCGGCGACGATCTTCAGGCCGGTCCACAGGCCGGTGGCGCGGGACAGGGCGACGGCGTGCAGGCCGAACTCGATGATCTCGGCGACCGAGCCGGGCGCGAGCAGCGGCATCGACAGGCTCTGGCACATCGGCTCGCACGAGCTGGGCACGGTGGAGGACTTGCAGCCGGGGTCGTCGCCGATCCAGGCCACCGCGCCGCCGAGCGCGGCGGTGCCGGCCATGTTGCCGTGCCTGATGGCGTCGGCGGCGCGGTCGAGGCCGGGGTTCTTGCCGTACCAGAAGGCGGTGACGCCGTCGTGGCTGCGGCCGGGGACCTGGCCGAGGAGCTGTGTGCCGGCCACGGCCGTCGCGGCCAGCTCCTCGTTGAGTCCGGGCCGGAAGACGACGCCGGCCTCGTCGAGGAAGCGGGCCGCGCGGCCCATCTCCAGGTCCAGGCCGCCCAGCGGGGAGCCCTGGTAGCCGGAGACGAAGGCCCTGGTGTTCAGGCCGCGGTCCCGGTCCAGGCGCCGCTGTTCAAGGGTCAGCCGGACGAGGGCCTGGATGCCGGAGATCAGCACCCGGCCGTCCGGCGCGGCGTACTTGTCGTCGAGCGACACGGTCGCGCTGTTCACGCTCACGCGAACCTCCTGGCGGGCAAAGCGTATGTGGGGTTTCCCAGCACAGCAACGGAGAGCTACTGTGCGCAAGTATCAGACGCGAAACCACAACGAAGACGCAAATAATGTGAGCTGGGCGATTCTGGCGCAGAAGAACTTTGCGCCACCAAGGAGGATTCTCACATGCCGGACATCGACGACATCGACCATCAGGTGCTCCGGCTGCTGCGCGAGGACGGCCGCCGCACCTTCTCCGAGATGGCCGAGCAGGTCGGCCTGTCGGTGGCGGCGGTCAAGCGGCGGGTCGACCGGCTCAGGGAGATCGGGGTGATCACCGGGTTCACCGTCCAGATCGACTACGCCAAGCTCGGCTGGGGCATCGAGGCGTTCACCGAGCTGCGGTACCCGGGGACCACGCCGGTGGGCGAGATCGTCCGCACGGCGACGGACGTGCCCGAGGTGCAGGCCGTCTTCACCATCGCCGGCGACCCCGACGCCCTGATCCACGTACGGGTGCGCGACCTCGGGCACCTCCAGCAGGTCATCGACCGGCTGCGCCGGGCCGGCAACGTCACCGGCACCAAATCCCTGCTGGTCCTGGGCTCCTGGACGCGCGACGCCCTCACCTGACCGCCCGCACCGCGCGTCGCCCGAGGGTCAGTTCACCCAGGCGTACTCCAGTTCGGGCAGCTCGAACCCCTGCTGGAAACGGCACATCCGCTCGTCGGTGCGGCGTGCGCCGTGCCGTTCGTAGAAGCCGACGGCCCGGGTGTTGGCCCTGAGCACCTCCAGGTAGACCTCCCGGCCGGGATGCTCGTCCGCCGCCCAGGCCAGTGCGTGCCGCAGCAGGCGCGATCCGGCGCCCGAGCCCGTGCTCCCCGGCCGCACGTGCAGGTTGTCGAGCAGGATCCGGCCGTCCGGGGCCGGCAGCAGGTAGGCGAAGCCGAGCAGTTCCCCGTCGTCGTCGTGGCCGACGAACAGGCCCGCCCCCCGGACGGGCGGGTCCAGCCGCTCCCGCCAGAGCGCGAGCCGGTCGTCGTCCAGGGGGCCGTTCAGGAAGCCGTCGGGCATGATGCCCGCGTAGGCCGTACGCCAGCTCTCCACGTGCAGCGCCACGATCGAGAAAATGTCATCAATTGTCCCATTCCTTATCAGCATGGCGGAGAGCATTCCACACCAGGACGGGCGCGGGCCGCGCCTCCATGGCCGATACGTAGATTTCCCGATGCTTTGCCCGCCGGATGTCCCTACTGTCGGGCCCATCCGAAGCCTTCCGAGCAAGGTGGGTTCATGCGCGCGCTGACCGTCCTCCTGTCCGGACTCCTGCTGGCCACCACCCTCCAACCGCCCGCCGTCGCCGCCGTCGCCGGGAAGGACGTCGCCGGGACGAAGCCGGGCCCCGTCGTCCCCGACGTCGTCTACCAGCGGGCCGACTTCGCCGCCGGCACCGGCGAGGGCACGTCCGCCGCCGACGGGCTGTCGTTCGCCTCGGCCGCCGGCACCACCTCCTACACCGACGCCCTGGGCACCAGGACGTGGGAGTACGCCCGATGGACCGGCCCCGAGCGCACGGTCGGCTTCCCGGCCACCCAGCTGATCGCCTCCTGGACGGCCGACGTGCCCCAGGGGAGCTGGCTCCAGGTCGAGGCCAGGGCCAGGAACACCGCCGGGCTGAGCAAGTGGTACGTCCTCGGCCGCTGGTCCTACGCGGAGGGCGACATCCTGCGCACCTCCGTGGCCGGACAGGGCGACGCGGACGGGTCCGTCGCCGTGGACACGCTGGTGGCGGCGTCCGGGCGGCAACTGTCGGCGTACCAGCTCCGCCTGACCCTCTACCGCAGGCCGGGCTCGGCCGTGACGCCCCGGGTGCGCACGCTCGGCGCGATGGCCTCGAACGTGCCCGAGCGCAAGACCGTCCCGGTCAGCCCCGGCGGCGGGGCGTGGGGCGTCGAGCTGAACGTCCCGCGCCGCTCCCAGAACGTGCACGCCGGCCACTACCCCGAGTGGGACGGCGGCGGCGAGGCGTGGTGCAGCCCGACCTCCACCACGATGGTGCTCGGCTACTGGGACAAGTGGCCGAGCGCGCAGGACACCTCCTGGGTGGACCCGTCCGACCCGAACCCCGAGGTGGACCACGCGGCCCGCTACACCTACGACCACGCCTACCAGGGCGCCGGCAACTGGCCGTTCAACACCGCCTACGCCGGCCGGTACGGCCTGGACGGCTTCGTCACCCGTCTGCGCACCCTGACCGAGCTGGAGCGGCTGATCAAGGCGGGCATCCCGGTGATCACCTCGCAGTCGTTCAAGAAGGGCGAGCTGCCCGGCGCCGGATACGGCACCGACGGCCACCTCATGGTGATCGTCGGCTTCACCGCGACGGGCGACGTGATCGCCAACGACCCCGCCTCCCCCTCCAACGACGCCGTCCGCCACGTCTATCCGCGCGCCGACTTCGAGAACGTGTGGCTGCGCAGTTCGAGCAGCGGCGGCGTCGTCTACGTCATCAGCCCGCCCGGCCACGCCCTGCCCGCCACGACGCCGGGCCTGCCCGCCAACTGGTGATCAGTCCAGCACCGGGTAGTTGGCGCGGAACACGCCCTGCGGGTCGCGCGACCGCTTGATCTCGCGCAGCCGGGCGAGCGCCGGCTCGGGGAACGCCTGAGCCGCCCGCTCGCCCGGCGACAGGAACGTGTACGGCTTGCGCCCGCTCACCCGCTCGCCCAGGGCGGCGACGACCGCGTCCTGCTTGGCCCGTACGGCCTGGCCGAGCTCGGGGCTGATCCCGGCCCCGAGCAGGTAGAGCAGGTACGGCTCGGCCAGCGCTCCCCCGGCGCCGCCGCCCGGCCGGGTCAGCGCGCCGCCCAGGTGCCTGACCTGCATGGCGACCAGCGGCCCCACCGGCTCGGCCAGCAGGATCTCCACGGCGCCGGCGTCCAGCCCGGTCAGCAGCTCGGTACGGGCCACCGCGGGCGCCGGGTCGGTCGGCTCGGCGGTGATCGCGCCGAGGTCGGCCGTGGCCATCGCGGCCCGCGTGTCGCTCAGCACGCCGTCGATCTTGGCGAGCCGGCCCAGCAGGTCCTCGGCCTCGGCCGCCTCGCCCAGGTAGGCCAGGTCCACGGTGACCATCGGGGGCGCCTCGGGGAACTGGATCCGGTTCACCCACAACGACAGCTCGGGCGGCGCGTCGGCGGTCAGCTCGCGGAAGGCCGCGAACACCTCGGCCTCCTTCTGGCCGGGCCACATGAGACGGCCGCCGTACAGGGCGCGCTCGGCGTACAGGTCGAACTCGACGGCGGTCACCAGCGCGAAGTCGCCGCCGCCGCCGCGCAGCGCCCAGAACAGGTCGGGGTCGCTCTCCCCGGTCACCCGCGCGGGCCGGCCCTCGGCGTCCACGACGTCGAAGGCGCGCACGCTGTCGGCCGCCCAGCCGTACCTGCGGCCGAACCAGCTCAGGCCGCCGCCGAGGGTGTAGCCGGTGACGGTGACGGCCGGGTTGCTGCCGGCCAGCCCGGTCAGGCCGTGCCTGCCCGCCTCGGTCTGCACCGCGCCCCAGCTCACGCCGGCGCCGGCGCGGGCGCGCCGCTCGGCCGGGTGGATCTCCAGCTCGTCCAGCCGGTCGGTGCGCAGCAGGATCACGCCGTCGGCGGTGCCGCTCGCGCCGTGGCCGCGCGGCTGCGCGGAGACGGTCAGCCCCTCCTCGCGGGCATGGCGGACCAGGGCGGCCACGTCGGCGGCGTCGGCCGCCTCGACCACGGCGGCCACCGGCTGGGCCACGGTCAGGTTCCACGCCCTGGCCGCCGCCTCGAAGCCCTCGTCGCCGGGCAGCCACACGCGTCCCTCGACCGCGGTGCGCAGCTTGTCGTACGTCATCGTCCACTCCTTCATGAAGACTCACCACCTTGACGACGCGGGCCGCGGAAAGGTGACAGACCATCCGGAAGATCGCCCCGGGGACATGCCGGCGGGGCCCCCGCGCGCGCCGCGCCGGGGCCCCGCACCGTGCCCTGACGGGCTTAGGATGCCGCCATGGTCGCCCTTCGTCGTCGCCCAGCCGCCTGTATGACGACCCGGCGCGACGAAAGGTGACCGATGAACGCGCAAGCCGACCTGGCCGGCCACTTCGACCAGGCCAGGAGCCATCTGCGGGCGGTGGCCCACCGCATGCTCGGCTCGGCCGACGAGGCCGACGACGCCGTCCAGGAGACCTGGCTGCGGGCCGCCCGCGCCGGCACGGGCGGGGTCGCGAACGTGCCCGGCTGGCTGACCACGATCGTCGGCCGGGTCTGCCTCGACATGCTGCGCGCCCGCGGGCGCAGGGGCGAGCAGCTCGTCGAGGGCGAGCGGTTCGACCAGGTGAGCGTCCATGACGGCGATCCGGCCGACGCCGCGGTGCTGGCCGACTCGGTCGGGCTCGCCCTGCTGGTGGTCCTCGACACGCTGAGCCCCGCCGAGCGGGTCGCGTTCGTGCTGCACGACCTGTTCGCCGTGCCGTTCGAGGAGATCGCGCGGATCGTGGCGCGTTCCCCCGCCACGGCCAAGAAGCTGGCCAGCCGGGCGCGGCAGCGGGTGCACGGCACGCCCGTCCTGCCCGCCGCCGACCACGCCAGGCAGCGCGAGCTCGTGGCCGCCTTCCTCGCCGCGGCCCGCGCCGGCGACCTGGACGCCCTGCTCGCCGTGCTCGACCCCGACGTGCTGCACCGGTCGGACGTGCCGGGGTCGGGCGGCGAGCGGCGCGGCGCCCGTCCGGTGGCGCAGGGCACGCTCACCGACTCCGGCCGCGCGCGCTTCGCCGATCTCGTGCTCGTCGACGGCAGGCCGGGCATCGGCGTGCTGCGCGGCGGCCGGCTGTTCCTGGTGCTGCGCGTCACGACGGACGGCGAGCGCGTCACCGAGATCGACATCGTCTCCGACCCGGCCCGCCTGGCCGCCCTCGACCTCGCCCTCGACCTGGCCCTCGCGCCCTGACCGGTCAGGCCAGCCGGGGCACGAGCCGCAGCGCGTTGCCCGCGTACACCTGTTCCAGGACGTCGCCGGGCAGGTCGAGCCCGGAGATCGTCCACCGGCCCATCAGCGGCGGGTCGTCGAGGGAGTGCGCGAACGCCTCGTCGTCGGTCTCCATGAACCGGAAGTGGATCCGGTAGACGTCCGGGTGCGGCGGGATCTCGTCGGTGCCGAACAGCACCCGGCCGGGGTGGCGGAGCAGGAGCGCCCGCGCGGCGCGCGGCTGGCGTCCCAGCTCGGCGACGCGCGCCGCGATGTCGATGTGGAAGTTCGGGTACGCGTCCAGCATCCGGCCGGCGAACCCCAGGTTCTCCGGCCAGCACCCGGCGTGCACCCCGATCACGGTCGTGGCCGGATGCCGGGCCACCATCGACTCCATGGCCTCCATGAGCCGCTCGAACGGCGGGAACTGCGGCCCGGAGAAGTTCCAGTCGGGCCGGGCGGCCAGCAGTTCGAGGCGTTCGTTGCGCTCGTCCACGGGCTGGAAGAAGGCGACCGGGTCGGCGGTGTGCAGGGCGATGGGGACGCCCGCCTCCCCCACGGCGGCCCACAGCGGGTCCAGCCGGGGGTCGTCGAGCATGACCAGCTCGTCCCGGTGGTCGCGCACCCGCAGCCCGACGTCCTTCCACACCTTCAGCCCGGCCGCGCCCTCGGCGACCGAGCGGCGCAGCTGGGCGGCCAGCCGCTCGCCGAAGCCGGGCGTCGCGGTCTCGGACCAGTCGACGTGGCAGAACGTGGCGAACCGGCCCGGATGGGCGGCGTCGTAGCGTTCGAGGTTCTCGGCCAGCTCCCGGCCCCAGCGGCCGTCGAGGTTGACCATGCCGCGCAGGTTGAGCTCGTCCATCATGCCGATCAGGGCGGGGACGTCCCCCACCATCCAGCCGCCGTCCTCGGTCAGCCAGCGGCCGAGGTGGATGTGGGCGTCCACCACGGGCAGCCGGGCCCGGCCGACCTCGTGCACGGCCACCCGGAGCTGCGACACCGGACGGTAGCGGGACAGCGGCAGGCCGGCGTCGGGCAGGGTCACTTCCTGATGCCTTCGGGCAGCAGGTCGCCGTGGGCCTCGATGAGGGCGTCCACCAGCTCGCGGACCTTGCGGACCGGCAGGGTGGCGGCGGTGTTGGGGTCGAGCAGCGCGGCCTGGTAGACGTGGTCGCGCCGCCCTTCCAGGGCCGCCTTGACGGTCAGCTCGCCGACGCTGAGGAAGGCCCGGTTGAGTGCGGCGACCTGGGCGGGCAGCTCGCCGACGGGCAGCGGCCGCACCCCGGACCCGTCGACGTGGCAGGGCACCTCGACGGTGGCCTCCGGCGGCAGGTTGGAGATCAGGCCGCCGTTGCGCACGTTGCCGTGGATCAGCCTGGGGGCGCCGGTCTCCATCGAGTGGATGGCCAGCGAGGCCAGCTCGTCGCCGCGTTCGATCGGCACGCCCCGGCCGGCCTCCAGCGAGCTCTTGTACTGCTCGTACTCCTCGTAACCCTCGGCCAGCCACTCCAGGTAGACGTTGATCGGGATGCGGTACCGCTCGACCTCCTCGGCGTGCGGCAGGAACCACGGCAGGTACTCCGAGCCGTGCTCGGAGGACTCGGTCGGGAAGTAGCCGAAGTTGCGGTAGACCTCCACGCGCACCCTCCGCCGCAGCTCGGGGTCCTGCTCGATCAGCTCGTCGAGCCGCCGGTAGAGGTTCTCGCCGTCGCGCTCGAAGCGCAGCACGAACGCCTGGTGGTTGACGCCCGCGGTGAGGAAGGAGATCTCCTCCTCCGGGACGCCGACCATGGCGGCCAGCGTGCTCTGCGTGTCGCGGGCGGCGTGGCAGACGCCCACGACGTTCTTGAACGGGGTTCCGGCGTAGACCGACCAGGGGATCATCGACATCGGGTTGGTGTAGCTGAACAGCACCGAGTCGGGGGCGAGCTCGGCCAGGTCGTCGCCGATGCCGACCATGACGGGGATCGTGCGCAGGGCGCGGAAGATGCCGCCGACGCCCAGGGTGTCGCCGATCGTCTGGCGCACGCCGTACGCGGCGGGGATCTCCAGGTCGCGCCGGACCGCCTCCAGTCCGCCCACCGCGATCTCGTTGATCACGTAGTCGGCGCCCTCGACGGCGGGCCGGCGGTCGGCGTGCGCCTCGATCCTGGCGCCGATGCCCAGCTCGGCGACCATCCAGCGGGCCATCGCCGCGGCGGTGTCGAGCCGGGCCCTGTCGATGTCGTGGAGCACGATGGTGGACTCCGACAGTTCCGGAAATGTCAGGATGTCGGAGAGAAGGTTCTTGGCGAACGTGATGCTGCCGGCGCCCACCAGGACGATGCGGGCCATGGATTACCTCGATTCCGGGGTCAGCAGGGCTTTGACGGGGGTGGCCTGGCCGTTCATCAGCCGGGTGAAGACCTCGGCGCCCTCTTCCAGGGGGAAGGTCCGGACCCAGCTCAGGTCCCAGCGGCCGGCCAGGTCGACGGCCGCGGCGAAGTCGGCCGCGTCGTAGGCGAACGAGCCCAGCACGCGCTTCTCGCCGCGCACCAGGTCGGCGGCGTCGTACCCGGCCACGTGGTCGGCCAGGCCGAGCCAGACGGCCACGCCGCCGGGGCGCAGCCGGGACAGGGACTGCTCGTGGGTGGAGGCGGCGCCGACCGCGTCGAAGATCACGTCGTACTCGCCGGTCAGCTCGGCGCCCGCCGCCACGCCGCCGAGCTCCGCGGCGACGGCCAGCCGCTCGGGCGAGCGGTCGGCCACCTCCACGCCGGCCGCGCCGCCGGACAGGGCGGTGAGCAGGCAGGCCAGGCCGATGGCCCCGGCGCCGATCACGCCCACCCGCGCCCCGGCCGGCCGCCCGGCCAGCCCCCAGGCGTGCACGGCGTTCGCGGCCGGCTCCACCACGCCCGCGGCGGTCCAGCCGAGCCCGTCGGGCAGCGGCACCACGGACGCGGCCGGCACCGCGACGCGCTCGGCGAAGGCGCCCGGCCGGTGCACGCCGATGATCTGCCGCTTCCTGCACACGTTGGGCCGACCGAGCAGGCACACGTCGCACGCGCCGCACGACAGGATCGGGTTGACCGTCACCGGCCGCCCGTCGTCGGTGCGCCCGGCGAACTCGTGCCCCATGACCAGCGGCGGCACCCGGAACCCGGGGGTCTTCACGCCGTGCAGCTCGCTGCCGCAGATGCCGGAGGCGACCACGTGCACCAGCACCTCGTCCGGCCCGGCCACGGGCTCGGGCACGTCCCGCTGCTCCACGACGCCGGGTGCGGTGAAGACGAGAGCCCTCACGAGGGCCGGCCGGCCGAATGCGCGCGTTCCATGGAGATCCCCGTCCTGTTCCGTCATAAGGAATGCGATTCCGAACTGGCGCTAGGAGACCATTGCGGCGAAGATCATGTCAAGAGGCCGAGCGGAGTGGGGCGGCATCACCGCACCCGGCACAGCAGGAGCGGCCGGGTCGAGGACTGCGTCCCCGCTCCCGGCCGCCCTGTTCCGAATCACGGAAAGACGGTTTGACAGGCAGAATCAGCGCAGCAGCACGGGCACCGCCAGCGGCCCTTCGGTGATGATCGACGCCGTGTAGGCGATCTCCTCGGGACGGACCGCCAGCCGCAGCCCCGGGAACCTGCCGAACAGCGACGACAGCGCGATCCTGGCCTCCAGCCGGGCCAGCGGCGCCCCCAGGCAGAAGTGCGGGCCCCGGCCGAAGCCCAGATGCCCCTCCTTGGCCTTCCCAAGGTCGAAGCGGCCGGCGTCCGGGCCGTAGCGGGCCGGGTCGGTGCCCGCGCCGGTGAGCCCGACGACGATGGGCTGCCCGGCCGGGATCGTCGTGCCGGCGACCGTGACGTCCTTGAGCGCGTAGCGGAAGACCAGGCCGACGACCGAGTTGCGGCTGCGCAGCGCCTCCTCCACCACCTGCTCCCACGCGTCCTCCGTACGGGCGCGGTCGAGCTGGGCGGGGTCGGCGCACAGGGCCACCACCGCCTTGGCGATCAGGTGCACGGTCGTCTCGTGACCGGCGACGAGCACGACCCACAGGATCCACAGCAGCTCGTTGTCGGACAGGCGGCCGCCGTCGTCCTCGTTGGCGCGGATCAGGCCGGTGGTCAGGTCGTCGGCCGGCTCGCGGCGGCGGCGCGCGATGAAGGCCGCCAGGTAGCCGAGCAGCGACCCGGCCGCCGCGTTCACCTCGTCGGGGGCGGCGGCGTGCGACAACATCACCCCCGTCCACTCGCGGATCTGCGTCCGCTCCTCCTGCGGGACGCCGAACAGCTCGCAGATCACGGCGACCGGCAGCGGCTCGCTGAAGGCATGCACGAGATCGACCTCGCCGTCCCGCCCGGCCATGCGGTCGAGCAGCTCGTCGGTCATCTCCTGGACGCGCGGCGCCAGCGCGGCCACCCGGGCCGGTGTGAAGGCGCGGTTGATGAGGCTGCGCAGCCGCCGGTGGTCGGCGCCGTCCTTGGTCAGCAGGTGGTCGCCCTCGATGACCTGGCGCAGCGGCCAGTCGGCGGGGACGGTGCCGTCATGCAGGCCGGTGAAGTTCCTGGCGTCCTTGCTGTAGAGGGCCTCGTCGTTGGCCAGCACCTCGTCCGTCGCCTCGTAGGAGGTCACCAGCCAGCCGTTCACCTCCCCCGGCAGCAGGACGGGCAGGACCGGTCCGTGCTCGTCCCGCAGGCGGCGGATCGTCTCGGACGTCCGCTCGCCGGGAACCGGGAACGGAAGTGGCGCGGTGTCCAATGCAGCCTCCCATGTACGGATGTCTCCCCACTCTCCGTGGTAACGCCGATGGATCCAAGGGGTGAGGTTGTCACCGCCAGGCAGGCAACATCTGCCTCCTCCGCCACGTCGGAGCCCCAGGATCGGTGGTCTCACACGTTCGGCAGCCCCTCCCCCTCGGGTTCGAGCGCGTACGCGATCCCGGCGTCGACCTCGCCGTCGAACCCGGCGCGGAACGCCGACCCGTACGCGTCGTCGCCCAGGGCCTCGCGCGCCTGCCGCTCGCACTCCTGCCGGGCCGCCACCCAGGCCGGGACGCTGGCCTGCGCCTGACCGTGGCTGCTCCAGATCCGCTGCGCCAGCCCCAGCAGCCGGGCCGCCCGCTCCGGCCGGCCCGCGGCACCCGCGCCGAGCGCCAGCAGGTCGACGGTCAGCCCGATGCCGAAGTCGTCGTGCAGCCTTCGCTTGGTGCGCAACGCCGCCTGCCCGTAGGCGACGGCCGCCGCCACCTGCCCGCGCGCCAGCTCGGCCTGGCCGCGCAGCAGGTCGCCGTGGGAGCGCATGGCCTGCTCGCCCTGCTGGTCGCACAGGGCGCGCAGGTCCTCCAGCACCGAGATCGCCTCCTCGATCCGGCCGGCGACGGTGTGCGCGACCGCCCGGCACATCAGCGCCAGCAGCCCGGCGATCGTCAGCTCCTCGCCGTTCCAGCGCATCGCGTACGCCGGCTCCGACTCCGCCATGGCCTGCTCCAGGTCGCCGCGGATCACGCCGGCCGACGAGCGCAGCGCCTTGACGCACAGCGCGGCGAAGGCGTCGTCGTCGGCCGCGGCGGCCTCGCACTCCTCGGCCCGCGCCGCGACGGCGGCGGCGTCCCCCTGGGTGGCGGCGAGCAGGCCGTCGGCCCACAGGGCGCGGGCGCGGACCGGGCCGGGGGCCGGGTCGAGCGCCAGGGCCTGGCCCAGGTAGTGGCGGCCCTCCTTGGCGTAGCCGCAGCCGTACCAGAAGAAGGCCAGGGTGCCGGCCAGGTCGAGGGCGGCCCGGCCGTCCCGCTCGCCGAGCGCGTTCTCCAGGGCGGCGCGCAGGTTGTCGTGCTCGCCGACCATCCGGTCGTACCAGGCGGGCTGGCCGGCGCCGAGCCAGCCGGCCGCGCCGCGCACGGCCAGGTCCTGGTAGTGGGCCCGGTGCCGGCGGCGCAGCTCCTCCTCCTCGCCGAGGCCGCGCAGCCAGCCCGCGCCGTACTCGCGCAGCGTGTCGAGCATGCGGTAGCGCTCGCCCGAGCCGGTCGGCAGCCAGGTCAGGATCGACTCGTCGGCCAGGGCGTCGAGCAGCAGCCCGATGTCGGCCTCGGGCAGCCGCTCGTCGGCGCACACCCGGCGCGCCGCCTCGGCGTCGAAGTCCCCGGCGAACACCGACACCCGCGCCCACAGCAGCCGCTCGGCGGGCTCGCACAGCTCGTGGCTCCACCCGACGGCGGTACGCAGCGCCTGGTGCCAGGGCGGGTCGGCCTCCTGGGTGAGCGCGGGGTCGTCCTCCAGCGTGGCGAAGCGGTCCTCCAGCCGGTCGGCCAGATGGCCCAGGGGCAGGTCGCGCAGCCGGGCCGCGGCCAGCTCGATCGCCAGCGGGATGCCCTCCAGCCTGCGGCACAGCCGGACGACGTCGTCGCGGTTGGTGTCGGTGATCTCGAAGGTCGGCATCGTCTCCGTGGCGCGCTCGACGAGCAGGGTCACGGCGTCGTGGCCGAGCGGCGCGGCGGCGCCCGCGGCCGGCACCGGCAGCGGGTCGACCACGATCACCAGCTCGGGGTCCACCTCCAGCGGACGGCGGCTGGTGGCCAGCACGTGCAGGCCGGGCACCGCCGCGAGCAGCCCCTCGACGGTCACCGCGCAGGCCCCGACCAGGTGCTCGCAGGTGTCGAGCACGAGCAGCAGCTCGCGCCCGAACAGGTGCTCGGCCAGCACCTCGGACATGGGCCTGGTGGTCTGGTCGGTGAGCCGGAGCGCCTCGGCGATGGCGTGCGGCAGCAGGGTCCCGTCGTCCAGCGGCGACAGCTCGACCAGCCAGCAGCCGCCGGCGAAGTCGGCCCGCAGGTCGGCGGCGGCGCGCAGGGCCAGGCGGGTCTTGCCCACGCCGCCCACCCCGGTCAGGGTCACCAGCCGCGACCGCCGGCACGCCCTGCGCACCTGCTCCAGCTCCGCGCCGCGGCCGATCAGGCTCGTGAGTTCCGCTGGAAGGTTGCCCGCCTGCCACTTACCTGCCATCGTGATCGCCACCTATCGGATGAAGTTGTGACAGCAGCTTGCCGGAACCTGATGCACTGCGTGACTAAAAGTGAGAAAGTAGCTACTCACCCTGTTCGCCGCGTCCGGAAAGAAGAAGCCGATAACCGGAGACACACCATGCGTTCACAGCGAGGCTGGTTCCTGCTGTTCCTGCTGGTCGAAGGGGTTGTCGCGCTCTATGTCACCTTCGGGCGCGCGGGTTTCGACCCTCTGACGGGCCTGCTCGTCCTGGCTCCCGCGGCCGGGCTCACGTCCGTGGCCTACCGGTTCCAGTGCGACCAGGAGCGCGAGCTGTTCCGCGTGCGGCAGATCGCCGACCTGGCCCAGCAGGCGATCGTCCGGCCGCTGCCGCCCCGGCTCGGCGGCATGAGCCTGGCCGTCCACACCCGCTCGGCCACCGACCAGGCGCTGATCGGCGGCGACCTGCACGACGCGCTGGTCGCGCCCTCGGGGGTGCGGCTGATCGTCGGCGACGTCAAGGGCAAGGGCATGGAGGCCGTCCGGCTGAGCGCGGTCGTGCTGGCCTCCTTCCGGCGGCACGCGCCCGACGCGCCCGACCTGGTGACGCTGGTCACGGCGCTCGACGCCGACCTCGTCCCGCACCTGGGCGAGGAGGACTTCGTGACCGTCCTGCTGGCCGAGTTCGTGCCCGGCGAGGTGCGGCTGGTCAACTGCGGCCATCCGGCTCCCCTGCGCATCGGCCACCGCCTGGAGGCGCTGGAGCCGCCCGAGCCGTCGCCGCCGCTCGGCCTGGGCCCGGAGCCGCGGATGCGCCGCGCCGGGCTCGGCCTGTCCCAGCGGCTGCTGCTCTACACCGACGGCCTGAGCGAGGCCAGGGACGCCGACGGCGTGGAGTTCCCGCTCGACCAGCACGTCCGGCACGCCCTGGCCGCGCCCGGCCTCGACCACGCGCTGCCCAACCTGCTCGACCTGCTGGACGAGCACGCCGGCGACCTGCGTGACGACCTGACGCTGGTGCTGGTGCAGCCGGTGCCCGCACCGGACCCCGCCGAGCGCGCGGCCGGTCCCGCGCCGGACGGCCCGGCCGCCACCGCACTTCCCGCCGACTCCCGCAAGGACGGCTTCTAGGGAGGACCGCCCCGGGCGCCGCCCGGATCCGACCCCCTAAGGTGGGGACGTTCTTTGGCGGCGTCCCCGAGAGGAAGTTCCGGTGAGCGGTACCGGTGAGCTTGCCATACCCGAGTCGGTCGAGAGCGCGGGCCGCACCGGGCCGCCTTCGAGCGGGGCGGCGCGATGGCTGCTGCGGCACCAGGTCCAGCCGGTCGGCCCCGAGTCGGCCGAGGGCCACGGCGAGCCGCAGCCCTGGTGGAAGGTCATGTGCCTGACCGGCGTCGACTACTTCTCCACCCTCGCCTACCTGCCCGGCATCGCCGCGCTCGCGGCCGGCGCGCTGTCGCCGCTGGCCACGCTGCTCATCGTGGCGCTGACGCTGCTGGGCATGCTGCCGATGTACCGGCGGGTGGCCAAGGAGAGCCCGCACGGGCAGGGGTCGGTCGCCATGCTGGAGCGCCTGCTGCCGTTCTGGCGGGGCAAGCTGTTCGTGCTGGTCCTGCTGGGGTTCGTGGCCACGTCGTGGATCATCACGATCACGCTGTCGGCCGCCGACGCCTCGGTGCACATCCTGGAGAACCCGTACTTCCCGAGCTTCCTGCACGGGCACGCGGTGATCATCACCGTGGTGCTGCTGGTGGTGCTCGGCGGGGTGTTCCTGATGGGCTTCACCGAGGCGGTCGGCGTCGCCATCCCGCTGGTGGCGCTGTTCCTGCTGCTCAACGCGGTCGTCGTGGCCGTCGGGTTCGCCGACGTGGCGGCCGACCCGGAGGTCCTGTCGCGCTGGACGGACGCGCTGCTCAACGGGCGCGGCGGCTTCACCGGGCTGGTCGGCCCGGCGGTGCTGGCCTTCCCGCTGCTGGTGCTAGGCCTGTCCGGGTTCGAGACGGGCGTCAGCATGATGCCGCTGGTGGCCGCCCAGGGCGACGACCCCGGGCAGCGGCTGCGCTCGCGCATCGGCAACACCCGCAAGCTGCTGACCGTGGCCGCGCTCATCATGAGCGTCTACCTGATCGCCACCAGCTTCGTCACGACCGTGCTCATCCCGGCCGAGCAGTTCAGGCCGGGCGGGCAGGCCAACGGCAGGGCGCTGGCGTACCTGGCGCACGAGCGGCTCGGCGAGGGCTTCGGCACGGTCTACGACGTCAGCACCATCCTCATCCTCTGGTTCGCCGGCGCCTCGGCCATGGCGGGCCTGATCAACATCGTGCCCCGCTACCTGCCCTCGTACGGCATGGCGCCCGAGTGGGGCAAGGCCGTCCGGCCGGTCGTGCTGGTCTACACGGCCATCTGCGTCCTGCTCACCCTGGCCTTCAACGCCGACGTCGACGCCCAGGCCGGCGCGTACGCCACCGGCATCCTGGCCATGATGGTCTCCGGCGCGGTGGCGGTGACCATCTCGGCCGTCCGCCACCGCCAGACGCCGGCCGTCGTGGGCTTCGCCGTCCTGACGCTGGTGCTGGTCTACGCGCTGGTGGAGAACATCAGGGAGAAGCCCGACGGCATCACCATCTCGGCGTTCTTCATCCTCGGCATCATCGCGATCTCGCTGATCTCGCGGGTGTCGCGCACGACCGAGCTGCGGGCCGACCGGATCGAGTTCGACCAGGCCGCGCGCCGGTTCGTCACCGACTCGCTGAACCACGACGGCGCGCTCAACATCATCGCCAACCGGCGCGGCCCCGGCGACGCGGCCGAGTACCTGGCCAAGGAGAGCGAGCAGCGGGCCATGAACCCGGTGCCGGGCCGGGCCGACGTGCTGTTCCTGGAGATCGACGTCATCGACCCGTCCAGCTTCAGCGACGTCCTGCGGGTGCGCGGCGTCGAGGTCGACGGCCACCGCGTGCTGCGCGCGGAGAGCCCGGCCGCGCCCAACGCCATCGCGGCCGTGCTGCTGGCGCTGCGCGACGGCACCGGGGTGCGGCCCCACTGCTACTTCGAGTGGGCCGAGGGCTCGCCGATGGTCCACCTGCTGCGTTACCTCATCCTGGGCCGCGGCGACACCGCGCCGGTCGTCCGCGAGATCATCCGCAAGGTCGAGCCCGAGCCGCAGCGGCGGCCCGGCATCCACGTCGGCGGCTGACCGGCCGCGCCCGGTCCGGCCGGTCCTGGGCTGATCCGGGGCCGGTCCAGGGCTGATCCGGGGCCGTGTCCGACGCCGGGCCGGTCCGGGGGCGCGTCAGGGCCAGCGGGTGCGCAGCCAGGCGAGGGTGGCGCGGCGGGAGCGTTCGCGCCGGTCGCGCAGCGCCGGCGGCGCGGGCGCGGCAGACGAGCGCGTCCAGTAGCCGAGGAGGGCGACCAGGAGGGCGTCCACCTGCTCGGCGGGCGCCCGGCGGCCGAGCGGGTGCGTGGTGAGCAGGCGCTCGGGGTCGCGCGGCCCGAGGTCCGACTGGAGCAGCAGGCAGACCAGGTCGGCCCAGGCCGGGCCGGTGCAGGCGCGCCCCCAGTCCACCAGGCGGGCGGTCCCGTCGCGGTCGATGAGGATGTTGTCGAAGCGCGGGTCGAAGTGCAGCAGCGTGCCGCCGGTGACCAGGGCGGTCCAGTGGCGTTCGACCGCGGCCAGGCGGGGCAGGCGGGCGCGTTCCCAGGCTCCGGCGCGGGCGGGGTCGAGGGTGTTCCACAGCTCGCAGCGTCCCGACATGCGCCCGGCCAGCGTGGGCAGGCCGCCCAGCGGGGACGGGGTCAGCTCGCGGGCGCACGCGGCGAGCAGGGCGAGCGCGGCGGCCAGTTCGTCGTCGTGCCAGGGCTCGTGCGGGATCCGGCCGGGCGCGACCTCCGAGCACAGCAGCACCCACCCCGCCGCCTCGCAGGAGAACAGGAACCGGGGGGCGGGCACGCCCGGCGGCAGGGCCGCGCCCACCACGGCCTCCGCCCGATGGTCGGCCGCGTGCTGCGAGCCGGCGGGCACGGCCTTGACGAACACCCGGCCGCCGCCGGTCAGCGTGAGCACGCCGCGCACGCCGCCGGTGAACCCGCCGTGCCGCTCCGCGAACCCGGCCGCCGCCCGGCCGAGCCGCCGCTCGACCTCCCGGACGAGAGCGCCGGGCAGGTCGCCCCACCCGGGCGGGTCGGTCCGGAGGCCGGGCGGGTCGTGCTGTTCAGGCGGTGTCATACGGAGGCCGGGCGGGTCGTGCTGTTCAGGCGGTGTCATCCGGTTGCCGGGCCTCCTGGGGGTCGGGCTGGGCGGCGTCGCGGTCGAGGCCCAGCAGGGCGAGGCGGAAGCGGGCGCAGCGCGCTTCGAGCTCGCGCTCGTCGTCGAGGATCCACTGTTCGATCATGGTCATCCAGTGAACACACCGGCCGCCGGGGGACGGCCGACTTGGCGCACTCTTTTCACCGGAGCAACTCGACCGTGCCGCGCTCGCCGTCCACGCGGACGCGGTCACCGTCCCGCAGCCGCATGGTGGCGTTGCCGGTGCCGACCACGGCCGGGATGCCGAGCTCGCGGGCCACGATCGAGGCGTGCGACAGCGGCGCGCCCATGTCGGTGACGACGGCGGCGGCGCGCGGGAACATGGGGGTCCAGCCGACGTTCGTCAGGGTCGTCACCAGGATCTCGCCGGTCCCCAGCCGGTCGCCGTCCTCCGGGCCGGCGATGACCCTGGCCACGCCCTCGACCACGCCCGGCGCGCCGGGGAACCCGGTCACGGTGTCGCTGACCGGGACGTCGAAGCCGCGGGCGTCGTAGACGTCGGCCCGGCGGCGCGGGTCGGCGGCCCACCGGACGGGGTCGAACCGGCCGACGATCACCGTCGGGTACGGCGGCAGCGCGGCGTACCGCTCGTGGGTGGCCCGCCGGACCGGGACCCGGGCGAGGGGGGAGGCGTCGCCGCGCAGCACGTCGAGGATCTCCTCCAGGTAGAGGTGGAACAGGTCGTCGCCGTGCCCGGTCAGCTCCCCGGCGCGCACCACGAACGCCCGCAGCACCCAGAAGGCCCGGATGTTCTCCGAGCGGGCGCTCTCCCGGTCGCGGACGACCGCGTTCCACCGCCGTACCCGGGCGCGCATCCGGGCCTCCTTGCCGGGGTGGCGGGCGGCGAACCGCGCCCACGCTTCCTGCCTGGCCTTCTCCTGCCGGGCCAGCAGCGCCTCGGTGCCGGCCCGCAGGTCGCGCAGGCCGGCGAGCTGGGCGTCGATCCAGGCCGGGTCCTCGCCTGGCCGGGGCCTTGAGACCTCGAACTCGTGGGGGCCGCGGTGCCCGTAGGCCAGCGCGAACTCCTCCCGGCTGATCTCGCCCCTGGCCAGCCTGCCCAGCCCCAGGACGGGCCCGAGGCTGGCCAGCTCGCCGTCGGCGTTGACGCCGGTGAGCATGGCCTCGGCGTCCGCCTCGCCCATCAGCCGGTGCAGCCGGTCGCGGGTCCAGACCAGCGTGGCGCCGCCCTGGCGGCCGGCGGCCTCCAGCATGCGGCTGGCGGTGACCAAGTGGGGTTCGATGTCGGACGTCCACAGGCGGGCCAGCTCGGGGCCGCCCGTCGTGACGGCGACGCGGGCGCGCAGCTCCTCGCAGCGCTGCCGGGAGGTGGCGAGGAAGGCCGGCAGGTCCTTGACGTTCCGGCGCACCCGCCGCTGGATGTCGACCGCCAGCGGCAGGACGCGCCGGACGATCTCCCAGCGGGACAGCCGCACCAGCGGCACCTCCAGGCCGGCCGGCAGCCTGCCGAAGACCTGCTCGACCGCGCCCAGCCTGCGCCGCATGCCCAGGGCGGCGGCGATGGAGTGGACGACGCTGAGGTTCATGTAGAAGCGCCCGCCGATGTTGCCCACCAGGTCGAACCCGGGCAGCGCCGAGGCCGACATGGCCTCCTTGATGAAGATCCGGACGAACGACCAGGTCGCCGGCGTCATCACGTCGGGGATGGCCTCGCCCAGGTTGCCCGCGGTCCACAGGTAGTCGCCCTTGAGGCTGTCGTTCCACTCCTCGACCTGCGGCTTCAGGCCGGTGATCGGGCGGGCCTGGAGGATCGCGAACGTGCCGTCGCGCCTGGCCCACTCGACGTCCATGGGCATGCCGTACAGGGCCTGGACGCGTTCGCCGAGCGCGGCCAGCTCCACCGCCTGCGCCGGGTCGAGCACGGGGGCGCGGCGCAGTTCCGCGGGCACGGGCTCCTCGCGGGTGCCGCCCGCGGTGCGCACGGTCATGACGGTCTTGTCGGCGACCCGCGAGCCGGTGACCCGGCCGCCGGACAGGATGATCGTGTCCGGCGTGACCTGCCCGCCGACGACGGCCTCGCCGAGCCCCCAGGACGCGTTGACCACGATCTCGTCGCGCGCGCCGGTGACCGGGTCGGCGGTGAACATGATCCCGGCGGCGTCGGCGTCCACCAGCTCCTGGACGACCACCGCCAGGGCCACGTCGTCGTGCGGGACGCCGTTGCGCTCGCGGTAGGCGACGGCGCGCGGGTTCCACAGGGAGGCCCAGCAGCGGCGGACCGCGTCCAGCAGGCCGTCGGCCCTGATGTTGAGAAAGGTGTCCTGCTGCCCGGCGAACGACAGCTCGGGCAGGTCCTCGGCGGTGGCCGAGGAGCGCACGGCCACCGCGACGTCGTCGCCGAGCGCGGCGTGCGCGGCCCGGACCGCCTCGGCCAGGCCCGCCGGGATCTCGTGCGCGGCGAACAGCGCGCCGGGGTCGCCGCCGTTGGCGATCTCGTCGCCGAACGCCGCCACGAACGACCGGTACGCCTGCGTCGTGACGACGAACCCGCCGGGCACCGGCAGCCCCGCCCTGGCCAGCCGGGCCAGCGAGGCGCCCTTGCCGCCCGCGGTGCCGAGGTCGGCGGCGGCTTCGTCGTCGAGGGGGATGACTGCCTTCATTGCACGCGCTCCTTGGCCGGGCTCATGGATGTCGCCAGTTTGCGCCGGGCGACGTCGGCGAGGGCGTCGATGAGGTCGAGGGTGGCCCGCGCGACGGCGGCGGCGTCGCCGGGCGGCAGCGCGCGCCCGGTGCCCACCGCGCGCTCGACGGTCTCGGCCAGCAGCTCGGCGACGCGGTCGTCGGGCAGCCGCTCCGACTCCGGCTGCGCGCCGGGCAGGAACATGAAGCCGTAGAAGATCGAGCCGATCACCGTGACGTGCTCGGCCGGCTGCGCGCGCACGGCGCCCAGGCGGACCAGCTCGCGCAGGTAGGCGTCGAAGGGGCCGCCGAGTTCGAGGCCGCCGGCCGCCGGGCGCTGCCGCTTGAGCCGGGTGAGCTTGCCGAGCACCTCGGAGTCGTCGAGCAGCACCGCGTGCAGCAGCGGCCGGTGCAGCAGCGCCGCGGCCAGGCTGCCGAACAGCTCGCCGAGGGTCGCGGGCGCGGCCTCGCGCACCCGGTCCAGCATGAGCACCCGCTCGCGCCGCAGCAGCGCGGCGAACAGCTCCTCGCGCGTCTTCCAGTGCAGGTAGATCGTGCCCTTGGCGACCCCGGCGCGCCTGGCGACGTCGTCGACGGTGGTCTTGTCGTAGCCCCAGCGCAGGATCAGCTCGGCGGCGGCGTCGAGGATCCGGTGGGCGCGCTCGGCCTGCCGCGCGGGGTCCTGCGGCGGCCTGCCCGCTCTGGCCATACGTCGTCCTCCAATTGTTTGACCAGATTAGCTTAAACGGTCACGTAATCGACGGCAAGGCCGGATCTCCCGTACGCCGCCGGGAAGGCGCCGCCGGGCCGTAGCGTAGGGGGCATGGGCAAGGCGTTCTGGATCGACCAGGAGTTCGACAGGGACCGTGACGGGCGCTACGCCGTGCACGTGCGCAAGAACCTCGACGAGTTCGAGTGGGGTGACATCGCGCCGGTCAGGTTCGCCTGCGCGGCCTGGCGGCTGGCCACGCCGCCCGCCCTCACCCCCGGCTACGTGCGCTGGGACCGCCGCGTCCTGGAGGCCACCTGCCACCGCAACACCTGGGACGGCACCCTGTTCGCGCGCGTCCGGATCGTCTCGCCGCTGCCCGCCGAGCTGACCAGATCGCGCGCCTGGTGGCGCGACCGCGGCTGGCTGGGCTGGCAGGAGACCTTCGGCCAGTACGTCGAGCCGACCCAGCAGGACCTCGCGCGCATCCCGTTCCTGCGCGCCACGCTGCTCGTCGAGGCGCCCGTGCCGCTCGGCGACCTCCCGCCGGAGCCCGAGGGGCCGCACGACGAGGTCGAGCAGCGTGCCCACCGGGCCGTGCTCGTGCTGGTCCGCGAGCTCAACGCGCTGGTCGCCCCGGTGCTCGACCAGCTCGGATAGCCCCCACCGGCCCAGCATGCCCGCCGCCCCCCTGGGTAGCGGGAGGCTCATGAGATTTCCGTTCGTCGTGACGGCGCTCCTCCTGGCGGCCGTCGGCTGCGCCGTGGACACGACGTCCCCCGCCCGCGCGGCCGAGCGGTTCCACGCGGCCCTGGCGGCGCACCAGGAGGACGCCGCGTGCGGGCTGCTGGCCAGGACCACCGCCGAGAAGCTGCCCGACCGCGGCCAGACCTGCGCCCAGGCGCTGGGCGACCTGAAGCTGGGGCCCGGCGGCGCGGTCACCGAGGTGAACGTGTGGGGCAAGGAGGCCCAGGTGCGGCTGGCCGGCGACACCCTGTTCCTGCACCGCTTCGACGACGGCTGGCGGGTCAAGGCCGCGGGCTGCCGGCCCGTGCCCGACCTGCCCTACGAGTGCGAGGTGGAGGACTGATGCGGGTGATGTTCACGCTGACCCTGCTCGTCATCGCGGCGGGGCTGGCCTGGTTCCTGGCCATCGGGTGGGCGCGGTTGTGAAGTGGCTGAAGGAGAACTCCCTCTCGCTGGCCTTCCTGGTCATGTTCCTGCTGGCGCTCGGCGGGCAGGCGGTGGCGGGCATGCTGCAGTTCAACGACCTGCAGCTGGTCCAGGGCGCCGACCCGGTGTCGTTCGCCGACTACGTCACCTCCTCCGACTTCGCCGTGGACGTGGCCGAGAACTGGCAGTCGGAGTATTTGCAGTTCTTCCTGTACATCATGCTGACCGTCTGGCTCGTCCAGAAGGGCTCCCCCGAGTCCAAGAAGGTGGAGGACGCCGGCGCCGAGTCGGACGAGGACCAGCAGGTCGGCGCGCACGCCACCAGCTACTCCCCCGCCTGGGCCAGGGCCCGCGGCGCCCGGCTGTGGCTGTTCAGCAACTCGCTGGGGCTGGTGATGGGGGCCATCTTCGTGCTGTCGTGGCTGGCGCAGTCGGTGGCGGGCCAGGCGGCCTACAACGCCGGACGGCTCGGCGACCTGCGCGACCCCGTCTCGTGGGGCCAGTACGTGACCTCCGCCGAGTTCTGGAACCGCAGCCTGCAGAACTGGCAGTCGGAGCTGCTGGCCGTGCTGTCGATGGTGGTGCTCTCGATCTACCTGCGTCAGCGCGGCTCGCCCGAGTCGAAGCCGGTCGGCGCCCCGCACGCGGCCACGGACGTCGAGGGCTGACCGGTCAGCACGGCCACGACGCGGGTGCCCGGCGCGAACGCCCCCCGCCGGGCCAGGTCGAGGACGCCGTAGAGCATCTTGGCCACGTAGACGCCCTCGACCCGGTGCTCGGCGGCGAACCGGTCGAGGGCCGGGGTCGAGCGGGCGTAGCCGCCGAAGTGGTAGTCGAGGTTGAGCGACCAGTTCGTCCAGGTGCGGCCGTAGGTCTCGTGCTGGAGCCGGGCCACCTCGCCGGCCAGGAAGCCGGCCCCCTTGAGCACCGGGAAGCCCAGCGCCCGCCTGCCCTCGGGCAGCCCGGCCGAGATGCCGGCCAGCGTGCCGCCGGTGCCGACCGGGCAGCAGACGACGTCGTAGTCGACGTCTATCTCGGGCGGGAGCTCGGCGCAGCCGCGCACGGCCGCGGCGTTGCTGCCGCCCTCGGGCAGGATCGTCACGTCACCCCACCGCTCCCGCAGTCGCGCCTGCACCTCGGGCGTGTGCTTGAGCCGGTAGGCGGCGCGGTCGAGGTAGGTGAGGGTCATCCCGCAGGAGGCGGCGAAGGCCAGCGTGGGGTTGAGCGGCAGGTGCTCCTCGCCCCTGATCACCCCGATCGTCTCGATGCCGTGCAGCCTTCCGGCCTGAGCCACGGCCCTGATGTGATGGGAGTACGCCCCGCCGAAGGTGAGCAGCCGCCGATGGCCGAGGTTGTACTTGAGCTTGCGCCGCTTGTTGTCGTCGTGCATCAGGAACACCCGGACCTGGCCGAGCGCTGGATCCAGGAGCTCCTCCATGGCGCTAGTCTACGGTCGGGCCTTTGTTGAGGAGTGTTGGATTATGCGCGTTGCTGAAGCTTTTCGTGCCGCCTTCGGTGCCGATCCCCAGACGGTCTGGCGCGCACCCGGCCGGGTCAACCTGATCGGCGAGCACACCGACTACAACGACGGTTTCGTCCTGCCCTTCGCGGTGCCGTGGGGCGTGAGCGCCGCCGTCACCCCGCGCGCCGACCAGACGATCCGGCTGCTGTCCCTCCAGTCCTCCGGCGGCCCGATCGAGCTGCCGGCCAGGGAGGCGGCGACCGGCTGGGCCCGCTACGCCGTGGGCGTGCTCGCCATGCTCGGCGACCGGGTCGCCGGCGCGGACATCGCGATCGACGGCGACGTGCCCCAGGGCGCGGGGCTCAGCTCCAGCGCCGCGCTGGAGGTGGCCGTCGCCTCCGCGCTGAACGACGTCCACGGGCTCGGCCTGACGCCGATGGAGATCGCGCTGCTCAGCCAGCGGGCCGAGAACGACTTCGTCGGCATGCCGTGCGGCATCATGGACCAGGCCGCCTCGGCGCTGTGCGAGGAGGGCCACGCGCTGTTCCTCGACTGCCGCTCGCTGGGCTCCAGGAGGATCCCCCTCGACCTGGCCGCCGAGGGCCTGAGCATCCTCATCATCGACACCCAGGTCCACCACGAGCACGCCGGCGGCGAGTACGCCAAGCGCCGCGCCGAGTGCGAGTCGGCGGCCCGCAAGCTGGGCGTGGCGTCCCTGCGCGACGTCACCGACCTGGCCGCGGCCCTCGACCGGCTCCAGGGCGACGAGCGCAAGCGCGTCATGCACGTCGTCACCGAGAACCACCGCGTCGAGGCCCTGGTCGGCCTGCTGCGCGCGGGCAAGGTCACCGAGATCGGCGCCCTGCTCAACGCCTCCCACCTGTCGCTGCGCGACCAGTACGAGGTCTCCTCGCCCGAGCTCGACGTGGCCGTGGAGGCCGCCTTCCGCGGCGGGGCCCGCGGCGCCAGGATGACCGGCGGCGGCTTCGGCGGCTCGGCCATCGCCCTGGTTCCCGACGACAGCCTGGACGGCGTGCGCGAGTCGGTCTCGGCCGCCTACGCCGAGCGCGGCTTCCAGGCCCCGCGTTTCCTGGCCGCCACCGCCGCCAAGGGCGCCCACCGCCTGGCCTGAGCCGGTCAGGGCGTGCGGGCCGCTCCCGCCCGTGCCAGGTTGACCCCGCTGGCGATCACCCCGATGTGGCTGAACGCCTGCGGGTAGTTGCCCGCGAACGCGCCCGTGGCCGGGTCGATCTGCTCCGGCAGCAGGCCGAGCGGGCTGGCGCGGGCGCACAGGGAGGCGTACAGCTCCTCGGCGCGGGCCCGCTGACCTTGCAGGATGAGGTTGTCCACCAGCCAGAAGCTGCACAGCAGGAAGGCGCCCTCGTCGCCGGGCAGGCCGTCCGGCGACTGGTCGTGCAGGTAGCGGTAGAGCAGGCCGTCACCGGCGGACAGGCGTTCGGCGACGGCGGCGGTGGTCGCCGCCATCCGCGGGTCGTTGGCCGGCACGACCTTGCGCAGCGGCAGCGCGAGCAGGCTGGCGTCCAGGCCGCCGCCGCCGTCGAGGTGCTCGCTCAGGCACTGCTCCTCCTCGTCCCACGCCTGCTCCAGGATCAGCCGGCGCAGCTCCTCGGCGGTGGCGCGCCACCTGGCGATCGGACCGTCCAGGCCCAGCCGTTCGCCGATGGCCGCGGCCCGGTCGAGCGCCACCTGGCACATGCCCGCCGAGTAGGTGAAGACCCGGCCCTGGCTGCGTACCTCCCAGATGCCCTGGTCGGGCTGCCGCCAGCTGCGCGCGGCGGCCTCGGCCAGCGCCGACAGCCCCGACCACAGCGCGGGCTGCAGGTCGCGGCCGGGCAGCAGCCACTGGTCGGCGCAGTCCAGCACCTCGCCGTAGACGTCGTGCTGGCGCTGGTCGGCCGCGCCGTTGCCCCACCGCACCGGCGCCGAGCGCCGGTAGCCCTCCAGGTCGGCGTCGACGACCTCCTCCGGTACGGGGTCGCCGCGCAGCGTGTACATGATCCGCGGCCGGCCGCTCTGCTCGAAGGCGTCGAGCACCCAGCCGAGGAAGCCGTCGGCCTCCTCCGCGAAGCCGACGCGGCGCAGCGCGAAGACGGCGTAGGCGGCGTCGCGGATCCAGGTGTAGCGGTAGTCCCAGTTGCGCACCCCGCCGACGGGCGCGGGCAACGAGGACGTCGGCGCCGCCACCAGCGACCCGTTCACCCAGTCGTCGCACAGCTTCAGCGTGATCACCGACCGCCGGACCAGCGCCTCCTGCGGGCCCCGGTAGGTGCACGCGCCCATCCAGCGCCGCCAGGCGTCGGCGGTCTGCCGCAGCATCGCCTCGGGGTCGAACCGGTGGTGACGGTGGATGCGTCCCCACGACAACACCAGGTCCAGGCGCTCGCCCTCCCGGAGGTCGTGCACGGTGCGCAGCCCGGTCAGCGGCCGGTCGGAGCGCAGGTGCAGCCGCAGGTCGGGGCGGCGGGACACGCCCACCTCCAGGCCGCTGCCGAGCACCCGGGCCTGCCCGCCGCCGCGCGGCGCCAGCTCCGCCCGCAGGCGCACCTCCCCCGCCAGGACGACCGCGGACCTGACCAGCTCGCCCCGCCCGCCGCCGGCGTCGTCGCTGAGGTCGGCGCCGGCGCGCAGGACCAGCGCGTCGGTGATGCGGACGACGCCGGACGGGCCGCGCAGCTCGGTGACCAGGACGGCGGTGTCCGGCTCGTAGTACTGCCTGGCCTCGCGCAGGTCGTCGGTGGTCAGCGTGAAGCAGCCGCCGTGCTCGCGGTCGAGCAGGCCGCACAGCAGCGGGTCGCTGTCGAAGCGCGGCAGGCACAACCACGGGATCGAGCCGTCGAGGGCGACCAGCGCCGCCGTCGTGCCGTCGCCGATGAGCCCCAGGTCCTCCAGCGCGGGGTAGCCGTCCCGGTGGCGCACCGGGCGGAAGGGTGGATCGAGATCGAGCATGGCCGGCGTTCTCCCCCTGTGTGGCTGCTGATCGTCACCGGAAGGTGATCATGACCTTGACCACGTCGTCGAGCTTCTTGTCCGAGACCTCGAAGGCGCGTTCCATCTCCGCGAAGGGGAACGTGTGGGTGGTCAGCGGCGTGGGATCGACCCGGCCGCCCACGAGGATGCGCAGCAGGCGTTCCATGCGCAGCCGCCCACCCGGGCACAGGCCGGTCGTGATCTTCTTCCCGGCCATGCCGACGCCCCACTCGACGCGCGGGATGCGGACGAACTCGCCCTGGCCGTAGTAGCCGGTGTTGGAGACCGTCCCGCCCGGCTTGACGATCTTGATCGCGGTCTGGAAGGTGGCGTCCGCGCCGAGCGCCTCGATGGCGGTGTCCACGCCGTGTCCCCCGGTCAGGCGGAGCACGCCCTCGACGACGTCCTCGGCGCTGAAGTCGACGATCTCGTCGGCGCCGAAGTCGCGGGCCAGCCGCTTGCGGAGGGGCACCGACTCGACCCCGATGACCAGGCCGGCGCCGCGCAGCCGGGCGCCCGCGGTGGCCATGAGGCCCACCGGGCCCTGGGCCAGCACCGCGACCGTCCCGCCGATGGGGATGTCGCCGTTCTCGGCGCCCATGAACCCGGTCGAGAGCATGTCCGCGCAGTAGACGGCCGTCTCGTCCGGCACCCCGGCGGGGATCTTCGCCATGTTGGCGTCGGCCTCGTTGACGTGGAAGAACTCGGCGAAGACGCCGTCCTTGGAGTTGGCGAACTTGAACCCGCCGAGCGGGCCGCCCGATTGTGAGGGATGGCCGTCCTGGCAGGCGAGGTCGCCCCAGTCGGGGGTGATGGCCCCCACCAGGACGCGGTCGCCCGGCCGGAAGTCCCGCACCTCCTCGCCCACCTCGTGCACCACGCCGACGCCCTCGTGCCCGAGCGTGAGATCGGTGCGCGGCCCGATGCCGCCCTGGACGGTGTGGGAGTCGGAGGTGCAGATGAGCGCGGTGGTGGTGCGGACGACGGCGTCGCGCGGACCCGGCCGCGGCACCGGTTTGTCCATGAAGCCGACCCGGCCGATCTCCTTCATGACGAAAGCCTGCACCGCGCCCCCCGAACGTGCCCCCCGCTGGACGTGCCCCCACGCCCCGGCCTGTCCGCGAACCCTGCCGGACACGCCCAGCCCTACCCTGCCGGGTTCGCCGTCTAACCTCGGCGCGGTCCGCCCGTACCCCCTCCGGCCTGCGGTTTCACAGCGCCGGGAAGTCCGGCGGGCGGCGCTCCAGGAAGCTGGCGACGCCCTCGGCGAAGTCGGGCCGGCCGAAGGAGGCCAGCATCTCGTGGACGGCCTTCCTGGCCGACTCCTCCAGGGTGACGTCCCAGTCGTGCCACACCTGCCGCTTGATCACCGCCATGGACGCCGGCGAGCTGTGCACGGCCAGCTCCCTGGCGTACTCCTGGGCCTGCTCCAGCAGCGACTCCCCCGGCACCGCCCGGTTGGCCAGCCCCAGCTCGTACGCCTCCCGCCCGCTGAACACCCGGCCCGACAGCAGGACGTCCATGGCCCGCTGCTGGCCCATGACCCGCGGCAGCACCCAGGACAGGCCGTACTCGGCGACCAGGCCGCGGCGCGGGAAGGCGGTCGTCCACTTGGCGTCCTCGGCCGTGAAGACCAGGTCGCAGACGAGCGCGTGCACCATGCCGAGCCCGGCGCAGGCGCCGTTGACGGCGGCGATGATCGGCTTGCCGATGGTCGTGGGGAAGGTGTTGGGGCGGGGGTCGGGGGTCTCGTCGTAGGAGCCGGTCTGGATGGCGGCGAGCGTCCTGAAGTCGGCCCCGGCGCAGAAGCCCTTGCCCGCGCCGGTCACCACGATCGCCCGGACGTCCGGGTCCTTCTCGGCCTCGGCCAGCAGGTCGAAGTAGCGCCGGCCCATGGCGTCCGTCCAGGCGTTGAGCGTGTCGGGACGGTTGAAGGTCAGCGTGAGCACGCCCCGGTCCGACGATGAGAGCACGAGTTCCGCCATGCGCTAACCGAACCATGTTCTGGGCGGGGCTGGCAAGCGCATCAGCGGGTGGGGTGGCGGTGCACGTACGCGGGGGTCAGCTCGCAGGTGTCGTAGTAGCGGTGGAAGACCGGGGTCGCGCCGCCCGACAGCGGCGGCACGATCCACGACCAGTCGGCCGGGCAGCGCCGTCCGGCGCGCTCCTCGCGTTCCAGGTGGGTCAGGAAGCGCCGGGACTCGGTGTGGTGGTCGGTGATCGTCACGCCCGCCCGTTCGAACGAGTGCAGCACCGCCACGTTGAGCTCGACCAGCGCGTGGTCGCGCCAGAGCGAGCGCTCGGTGGAGGTGTCCAGGCCGAGGTGCTTGGCCACCTCGGGGAGCAGGTCGTACCGGTCGGAGTCGGCCAGGTTGCGCGCCCCGATCTCGGTGCCCATGTACCAGCCGTTGAACGGCGCGCACGGGTAGCAGACGCCGCCGATCTCCAGGCACATGTCCGAGATGACCGGCACGGCGTGCCAGCGCAGCTCCAGCTCGGCGAACCACGCGTACTCGGGATGCAGCAGGGGCACCTCCAGCACGGCGTCGCCCGGCAGGTTGCACAACAGCGGGTCGCCGAGCCCGGCCCGCACGACCAGCGGCAGCACGTCGAACCGGCCCGGCCCGCCGCGCCAGCCCAGCTCCTTCGCCAGATCGGTGAGCCCGGCATTGCGCGGGTCGCCGAGGACGCCGCCGCCGTCCAGCCGGTGCCCGGCGTAGCGGACGAGCTGGTCGTTGAGCACCCGCGGGCCCGGCATGGCCGGGGTGTCCGGGGCGAAGACGGTCACGGTGGGCCTGATGCGCCCCTGCCCCGTCGCCTCGCGCAGGTGCGCCACGCACTCCACCGCCACGCCCTCGGCCGTCGTCACCTCCCGCCGGTCGCGCAGCTTCAGCGAACGCCAGTACAGGCGTCCGATGCACCGGCCGCTGTTGCGCCAGGCGACCCGGGCGCCGAACTCCAGCTCCTCGAAGGTGTGGACGTAGGTGCCGTGGCGGGCGACGTCTCTGGCGACGTCGCGCAGCCGGGCGGCCAGGCCGCCGGTGGAGGGGTTCTCGGCGTGGAAGAGCCTGATGAAACGCTCCGCCTCGCGGAGGTCCGTGGTGCGCTCGAACAGCGCGTGCACGGCATGCACATCGAAGGGACGCAGTGACCTGATCCAGGTACGCACGCGGCAACCAACATTTCGCTCAGCGGAGCGCCCCGCCGATTCCGGGTCGGCGGCACGTCCTGCCGGCGGCGCCCTCTCCACGCCCCCGTCACGACTTCCCGCGGCTACCGGCCACACCCGACCGGCTCCCCCATCCTCCCGCCGCGAACGCCCGTTGTCCCCGTAACGCCAAAATCGGTAACTCACCCACTACAACGCGTGAATCCCTTGCTTTCAGGACATCTCGCGGCGATCAGGCTTTGAATCATCGGCGATCCGCGACTCTTCGAGCGCGTCGGAGATCCTCTGCGTCAGCTCCCGGACTTCCTCGCCCGACAGGCCGCGCAGATTCGTCGCCGCCAGCTCGATCGTGGCCCCGCCCTCGTTCCGCACCCGGATGCGCACCGCATCGCCATGTCGCCGCAGTCTGAGCCAGGCCAGCAGCGCGGAGGCGAACGCGCCCAAGGCGCCCGATCCGGCCAGGACGACCGCGAGGCCCAGGACATCGGTCATCGGCCCGCCGCCAATCCGACGCAGGCGGCACTGGCCGCCAAGGTGAGCACGAACAACGTCAGGGAGACGTTGGCCACCGTGCCCGGACCCGCCATGGCCACCTGCGTGTACGCGACCGCGTTCCCGATGCAGCACAGGAGCGACGACCCCACCATCATGGCTCTCATGATCTGCCATTCATGGCCGAAGGGCGCGAACACCAGTTCCCCCACCGCCGCGGCGGCCAGCGCGGAAGAGGCGATGAAGAGCTCCCCCTTGGCCAGGATGGACATCCAGCTGAACCGCTGAGGTGACATGACGCCGCGCAAGGCGTCGATCCATATGGGAAGCAGCCCGAAAATCACCCCGAACACCACCCAGAGCGTGAGACGCCCGATGATCTGCCGTGCCCTGGCACGCGTCAGGCCCGCCGGCGGAGTGCGGCCCTGTTCCGGGCTGAGGGGTGCTTCGGACGTGGTCAACGGCTTCTCGCGGAGTGAGGACGTCAATGAGAACCGCTGTGAATGTACAACTTCTCGATGAGGGGTGTCAGGGAGATGACCGCCTGGAGCCCACCTACCGCCGCCCCGCAGCGAGGGGGGACGTCTCCGTGGAAAGCGTCAGGCCCCCTCACCTGTCTCGGTGAGAGGGCCTAACCTGCCAAACTCTTGTTTGACCGCAGCTCCCGCGATAGGACTCGAACCTATAACCTGCCGGTTAACAGCCGGCTGCTCTGCCGTTGAGCTACGCGGGATCGTACGTTCGCCCTGCTGGTCGGGCTTGTTGGGCCCTTCCGTCGTGCGCAGGAATAGATTAGCGCACTCCTGGAGTGCGTGTCGCATCGCAACTGGGGTAGGCCGGGAGACAGCGGAGGTGCAAGATGCGTTATCGGATGACATTTGCGGTCGGTCTGGCTGTCGGTTACGTGCTCGGCAGCCGGGCGGGACGCGAGCGGTACGAACAGATCAAGCGGGCTGCCCAGCGTGTGGCTGACAGCCCGAGGGTCCAGGAAGCCGCCGGGGTGGTCGGCGCGCAGGCGTCGAGGCTGGCCGGGGCGGCCAGGGAGAAGGTGGGCGGGACGCTTCAGGAGAAGATCCCGTTCCTCGGCTCCGACGGCCACCACCGGTCCGGCAGCGGCTGGCCCGAGGAGGAGGATCTCGCGGAACGGAAGTCCCGCGAGACCGGCATTCCCTACTGAGGGCCCGGCCTGAGATCCGGCCTCAAGATCGGCCCCGAGATCCGGCGCGGCACGGACGTGTGATCCCTCACACGCCCATGCTGCGCCGGACGCCTTCCAGGGCCTGTTCGGCCTGCGCGCGCAGGCCCGGGTCCGTCGGATCGAGCCCCTCGTCGAAGACGAGCGTCCAGCCCAGCACCTCGCCGCCCGGCGGGCGCCTGGCCACCAGCCGGACGCCGCCGCGCCCCGGCAGGCTGACCCGCTTGTTGACCACGATGGTGGAGTTCACCCGCTCGCGCACGGTCTCGGGCACCATCCGCGGTTCGGCGACGCGCTCGAAGTGGCGGGCGCCGGTGGTGGTGACGACCCGCAGCCCCTCGTCGTCCCAGGACGCCTTGTCGATCTCCTCGTACGGCACCCGCGTCCCGTCCGACAGGAACAGGGCGAGGTTGGTGGCCACCAGGTGACCGTCGGCGGTCTCGGTGAACGTCAGCACCCGCTCCCCCGGCCGGGTGTCCAGGGATCGGCGCACGTCGGCGGGCAGGCGGCGAAGAATGCTCATATCTCCACGGTATCGGCGAGCAGGTCGAGGGTGAGCGCCGCGCTCCAGGAGAAGTCCCTGCACCCGCGCCCGCTGCCGTCGAACGGGTCGAAGCACTCGCGGAACCCGGCCTGCCGGACGAGCCGCAGGGTGCCGTTGGCGAGCTGCCGGCCGAGCTGGTCGAGCGAGTGGACGGCGGCGGCCCGGCGTAACAGCCAGTTGGTGTTCACCCAGGACGGCCCGCGCCAGTAGCGGGTGCGGTCGAACTGGGCGGCGCGGATCTCGCAGCTCGGCACCGGGTAGCCGGTCGCGCCCATGAACCGGGCCGACTCCAGCACCTCGACGCAGGCGTGCAGGTGGTCGCTGGGCAGGCCGGGATCGAGCAGCGGGCCGAACGCGCCCACCGTGCAGACCTTGATCAGCCGGCCGGAGCGCAGGTCGCGGGGGTAGAAGCAGCCGTCCCAGAGCCGGTCGAGCATGGCCTGCCTGAGCCGTTCGGCCTGTTCGGCGTGGGGTGCGGGGTCGGCCCCGGCCACCGGCGCCAGCTCGGCCAGCGCCTGGCAGGAGGCGAGCCAGATCCCGTTGAACATCGGGTCCTCGACCGCGAACGGGTGCTCGTCGCGCAGGTACTCGGCGCGGTAGCCGGCGTCGCGGTACCGCATGGCCAGCCAGACGTAGCGGTCGTGGTCGCTGTCGGGGTGGCGTTCGGCGAGCTGCACGTTGCGGTAGCCGTAGCCGATGGCGGGCAGCGCGGCCAGCGGCTGGTCCCAGGCGGGGCTGTCGTCCATGCCCGACTCCCAGGGGTGGACGATCGCCGCCAGTCCGGCGCCGCCGAGGTCGCGTGCCGAGGCGAGGTAGTGGTGCTGGGCGACGAGCAGCGGGAACGTGCGCCGGACGAAGGCCACGTCGCCGGTGTGCCGGTAGAGCCACCGCAGCGCCAGCGCCTGCAGCGGCGGGGAGGTGAGCCCGGAGGTGCAGACCCTGGGCGCGGACGCGTGCTCCTGCGAGCGCCAGACCGACGGCCCGGGGAAGTACGCCTCGCGGGTGTGGAAGACGATGTGGGGCACCATGCCGGTCGCCCACTGGCCGCTCAGCAGGCTGAGCAGCTCCTCCCGGGCGCGCTCCGGGCGATGCCTGGCCAGGCCGATGACGACGAACGCGGAGTCCCAGCTCCACTGGTGCGGGTAGAGACCCGGCGCGGGCACGGTGCCGCTGCCCGTCCAGTTCGCCTCGAGCACGGCCAGCGCCTCGCGCCCGAGCGCGGCATCGTCAACCGCCGGCCGCGCCTCCATTCACTCACTATGCCTTGGGAAGCGGGCGGAAGCTACGGCCTCTTGGCCCACTTCGCGACGAACGTGACACCGAGGACGACGGCGCCGATGATGAGAGCCCACTTGAGAAGCGTGAAGACGAAACCCACGAGCGGGCCGACGAGAAGCAGTGCGACGATGATCGCGGCGATGATCAGAAGGATGCGTGCCATGTCTCCACCGTAGGAGATCGTTAAGCCGTTTGCAGGTGACCGAGGGTTGAATCAGGGACAAGTCAGGGTCACCCCTACCCTATGGAACCAACCGGTCAAGACTCCCGTTGAGCCGGTAGGACACGGGGCATCGGGGGCCCTCTTCACGGGGAGCGTGATGAGTCTGGGACCACCCATGAGCAGGGAAGGCGCCGAGTACGCGCTGCGCGCTCGGGCCGACGAACGCGACCGGATCTCCGGCGACCTGCTCGATCTCGAATCCCACACCACGTACCAGTTGCTCAAGGGCGCCACGCTGGACGGGGTGACGGCGCAGCGCTGGGCCGCCGTCCAGGCCGCGCTGACCCGGCTGTGGCTGCTGAACGACGCCTACCGGGCCGTGCTGCGCGACGCCGAGCAGGTCAGGGCCGCGCGCGCGAGACTGGGCGCCGAGCAGCTCGACGAGCTGACCCGGCTGCTGTCGGGCACGTCCGTCGTGCTGCGGGCCGCGGCCAAGCCCGTCGAGCAGCGCTCGCTGCTGCCCGAGGCCGACGAGCGGCTGACCCTCGACGAGACCGTCGCCCGCATGGACGGCGCCTTCCGCGAGGTCACCTCGGCGCTCAACGACATCGACGCCGTGTGGAACGCCGTCCTGCCCCGGCTCGACGACGCCGACCGCGTCCTGCGCGAGATCCGCGACCTGGAGCGGGAGCTGGGCGAGAGCGCCGGCCTGGAGGCGCAGGAGTCGGAGCTGCGGCGGATGCGCGCGGCCCTGCTCGCCGACCCGCTCGGCGCGGGCGTCGGCCCCGACCTCGGCGGGGTCGCCCGCGTGCTGGCCGAGGCCCGCGCGGAGATCGACCAGGCGATCGTGGTCAAGCGCGAGTACGCCAGGCGCCGCGAGGACCTGGTGGCCGCCCTCGACCGGGTACGCGCGGCCGAGAGCGAGGCCAGGCTGGCCCACGGCGCGGTCGTGGTCAAGATCGCCCTGCCGCCGCAGGCCCGCCCGCGCAGCCGGGTCGAGGAGCTGACCGGCGAGCTGGCCGCGCTCGACGCCTCGGCCGACACCTGGGTGGTGCGGGCCAGGCGGCTGGCGAGCGTGGAGAGCGAGGCGGAGAAGGCGGCCGACCGCGCGCGGGCCACCGCCAAGGCCCTGTACGGCCTGGTCGGCAGGCGCGACGAGTTACGCGGCCGGCTCGGCGCCTGCCAGGCCATGGCGGTGCGCAAGGGCATGGCCGAAGACCCCGGCGCCACCGCGTGCTTCGAGCGGGCACGATCCCTGCTGTGGAGCGCTCCCTGCGACCTGACCGAGGCGGCCGCCGCGGTCGACACCTACCAGCGCGCGATACACGGAGGTAAGCCATGACCCGCTGCGCGCAGCCGGGCTGCACCGGCACCATCGAGGACGGCTACTGCGACCTGTGCGGCAACGCGGCGGCCGCGCCGCCCCCGGCGGCGTCCGTCCCCCAGCAGGCGTCGGGCCCGGCGTCGGCCTCGGCCTCGGGCCCGCTCTCGGGGCCGCTCTCGGGGCCGCTCTCGGGGCCGGTGAACACCCAGCCGGTGAGCCGGTCGCTGACCTCGCCGGTGAGCAGCAGCGGCAGGTCGCGGGCCGGGGTGCTGGGCGGCATCGCCGACCTGCCGTCCGTGCCGTACCGGGATCCGGCGACGGCCGTGATGGCCGATCCGCAGGTGCCGGAGGAGAAGCGGTTCTGCGCCAACCCGGCCTGCGGCGAGCCGGTGGGCCGGTCCCGGCAGGGCCGTCCCGGGCTGACGGAGGGGTTCTGCCCGCACTGCCGCACGCCGTACTCCTTCACCCCGAAACTGGCCAAGGACGACATGGTGGCCGGGCAGTACCGGGTGCTCGGCTGCCTGGCGCACGGCGGCCTCGGCTGGATCTACCTGGCCGCCGACGAGGCCCTGGACGGCCGCTGGGTCGTCCTCAAGGGCCTGCTCAACACCAACGACGCCGAGGCGCTGGCGGCGGCCGAGGCCGAGCGCAAGTTCCTCACCACGGTCGACCACCCCAACATCGTCAAGATCCTCAACTTCCAGCTCTCCGGCGGCCTCGGCTACATCGTCATGGAGTACGTCGGCGGCCAGTCGCTGCACGAGCTGCGCCGCCAGGGCCCGCTGCCGCTGCGCGAGGCGCTGATCTACGGCCGGGAGATCCTGCACGCGTTCGGCTACCTGCACGAGAACGGCCTGGTCTACTGCGACCTCAAGCCGGCCAACGTGATCCGGGTCGGCCGGCGGCTCAAGCTGATCGACCTGGGCGCCGTCCAGCCGGTCGGCTCGCCGCCCGGCACGTCCTGGGCGACGGTCGGCTACCACGCGCCCGAGCTGGACACCCATCCCTCGTCCGTGGCCTCCGACCTCTACACCGTGGCCAGGACCCTGGCGGTGCTGACAATCCCGTCCTGGAGCCCGGCCAAGGGCGGCACTGCCAGTCCGCTGCCGCAGGACTGCGGGCACGAGTCGTTCGCCCGGCTGCTGCGCAAGGCCACCGCGCCCGACCCCGCCGACCGGTTCCAGAGCGCGTGGGAGATGGAGGAGCAGCTCGTCGGGGTGCTGCGGGAGATCAGCGCGGCCGAGGAGGGCGTGCCGTTCCCGGCGCCCTCGACCCTGTTCGGGCCCGAGCGCTCGGCCGTGTGGACGGCGCTGTCGGACTCCCGCCAGGAGGTGTTCGGGCCGCTCGACCCGGCCGCGGTCGCGGTCGAGCTGCCGGTGCCGCACGTCGACCCGCTCGACCCGGCGGCGGGCGCGCTGGCGGGCCTGCTCGGGTTCGACGGCAAGGAGCTGTTCGACCAGCTCTCGGCGATGCCGCCGACGCCCGAGACCCGGCTCATGCGCGCCAGGCTGCTGGCCGAGGCGGGCGCCGCCGAGACCCCGGTGGCGCTGTCGGAGCTGGACCAGCAGCTCCCCGGCGACTGGCGGACGACCTGGTACCGCGGGGTGCTCGCGCTGGCCACGCGCCAGACGGACACCGCGGTGACGATGTTCGACGCGTGCGTGTCGGCGCTGCCCGGCGAGCTCGCGCCCAAGCTGGCGCTGGCCTTCGCGCTGGAGTGCGCCGGCAGGCAGTCGGCCCACTGGTACAACGCCGTCTGGCGGACCGACCACTCCTACGTCAGCGCCGCGTTCGGGCTGGCCAGGACGGGCCGCGTCAACGTGCTGGACGAGGTGCCGCCCGCCTCCAGCTACCGGGTCGCGGCGCAGGTGGCCCTGGCCGCCTCGGTGTTCCGCCGGAGCGACCTGAGCACGGTGTCCGCCGCCGACCTGGTGGGCGCGGCCGGACGGCTGGCCAACCTGGCCGACCTCGACCCGCGCCGCCGCGACCTGCTCACCGCCGAGCTGCTGCGCTGCGCGCTGGCCTGGCTGGACAACAACCCCGCGCCGCCCGGGACGAAGCTGGCCGGGGCCGACTTCACCGAACCGGGGCTGCGCAGGCGGCTGGAGTCGATCTACCGGAAGCTCGCGGTGGCGGCCGGCTCCCGCCATGAACGCCACGCGCTCATCGACGAGGCGAACGCCGTACGACCGAGGACGTGGCTGTGACCGAACCCAACCCCCAGAGCTGCCCGATGTGCGCCTCCCCCGTCGTCCAGGGGGACGTCTACTGCGAGCGCTGCGGGCACGCGCTCGGCGCGCCCGTCTGCACCTCCTGCGGCGCGGCCGCGGTGGACGCCGAGGGCTACTGCGAGCGGTGCGGCGCCCGCCAGCCCACCGGCCGCGACCACGCCGAGACCGTCCTGGACGGCGGCGCCGCCGCGGTGACCGACAAGGGCCTGCGACGCGCCCGCAACGAGGACGCCATGGCGCTGCTGACCACCGGCGACGCCGTGATCACGGTGGTGTGCGACGGCGTGGGCAGCTCGCCGCGCGCCGACGAGGCCTCGGCCGCGGCGGTGGAGACCGCGGGCGCCGCCCTGGCCAGGGGCGCCTCCGCGCAGGAGGCGTTCGAGCTGGCCGGGAAGGCCGTGGCCGCGCTGGCGACGTCCGTGGACGACGCCCCCGCCTGCACCTACGTCGCCGCGGTCGCCGCCCCCGGCGGGATCACGCTGAGCTGGGCGGGTGACACGCGGGCGTACTGGCTGCCCGGCGAGGCCCCCGGGCAGGGCGTGCTGCTGACCGAGGACGACGTGGTCCCGACCGGCGAGATCACCGCGTGGCTCGGCGCGGATTCCGGCGAGGTGTCGCTGCATGTGCGCACGCTCGCCCCGGGGGCGCCCGGCCTGCTGCTGGTGTGCAGCGACGGGCTGTGGCGCTACCTGGACGGCTACCGGTTCCCGCAGACGGGAACCCCTCTCGACATGGCCCGCGAGATGCTGCGCCACGCACTGGCCTCCGGCGGCCAGGACAACGTGACGATCGTTCTCATCCCCCTAGGAGAAACGCATGGGTGACCAGCCCACGTTCACGCTGAACATCGACCAGAACAAATACCTGTCCACCGACGCCCGGGAGGTGCACGCGATCCTCACCGTGGCCTCCTCCGGCGGCGGCTTCGCCCAGGCCGCGCCCACCGAGGCGGCCGAGGTCATCATCGTCGACACCTCCGGCTCGATGAGCGGCGGCAAGATCCGCGAGGCCCGGCAGGCCGCGGCGGCGGCCGTGCACGCGCTGCGCGACGGCGTGCACTTCGCGGTGATCGCCGGGACCGAGAAGGCCAAGGTCATCTACCCCGGCGGCAACGCCAACCTGGTCAGGGCCACGCCCGCCACCCGCGCCGAGGCCGAGCGGGCGATCAGCAGGCTGCTCGCGCACGGCGGCACGGCCATCGGCGAGTGGCTGAAGCTGGCCGGGCACCTGCTGAGCGGGTACCCCAACGCGATCAGGCACGCGCTGCTGATGACCGACGGGCAGAACAACGAGCGCCCCGAGGTGTTCGGGGCCGTGCTGCAGGGGTGGAGCGGCAAGTTCGTCTGCGACAGCCTGGGCGTGGGCGACGACTGGGTGCCCGCCGAGCTGCGGAAGGTCGCCGAGGCGATGCTCGGCTCGTTCGAGTTCGTACGGAACCAGAGCGATCTGGCCGAGTTCTTCCGCCGGGTGACGCAGACGTCGATGAGCAAGACCGTGGCGGACCTGTCGCTGCGGGTGTGGGTGCCGCAGACCGCCAAGCTGAAGTTCGTCAAGCAGGTCTCCCCCACGCTGCTCGACCTGACCGGCAAACGCACCGACGTCAACCCGCTGACCGGCGACTACCCGACCGGCTCGTGGGGCCAGGAGGAACGCGAGTACCACCTGTGCGTCGAGGTGCCGCCGGGCCAGATCGGCCAGGAGATCAGGGCCGGCTGGGTGAAGCTGGTGCGCCCCGACACCCAGGACGTCGTGGCCACCGGCAACGTGCTGGCCCAGTGGACCGACGACCTGGCGCAGTCCACGCAGATCAACCGGAAGGTCGCCCACTACACCGGCCAGGCCGAGCTGCACGAGCTCATCCAGGACGGCCTCAGCGCCCGCGCCGCCGGGGACGTGGAGGCCGCGACCGCGCGCCTGGCCAAGGCCAGGGAGCTGGCCGCGGAGTCCGGCCGCGAGGACACCGCCCGGCTGCTGGAGAAGGTCGTGGAGGTCGATCCCGCGACCGGCACGGCCCGCTTGCGCAGGAACGTGGACAAGGCCGACGAGATCGAGCTGGACACCGGCTCCGTCCGCACCAGCCGGCTGCGTAAGGGCGAGGGCTGATGGCGACCTGTCCCCAGGGGCACGCCTCCGGCTCCGACGACTACTGCGACGTCTGCGGCGCGCAGATCGGCGGCGCGCCCGCCGCGTCCCAGCCCCAGCCGTCCGCGGCGGGCGCGGGCGGGGGTGACGACGCCTGCCCGGTCTGCCAGACGCCGCGCGCCGGGCAGTTCTGCGAGGTGTGCGGGCACGACTTCACCGGCGGCGGGGGCGGCGTCCCGCTCCCGGTGCGGGGAGCGCGGTGGGAGGCGGTCGCCGCCGCCGACCGCGCGTACTACGAGAAGGTGGTCGCCGAGGGCGGTCCCGACGCGGCGCGCATGGCCTTCCCGCCGTACTGTCCCGAGCGCTCGTTCGGGCTGGTCGGCGAGCAGGTGCGCATCGGACGGCGCAGCCGGGCCAGGAACCTGGCGCCGGAGATCGACCTGACCGGCCCGCCCGAGGACCCGGGGGTGTCGCACCTGCACGCCGTGCTGCTGGCCCAGCCCGACGGCACCTGGACGCTGGTGGACCCGGGGTCGGCCAACGGCACCCAGGTCAACGGCAGGACCCTGGAGATCAACACGCCCGTCCGGGTCGGTCCCGGCGACCGGATCCACCTGGGCGCCTGGACCGTCATCACCATCAGGGAGGGCACACCGTGACCCTGGTGCAGAACCCGGGCGCCGTCGTCCCGGCGGGCGCCCCCGCCCCCCTGCCGCGCCGCAGCGTGCCCGGCCGCATCCGCGTCATCTCCGGCGTCACCGTGGCGGCGCTCGCGCTGCTGTTCGCGGCGCTCGGGGTGGGCAGCCTGACCGCCGGCGACGGGCTGCAGGTCATCGGCCGCGACGCCGGGCCGCAGGTCGTCGCCACCGCCGGGCTCTACCTGGCGCTCAGCGACATGGACGCCCAGGTCGCCAACTCGCTGGTCATGGGCGACCAGTACGGCCAGCAGCGCCGCGAGGCCGTCGACCGGTACGAGCGGCGGCGCACGGAGGCCAACCAGGCGCTGCTGAAGGCGTTCGAGCTGGCCGGCGACAACGCCGCCGAGCGGCGGACCGTGCAGTCGGTGCTCGACGGCCTCGGCCGCTACGAACGGCTCGCCGGGCAGGCGCTGCTGCTGAACGAGCAGGCCCGGCACGCGCCCGGCGCGCCGCCGGACGACGTCGTGGGCACCTACCGGCAGGCCACCGACCTGATGCGGCTGGTACTGCTGCCGCAGGCCTACAACCTGACCCTGGAGAGCGGCACGATCGTCCGCCGCACCTACGACGACAACAACGCCATGGTCCCGCTGCTGCGCTCGGCGGTGCTGCTGGCCGGGCTGCTCGCGCTGGGCTGCCTGATCTGGCTCCAGATCTTCCTGGCCCGGCGGTTCCGCCGGGTGTTCGGCCCGGCGCTGCTGGTCGCCACGCTGGCCACCGTGGTCTCGCTGATCCTCGGCGTGAACGTGCTCGGCCAGGACCAGACGGACCTGCGCACGGCCAAGACACAGGGCTTCGACTCGGTCCTGACGCTGGCCAAGGCCCGCGCGATCAGCAACAGCGCGCAGGGCGACCAGAGCCGCTACCTGCTGGACAAGGACCGCGCCGACACCTACGAGCACACGTTCCTGGACAAGTCGCAGTCGGTCGTCTACTTCGAGTCGGGCAACCTCACCCAGTACCACGCGAAGGTGGCCGCCGACGCCGGGGCGGCCCGCGGCATGCTGGGGCCCGAGCTGACCGGCCCCGAGGGCATCCGCGTGCTGGACGCGTACCGGGCCTTCCAGCAGGCCGACACCTCCTTCCGCGCGCTGGCGCTGGAGGGCAGGACCGCCGAGGCGGTGACCGCCAAGCTCGGGCCGGTCACCGCCGCCTTCGACGCCTACGACCAGGCCCTGGTGGCCCTGGCCGAACGGCACGAGCGCACCTTCGACCGGGCCATCGACGCCGGCGAGAACGCGCTGGACAGCCTGTGGCGGCTGCTGCCGTTCGCGATCGCCGGGATCGGGCTGCTGATGATCGCCGGGGTGTGGCCGAGACTCAAGGAGTACCGTTGAAGCGGGCACTGGTAGCGGCCCTGGCCCTGACCGCGGTGGCCGCCGCGGCCTGCGGGACCGGCGGCCGGGAGTCGATCGTCGACAAGGACTCCCTCGTCATCGCCGTCCGTTCCGACCTGCCGTCGGTGGGATTCCGCAAGCCGGACGGCACCTTCGAGGGCTTCGACGTCGACGTCGCGCGTTACCTGGCCAAGCGGCTGGGCAAGGACTTCAAGCTGATCCCCGTGCTGGCCGGCGACCGGGAGAAGGTGCTGGTCCAGGGGCGGGCCGACATGGTGGTGGCGACGTACACGATCAGCATGGACCGCAAGGCGAAGGTGCTGTTCGCGGGGCCGTACCACATCTCCTACCAGGACATCCTGACGCGGCCGGACGACAAGGTGAACAACGTCCGGGAGCTGAAGGGCCGCCGGATCTGCGCGGTGGAGGGCTCGAACGCCGCCGAGCGGGTCGTGGAGGAACGCAGCGTGGCGGCCAAGCTGGTGCCGTTCAAGGACTACGCGACGTGCCTGAGCGCGCTGAAGAACCGGCAGGTGGACGCGGTCACCACCAACGACGTCATCCTGGCCGGCCTGGCCAACCAGGACGGCTCGGGGCTGCGGCTGGCCAACGCCCAGTTCAACGAGCAGCGCAGCGGGGTGGGCCTGCACAAGGACGACGTGCCGGGCTGCGAGGCGGTGAACCGGGCGATCACCGACATGTACCAGGACGGCACCGCGAGCAGGCTGCTGCACAAGTGGTTCAGCAAGGCGGGCCTGAACCTGGCCAACATCGCCGTGCCGCAGTTCGAGGGCTGCTCCTGAGCCCGCCGCCCGGCATGCGGACGGGCCCGGCACGCTCGCCGGGCCCGCCCTCGGGGTCGAAGGGTCAGTCCAGGTAGTCCCTGAGCATCTGCGCGCGCGTCGGGTGGCGGAGCTTGGCCAGGGTCTTCGACTCGATCTGCCGGATGCGCTCGCGCGTCACGCCGAACTCCCTGCCCACCTCCTCCAGCGTGCGCGGATGCCCGTCGGCCAGGCCGAAGCGGAGCTGGATGATGCGCTGCTCGCGGTCGGACAGCGTGGCCAGGATGTCGTCGAGCTGGTCCTGCAGCATGATGAAGGCGGCGGCCTCCATGGGCACGACGGCGTCGGCGTCCTCGATGAAGTCACCGAGGTCGGAGTCCTCCTCGCCGATCGGCGACTGCAGGGACACCGGCTCCTGGGCGATGCGCTGGATCTCCACCACGCGGTCGACCGGGAGGTCCATCTCCTTGGCGATCTCCTCGGGGATGGGCTCGCGGCCGAGGTCCTGGTGGAGCTGACGCTGCACTCTGACGAGCTTGTTGATGGTCTCCACCATGTGCACCGGAATGCGGATGGTGCGCGCCTGGTCGGCGATCGCCCGGGTGATCGCCTGCCTGATCCACCAGGTGGCGTAGGTGGAGAACTTGTAGCCCTTCGTGTAGTCGAACTTCTCGACCGCCCGGATGAGCCCGAGGTTGCCTTCCTGGATCAGGTCGAGGAACAGCATGCCGCGGCCCACGTACCGCTTGGCGATCGACACCACGAGCCTGAGGTTGGCCTCGATCAGCCGCTGCTTGGCCCTGGTGCCCTGCCAGACGAGCTCCCTGAACTCCGGGAAGGCCAGACGCGAGACCCCGTTGGCCAGCTTGTCCTCGGCGAACAGGCCGGCTTCGATCGACTTGGCGAGCTCCACCTCCTCCTCGGCGGTCAGCAGGGGGACGCGGCCGATCTCCCGCAGATAGATACGGACGAGATCGCTGGTCGGCGCCCGCTTGCCTACGTCCTCCTCATCGGCGCGGGTGGACTCCTCGTCGCCCTGGGGCTCGAGGACCTCCACGCCGTTCTCTGCGAGCATCCGCACGACGCGTTCCAGCGCGTCGGACGGCAGCTCGGATCGGTCAAGCGCGGCGGCGACGTCATCGACGGTTACGCTTCCGCGCTCCCTTCCCTTCGCGACGAGGTCCGCCACCTGATCTACCGATGGCGGCCCGCTTGGCAGCACCGATGCACCCACGGGAGACAGTCTGCAGTATTGGTTCCATCAAATGGCAGACCCATTTTTGTTGCGGAAGGTAAGACGATCAGCATTACCGAATTGAGATCGAGTAAAGGTTTGGCCCGAGTTTGATCAGGAAAGAAAAGTCAATTACGCGGTCTGGAATCCCACGTCCGGCGACGTCCGCCGGCCGGACGTATCTCTTTCGCTGCCCGGAAGACGCCGGAGACGCCCCGTCACGGCGGCGCGGACCGGCCGGGATTCCCCGGACACCTCCCGGTTCCCCGGCCGTCCCCGCTGCCGAACTGTTATCAAATGCCCCGGCGGTCAGCTTCCCGCGGCGCGGTCGCGCAGCACCCGGCGCTGCTGCTCCAGCGCCACCAGCTCGCCGAACAGCCTGTTGTACTCCTGCTGCTCCTCCACCGGGTTGAGGCGCTGCATGCGGGACTTGGCCTGGGCGATGGCCCGGTCGACCGCGATCGCCTCGATGGCCGCCAGCATGGCCCCCGAGTAACGCTCCTCGGCGTGCGCGTCGGCCTGGACGGGCTCCACCGCGAACCGCGTCACCAGCGCCCTGGTGGCCTCGTCGTGGGCGTGCTCCAGCAGCCGGTCGACCCACTCGCGGCCGCCGTGACCGGCCGAGCCGGCGCCTCCGGCGGCCTGGATGACCTTGTGCAGCGCGACGTGGTCGGGCGCGGTGAACGCCTGCGGGTCGAGGGCGTCGAAGCGCGGACCGAGCAGCGCCGGCCGCTGGACGGCCAGCTTGAGCAGCTCGCCCTCCACCCGCACGCTCGGATCGACGGGAGCCGCCTTGGGGGCGCGCTGGGGGCGGCCCTGCTGGGTGTTGGCCACCTCGCCGATGCGCTGCATGACGAAGCGCTCGTCCATGAACCCGAGCCAGCGGTCGAGGTCGATGGCGTAGCGCTTGCGCAGGCCGACGTCCTTGATCCCGGCCACGATGGGCGCCGCCGCGTCGAGGGCGGCGATCTTGCCCTCGTTGCTGCGCAGGTCGTAGCGGGAGATGGTGCTCCTGATGGCGAACTGGAACAGCGGCTCGCGGCTCGCGATGAGGTCGCGCACCGCCGCGTCGCCCTGCTTGATCCGCAGGTCGCACGGGTCGAGGCCGTCGCTCTGCACCGCGACGTAGGTCTGCGTGACGAACTTCTGCTCGTCGGCGAAGGCCCGCAGCGCCGCCTTCTGGCCGGCCGCGTCGCCGTCGAAGGTGAAGATGACCTCGCCGCGGAACTCGGCCTGGTCGAGCAGGAACCGGCGCAGGATCTTGATGTGCTCCTCGCCGAACGACGTGCCGCAGGTGGCCACCGCGGTCGGAACTCCGGCCAGATGGCAGGCCATCACGTCGGTGTATCCCTCGACGATCACCGCCTGGGCGCGCTTGCTGATCTCTCGTTTGGCGAGATCAATGCCATAAAGGACCTGGCTCTTCTTGTAAAGCGGCGAGTCAGGCGTATTCAGATATTTCGGACCATCGTCGGAATCGAGCAACTTGCGCGCGCCGAATCCGATCACGTCGCCCGTGGCGTCCCTGATCGGCCAGATCAGCCGCCCCCTGAACCGGTCGATCGGCCCCCGCCTGCCCTCCTTGGCCAGGCCGCCCTTGACCAGCTCGTCGGCGGTGAACCCGCGCCCCATCAGGTGGCGCGCCAGCGCCTCCCACTCGTTCGGCGCGTAGCCGACGCCGAACGTCTCGGCGTCGGCGCGCTCGAACCCGCGCTCGGACAGGAACCGCCGCCCCGGGGCCGCGTCGGGCCCGAACAGCTTCTCGGCGTAGAACTCGGCGGCCACCCGGTGGGCCTCGATCAGCCGGGCCCGCTCGCCGTGGTCGCGCTTGGGGACGTAGCCGCCCTGCTCGTACTGGAGCTGGATGCCGGCCCGCTGGGCCAGCCGCTCGACCGCCTCACCGAACGGCAGATGCTCGATCTTCTCGACGAACGTGATCACGTCGCCGCCTTCTGAGCACCCGAAGCAGAAGTACATTCCGCGCTCGGGGGTGACGTTGAAGGACGGGCTCTTCTCGTCGTGGAAGGGGCACAGGCCCTTGAGGTTGCCCCCTCCGGCATTGCGCAACTGGATGTGCTCGCCGATCACGTCGGCGATGGGGGAGCGCTCGCGTACGAGCGCGATGTCGACATCACGGATCCGGCCAGCCACGCCGGTGAGTCTATTCCGCCCGACCGACGGTTCCGCCCCTCGCGGGGTGTGCCGCGGCCGGTGAACGGCGTGGCACGGCCGGTCGACGGCCGGGGAAGACGCGCGTCACCTCTGGGTTGCTAAAGCGGGAAACTGGTGATGCGGAGTCCCGTGGTCGGCTACAAAGGTGAGGGTTGTCGGTGGAAACGGTGACACGGGTGAGGAAGACTATGCATTCCGGGCATATCGTACGGTGGGCGGTTGTGGCCGGCGCCGTGCTGCTCACCGGCGCCTGCGCCCAGGCGACCGGGGTGGCGGGCGTCAGCGCCCAGTCGCCCTCCACGGCCCCGCCCACGAGCACGTCCGCGAGCGCGTCCACGGGCACGCCCACCCCGGCGGTCACCGCCACCATCCCCTCGCCCGGCCCGTCCGGCCAGGAGGGCGAGCAGCAGGCCGAGCGGCCGCCCAAGGGGGACGACCCGGTCAAGGTGCCGCCGCCCAAGCTGTCGAAGTTCACCTACACCTTCCCGGTCAAGGGCTGCGGCACGACCTACCAGCGCAGCCTGCTGGTGCTGCCCAAGACGACGATCTGGGCCCCGCAGGGCTGCTCGTTCGTCGCGCCGGTGGACGGCGTCGTGGACGAGGTCAACGTCAAGAACCGGTGGGCGCCCTCGACCGACAAGGGCGCCGACCGCGAGGGCCGGTTCGTCACGATCATCGGCGACGACGGCGTGCGCTACCTCGGCGGCCACCTCGACTCCGTCGCCGACGGCGTGCGGCCGGGCGTGCGGGTCAAGGCCGGGCAGCTGCTCGGCCGGGTGGGCAGGTCGGGCAACGCCCGCGACGCCGGCTCCAACCTCTACTTCGCGATCTCCTGGAAGACCGGCCCGGCCTACTGGTGGGTGCGGCGCGGCATGGTCGAGCCGTGGGACTACCTCGACGCCTGGCGCTCCGGCAACCGCACGCTCTCCCCCCGCAAGGAGACGCTGGCGCTGCGCGGCAGGCTCGGCGAGACGCCGCGCTGCGCGGTCCAGTGCACGTCGAAGAAGGTGCCGCAGGCCACCAAGCAGCCCAGGAAGCCGCGCAAGACCGCCGAGCCCAAGGACGACAACCCGATCACGGCGAACCCGTCGTCAACTCCTTTCGGTCAATGACGGCGCCCGCCCTGATCAGCTGCTGGATCTCCGGCACGGCGTCGCGGGTGTTGACGCTCATGCCGGCGACCACCCGGCCCTCGCGCAGCCAGAAGGCGACGAAGCGCAGGTCCTCCACCGACCCCCGGCAGACGATCTCGTCGTGGCCGCCGGTGTCGCCGGTGAACTCCATGCTCAGGTCGTACTGGTCGGTGAACAGGTAGGGGATGTCGTCGTGGACGACGTCCTGGCCGAGCATGGCGCGGGCGGCGGCCGGACCGCCCTTGAGCGCGCCCGACCGGTGCTCGACGCGGACGTGCCGGCCGTACAGGGGGTGGAAGGGCTCGGCGGCGTCGCCGGCGGCGTACACGTCGGGGTGCGAGGTGCGCAGGGAGGCGTCGGTGCGGATGCCCTGCCGGATCTCCAGGCCCGCGTCGCGGGCCAGCTCCACCTCGGGCGCGACGCCGATGCCGGCCACCACGAGGTCGGCCGTCAGCCGCTCCCCCGTGCTGAGCCGCACGCCGGTGCCGGTGACCTCGGCGACGGCGGTGCCGAAGCGCAGGTCCACGCCGTGGCGGGCGTGCAGGCGGGCGAACACCGCGCCCAGCTCGGGGCCGAGCGCCCGGTTGAGCGCGGTGGGCTCGGGCTCGACGACGGTGACCGGGCAGCCCGCCGCGCGGGCCGCCGCCGCGCTCTCCAGCCCGATCCAGGACGCCCCGACCACGATGACGCTGCCGCCCTCGGCGAAGCGCCGCCTGAGCGCCTCGCAGTCCTCGACGGTACGCAGGTAGTAGGCGGGGCCGGGCAGGCGTCTCGGCGTCGCCCCGGTCGCGATCAGCAGCTTGTCGTAGGCCCGCCGGGACCCGTTGGCGAACCTGACGACGTGGTTGCGGGGCTCGATGCGGGTGACGGGCAGGCCGAGCCGCAGCTCCACGTCGTTGTCGGCGTACCAGCCGGGGGCGTGGACGTAGATCTTCTCCCGGTCGCCGCCGCCCCGCAGGTACTCCTTGGACAGGGGCGGCCGTTCGTACGGGCGTTCGCTCTCCGCGCCGGCGAGCACCACCTCGCCGGCGAAGCCCTCCTCGCGCAACGTCTGCGCGGCCTTGGCTCCCGCAAGGCCCGCGCCGACGATGACATATGTGGCCATGCGCGCAGTATCCGCCGACGAGGCAGGTCCGCAAAGCCGCTCGTGGGGGCGGTTTCACCGGCCCCGGCGGCTGGCCGTCACTTCGACAGGCGCCGGTGCCAGGCCACGGCCGAGGTGTCGGTGAGCGAGGCGATCTGGTCGATCACGACGCGCACCCGGGCGGGGTCGTCGGGGGCGTCCAGGAAGGCGGGGCGGAAGGCGGGTTCGAGGGTGGCGGGGGCGCCGAGCGTGATCAGCGAGGCCAGCTCGGTGATCAGCTCGCGCTGCCTGGCCTGGTTGGCGTGGTGGCCCTCGGTGGTCATCACGTAGTGGGCGGTGACGCCCTTGAGCAGGGCGCACTCCAGCAGCGTGGCGCGCGGCACGACGAGGTCGGCGCGGTGGCGGGCGCCGTGGACCTCCAGGGTGGCGGTCTGGGCCGAGCGGCAGAACCGGCCGATCAGGCCGCTGGTGAGCGCCTTGAGGCCGGCCAGGTCGGCGAGCGTGGCCTCGAAGCGGCGCGGCCACAGCGGGTCGGCGATCAGCTTGGCGAAGACCTCCTCCAGCTCGTTGAGGTCGGCGCCGGGCGCGTACCAGGTGCGGGTGATGCGGGCCACCGCGCCGCGCTCCACGGGCGACTGGAGCGCCTCGGGGGTGACGTGGCCGGAGTGGAGCGCGTCCTCCAGGTCGTGGACGGAGTAGGCGACGTCGTCGGCCCAGTCCATGATCTGGGCCTCGAAGCTCACGCGGCCCTCGGGGGCGCCGTCCCTGATCCACTCGAAGACCGGCAGGTCGTCGTGGTAGACGCCGAACTTCGGGGACTTCTCGCACGTCCAGGGGTATTTGACGGAGGCGTCGAGCGCGGCCCTGGTGAGGTTGAGGCCGGCGCTGCGGCCGTCTTCGGTGAGGACCTTGGCCTCCAGCCTGGTGAGCAGGCGCAGGCTCTGGGCGTTGCCCTCGAAGCCGCCGCACGAGGTGGCCAGCGCGTTGAGCGCCACCTCGCCGTTGTGCCCGAACGGCGGATGGCCGAGGTCGTGGGCCAGGCAGGCGGTCTCGACCAGGTCGGGGTCGACGCCGAGCGTGGCGCCCATCTCCCTGCCGACCTGGGCGCATTCGAGCGAGTGGGTCAGCCGGGTGCGCGGGATGTGCTGGCCGCCGCCGAGCGTCTCGCCGGGGCCCACGACCTGCGTCTTGGCCGCCAGCCTGCGCAGCGCGGCGCTGTGCAGGACGCGGGCGCGGTCGCGTTCGAACGCGGCGCGGCCGGGGTTGCCGGGTGGTTCCGGGACCCATCGTTCCTGGTCGTGCTCGTCGTAGTACGACATTGGTGCAGTGATTTTATCCAGTTTCCTGTCTCCGCTAGTGTCGAGCCTCGCGAGAACCCCTTCCCCGGGAGCCCTCCCCCATGACGACAGCGTTCCGAGCGGTGCTGGCCTTCAGTCTGCTCGCCGGCTTCTACGTGCTGGTCGGCGTCATCCTGGTGGCCGCCGTGTTCTTCGACGTCCTGCTGCTGGTGGACTTCCACACCGCGGCGCTGAAGGTCGCGATCTTGCTCACGCTGGCGGCGGGCGCGCTGGTGCGGGCGCTGTTCATGGTCGGCAGGAACCAGGGGGGCGAGCTGCCGGGGGTTCCGGTGGGGCGCGAGCACGAGCCCGCGCTCTGGCAGGCGGTGGAGGACCTGGCCCGGCGGGTGCGCACCGCGCCGCCCGACGAGATCCGGCTCGTCCCCGAGGTGAACGCGGCGGTCTCGGAGGACACCCGGTTCCTGGGGCTGCGCGCCACGCGGCGGCGGATGTTCATCGGGCTGCCGCTGCTCCAGACGCTCACCGTCGACGAGATGCGCGCCGTGCTCGGGCACGAGCTGGGCCACTACAGCGGCGCGCACACCCGGCTCGGCGCGCCCGTCTACCGGGGGCGGGTGTCGCTGATCGCGACCGTGCAGGGGCTGGGCAACCATCCGATCATTCAACGGCTCTTCGCCTGGTACGCCAAGCTCTACCTGCGGGTCTCGCAGGCCGTGTCGCGCCGCCAGGAGCTGGAGGCCGACGAGTTCGCGGTGGCGATCGGCGGGCGCCAGGCCATGTCGGGCGCGCTCCGCAAGATCCACGACACCTCCCTGGGCTGGGACCTGTACGCCGGCGACTACCTGTCGCTGACCGGCGTGGGCGGCACCCGGCCCGCCTCGGTGTTCGGCGGCTTCCACGCGCTGATGAACGACCCCGACCGGCAGGCCGAGATCGCGCGGCTGGGCGAGCGGCCCGAGGAGGTCTCGCCGTACGACTCCCATCCCGGCCTGGCCGACCGGCTGGCGGCCATCGCGGTGCTGCCCGAGCCCGAGCACGTCCCTGACCCGCGTCCGGCGCTGACGCTGCTGCGCGATCCCGGCGTCGCGGCCGAGGCGGTCGAGCGGTCGATGTGGACGCCGGAGGCGCTGGCCGCGCTGCGCCCGGTGCCGTGGGACGAGCTGGTGGCCCAGGGCATGTACGCCGCGCGCAACGCCGAGGCCCTGCACGACCTGGCGGTGGCGGGTCAGCGGGTGATGGGGGCGGCGCGGCCCTACCTCGACGCGGCCTTCGAGGCGATCGCCAGGGGCCGCCAGGCCGAGCTGGCCGAGCGGCTGCGCGAGCTGGGCTGGAAGCCGTCGGAGACGCTGCTCGCCGGGGTGCTGGGCCAGGCGCTGGAGGCGGTGCTGATCCAGCTCGGCGAGGCCAGGTGGACGCTGTCGTGGTCGGGCCCCGCCCGGCTGCTGTTCGAGGACGGCGAGGAGGTGGCCCTGGCCGAGTACGCGGCCCGGGTCGCGGGCGATCCGGAGGCCGTGGCCGGGCTGCGGCAGTGGCTGGGCGACCACGGGATGCGGCACGACTACGTGCCGGCCGAGGAGCCCGCGCCCCGCTAGCCCGCCGCGGGCTGCCCGGCGCCCGGCCGGCGGACCATGAGGACGTCCACCTGGTCCGCGCCCTCGACGGTGAAACCGTGCCGCTCGTAGAGCCGCTGGGCGGCGCTGCCCCGCAGGACGACCAGGCGCACGGTCGCGCGCTCGGCGTCGGCGCGGTCCAGCAGCGCCCGCAGGACGGCCGTGCCGAGCCCGCGTCCCTGGACGGCGGGGGCGAGGTAGAAGTGCTCCAGCAGGCGGCCGTCCTCGGCGGGACGCAGGGTGACGCAGCCGGCGAAGGCGCCGCCGGCCAGGATGACGGAGGTGTGCCCGGGAGCGAAGGAGTCGCGGAAGCGCTGCCGTACCCGGTGCTCGTCGAAGCGGCCCAGCCGTTCCAGGTCGGGGCGCATCACCGTGGCCCGCAGCTCGGCGATGGCCTCCACGTCGCCCGGCACGGCGGTCCGCAGCTCCCATTCCATGGCGGAAAGTATCCCAAAAGCCGCTTTTCGCGTGATCTCCGGGGTCCATGGACAGGACGTCAACAGATCTTCAACCGCGCGCTCCTACGATCCGTCGCAAGGAGCGCTCCTCCAGGGGCGCCGGCAGGGAGGGAACCCCCGTGAACTTAGGCGTCCCGGAGATCATCATCGGTTTCGTGCTCTTCTTCCTCCTGATCGGGATCGTGGTCTTCACCGCCGTGGCGCTGGCCAACCGGCGCCGCGGGTAGCGGCGGCCGGGGCCCGGGGCCCCGGCCGCCGCGCCCGTCAGCGGGTGTCGGAGTCGGTGTCGGTCAGGGCGGCGCGGCCGGCCTCCAGCCGGGCCACCGGGATGCGGAACGGGGAGCAGGAGACGTAGTCGAGGCCGACCTCGTGGCAGAAGTGCACCGAGTCGGGGTCGCCCCCATGCTCGCCGCAGATGCCGAGGTGCAGGTCGGGGCGGGCCGCGCGGCCCTCCTCGGCGGCGATCCTGACCAGCCGCCCGACGCCGTCGCGGTCCAGGGTCTCGAACGGGCTGACGCCGAAGATGCCGAGCTCCAGGTAGCGCGAGAAGAAGGCGGCCTCCACGTCGTCGCGGCTGAAGCCCCAGGTCATCTGGGTCAGGTCGTTCGTGCCGAAGGAGAAGAACTCGGCGGCCTCGGCGATCTGGCCCGCCGTCAGCGCCGCCCTCGGCACCTCGATCATGGTGCCGATCAGCGCCTCGACGCCGGTCTCCGCGAGGATCCTGGTCGCCTCCTCGCGTACGGACTCCAGCTCCTGGACCGACGCCACCAGCGGGATCATGATCTCCGGACGCGCGCCCGGGACCTCGGCCGCGGCCTGCGCGATCGCCCGCACCTGCATGGCGAACAGCCCCGGGATCACCAGGCCGAGCCGCACGCCGCGCAGGCCCAGCATCGGGTTCTGCTCGTGCAGCCTCTTGACGGCGGCCAGCAGCCTGCGGTCCTTGTCGGTCACGTCGGGCGAGGTGGCGACCTTCACCGACAGGTCCACCAGGTCCGGCAGGAACTCGTGCAGGGGCGGGTCGATGAGCCGGATGGTGACCGGGTCGCCGCCCATGGCCTTGAAGATGCCGATGAAGTCGGCCTTCTGGAGGGGTTCGAGGGCGTCGAGCGCGGCCTGCCGCTCCGCCTCGCCGTCGGCCAGGACCAGGTCCTCGACGAGCTGGCGGCGCTCGCCGAGGAACATGTGCTCGGTGCGGCACAGGCCGATGCCCTGGGCGCCGAAGCGGCGGGCCCGCGCGGCGTCCTCGGGGGTGTCGGCGTTGGCGCGGACCCGGAGCCGGCGCACGGAGTCGGCGTGGCCCATGATCCGGTCCACGGCCCTGACCAGGTCGTCGTCCGGCTGCGCGCCCTCGAAGTACTCGACGACGGCCGAGTCCACGACCGGGACCTCGCCGAGGTAGACCTCGCCGGTGGTGCCGTCGATGGAGATCACGTCCCCTTCGGAGACGACCTCGCCGCCGGGGGCGGTGAACCGGCGCTCGCCGGTGGAGACCTCCAGTTCCTCGGCGCCGCACACGCACGTCTTGCCCATGCCGCGGGCGACCACGGCGGCGTGCGAGGTCTTGCCGCCGCGGCTGGTCAGGATGCCCTTGGCGGCGATCATGCCGGCCAGGTCGTCGGGGTTGGTCTCGCGGCGGACGAGGATGACGTCCTCACCCCGTCCGGCCAGCTCGACGGCGCGCTCGGAGGAGAAGACGACCTTGCCCACGGCGGCGCCCGGCGAGGCGTTCATGCCCTTGGCGATCTTCTTCTTCTCGGCGCCGCCATCGAAGCGGGGGAACATGAGCTGGGCGAGCTGGTCGCCGGTGACGCGGGTGACGGCCTCGTCGAGGGTGATCAGGCCCTGGTCGACGAGCTGGGTGGCGATGCAGAAGGCGGCCGCGGCGGTGCGCTTGCCGACCCGGGTCTGGAGCATCCACAGCTTGCCGCGCTCGATCGTGAACTCGATGTCGCACAGGTCCTTGTAGTGGTTCTCCAGCGTCTCCATGATCTGCAGCAGCTCGTCGTAGGAGCGCTTGTCGAGGCGTTCGAGTTCCTGGAGGGGGATGGTGTTGCGGATGCCGGCGACGACGTCCTCGCCCTGGGCGTTCTGCAGGTAGTCGCCGTAGATGCCCTGCTGGCCGGAGCCGGGGTCGCGGGTGAAGGCGACGCCGGTGCCGGAGTCGTTGCCGACGTTGCCGAAGACCATGGCCACGATGTTGACGGCGGTGCCGAGGTCGGCCGGGATGCGCTCCTGGCGGCGGTAGAGGATGGCGCGCGGGGCGTTCCAGGAGTCGAAGACCGCCATGACGGCCAGCCGCATCTGCTCGCGGGGGTCGGCCGGGAAGTCCTTGCCGGTCTGCTCCCTGACGATGCCCTTGTAGGTCTCGACCAGGCCCTGCAGCTCGCCCGCGTCGAGGTCGGTGTCCTGGCGGCGGCCCTTCAGCTCGTCGAGCGCGTGCTCGAACAGGTCGCCGTCGAGCCCGAGCACGGTCTTGCCGAACATCTGGATCAGCCGGCGGTAGGAGTCCCAGGCGAAGCGGTCGTTGCCGCCCGCCTGCTTGGCCAGGCCGTGCACCGACTCGTCGTTGAGCCCGATGTTGAGGACCGTCTCCATCATGCCCGGCATGGAGAACTTCGCGCCCGACCGTACGCTGACCAGCAGCGGGTCGTCGGCCTGACCGAGCCGGCGGCCCATCTGGGCCTCCAGGGCGTCCAGGTGCTCGGCGACCTCGCGCTCCAGGCCGTCGGGAAGAGCGCCTTCCGTCAGGTAGTGACGGCAGGCTTCAGTGGTGATCGTGAATCCGGGGGGTACGGGCAGCCCGAGATTCGTCATCTCGGCGAGATTCGCGCCCTTTCCACCGAGAAGATCCTTGAGATTCCTGTTGCCCTCGGTGAAGTCGTAAACGTACTTGGCCACCACAGCTCCAATCCAACGCTTCTGTCCCGGACTCTACCGGCGAAATAGATGATGAAACTGCACTCCTCGGTTAAGTCATCGTTTTTGCAGGTCAACAGCCCGCGACAGGTCTAATCCAATTATAGGACCGCTGACCGATAAATTGGTTTATACCAATTGGTTTACACCAATTCTTGAGAAAGAGGAGCGAGAGGTGGGGAATCGGATCCCGTCCCGCCAGGAGACGCCCATGGCCGCTCGCGCCAAGCCAAAGCGCCGTGCAGGCTTCGTCGCGGGATCGGCCAAGCCCCCCGCCGGCACGGTGATCTACCTGGACCTCCGGCCGTCGTGATCGCTCAACGTGACCCAGCTCGGGTCGTTCCGCGATATGGACGTGATCGGGACATGACACTCTGCTCGCATGCCCCGCACGACGCCCCGAGGTCTGATGGCCGCCTGCCTGGTCCTGGCGCTGTCCGCCTGCGGCTCGGGAACGCCCGAGCCCTCCGGCGGGTCGACGGTGCCGGGAGCGGAACAGCGGCACGCGACCCAGCTCCGGCCGGGCGACTGCCTCGTGTCGATCCCCGACGACCTGATCGCGACGCTCGTGCCGTGCGGCAACCCGCACGAGGCCGAGTTCGGCATGATCTACGTCGTGCCGGAGGGGGCGTGGCCGGGCGCCGACCAGGCCAGGAGGCAGGCCACGGACTTCTGCGCCCCGCGGCTGCGGATCCTGCCGGGCAGGGTGAGCGAGGTCGAGGTGACCGCGCTGCCGCCGCTGGAGGAGGAGTGGCCGCGGCACCGCACGGCGTACTGCGTGGCGGTGGCACGCGACGGGCAGCTCGTCGGGCGCGTGCTGGAGTAGCGCGCACCGGCCCGCGCCGGCGCGGGCCCGAGAGACTGCCAGGCGGGGCGGTCAGGCCAGGATGGGGTTGTGCTCGGGGGCCGGGCCCGGCGCGCCGTCGCGTGGCGGCAGCCACAGCACGAACGTGGCCCCCTGACCGAGCCTGGAGAACACCGCCACCCGTCCCCCGTGCGACTCCACGATCTGCCGGACGATGGCCAGGCCGAGGCCCGTGTGCCGGTCGCGCCGGCTGGCCTCGCCGCGCCAGAACCGGTCGAAGACCCGCTCCTGCTCCGCCACGCCGAGGCCGGGTCCGTCGTCCCTGACCGCGACCCACAGCCAGCCGTCCGACCGGCCGGCCTCCACCCGGACGACGCCGCCCGGCGGGGTCAGGCGCACCGCGTTGGACAGCAGGTTGGCCACCGCCCGGCGCAGCGCGTCCTGGTCGCCGGTCATCTCCAGGTTCCGGTCCAGCCCGCGGGTGATCGTCAGGCCGCGGGCGGCGGCCGGGGCCGCGTACTCCTCGCACGCCTCCCGCGCCACCCGGCTCAGGTCGAGGTCGGTGTCGGCGAACGCGGTCGCCTGCCGCCGGGCGCTGGCCAGCAGGTCCTCCACGAGCCTGGTCATCCGGGTGGTGGCCCGGTCCACGATCTGCACGGCCCTGGCCCGCTCCGCCTCGCTGGCGTCGGGCGAGGCCAGCACGGCGTCCACGTTGGCGCGGATGATCGTCAGCGGGCTGCGCAGCTCGTGCGAGGCGTCGTCGATCAGCCGGCGCTGCGCGCTGAACGCCTCCTCCAGCCGGTCGAGCATGGTGTCGATGGTGTCGGCCAGGTCCTTGAGCTCGTCGCGCGAGCCGCCCAGCCTGATCCGCCGCGTCAGGTCGGTCGCCTGGATCTCCTCCGTCGTCCGGGTGATCGACCGCACCGGACGCAGCACCCGTCCGGACAACACCCAGCCGATGCCCAGGGACGCCAGGTAGAGCCCGGCCAGGGTGGCCAGCGAGTAGTCGCGCAGCGTGGCCAGCGTCCTGATGTTGACCTCGTTCTCGACCTCCTCGATGAAGACGACCTCCTGCTTGCCCACGTACTGGTTGCCGCGGTACGCCTTGGCGTACTCGGTCGAGTACGGGCGTTCCTCGGTGGTCTTGGAGACCGCGACGTAGATGCCCCCCAGCACCAGCGCGGCCAGCACGAACAGCAGCCCCGAGTAGAGCACGGTGAGCCGGAAGCGGATGGTGTGGATCACGCCGGCTCCCTGAGCCGGTAGCCGCGGCTGATCACCGTCTCGATGAGACCGTCCTCCTGGAGCTTGCGGCGCAGGTTGCCGACGGTGACCCGGACGGTGTTGGTGAACGGGTCGGCGTGCTCGTCCCAGACGTGTTCGAGCAGCTCCTCGGTGGAGACCACGTGGCCGGGACGGGTCATCAGGTAGTGCAGCACGCCGTACTCCTTGGGGGTCAGGGCCAGGGAGCGGCCGTCGAGGGAGACCTCCATCCGGGCGGTGTCGATGCGCAGCCCGCCCACCTGGAGGACGGCGGTGCCGCCGGTGTCCCTGCGCAGCAGCGCCCGCACCCTGGCCAGCAGCTCGGGGAAGGCGAACGGCTTGACCAGGTAGTCGTCGGCGCCCTCGTCGAGGCCGCGCACCCGGTCGTCGAGGCGGTCGCGGGCGGTGACCATGATGATGCGCACCCCGCGGCCGGCGGCCCGTACCGAACGGCAGAGCTCGAAGCCGTCGCCGCCGGGCAGGTTCAGGTCGAGCAGGACCAGGTCATAGGTGTTGACCTCCAGCTTCTCGTGCGCCGACGGCGCGTCGTAGGCCACGTCCACCGCGTAGCCCGCCCGGACCAGACCCACCCGTAACGCGTCGACCAGGTCTTCCTCGTCCTCGACCACCAGCAGTCGCATGATCTTGACCATAGTTCCGGATGAGGGGTCACGCCATGGGGCCGGAGCGGCGTTCCCGACTTGAGCACCACCTCACCAAATACCAGCGAAAAACCACATAACTATCGCCTTTACACGATTTTTCGGTGTTGACAGTTAGATCTTTCGACCATGACGCCCTTCCAGCGATATCTGGCAGAAGAAGTGGCACTCGACCACGTAGAGGGCCTGATCTCGCGGCGCGAGGCCCTGCGCCGCCTGGGCCTCCTCGGGCTCACCCTCCCCGCCGCCACTGCTCTCCTCGCCGCCTGCGGCGCCACCCCCGACACCGGCCCCGACGCCGACGCCGACGCCGACCTGGACGCCGGCCCGGCGGGCACCCCCGGGCTGCCCGCCGCCTCGCCGTCCGGCACGGCCTCGCCCGCGGGCCCGGCCCCGCTGCCCACGCAGGAGATCACGTTCCCCGGCCCGGACGGCGCCACCCTGCGGGCCGCCTGGTCCCCCGCCGCCGTCCCCAAGGGCGCGGTGCTGGTCATGCACGAGAACCGCGGCCTGACCGACCACATCCGCTCGGTCGTCGGCCGGCTGGCCGCGAGCGGCTACTCGGCCCTGGCGCCCGACCTGCTCTCCCGGGACGGCGGCACGGCCGCGTTCGCCGACACCGCCCAGGTCACGGCCAAGCTGGGCGAGATCCCCCAGGAGCGGTTCGTGGCCGACATGAAGGCGGCCGTCGGCGAGCTGGAGAAGCGGGCCGAGGGCGCCGGGCTGGGCATGATCGGGTTCTGCTTCGGCGGCGGCATGACGTGGCTGCTGCTGTCGTCCGGGGAGGACCGGCTGGCCGCCGCGGCGCCCTTCTACGGCCCGCTGCCCGACCACGCCGACCTGACCGGCGCCAAGGCGTCCGTGCTGGCGATCTACGCCGAGCAGGACGACCGCGTCAACGCCACCAGGGACGCGGCCGAGGCGGCGCTGACGGAGGCCGGGCTCACCCACGAGCTGGTGACCGTCCCCGGCGTCGGCCACGCCTTCTTCAACGACACGGGCGCCCGCTACGACGAGCGGGCCGCCTCGCAGGCCTACGACTACGTGCTGACCTGGTTCGCCCGCCACCTGCCCTGACCGGCCGGGCCGCCCGGCTCGGCCGGGAGAACGCGAGCGCCGCCCGCGGCGGAGAGCCGGGGCGGCGCCGGTGAGGTGGTGCCGGGGTCAGTCGTTGAGGCGCTGACGCAGGTAGGAGTCGACCTGATCGATGGCGATGCGCTCCTGGGCCATACTGTCGCGCTCGCGGATCGTCACCGCGTGGTCTTCGAGGGTGTCGAAGTCGACGGTGATGCAGAACGGGGTGCCGATCTCGTCCTGGCGGCGGTAGCGGCGGCCGATCGCGCCCGCGTCGTCGAACTCGACGTTCCACCGCCTGCGCAGCTGCGCGGCCAGGTCGCGGGCCTTCGGCGACAGGTCGGCGTTGCGCGACAGCGGCAGCACCGCGGCCTTGACCGGCGCGAGCCGGTGGTCGAGCCGCAGCACCGTGCGCTTCTCCAGGACGCCCTTGGCGTTGGGCGCCTCGTCCTCGGTGTAGGCGTCGAGCAGGAAGGTCAGCGTGGCCCGGTCGACGCCGGCGGCCGGCTCGATGACGTAGGGGACGTAACGCTCACCGGTGTCCTGCTCGAAGAAGCTCAGGTCGACGCCCGAGGCCTTGGAGTGGGCGGTGAGGTCGAAGTCGGTGCGGTTGGCGATGCCTTCGAGCTCGCCCCACTCCGAGCCCTGGAAGTTGAAGCGGTACTCGACGTCGACGGTGCGCTTGGCGTAGTGGGACAGCTTCTCCTGCGGGTGCTCGTAGAGGCGCAGGTTGTCCTTGTTGATGCCCAGGTCGGAGTACCAGCGGAACCGCTCGTCGATCCAGTACTGGTGCCACTCCTCGTCGGTGCCGGGCTTGACGAAGAACTCCATCTCCATCTGCTCGAACTCGCGGGTGCGGAAGATGAAGTTGCCCGGGGTGATCTCGTTGCGGAAGGACTTGCCGACCTGGCCGATGCCGAACGGGACCTTCTTGCGCGCCGACTGCTGCACGTTGAGGTAGTTGATGAAGATGCCCTGGGCGGTCTCCGGACGCAGGTAGGCCAGGCCCGACTCGTCCTCCACCGGGCCGAGGAAGGTCTTGAGCAGGCCGCTGAACTGCCGGGGTTCGGTGAAGGTGCCCTTGTTGCCGCAGTTGGGGCAGGTGATGTCGGCCAGGCCGTTCTCGGGCTCCTTGCCGTTCTTCTCCTCGTACGCCTCGACGAGGTGGTCGGCACGGAAGCGCTTGTGGCACGACTGGCACTCGGTCAGCGGGTCGGTGAAGGTCTCGACGTGGCCGCTGGCCCGCCAGACCTCGGGGGCCAGGATGACGCAGGAGTCGAGGCCCACCACGTCGTCGCGCGACTGGACCATCGACAGCCACCACTGCCGCTTGACGTTGTTCTTCAGCTCGACACCCAGAGGACCGTAGTCCCACGACGCGCGAAGTCCGCCGTAGATCTCGCTCGACGGGTAAACGAGCCCGCGGCGCTTGGCGAGGCTGACGATGGTGTCCATGACGTCGGTGCGTCGTGCCATTTTGGTTGCGTCTCTTTCCGGCTGGAGGTCGGCGAGTGAATTCGGTGAGATCCCAGCTTAGGGGACGCTCACCCGGTCCCGCGCGCGAGTATCGCTACGCACCCTCTTGCGTGTACACGTCCTCGTACGCGCTGGGTTCGTTGACCATGAGGATCATCAACGGGTACATGACCATCCTGGAGGCCGACAGCGCCCTGCGGTAGAACCCGGCGCCCTCCCATTCGCTGACCAGCGCCCACAGGTTGGGCTCGTCGACCGAGCGGGCCAGCCGCCCGCGGTGGAAACCCGGCTGGGCGGCGAAGGTGTCGAGGATGGCGTGGCCCTGCTTGATGAAGTCCTGGGACTGGGACTCTGGCACGGTGTATCGGATCACGGCGAGCACCAGCCCAGCCTAGAGGTGCGCACCCTGCTGTCACGCGAACTCCCATAGGCTCTCGACGTGGCCTCCAAAAACAAGCGCCCGCTGCCCCAGGGCGAGCAGTTCTTCACGCCGGGCGCGGGCGGCGCGCGCAAGGCCGTCGAGCGGCGCAGCGCCATCCCGATGACCTTTCTGTTCACGCAGGTGCCCAGGTGGGCGACCCCCGCCGTGCTGGTGATCCTGCTGCTGGCCGCCTTCGCGCTGGCCAACTGGCTGGGCGGCGTGGCGGCGCTGGTGGTGCTGGCGTTCGTCGGGTGGCTGGCGTACCTGTCGTGGCCGTCGCTGGGCATCGGCGGGCGGCTGCTGCGGGTCGTGATGCTGGTCTTCCTGGCGGTCCTGGCCGCTGACCGGTTTGGGGCGTTCTAGCCCGGCCCGCCGGAGATTTTGACAATCATTTTCATTTTCTCCATACTTGAGGGCGTGATGTCCCGTACGCCCCCAATGCGCGCCGTAACCTTCCTCGCCGGAGCAGCCCTGCTGGCCACGTCCGCCTGTGGCGCCGGGGCCGCGGAGGGCACCGAGACCGCCGCGGGCGGCAGGCCCGAGGTGATCGCCGCCTTCTACCCGCTCCAGTGGCTCACGGAGCAGGTGGCCGGGCCCGACGCGAACGTGACCGTCCTGACCGCGCCCGGCGTCGAGCCGCACGACCTGGAGCTGGGCATCCAGCAGATGACCAAGCTCCAGGACGCCGCGCTCACGGTCTACGTCAAGGGCGTGCAGCCGGCCGTCGACGACGCCGTCTCCGCCGACACCGCCTTCGACGCCGCCGCCGTCGTCACGACGATCCCGGCGGGCGGGCACGCCGGCGAGGAGGGGCACGCGGAGGAGCACGCGGACGAACACGGCGTCTCCTACGACCCGCACATCTGGCTCGACCCGTCCCGGCTGGCCACGGTCGCCGGGAAGCTGGGCGAGCGCCTGGCCGCCGCCGACCCCGCCCACGCGCAGGCGTACAAGGCCCGCGCCGCCACGGCTGCGGGCGTGCTGGGCGGCCTCGACCAGGAGTTCGCCAAGGGCCTGGCCGCCTGCGCCGGCAAGACGCTGGTCACCGCGCACGAGGCGTTCGGCTACCTGGCCGACCGCTACAAGCTCAAGCAGGTGGGCATCACGCTCGACCCCGAGACCGAGCCGTCGCCGAAGCGCCTGTCGGAGGTGGCCGCGCTGGCCAGGGCCGAGGGCGCCACCACGATCTTCACCGAGTCCCTGGTGAGCCCGAAGGTGGCCGAGGTGCTGGCCGGCGAGGTCGGCGCGAAGACGGCCGTGCTCGACCCGCTGGAGAGCAAGCCCGCCGGCGACTACCTGACGGCCATGCGCGACAACCTCAAGACCCTCCGCACGGCTCTGGGGTGTGCGGCATGAGCGAGACGGCCTTCGCGATGACCGGCGGCCGGGTCAGCTTCGACGGCCGGCAGATCCTGCGCGGCGTCGACCTGACCGTCTGCCCCGGCGAGGTCGTGGCCCTGCTGGGGGCCAACGGCTCCGGCAAGTCCACCCTGGTCCGCGCGCTGCTCGGCCTCACCCCGCTGTCCGGCGGCCGGACCCTCCTGTACGGCTCCCCGCCCGCCCGCTTCCGCGACTGGTGGCGCATCGGCTACGTGCCCCAGCGCCTCCAGGTCGGCGGCGGCGTGCCCGCCACCGTCCGCGAGGTCGTGGCCTCGGGCCGCATCGCCCGGCAGAGCCGGCTGCGCAGGACCAGCGCGGCCGACCGGGCGGCGGTCGCGCACGCCCTTGACGCGGTCGACCTGACCGGCCGGGCCGGCGACCCCGTGCAGTCGCTGTCGGGCGGCCAGCAGCAGCGCGTGCTCATCGCCCGCGCCCTGGCCGGGGAGCCCGACACGTACGTGATGGACGAGCCCACGGCGGGCGTCGATGCCGAGACCCAGCAGCTCCTGGCCGACACGCTGGGCGGCCTGGTCCGCGACGGCAAGACGATCGTCCTGGTCGCCCACGAGCTGGGCCCGCTGGAGCCGCTCATCACCCGCGGCGTCGTGGTCCGCGAGGGCCGCGTCGCGCACGACGGCGCGCCGCCGCGGCCCGAGGGCGAGTGCGCCAGGCCGGGACACGAGCACCAGCATCCGCACGCCGAGGAGCCGGCCGCCGGCCCGCTGACCGGCTGGCAGGGAGAAGCGCGATGATCGACCTTCTGCAGGAGAACCTCTTCCAGCTCGCGCTGATCGCCGCGCTGCTGGTGGGGCTGTGCGCGCCCGCGGTGGGCACGTTCATCGTGCAGCGCAGGCTGTCGCTGCTCGGCGACGGCATCGGGCACGTCGCGCTGACCGGCGTGGCGCTGGGCTTCCTGACCGGCACGGCGCCGGTGCTGACGGCCGTGATCGTCTCGGTGCTGGGCGCGGTGGCGATCGAGCTGGTCAGGGCCCGGGGCCGGACCAGCGGCGACGTCGCGCTCGCCCTGCTGTTCTACGGCGGCATCGCGGGCGGCGTCATGCTCATGGGCATCGCCCCCGGCGGCAGCAACGCCAAGCTGAACTCCTACCTGTTCGGCGCCATCGCCAGCGTCACGCGGGAGGACATCTGGATCATCGGCGCGCTGGCCGTGGCGGTGATCGGCGTGGTCGTCGTCTTCGGCAGGGAGCTGTTCGTGCTCTGCCAGGACGAGGAGATGGCCAAGGCCAGCGGCCTGCCGGTGCGCTTCCTCAGCCTGCTGATCGCGGTCACCGCCGCGCTCACCGTGGTCATCGCCATGCGGGTGGTCGGCCTGCTGCTGGTCAGCGCCCTGATGGTGATCCCGGTGGCCACGAGCCAGCAGCTCACCAGGGGCTTTCGGGCCACGATGGGGCTGGCGATGCTGTTCGGCGTGCTCGCCTCGGTGGGCGGTCTGCTGGCCTCGACGATGTCGTCGCGGGTGCCTCCGGGCGCGGCGATCGTGCTTCTCGCCCTCGCCGGCTTCGTCCTGGCCCTCGCTGTCGGTAAATTCGTACGGCGAGGCCGTATCCAGGAGTCCCCAGTGAGCCGGCGACCACAAGTCCGTGTCGAGGAGGTCGCATGACGACGAGGCGCGATGCCGTGCACGACACCCTTCGCCGCAGCGAGGGGTTCCGCAGCGCCCAGGACGTCTACGCGGAGATGCGCCTGCACGGCGCCAAGATCGGGTTGACCACCGTCTACCGGGCGTTGCAGGCGCTGGCCGACTGCGGCCAGGTCGACGTGCTGCGCACCGACGAGGGCGAGTCGGTCTACCGGGCGTGCGCCAGCGACGACCATCACCACCACCTGGTCTGCCGTCGTTGCGGGCACACGGTCGAGGTGGCCGGGCCGGCCGTCGAGCGCTGGGCCGAGGCGGTCGGCAGCGACCACGGCTTCACCGAGATCACTCACACGGTCGAGGTCTTCGGCACCTGCTCGTCCTGCTCGGCGCCGGCCCGCGTGGGCTGAGGGCCGCGGGAGCCGTACAGCACGCCGAGCACGACGGCGGCGCACCCGGCGAGCTGCAGCGCGGAGGGCCGCTCCCCCAGCGTGAGCGTGGAGATGGCGACCGTGGTAATCGGCTGCACGAGCAGCAGCAGCGCTGTCAGGGCCGCGGGCTGCCTGGGCAGCGAGTACGTGATCAGCAGCCATCCGGCCACCTGCGGCCCCAGCGCGAGCAGCAGCAGCCACCCGTGCGCCGGCCATTCCGGCGCCAGGTCGGCCCCGCCGAACAGCGGGCCGAGCGCGGCGATCAGCACGGTGGCCACGACGGTCGCGTGCGCCAGGGGCCCCGCCGTCCGGCCCGGCCCGGCCTTCATGAGCAGCAGGTAGGCGGCGTACACGACGGAGGTCGCCAGGCCGGTGACGGCGCCCATGACGGGGTCGAGCCCGTACGCCGCGCCGTCGAACACCCCGGAGATCAGCACCACGCCGCCGAAGACGATCGGCGTGCTCGCCATGAGCCGGTTGGAGGGGCGCTCGCGGAACAGGCCCCAGGCGGCGAAGGCCACGATGAACACCTGGAGGTTGCCCAGCACGGTCGCCAGGCCCGCGCCGACCAGCTTGATCGACTGGTGCCAGAACAGCAGGTCGAGCGAGAACAGCACGCCCGCCGCCCAGGCCGGCAGCGCGTTCCGCCAGGGCAGGGGCCCCAGCTTCCGCCGTTCGAGCCAGGCGAGCAGCACCATGGGCGGCACCGCGTACGCGCAGCGGAACAACGCCGACGTCGCGGGCGAGACCCCGGACAGCCGCACCAGGGGCGCGGAGGTGGAGATGATCAGTGCTCCGGCGATCGCGATCAGGACGATACGCCGATATGCACTCACGGAAACCCCCGGAGTCCCATGGGAGAGATACGCTGCGACCACGCTAGAACCGGCCCCGACAGGAGTCAACATGCCGTTTGGCCATGACATGGTGCATTCTTTGGCGACCGTTGTCGACCTGGTCAACACCTCGCCGTCCACCGGCGGCGACGACGGTCTGGCCAGCCTGGCCGAGTTGCAAGCCTTCGTGGAGTCCCGGCAGATCAGCGGCATCGGCGCGCTGACCGCCCGCGACCTCGGCCAGGTGCGCATGGTGCGCGAGGCGTTCCACCGGGTGTTCACGGCCTCCGACGTGGCCAGCGCCGTGCGCACGCTCAACGCGTTGCTCGCCGAGACGCGCATCACGCCCAGGCTGACCGAGCACGACGGTCATCCGCTGCACGTGCACTACTTCGCCAACGACGCCTCCCTGGCCGAGCACGTGGCCGCCGACTGCGGCGTGGCGCTGGCGCACCTGCTGGTGGAGGGCGAGATGGAGCGCCTGCGCACCTGCTCGGCCCCCGACTGCGACCGCGTGTTCGTCGACGAGTCCCGCAACCGCTCGCGGGTCTACTGCGACAGCCGCACCTGCGGCAACCGCATGCACGTCGCCGCCTACCGGGCCCGCCGCCGCGCCTGACCGTCCGGCACGCGAACCGCCCGTCCCCGCGACGACCGGGGGACGGGCGGCAGGTACGGGTGGTTCAGGGTGCTTCGCTGGACGTCTGCCACCACGGCGGCTTGGCGGTGGCGAAGACGTCGGAACAGTTGCACGAGCCGCAACCTGGGATCATCGGCCCTCCTTCATCGTGGGGGAACGGGTTGTACCCGCCTTCACCGGCTCTCAGCCTGACCCTCGTGCCAGAATTCCGGATACCGCCGCGACGCCACGTCTCTCAGCCGACGTCCCGCCGAGCAGGGCGGTCAGGATCCAGGCCGCCCAGCACAGCGGCACGCTCGCGGCGCAGCGCCGGGCGGACGAGCGTCCACGTGCCGCTGTGCCGGCCACCCTCGTGGTGGCGCAGGAAGGTCGTGCTCTTGCCCGCGCCGTCGGGGCCGGGAAGCCGTGCACCTCGGCAGGGGTGCACCCCGGGGTGCCTCTAGGCGCCGGCGACCTCGTTGGGGATCGCGCCGCCGTAGCGGCGGTCGCGCTTGGCGTAGATCTCGCACGCCGCCCACAGGTCGCGGCGGTCGAAGTCGGGCCAGAGCCGGTCGAGGAAGACCATCTCGGCGTAGGCCGACTGCCACAGCAGGAAGTTCGAGAAGCGCTGCTCGCCCGAGGAGCGGACGAACAGGTCGACCGGCGGGATCTCCGGCTCGTCGAGGTAGCGGGCGAACACCTTCTCGCTCACCTTGGACGGCTTGACCCGCCCGGCCGCGATGTCGGCCGCCAGCTTGACCGCCGCGTCGACGATCTCGGCCTGGCCGCCGTAGTTGACGCAGAACTGCAACGTCAGCTTGCTGTTGCCGAGGGTCATCTGCTCGGCGCTCTGCAACTCGGAGATCACGCTCTTCCACAGCCGGCCCGGCCGGCCCGCCCAGCGCACCCGCACGCCCATGGCGTTGAGCTCGTCGCGCCGCCGCCTGATGACGTCGCGGTTGAAGCCCATCAGGAAGCGCACCTCGTCGGGCGAGCGCTTCCAGTTCTCCGTGGAGAAGGCGTAGGCGCTCAGGTAGGGGACGCCCAGCTCAAGGGCCCCCTCGATGACGTCGAACAGCGAGGACTCGCCCGCCTTGTGCCCTTCGGTGCGCGGCAGGCCACGCGCCTTGGCCCAGCGGCCGTTGCCGTCCATCACGATGGCGACGTGCCGGGGCACGAGGTCACGCGGGATCGGCGGCGGGATGGCGCCTGACGGATGAGGGGTCGGAGGCCGGACGTTCACGCATGCTCCCTTTCGACGTGTCGCAGAGAGCGTATTCCGTGTTCCAGATGCCATTGCAGATATGCGGCCACCAGACCGCTGCACTCGCTGCGGTGGCGCGACTCCGAGGCGTCGGCGGTGGCCCAGTCGCCGCGCAGCAGCGCCGTCATGAGCCCGATCGTCTCCCCCGCCGGCACCGCCGAGCCCGCCGGACGGCAGGCCCCGCACACCACGCCGCCCGCGACGATGGCGAAGGCCCTGACCGCCGGGGCCTGGCACTTGGCGCACGCCTCCAGCGCCGGCGCGTAACCGGCCACCGCCAGCGAGCGCAGGAAGTAGGCGTCGAGGACCAGCCTGGCCTCGTGGACGCGTTCGGACAGCGTGCGCAGGCCGCCGACCAGCAGCAGGAACTGCCGCAGCGCCGGCTCCTTCTCGCCGTGGGTCAGCCGGTCGGCCGTCTCCAGCATGGCGCTGCCGGCGGTGTAACGGGGGTAGTCGACGGCCAGCGCCTCGCCGTAGGGCCTGATGGTCTCCGCCTGAGTGATCACGTCGAGCGTGCGGCCGGTGTGGAGCTGGAGGTCGACGTGCGTGAACGGCTCCAGCCGCGCGCCGAAGCGTGACTTGGTGCGGCGCACGCCCCTGGCCACCGCCCGGATCTTGCCGGTGCGCTTGGCCAGAACGGTGACGATGCGATCGGCCTCACCGAGTTTCTGTGTCCGCAGGACGACGCCTTCGTCGCGGTAGAGACTCACTTGCCCATCTTACGGCCGCACGCGCGGCATGTTCCGGGCATGCTCTGGTGACGCGAGTTTGCCCTGTCGTCACTAGACTTTGACGTCTGTCCCCGCATCACCCGTTGTTCAACCCCCCGCTACTGCCTCGAAAGGGAGTCATGACCCGCGTGGTCCTGCTGGGCTCTTCGCCCGGCCCCGACACCTCTCCGACCGGCCTGAGGCTGGCCGCGCTGCCCGGCAATCCCACCGTGGCCGAGCGGCTGCGCAGCCAGCTCGTCTCCTATGACCCGCGGCCCGCCACGATCGAGACCGGCGACGTGGCCGCCGCCCTGCGCGCCCTGGCCGACGTCGCAGAATCGGCAACGGAGAGCCTCTTCATCATCCCCCAGAACTCGGTCGTCCACGACGAGCTGATCTACCAGATCACCAAGGCCAAGCGCGGCGCGCTGGCGCTCGTGGCCAAGGAGCCGCGTCTGGAGGTGACCGAGGAGGCGCAGGAGGACACCGTACCGATCGACGAGGCCGACCCGGAGATCGGCTACGGCCGGCTCGAGGGGCTGCCGGTGCGCGCGCGCGTCGGCAAGTCGCGCGTCGTGTCGGTCGGCACCGCCAACCACGCGGTGACCAGGCCCAACGCGGTGGTGCTCGGCCCGCTGCACATCAGCGCCCGCAACGCCCCCGTGCTCGCGCAGACCTGCCGCGAGCTGGCCCTCATGGCCGACCGCTTCGGCGCGGACGACGACCTCGTCCAGCTCGTGGTGTTCGGCCTGGTGCGCAACGGCGTGTCGGTCGGCGTGCGCGGCCGGCGCGACCTGTTCTACCGGCGGGTGAGCACGCCGGAGGAGGTCAACGAGGCCGGCGCCGAGATGGCCGGCATGAACGAGGACCGCGCCCGGCTCAACAACGCGGTCAAGGGCGCCGACGGCTTCTTCACCACCTACTTCGTCTCCACCTACTCGCGCTTCATCGCCCGCTGGGCGGCGCGGCGCGGGCTCACGCCCAACCAGGTGACGCTGATCTCGATCACGCTCGGCGTGGCCGCCGCCGCGTGCTTCGCCACCGGCGACCGGCCGTGGATGGTCGCCGGCGGCCTGCTGATCTACTTCGCCTTCGTCTTCGACTGCGTCGACGGGCAGGTGGCCCGGTACGCCCGCAAGTTCGGCGTGCTGGGGGCCTGGCTCGACGCCACCTTCGACCGCTTCAAGGAATACGTGGTCTTCGCCGGCCTGGCCGTCGGCTGGGTCGTCTCGGGCAACGGCGACGACATCTGGATCCTGGCGCTGGCCGCCATCGGGCTCCAGTCCGTCCGCCACCTGCTCGACTTCTCCTTCGGCATCTCCAACCGGCGCAAGCCGCCCGCGCAGCTCCCCACCCTCCCGCTCGACGCCCCCGACGACCGCGACCTGCGCAGGGCGCTGGAGCGGCGCAAGGCCGAGCGCAGTCAGGGCCTGCGCGGCGTGCTCAAGATGTGGACCAGGGCGGGCAAGTTCCGCGCGGTCCACTGGGCGCGGAAGATGATCGTGTTCCCCATCGGCGAGCGGTTCGCGGCCATCGCGATCACCGCCGCCCTCTTCGACGCCCGGATCACTTTCCTCACCCTCGTGGTCTGGGGCTCCGTCGCCGCCGCCTACACCCTCACCGGACGCCTCATGAGGTCGCTCGTATGATCACTCAACCGCAGGCCATGGCCACCCCCACGCCGGACCCCGACGAGGAACGCCGCCGCATCCAGACCGCCCGCCTGCTCGCCTACCGCGACGACGGCCCGCTCGTGCACGCCCTCGCGGGCAAGCTGGGCAAGGGCCTGCCGCCCGTGCCCGCCACGCTCGTGGCGCTGCTCGCCGTCGTCGCCGTCACCGTCGTCGGGCTGCCCGACAAGGGGCCGCTGCTGCTCGTGCCGGTGGCCATCACGCTGCTGCTCGTGCTGCCGACCGCGCCGCGCGACCACCTGGGCCGCTTCGACTGGCTCACGCCGCCGCTGCTGCGCGGCACCGAGTTCCTCGCCATGATCGCGATCGGCCTGGCCGCCGGCGCGCCGAAGTGGCTGCTGTTCGTGCTGGTCTACGTGGTGGGCTACCACACCTACGACACCGTCTACCGCACCCGGCAGAGCATCTGGCCGCCCGCGTGGGTGTTCCACGCGGGGCTCGGCTGGGAGCTGCGCCTGCTGATCATCGGTGCCGGTGCGGCGCTGGGCTGGCTGACGCCGGTGCTCGCGGTGCTGACGGCGTACCTGTTCGTGCTGTTCGCGGTGGAGAGCGTGACGAGCTGGGTGCGCCTGGACAAGGCCTCCGCGCAGGCCGGCGCCGACGCCGAGCAGGACCTCGAGGCCTCGCCCGAGGACGCGCTCGAGCAGGCCACCGGCGAGGCGGAGAAGGGCTGAGCGGCCACCTCCCCCTCCGGACACGACGGCGGTCACGGGCTCCCGACAAGGGCGCCGGTGACCGCCGTTTCGCGTGCGGGCGCCGAATCGCCCCGCCAGAAAAGGACATGACGGACTAGTCTGAAATTCAGCCACATTCGAGCCGGGGTCCGGTCCGGCCGGAGCCAGGAGACGCGGATGGCGTTCGGGTCGCGGCCGTTCAGACGAGGGCATCCGCCGGACGGGCGCGCGGCGGCGCGCGGGCCGTGGGCGGGCCGGTCCGGGCGGGTCGTGGTGGTGCTGGCGTTGGCCGTCGGCCCGGTGAGCGGGTGCGGCACGGATCCGGGCCCGGTGTGCGGCGCGGTCGTCGACTCGACGGGCTACGCCGACCCGGTGACCGCCAGGAACGACGTCGACTCCGAACTGCCGGGGTTCGCCAAGGGCTGCGACTGGATCGGCTTCGCGGCGGTGACCGGCAGCTCGGAGAGCAGCGCGTGCCGCGAGGACCCGGTGCCCATCGCCGCCACCCGCACCGAGAACCCCGGCGACGACCCCGCGGTCGAGGACCGGGTCAGGGCCCGCCGGATCCAGCAGGTGCTCCCCCGGGCGGTCGGGCTGTTCGACTGCCCGAAGGAGGGCCGGGGCTCGGACGTCCTGGGCGCCCTGCGGTACGCGGTCAAGCAGCTCAGCGCGCTGCGGCAGCCGGACAGGGAGCACCGGCTCATCGTGTTCAGCGACCTGCTCAACGACCGCGGCGACCTGGACGTCGGCAAGCTGGACCTGGGCGAGGCCGCCCGCGGCCGGAAGGTCGGGGAACTGCGGGCCGCGCGGCTGCTGCCCGACCTGTCCGGGTACGCGGTGGTGGTGCACGGGTTCCTGCGGGCGAAGAAGTCCGTCCCCGGCCGGTTCCCGCTGCTGGAGAGCTTCTGGCGGGAGGCGTTCGAGGCCGCCGGGGCGTCGTCCGTGGACCTGCTCTAGAGCGCTCTCCCATATTGACACGCGGTCAGCGGCGTGTTTACGTCGCGTCAAGAGAGCGCTCTCTCACCCGCCATCACCCCCCATGGAGCAGGGATGACAACAGAGATCCGGCACCGGCGCCGCCTGGTGGCCGTGGCGGTGGTGCTCGTGGCACTCACCGGCCTGCTCGTCAAAGTGGCCGTCAGCGCCTCGGCCTCCGTGCCGTCCACGCCGTCCGGCTGGTCGCTGGTCTGGTCCGACGACTTCAACGGCTCGGCGGGCACGCCGCCCTCGTCCGCCGAGTGGATCATCGACACCGGGCACGGCTATCCCGGCGGGCCGGGCAACTGGGGCACGGGCGAGATCCAGAACTACACCTCCAGCACCTCCAACGTCAGCCTCGACGGCTCCGGCAACCTGCGCATCACGCCCCTGCGCAGCGGCTCGGGCGAGTGGACCTCGGCCCGCATCGAGACCAGGCGGGCCGACTTCAAGCCGGCCGCCGGGCGCGTGCTGCGGATCGAGGGCCGGATCCAGATGCCGAACGTGACCGGTCAGGCGGCGCTCGGCTACTGGCCGGCGTTCTGGGCGCTGGGGTCGCCGTACCGGGGGAACTACTGGAACTGGCCGGGCATCGGCGAGTTCGACATCATGGAGAACGTCAACGGCATCGACTCGGTGTGGGGCGTGCTCCACTGCGGCGTCAGCCCCGGCGGGCCCTGCAACGAGACGACCGGCCTGGGCGCGAGCCGGGCCTGCCCCGGATCGTCCTGCCAGTCGGCCTTCCACACCTACCGCTTCGAGTGGGACCGCGCCGCCAGCCCGAACCAGCTCCGCTGGTACGTCGACGGCCAGCAGTTCCACAGCGTCAGCCAGAACCAGCTCGACGCCACCACCTGGGCCGACATGACCGGGCACGGCGGCTACTTCCTGCTGCTCAACCTGGCGATGGGCGGCGCGTTCCCCAACGCCCTGGCCGGCACGGGCACGCCGACGGCGGCGACGGTCCCCGGCCACCCGCTGCTGGTGGACTACGTGGCCGTCTGGCAGAGCGGCACGGTCTCCACCCCGACGTCCACGCCGACCGTCCCGGGCGGCGTGGACGCGCGCTCCACCATCCAGGCCGAGCGCTACCAGGCCCAGTCGGGCACCATCGTCGAGGCCACCACCGACACCGGCGGCGGCCAGAACGTCGGCGCCATCGCGAACGGCGACTGGCTGCGCTACGACGGGGTCGACTTCGGCTCCGAGCCCGCCCGCCAGTTCAAGGCCAGGGTGGCGTCGGGGGCGGCGGCCGGCGTGAGCGGGCTGGTGCAGGTGCGGCTGGACAGTCCGTCCGCCCCGCCGATCGGCGACTTCGCGCTGGCCAGTACGGGCGGCTGGCAGAGCTGGCGCACGGTCCCCGCCAACATCAGCGGGGTCACCGGGACGCACACCGTCTACCTGACCTTCAGCAGCGGCCAGCCCGCCGACTTCGTCAACGTCAACTGGTTCACCTTCTCGACGACCTGACCCGCCCAGGACGGCGGAGGAGCGCGGCGGAGACACCCGAGCCCGCGCTCCTCCCGCCGCGGCCTTCGTCGGTGATCGCGGTAGATGGGGAACAATGGGACAGTGCGCGAATTGCCGGTGATCGACATCTCCCCGCTGGTCGGCGACACCCCGGGCGGTGACAGGCAGGCCGTCGGCGCGGCGATCGGCGCGGCCTGCCGGGACAGCGGCTTCTTCTACGTCCGCGGGCACGGCGTGCCGCAGGACCTCCTCGACCGGCTCGACGCCGCCGCCAGGCGCTTCTTCGCGCTGCCCGAGGAGGTCAAGGCCGAGATCTCGATGGACCGCGGCGGCCCGGCCTGGCGCGGCTTCTTCCCGGTGGGCGGCGAGCTGACCTCGGGGCGGCCGGACCTGAAGGAGGGCGTCTACTTCGGCGCCGAGCAGCCGCCCGGCCCGCTCCCGCTGCACGGCCCCAACCAGTTCCCCGTCCAGGTGCCCGAGCTGCGGGAGGCCGTCCTCGCCTACCTGGAGACGATGACGGGGGTCGCGCAGGCGGTCATGTCGGGGGTCGCGCTCAGCCTCGGCCTGGACGAGGGCTACTTCCGCACCGGCTACACCGCGGACCCGACCGTCCTGTTCCGCATCTTCCACTACCCGCCCGCGCCCCCGGACGACGACGAGACCTGGGGCGTGGGCGAGCACACCGACTACGGCCTGCTCACCCTGCTCCTCCAGGACGCCAACGGCGGCCTCCAGGTCCGGACGGCGGACGGCTGGATCGAGGCGCCGCCGCTGCCGGGCACGTTCGTCTGCAACATCGGCGACATGCTCGACAAGCTCACGGGCGGCCGCTACCGCTCGACGCCGCACCGCGTGCGCAACCGCAGCGGCAACGAGCGCCTGAGCTACCCGTTCTTCTTCGACCCCGGGTGGGACAGCGTGGTGCCGCCCCTCCCCTACGCCGCCGGCGAGCGCTGGGACGGCCAGGTCGACTTCACCGGCACCTACGGCGAGTACCTGCTGTCGAAGGTGTCCAAGGTCTTCCCGAGCCTGTTCGAGCGGCAGATCTAGGCCGACTCCCGCACGATCAGCCGGGTGGGCAGGACGACCGGCGTGGTGCTCCGGCCCTCCAGCCGCGACAGCAGCAGCCGCGCCAGCGCCAGCGCCTGCTCGGTGACGGGCACCCGGACGGTGGTGAGGGCGGGGGTGGTGGCCGAGGCGGCGTCGATGTCGTCGAAGCCCACGATCGCCAGGTCGTCGGGCACCCGCCGGCCGGCGGCGCGGGCGGCCAGCAGGGCGCCGACGGCCATCTGGTCGTCGGCCGCGAAGATCGCGTCCAGGTCGGGGGCGTCGCCGAGGAGCTGCCCGGCCGCCGCCGCGCCGGAGGCCCGGGTCAGGTCGCCGATCGCCAGTCTGGGCCGCAGCCCGGCGCGGTCGAGGGCCGTACGGTGGCCGGCGAGCCGGTCCTGGGTGGCGACCAGGTCCATCGGGCCGCAGATCATGCCGATCCGGCGGCGGCCGGTGGCCAGCAGGTGCTCGGTGGCCGCCGCCGCGCCCGCGACGTTGTCGGCGTCCACGTACGGCACCAGCGAGGCGACCGGCGGCCGGCCCAGCAGCACGAGCGGCACGCCGGTGCGCGAGAGCCGTTCGGCCAGGGTGTCGCCCCGCTCGGGCGGCAGCAGGACGACGCCGTCCACCAGGCGCGCCTCGGCGTGCCGGACGATGCGGCGCTGGCTCTCGGCGGTGTCGGCGAGCATGAGGGTGATCTGCTTGCCCGCGCCCTCCAGCAGGCTCGTCACGTACTGGACGGCGGCGGCGACCATCGGGTCGGCGGCGTGCCTGGGGGCCGGCAGCACGAGCGCGACGGTGTCGGTGCGCCGGGTCACCAGGCTGCGGGCGGCGGCGTTGGGCACGTAGCCGAGCTCCTTGACGGCCTGGAGGACCGTGGAGCGCACCTCGGGGCTGACCGACGCCTCGCCGTTGACGACGCGGGAGACCGTGGCCCGGGAGACGCGGGCGCGGGCGGCCACCGTCTCCAGCGTGGGACGCCGGGGCGGCGCCTCGGTCAGGCCGTTGCGCCTGATGACGTCGCGGTACCACAGGGCGCTGTCCTTGGGCCGCCTGCGCTGGGTGTCGAAGTCGACGTGCACGAGGCCGAACTTGCGCCGGTACCCCTCGGCCCATTCGAGATTGTCGAGCAGCGTCCAGGCGAGATATCCGCGAACGTTCGCGCCCTCCTCGACGGCGGTCCGCAGGGCCCGCAGGTGCTCCTCGATGAAATGCACGCGGTCGACGTCGTGAATGCCGTCGGGAGTGACCGTGTCGACGAAGTCCGCGCCATTCTCGGTGATCATGAGTTCGAGCCCGGGATATTCGCCGGCGAGCCGCCGCAGTAACAGCGAAAGGGCGTTCGGGACGATCGGCCAGCCCATCGCGGTGACCGCCGTGGGAATGGTGCTGAAAAGCACGCCGGCGCTTCCCGGATAAGCCGGGTCGGCCGGTTCGCCGGGCTGCGCCTGGACGACGGCCGGCGCGTAGTAGTTGACGCCGAGCAGGTCGAGCGGCTGGGCGATGTCGGCCAGGTCGCCGTCGCGGACGTGCCCGAGCCCGGCGTGCCGCTCGATGACCGGCAGCAGGTCGGCGGGGTAGGCGCCGCGCAGCATCGGGTCGAGGAACTGCCGGTGGACGAGCGCGTCGATCCTGGCCACGGCCTCGGCGTCCTCCTCCGACAGCGGCCGGTCGAAGTCGCCGACCTGGGCCGGCGTCAGCACGGGCGAGAAGTTGAGCACGGCCCCCACCTCGGCGGCCCCGGCGGCGCGCAGGGCCTGGGCGCCCAGGCCGTGGGCGAGCAGCAGGTGGTGGGCGCTCCTGAACGCCTCGGCGGCCGACCGGCGGCCCGGCGCGTGCACCCCCGAGCCGTGGCCGACGAAGGCCGCCACCCACGGCTCGTTCACGGTGAACCAGGTGCCGACCCGGTCGGCGAGCCGCTCGGCCACGATCGCCGCGTAGTCCGCGAAACAGCGGGCGGTGTCGCGGGACGGCCATCCGCCGCGCTCCTGCAGCGCCTGCGGCAGGTCCCAGTGATAAAGGGTGGCCAAAGGCGTGATGCCCGCCTCCAGCAGGGCGTCGACCAGCCGCTGGTAGAAGTCGAGACCGGCCGCGTTCACCTTTCCCGAGCCGTCCGGGAGAATGCGCGGCCAGCTCACCGAGAACCGGTAGGCGGCCATTCCCAGGTCTTTCATCAGCGAGACGTCCTCGCGATATCGGTGGTAATGGTCGCAGGCGTCGGCAGTGCCTCCCGCGAAGGCGTCCCAAATGGACGGCCCGCGGCCGTCGGCGGCGGTGCCGCCCTCGATCTGGAAGGCCGACGTCGAGACCCCCCAGACGAAACCCTCGGGAAAACGTGCGACATTCATGTGGCGGCAATCCTCCGGCAGTGGACCGAGCGCCCAGTCTCCCGCGCGGCGCTCGTCGCGCGCCAGCCTGGCCAGGCGGTATACAGAGCCGGTGGAACTGGACCGGCTCGATCGTGACATCATCGCGGCGCTCGTCGACGACGCCCGCGCGACCTACGCGGACATCGGCCAGCAGGTGGGGCTGAGCGCGTCGGCCGTCAAGCGGCGGGTCGACCGGCTGCAGAAGAGCGGGGCGATCACCGGCTTCAGCGCGCGGGTCGCGCCGCAGGCGCTCGGCTGGACCACCGAGGCGTACGTCGAGCTGTTCTGCCAGGGCAAGACCAAGCCGTCGGACATCGCCCTGGCGGTGGCCAAGTTCCCCGAGGTGGTGGCGGCGGCCACGATCACCGGCGAGGCCGACGCGCTGCTGCACATCAGGGCCACCGACGTGCGGCACGTCGAGCGGGTCATCGAGCGCATCGCGGCGGAGGCTTTCGTGGTGCGGACCAAGAGCTCGATCGTGCTGTCGCGGCTGGTGGACACCCCTCCGGGAGCCGCCCTGACGGACTCGCGCAACGGATCGCACGTCGTTGGCCGATAGACGCAACAGACCCGCGCCAACGCGCAATGCGCACCGCTTGGCCTGCGCAAACGTCAATTCTTAGGCTGTCCCCGTCCTCCCGGAACAACACGGGAACTCTCCCTGCCCAGACGACGGAGCCCTGCATGCCCAAACACTTCCTCATGTGCCGCCCGGACTACTTCGCGGTCGAGTACGCCATCAACCCGTGGATGGACCCCGAGGCCGGCGCCGACCGTGAGGTGGCGATCCGGCAGTGGGAAGGGCTGAAGTCGGCGTACGAGGAGCTCGGGCACCAGGTCAGCCTCATCGACCCGATCGAGGGCCTGCCCGACATGGTGTTCGCCGCCAACGGCGCGCTGGTCGTCGGCGGACGGGTCTACGGCGCCCGTTTCACCTTCCCCGAGCGCGGCCCCGAGGGCCCGGCCTACCTGCGCTGGTTCGTCGAGCGCGGCTACCCGACGCTGGAGCCCACGCACGTCAACGAGGGCGAGGGCGACTTCCTCACCCTCGACGACGTCATCCTGGCCGGCACCGGCTTCCGCACCGACGTGGTCGCCCACCAGGAGGCGCAGGAGTACCTGGGCCGCCCGGTCGTCTCGCTGAAGCTGGTCGACCCGCGCTTCTACCACCTGGACACCGCGCTGTTCCCGCTCGACGGCCGCAACGTCGCCTACTACCCCGGCGCCTTCTCCAAGGGCAGCCAGGAGGTGCTGCGCGCGATGTTCCCGGACGCGGTGATCGCGACCGCCGAGGACGCCGAGGTGCTCGGCCTCAACGCGGTCAGCGACGGCCGCAACGTGGTGATCAACTCCGAGGCGTCCGGGCTCCAGCTGGAGCTCAAGCGGCACGGCTACGAGGTGATCCCGGTCGAGCTGTCGGAGCTGCGCAAGGCGGGCGGCGGTCCCAAGTGCTGCACACTGGAGATCAGGGGGGAGAAGTAACATGAGCACCAGCGCAGAGCTGATCGAAGTAAGCGAGCGCCGCAGCGCGCACAACTACCATCCGCTGCCCGTGGTCATCCACGAGGCGCACGGCGCGTGGGTCACCGACGTCGAGGGCAAGCGCTATCTCGACTGCCTGTCGGGCTACTCGTCACTGAACTTCGGCCACGGCAACCCGAAGATCATCGAGGCCGCCCAGGAGCAGCTGAAGAACCTCACGCTGACCAGCCGGGCCTTCTACCACGACCAGTTCGCCCAGTTCTGCGCCGGGCTCGGCGACCTCACCGGCAAGGACATGATCCTTCCGATGAACACCGGCGCCGAGGCCGTCGAGACCGCGATCAAGGTGGCCCGCAAGTGGGGCTACGAGGTCAAGGGCGTCGCGCCGGAGCGGGCCAACATCATCGTGATGGAGGACAACTTCCACGGCCGCACCACCACGATCATCAGCTTCTCCACCGACCCCGACGCGCACGACGGGTTCGGGCCGTACACGCCCGGGTTCAAGATCGTCCGTTACGGCTCGGCCGAGGCGATCAGGGAGGCGATCGACGACGACACCGTGGCCGTGCTCGTCGAGCCGATCCAGGGCGAGGCGGGCGTGCTGGTGCCGCCGGACGGCTACCTGACCGAGGTCCGGCGCATCTGCACCGACAACAACGTGCTGATGATCGCCGACGAGATCCAGTCGGGTCTCGGGCGCACCGGCCGCACGTTCGCCTGCGACCACGAGAACGTCGTCCCCGACGTCTACATCCTGGGCAAGGCGCTCGGCGGCGGCGTGGTGCCGGTCTCGGCCATCGCCGCGGACGAGGACGTCCTCGGGGTCATCAAGCCGGGCCAGCACGGGTCCACGTTCGGCGGCAACCCGCTGGCCTGCGCGGTCGGCATCGCCGTCATCGACATCCTGAACACCGGCGAGTTCCAGGCCAGGGCCGCCCGGCTCGGCGAGGTGCTGCACGCGCGGCTGCGCGAGCTGGCCGGCAAGGGCGTCGTGGCGGTGCGCGGGCGCGGGCTGTGGGCGGGCGTGGACATCGACCCGGCCCTCGGCACCGGGCGCGAGGTCTCCAAGGCGCTGATGGCGCGCGGCGTGCTCGCCAAGGACACCCACGGGTCCACGATCCGGCTCGCGCCGCCGATCGTGATCTCCGAGGAGGACCTGCTCTGGGCGGTCGACCAGCTCGCCGCCGTCCTGGAAAGCCTCTAGCCCTCAGGTCCCGGACAGGCCCCGGGCGGGCGCGCCGGCCACACCGGCGCGCCCGTCCGGCTGTCAGGACCCGGCGGAGGCGCTCGGCTCGACCGTGACGGTCCTGGTCGGCTGCGGCTCGCCGGTCGGGACGGCCGTGCCGGTGGGCGTCGGCCGCGGCTCCTCGGACGGCTCGGCCGAGGGCGCGCCGGCCGCCGGCTCCCGGGTGAACGTGATCGTCGCCTCGGCCGTCGGCGGCTCCGACGTCGTCGAGCCGGACTCCGACGGAGTGGGCACGGGGGCCTGGGTCTCCGGCATGCAGCTCGCGTCGGCGGCGGCGTCGGGGGCCTCCGGCAGGGCGTCCACCACGGAGACGTCGAGCTGGGCCGTCAGCGCCAGGACGCTGTCCTTCGGCGCGCCCGCCTTGGCGTCGACCACGACCTGCCGCTCCCCCAGGAACGTGTGCCCGGCCGGATCGAAGATCAGCTCCTCGCGCACGCCCCAGCCGGCGACCCGGCCCAGCGCCACGCCCACGCGTCCCGAGGAGTCGGCGACGCCCTCGGCCGCCTCGACGCCGGGGATCGTCTTCACCGCCTCGAACAGGGCGTCCCGCTGTGCCTTGGGCAGGTAGTTCTCCCTGACGAGGTCGCCGGCGCGGGCGAAGGCGACGGCGTCGGGATCGCCGTCCTTGCCGCCCCCGGGGACCGGCTGGTACAGGCGGTCGCGCATGGCCGTGGCGTCGGTCGGGAGCGTGCTCAGGTAGGCGTAGTCGTCGCGGTAGGGGCCGCGCAGGTCGGGGCAGGAGGCCAGCCGGTTCCACTCGCTGCCCTGCCAACTGGTGGCGTCGGCGGGCAGCGGCTCGCCCGGCCAGGGGCGCGGCTCGCGGCCCTCGATCTGCAGCAGGCCGTCCTTGCTGCCGTCCACGGACTTCCAGATCCTGCGGTGCTGGCGGTAGAGGTAGCGGCTCTGCCCGCCGGAGGCGTCGATCGAGCGCGAGCCGTACATGGTGTCGGACTCGATCAGGATGAACTGGTCCGGCCGGGGGTTCACCTCGCCGGCCGCCAGCATCACGGAGGTGGCCGGGCGGGCATCCGTCCCGCCCTGGCCGGACAGCGCCACCGCCACGCCGCCGACCAGGACCACCGTGACGCCGAAGGCCGCGGCCGTCTGCCAGCCCAGCCTGGGCAGCCGCAGACGCCGCCCGCCGCGTGCCTCGGCCAGCAGCCGTTCCCTGGCCCGCGCGCGGGCCTGCGGCTCGTACGGCGGCGCCGCCGGCCTGCCGTCGGCGAACGTGCGGATCTCGTCATCCATGCTGGGGCTCCTCTGCGAAGGGATCGATGCCGCCGAGCGCCCTGCGTACCTTGACGCGGAGCCGGTGCAGCCTGGACCGGACGGTGCCGACGGGCACCCCGAGGGCGCGCGCGGCGTCCTCGTAGGTCAGGTCGGCCCACGCCACGAGCAGCAGCAGGTCGCGCTCGCCCGCGCTGAGCCTGGTCAGCGCCCTGGCCAGGCGGGGCTGGAGCTGCTCGGCGGTGACCCGGTCGGCGCTGCGCTCGTCGAACGCGCCCGGACGCTCGGCGCCCACCCTGGCCATGGCCGCGGTGCGCCGCCGTTCGGCCCTGCGGTGCTGGGACACGACCTTGGTGGCGATGCCGTACAGCCAGGGACGGGCGTCGGGCAGGGTGCGGTCGTAGCGGCCGCGGCCGCGGAAGGCGAGGAGGAACACCTCCCCCGTCACGTCCTCGGCCAGCTCGGCGCCCAGGCGGCGGGCGGCGTACCTGTGGATCTCGTCGGCGTGCCGGTCGAACAGCGCGGCGAAACGCTCTGGATCGCTCAGCGAATTCCCGATCAGGGTCGAGTCATCCAGCGTTGCGGTTGTGTCCTCGACACTCACGACATCCGGTCCTCTCTCATGCGGTCACCCTGTTGTTGGCCGCACCCGGAAGCCCGGTTCCACCTTTTTCTGGCTATGTCGCCTTTCGCCAGGCGGACAGGCCGTCGGGGGCCTCGTCCCTGGTGAACCCGGCCGCCGTCAGCTCGGCGGCCAGCCGGTCGCCGGCGGGCCGGTGGGCCTCGCTGGTCACCTCGTCCTCGCCGATCACCACGCCGCGCTGCCTGACCCGGTAGAGGAAACGCGAGCGCACGGTCTCGCCGGTGACGTCGAGCACCTGGCCCCAGACCTCGTAGGCGTGCCGCCCGACCTGGTAGGACCCCATGAGCTCCAGCTCACCGGGCGTGGGCGCGGGCCGCTCGCGCCAGTTGAACAGCAGCAGCCCGCCCGGTTCGAGCTGCCTGGCCAGCACCCGCCACAGCTCCTCCCGCCGCCCGGCCGGGAACGCCTGCAACACCGAGATCATCACGACGGCCTCGACCGGCTCGTCGACGTCGACGTCGAGCGCCCCGCAGGCCAGCACGGTGACCCGGCGCCGGGCCTCCTCGTCGGCCGCCAGCCGCGACAGCAGCACCGACCGCATGGCCAGCGCCGGCTCGACGGCGAACACCTCGCCCTCCGTCTCGCGCACGATCACCTCGGTGATCAGGCCGGTGCCCGCGCCGATCTCCATGACGCCGCCCCGCACCCCCTTCAGCAGGGGCGGGAGCAGCTCGCGGATCTGGGGGACGTGCCCGTCCTCGTGCCACAGGTCGTAGAACGGCACGGCCCTGGAGTACTGATCGTCATTCATAGGTCATTTCTACGCCAGCCGGGCCGAGTCGATCGGCCTGACACCGTCGCCCGTCGACTCGTACCAGGTGATCGTGTCGGGGAAGGTCAGCGTGGCCAGCGCGTTCTGGAACAGCGGGCCCTTGGTCACCCGCCAGCGGAACGGCGGCCGCGGGATGCCCGCCAGCCGCGCCAGCAGGCTGCCCACCAGCGTCGCCAGCCCGAACTGGGTGAGCACGTTGGCCCAGCGCAGCAACCGGCTGAGCGGGTTGCGGATCGGCGAGCAGACGACCTGGTAGATCTGCCCGGCCGAGGCCTTGGCCAGGTAGGAGTAGTGGACGTCGCCGGACAGGATCACCGCCGGCTTGCCGAGCCGGACCAGCAGCCTGCCCAGGTCCTCGAACGAGCGCCGGAAGGCCGCCCAGTGCTCCAGGTCGACGGCCTGGCGCAGCTGCTCCGACCACCGCTGCACGGTACGGCCCCACTTGCCGTCGCACAGCGCCTCGTTCCAGTTCTGGACGCCGTGCACGCCCTCGGGCAGCAGGAACGGGATCGAGGAGCCGATGACCAGCCGCTCGGCCGGGGCGGCGGCCTGCTCCTGGAGCCAGGCCCACTCCTCGGGGTCGAGCATGCGCCGGTCGCCGGGGGTGAGCTGCCTGGCGCACCGGGTGTCGATCATGATGAGCCGGGTGTGCCCGAGGTCGCGGGTGTAGCTCCAGCGGTTGCTGCTCGGCTCGGCGTCGGCCTTGGCGGCGAAGGCGTCGAGGGCCGGGCCGCCGTCGCCGCCACCCTCGGTGAGCTCGCGCACCAGCGGGTCGGCCGCCCGCTCGGCCGGCGTCAGGTTGCCGAGGTGCTGGTAGACGAAGTAGGCGCCCAGCCCGGCGACCACGCGGCGCGGCCACCAGCTCGTCAGGGCCATCTTCTCCCGCCAGGGCTGGGAGGTGTTCCAGTCGTCGCGCAGGTCGTGGTCGTCGAAGATCATGGCGGTGGGCACGGTGGACAGCAGCCAGCGGATCTCCGGGTCGGTCCAGGCCTGGCGGTAGAGCTCGGCGTACTCCTCGTAGTCGGCGATCTCGCCCTGCGGCTCGGTGGTCCTGCGCGCGTGGATGTAGTCGAGCATCTGGGGCGAGGGGCTGTCGGCGTAGACCTGGTCGCCGAGGAGCAGCAGCAGGTCGGGCCACTCCTCCTCGCCGGCGCGCATGAGGCTCACGCCGTAGGCGCGCAGCACGTCGTCGCCGTGGGTGCGGACGTGCGCCGAGTCGTGCGGCACGCTCGTGCGGCACGACCCGAACGCCAGCTTGCGGGGCCCTTCGGCGGGCAGCAGCCGCACCCGGCTGGCCGGGCGACCCGCCAGGGGCCAGACCTGGTCCCCGTCGAGGCTGACGGAATAGGAGGCGATATCCTGGGACAGGTCAACGAGATCCACGATCGCGTAGTGGTGACCGTGCACGGTGAAGGTGGGCGACCGATAAGCCCCGCCTGCCGTCTCGACGGTGACCGTGCAGGGCTCGCTGGTCTCCACCCAGATCGAGGCACTGACCGAGTCGACGTGACGCAACATCGGCCCAACCACGAGTGCGGGCATCCAACCCTCCGGTTTTCGACGATTCGGCACACTCTCGCTCGATAGCCTGCCAGAGTGGCACGTTCCCAGCACGTTGATCAACGGCTTGGATATGCCTTCATAGCCTAGGCAAGGTCAAACTGCCCCGCCTAGGATGATCGAGACAACACGCCCAAGAGGGAAGGCAACGGCGCCTTCTCCCACAAAATGGGCGCGCATACAGGAGGAAACTCGACCATGAGCATCATGGTGCCGTCAAAGACGCCGGCGCTGATCACACCTGGTCAACAGGCGCTCGACTCCGCTCTTCACCAACTGAACCAGGCCGCCGCCCACCTCGGGCTCGACGACGGCCTCCGCACGATGCTGGCCACGCCCCGCCGCTCCCTGACCGTCTCGGTCCCGGTGCGCCGCGAGGACGGGCGCATGGACGTCGTCCAGGGCTTCCGCGTCCAGCACAACGTCTCGCGCGGCCCGGCCAAGGGCGGCATCCGCTTTCATCCCAGCACCGACATCCACGAGGTCACCGCCCTGGCGATGTGGATGACGTGGAAGTGCGCGCTGGTCGGCATCCCGTACGGCGGCGCCAAGGGCGGCGTGGCCGTGGACCCGGGCGCGCTGACCACGATCGAGCTCGAACGGCTCACCCGCCGCTACGTCAACGAGATCCTGCCGCTGATCGGCCCGGAGAAGGACATCCCGGCCCCCGACGTCGGCACCGACGAGCAGACCATGGCCTGGATCATGGACACCTACAGCGTCAACGCCGGCTACTCGGTGCCCGGCGTGGTCACCGGCAAGCCGATGACGCTCGGCGGCTCGCTCGGCCGCACCGGCTCCACCTCGCGCGGCGTGCAGATCGCGGCCCTGGCCGCCCTCGGGCGCTCGCCGGAGGGCGTCACGGTCGCCGTGCAGGGCTTCGGCAAGGTGGGCGCGCTGGCCGCGCAGTACCTGTCCGACGAGGGCTGCAAGGTCGTCGCCGTCTCCGACGTCACCGGCGCGCTCTACGCGCCCGGCGGCCTCGACGTCGCCCGCGTGCGCGCCTGGGTGGCCGAGACCGGCGGCGTGGCCGGCTACCCGCACGCCGACGCGATGGCCCACGACGACCTGTTCGAGCTGGACGTGGACGTGCTCGTCCCGGCCGCGCTCGAAGGCGTGATCACCGAGGCGAACGCGCCCCGCGTGCGCGCCCGGCTGATCGTGGAGGGCGCCAACGGCCCCACCACGCCGGAGGCCGACGAGATCCTGGCCGCGAACGGCACCACCGTCGTGCCGGACATCCTGGCCAACGCGGGCGGGGTGATCGTGTCCTACCTGGAGTGGGTGCAGAACATGCAGGCCTTCTCCTGGAGCTCCCGCGAGGTCGAGGTGAAGCTGCGCGACCTGATGGAGGGCGCCTTCTCCGAGGTCAAGTCGATGTCCGCCGAGCGCGGGCTGACGCTGCGGGAGGCGGCGCACGTGATCGGCGTGGGCCGGGTCGCCGAGGCCCACAGCATGCGGGGCCTGTACCCCTGACCTACTTTGGTCGCACGTGACCCGCCCAAGGTCGGATGCCGGGGCGGGTCCCGTTCTGCGACGGTCGGGGTCATGAGGGGTTTCATCGGGGTCATGGCCATCATCCAGGGGCTCGGCGGGTTCGCCGGGCGCGTCTGGTTCGACACGGAGTGGGGGTTCGTGGGGCGGTTCGTGGAGCTGCCCCTGGCGGCCTACCTGGGCCTCGCGGTCGCGGGCCTGGCGTTGCTGCTGTGGTCCGACCACGACAGGAAGAACCGCGAGAGCTGATCGGGGGCGGGTCGGGCAGGATGGCCTCATGACCTATCCGGAACCGCGCTATCCGGGCGACACCGGCGAGCTGTCCGCCACGTACCGCCCCTACGAGCACGCCCCCGAGCTGACCTACCCGAGCGGCAACACCGTCCACTACCTGGCCACCGGGGCCACCACCAACGGCCAGTTCGGGCTCTACCGCTGGGTGATGGGGCCCGAGCCGTCCGGCCCGAGCCCCCACTTCCACAAGTCGATCTCCGAGTCGTTCTACGTCCTCGACGGATCGGTGCGGATCTACGACGGCAGCCGCTGGATCGACACCCGCCCCGGCGACTGGGTGCACGTGCCCGAGGGCGGCGTGCACGCCTTCCGCAACGAGTCGGGCGAGCCCGCGACCATGCTGCTGCACTTCGCCCCCGGCGCTCCGCGCGAGGGCTACTTCGAGGGGCTGCTCGACCTGGCCGGCAAGAGCGAGGAGGAGAAGGCCGAGTTCTTCATCCGCCACGACACGTACTGGCTGGACTGACCGGGCCCGGCGGCTGAGCGGAGGCCCGGTCGAGGGCGGCGGCCAGCTCGTCCAGCTCGCGCATCAGCCGTTCGGTGCGCTCCTGGCCGAACGCGGCGGCGATGGCCCGGTGATGGTCGGCCACCGCGCCGTCGACGCGGGCCAGCAGGTCGCGCCCCCGGTCGGCGAGGAACACCGCCACCCGCCGCCGGTCGCCCGCCGACGCGCCCCGGTGGACCAGCGCCCGGTCGATCAGCCGGTCGACCGCCTTGGTGAGCGTCGGGTGCGGCATGAGCACCGCCTCGGCCAGCTCCCCCATCGAGTGGCCGCGCCCGTCGGCCAGCGCGCGCAGGATGCGCCACTGCTCGACGGTGACGTCCTCGCCGGCCAGGGTCGCCGCCAGGCCGCGCGTGACCTCGCGTTCGGCGCGGCTGAGCACGTACGCGAGTGAGGACCCCAGCCCGGATTTAGCCATGACACATCAGGTCCTTTCACCGGAGAGCTAGTTCGGAGGATACTCGTCGGCGTGGCGGCCATCGTCGATCCTTTCGAGGCCCGGCTCATCCCCTCGGACGCGGTCCGGATCGGCCTGGTCGTGCCCGTGTCGGGGGTGCTCGGGCTGGTGGGGCCGTGCGCGATCAACTGCGCGGTGCTGGCCGCCGAGGAGGTCGACGCCCGGGGCGGCGTGCTCGGCAGGCGGATCGAGCTGGTGCTGATCGACGGCGGGCGGCCGGGGCGCGAGGTGGCGGCCGAGGTGGCCGGCCTGGTCGCGTCCGGCACGGTCGAGGCGGTGGTGGGCACGCACGCCAGCGACGTGCGCATCGACGTGGTCGCGGCCATCGGCGGGCGGGTCCCGTTCGTGTACGCGCCGCCGTACGAGGGGGGCGGGCACGCGCCGGGCGTCTACTTCCTCGGCGAGACCCCCGGCAGGCAGCTCGAACCGGGCATCGAGTGGCTGGTCAGCGTCCACCGGGCGCGCCGCTGGTACCTGCTGGGCAACGACTACGTCTGGCCGCGCCTGGTGCACGCGGGCGCCCGCCGCCGGCTGCGCGCGCGCGGCGCGACCGTCGTCGGCGAGGCGTTCGTCCGGTACGGCGGGGCGGCCTCCTGGCTCGGCCGGATCGCCGACGCCCGCCCCGACGCGATCCTGCTCACGCTGATCGGCAGCGACCTGGTCGCCTTCAACCGGGCCTACGCGGCCGCCGGCCTCGGCGCGGCCCGGCTGTGCGGGGCGCTGGAGGAGCACGGCCTGCTCGGCATCGGCGGCGACGGCACCGGCGAGCTCTACGCGTCGATGGGCTACTTCCGCGACCTGCCGACCGAGGCCAGCCTGCACTTCGCCGAGCGGTACGCCAAACGCTTCGGCCCGCACGCCCCCATGCTCAACGCCCACGGCCAGGGCTGCTACGAGGCCGTCGCGATGCTCGCCGCCCTGTCGGCACGGGCGGGCAGCCTGGCCGTCCCCGCCCTCGACGCGGTGGCCGACGGCACCACGATCGTCAGCGCGCGCGGCCCGCTCACGCTGCTGAACCGGCAGGTGCGGCGCACGGTGCACCTCGGCAGGGCGGACGGCCTGGATTTCTTGCTTGAGAAACCTTTTCACTAGAAAGCTTTGGCTCTAAGGTGCGAAACGCCCCCCAACCTCACCAAGGAGCCGCGCAACATGAGCACCGTTGAGCAGTTCGGCTACCGCCAGGAGCTCAAACGCTCTCTGGGCTTCGCCGACCTGATGATCTACGGCCTGATCTTCATGGTGCCGATCGCACCGTTCGGCATCTTCGGCGGCGTGTTCCAGTCGTCCGGCGGCATGGTCGCGCTGGCCTACATCATCGGCCTGGTCGCCATGGCGTTCACGGCGCTGTCGTACTCGCAGATGGCCCAGGCGTTCCCCATGGCCGGCTCCGTCTACACCTACGCCGGGCGCGGCATCTCGGCGCCGGTCGGGTTCATCGCCGGATGGGCGATCCTGCTCGACTACATCCTGGTGCCGTCGCTGCTCTACCTCATCGCCAGCCTGGCCATGAACTCGTTCGTGCCGGGCATCCCGGTGTCGGGCTGGCTGGTCATCTTCGTGCTGCTCAACACGGCCGTCAACTACATGGGCATCCAGATGACCGCGCGCATCACGCGGGTGATGCTGGTCGCCGAGCTGGCCGTGCTGGCGATCTTCCTGGTGGTCGGCGGCATCGCCCTGGCGCAGGGCAAGGCCCAGGCGGGCGCGCTCACGCCGATCTTCGAGTCCTCCGCGTTCAACTGGACGCTGGTGTTCGGCGCGGCGGCCACGGCGGTGCTGTCCTTCCTCGGCTTCGACGGCATCTCCACCCTCGCCGAGGAGAACAAGGAGGACGGCCGGCGGCTCGGCCGTTCGATGGTGGCCGCGCTCGCACTGGCCGCGGTGCTGTTCGTGGCGCAGACGTGGGTCGCGGCGCTGCTCATGCCCGACCGCGCCCAGCTGATCAAGGCCGGCGACCCGAACGGCGACGCCTTCTACCGCATGGCGGAGTTCGCCGGCGGCCACTGGCTGAGCGTGCTGACCGCCGTCGCCACCGCGATCGCGTGGGGCTTCGCCAACTCGCTGGTCGCCCAGGCGGCCACCTCGCGGCTGCTGTTCGCGATGGCCCGCGACCGCATGCTCCCCTCGTTCCTGGCCAAGGTCCACCCCAAGCACCAGGTGCCGGTCAACGCCACGCTGGCGGTCGCCGTGCTGTCGCTGGGCATCGGCCTCTACATGAACAGCCGTGACGACGGCATCGCCCTGCTCAGCCAGCTGGTGAACTTCGGCGCGATGACCGCCTTCCTGATCCTGCACGTGGCCGTCGTCGTCCACCACTTCTTCCGCAGGCGCAGCGGGAACGTGTGGGCCCATCTGATCGCGCCGGCGATAGGCTTCCTCGTCCTGGCCGCCGTGGTGTACAACACCAAACTGGTGACCCAGACGGTCGGCCTGATCTGGCTGGCGGTCGGTCTCGCCGTCCTGGGCGTCAGCTATCTGATCGGCCGCAGGCCCGTTCTCCCCTCGGAGGTCAAGTGAACGTCGTCTCCTACCACCCCACGCCGGAGGAGCTCAGCTACACCTTCGGCGGCCGTGCCGCCCTGGGCAGGGTCCGGCCCGGGACGGTGCTGGAGCTGTACACCGAGGACTGCTTCGGCGGCCGGGTGCGGACCGTGGAGGACCTGCCGTCGCGGGTCTGCGAGTTCCCGTACCTGAACCCCGTCACCGGTCCCTTCCACGTGGAGGGGGCCGAGCCGGGCGACACGCTGGCGCTGCACTTCGTGAAGATCACCCCGGCCCGCGACTGGGCGGTCTCCACCACGTTCCCGCACTTCGGCGCGCTGACCGGCACCCACACCACGGCGACGCTCCAGCCGCCGCTGGAGGAGCGGGTCTGGCGCTACGACATCGACGTGGACAAGGGCGTGGCCGTCTACCACGCGCGCAACAGCGACTTCAGCGTGGCGCTGCCGCTCGACCCGATGCACGGCACGGTGGGCGTGGCCCCGGGCGCGAACGAGGCCCGCATGACCATCACCCCCGACGCGCACGGCGGCAACATGGACACCCCCGAGCTGCGCGCGGGCGTCACCGTCTACCTGGGCGTCAACGTCGAGGGCGGCATGTTCTCGATCGGCGACGGCCACGGCCTGCAGGGGCACGGCGAGGTCTGCGGCACGGCCGTGGAGTCGGCCATGAACACCGTGGTCGCGGTCGAGCTGATCAAGGGCGTGGCCACGCCGTGGCCCCGGCTGGAGGACGACCTGCACCTGATGTCCACCGGCTCGGCCAGGCCCCTGGAGGACGCCTACCGCATCAGCCAGCACGACCTGGTGACCTGGACCTCGGAGCTGACCGGGCTCGACACGCTGGACGCGTACCAGCTCGTCAGCCAGGCCGGCCAGGCGCCGGTCGGGAACGTGTGCGACACCAACTACACCATGGTCGCCAAGCTGCCCAAGACCTACCTGGGCGCCCCATCGGTGTACGAGGACGCCCACGCCCGCCTGCGCGCCCTGGGCGCCCAGTACGACGCATGACAATCCCCCACTTAGGTAAACCTTGGTGTCGCAGGTCAGAGCATTGATCATCTTCCCCGTAGAGTGGGAAAGTGCTCAGGTTGGTACTGTCTCTGGTCCTGCTCGATCCGGCTGGCCTCACCGATGTCGCGCAGCGCAGCGTCCCCGTCCCCCAGGTGCTGACCCCGGACGGCGACCGCCTGGGCTACGCGCCGGTCCCGCGCCCCTACACGGGGGCGCGGCGGCTGACCGGCGTGCTGCTCGGCCATGACCCCGTCACCCGCACCGACGTGTGGTGCGGCGGCGCGGTCATCGGCTCGCGCAGCCGCAGCCTGGTGCTGACGGCCGCGCACTGCCTCTACCACGACGGCCGGCCGCTCAAGCGGCTGGTCTTCATGCCCGGGTTCGACAGGGGCAACCCGCGGCACGGCGTCTGGTCCGCGGTGCGCACGTGGGCGCCGGACCGCTGGCGGGCGAACCCCGACTCCCCCGACGTGCTGCCGTACGACGTCGGCCTGGTCGGGGTCGTCAAGGGCAGGCGCCCGCTGGAGGACGTGGTCGGCCAGGGCCTGCCGCCTCTGCGCACGAGCCGCGGCGCCGGGCTGCGCGGGCTGGAACTGCTCGGCTACCCGGCCGGCAAGCGCTACCCCGGCACGCAGATGTACCGCTGCCTGGGCGACGCGGTCGAGGGCTCGACGGTGGGCCCCGGGCTGATGGTCACCCGCAACTGCCATGCCGCCGCCGGGGGGAGCGGCGGCCCGGTGCTGTACGGCGACTCGGTGGCGGGCGTGGTCTCCTCCTCCAGCCCGCTGAGCGACACCGACGGCTACACGGTGCTGGCCCGGCTGGGCGGGACGACGTTCGACCGGATGTTCGCCAGGGCCGACGAGTCGATGCGGGTCAGGAAGCCTGGCTGACGGCCTCTTCGCAGATGGCATGGGTGATCAGGGCGTCGTCGGCGGTGATCACCCGGCCCTCGCGGACCGCGAGCAGGAACTCCTGGCAGATCTGCTCGATGCCGCGCTGCCGGGCGACCGGCACCCAGTCGGGCCGCCTGGTGAGCGTCTCGCCGCCCTCGTAGTCGAGGACGTCGCCGAGGTTGACCACCCGCCGCTTGATGCCGTCGCCCATGACCTCGCAGGTCTCCTCGGCGGCGCCGCTGACCCGGTTCATGACGCCGATCGCGGTGAACCCGGCGCCCGACAGCTCAAGGACGATGTGTTCGAGCAGGTCGCGGCGGACGCGGGTGCGGATCCTGGTCTCGGTGACCGGGCCGGGGGCCAGGAACCTGAGCGTGTCCACGACGTGGATGAAGTCCTCGAAGATGGCCCGCCGGGGCGCGTCGGGGTAGTTGTCGCGGTTCTTCTCCATCAGCACGAGATGACGCGGAAGGGCCATGAGCCCCGCGTAGCCGGGGGCGTGGCGGCGGTTGAACCCGACCATCAGCGACCTGCCCTCGGACTCGGCCAGGCGCACCAGGCGCTCGGACTCGGCCAGGCTGTAGGCGATCGGCTTGTCGACGTAGACGTGGATCCCCGCGCTGAGCAGCGGCTCGACGATCTCCGGGTGCGCCTCGGTCGCGGCGTGCACGAACGCGGCGTCGACCCCCGCCTTGATCACCTCGTCGACGCTGGTGGACCGGTCGGCGACGCGGTAGGCGTCACCGAGCCGGTCGAGCCGCGCGGTGTTGCGGGTGCACAGGTGGAGGTCGAGGGACTGGGCGGCGAGCACGGGCAGGTACGCCTTCTCCGCGATGTCGCCCAGGCCGATCATGGCTATCTTCATCCGTCGAGCGTAGCCTTCAGCGCGGCCTCCACCGGCGTAGGCGCGACGCCGAAGACCTGCTGAAACGCCGAGGAGTCGAGCACATAGGGCGCGGTGAACTGGTAGCGCACGTGCCGCAGCTCGCCGATCATGGGCGAGAACAGCCCGGACGCCCGCAGCAGCGGCCACGGCAGCGTGGTCATCCTGGGCTCCGGCAGGTCCAGCAGGGCGGCCATCCGGGCGCCGACCTCGCGGAAGGTCATCGGGTCGTTGGTGGGCACGTGCCACGGGCGGCCCCAGGCCCGCTCGTCGGCGCCGGCGGTGATCAGGGCGTCGGCCACGTCCGGCAGGTAGGTCCAGCTGTGCGGGACGTCGGCGGGGAAGACGAGCCGGATCGTCCGGCCGGCCTTGAGCGCGGGGATGAAGCGGGTGCCCAGGTGGGACTGGTCGGTGGCACCTGGGCCGAAGAAGTCCGAGCCGCGCACCTCGGTCACCCTGATCCGCCCTTCGCGGTGGGCGGCCAGCGCGTCGTGCCAGATCCTGGCCCGCACCCGGGCCTTGGGGGTGGTGGAGGCCGGCGGCAGGTCCTCGGTCATCGGGCCGGAGACGGGCCCGTACGGGTAGAGGTTGCCCAGGATGGCCAGCACGGCCCCGCTCGACTCGGCGGCGGCCAGGAACGAGGCGGCCATCGGCGGCCAGTCGGTCAGCCACCGGTGGTAGGCCGGGTTGACGCAGTTGTAAAGGACGTCGGCCCCCTTGGCCAGCTCGGACAGCCGGGCCTGGTCGGCCACGTCGGCGGCCACCCTGACCGTGCCCTCCGGCCCGCGGCCCGAGCGGGTCACGACGACGACCTCGTGCCCCTGCGCGGCGAGCTTGGCGGCCAGGTGCGAGCCGACCTGGCCGGACCCCACGACGACGTGCTTACCCATGATCAGACCTGCTTCCAGATGACGCGCAGCAGCGCGTTGACGACGAAGACGGCGGCGAAGACGATCGCCGGGGTGACCCGGCCCGCGGCGTAGAGCGCGAGCGCGCCGCCGCCGAACCAGACGATCTCCAGCCCGACGCGGGCCAGGCCGGTGAGCGGGATGGTGGCGTTCGCGCCGCCGCCCGCGCCGAACAGCGCCCACGCGGCGATGAACAGCGCCGGGCCGCCCAGCCCCGCCAGGAGCTTGATCGCCCAGTTCGGGCTGAGCGTGAAGCCCCAGTAGGCCACCGCGCCCAGCACGCCGAGCTCCAGGAAGAACATCAGGGCGGCGTTGGCGTTCTTGGCGAGGGCGAGCATGGAGATCTCCTGAGGGGGTGCGCTGTTCGCTTACGAGAGCAATGCTCTCTAAAAAGAGCGGCACTCGTCAAGAGCAGTGCTCTCGTTTTTTGCCAGTGCTCTGATAACCTGCTGTGCATGACAGCCAGCCGTACCGCGCGAGAGCGCGTGAGAGCCGAGCTCACCAGGGAGATCACCGACATCGCCCGCCGCCAACTGGCCACCGACGGCGCGGGCGGCCTGTCGCTGCGGGCCGTGGCGCGGGAGATGGGCATGGTCTCCTCGGCCATCTACCGCTACTTCCCGAGCCGCGACGACCTGCTGACCGCCCTGATCATCGACGGCTACAACGCATTGGGCCAGGCCGTCGAGCAGGCCGAGGCCGCCTGCCCGCGCACGGCCCACCTCGGCCGCTGGCTGGCCGCCGGCCATGCCGTGCGCGACTGGGCGGTGGCCCACCCCCACGAGTACGCCCTGCTCTACGGCTCGCCCGTGCCGGGCTACCAGGCGCCGCAGGACACCATCGCGGCCCGGCTGCGCGACGTCACCGTGCTCGGCGCGCTCGTCGTCGACGCCTGGGACGCGGGCGAGCTGCACCCGCCGGCCGCCCCCGAGCCGCCCGCCGAGGTGGCCGCGGACGCCGAGAACATCCGCGCCCTGATGCCCGGCGTGCCCGACGACGTGGTGTGGCGGGCGATGGCGTCCTGGGCGACGCTGTACGGCTGGGTCAACTTCGAGGTGTTCGGCCAGTTCAACAACACGATCGACAGCCGGCGGGCGGCCTTCGACCACGCGCTGCGGCTGGCCGCCGCCACACTCGGCCTCGCCGCGTGACCGGAACGTCCCCGCAAGCCGGAAGGGGCAGGAGCGCATGTGCACTCCTGCCCCTTCCGCGAGAACGTCAGCGCGCGGCGCGGTTGACCGCCGAGATGATGGCCTTGAGCGAGGCCGTGGTGGTGTTGGCGTCGATGCCCACGCCCCACAGCACCTGCCCGTCGACCTCGCACTCCAGGTAGGAGGCGGCCTTGGCGTCGCTGCCCGCGCTCATCGCGTGCTCGACGTAGTCGAGGACCCGCACCTTGATGCCGACGCCGGCGATGGCGTCGATGAAGGCCGAGATCGGGCCGTTGCCGACGCCCGCGATCTCCCGGATCTCACCGTCGAGGCGCACGTCGGCGCCGATGCGGTCTTTGTCGTCGACGGTCGACTCGTGGCGGTGGGCCATGAGGCTCAGCCGGCCCCAGCGGTTGGCGGGGTTGGGCAGGTACTCGTCGCGGAAGATCTCGTACATGGCCGTGGGGCTGATCTCGCCGCCGCCCGCGTCGGTGCGGGCCTGCACGACCTTGGAGAACTCGATCTGCAGCCGGCGCGGCAGGTCGAGCTGGTGGTCGGCCTTCATGATGTAGGCCACGCCGCCCTTGCCCGACTGGCTGTTGACCCGGATGACGGCCTCGTAGGTGCGGCCGATGTCCTTGGGGTCGATCGGCAGGTAGGGCACCGCCCAGGTGAACTCGGCCACCGGCGTTCCGGCCGCCGCGGCGTCGCGCTCCAGGTGCTCGAAGCCCTTCTTGATGGCGTCCTGGTGGGAGCCGGAGAAGGCGGTGTAGACCAGCTCGCCGCCCCACGGGTGGCGCGGGTGCACCGGGAGCTGGTTGCAGTACTCGGTGACGCGGCGGATCTCGTCGATGTCGCTGAAGTCGATCTCGGGGTCGACGCCCTGCGAGAACAGGTTCATGCCCAGGGTGACCAGGCACACGTTGCCGGTGCGCTCGCCGTTGCCGAACAGGCAGCCCTCGATGCGGTCGGCGCCGGCCATGTAGCCCAGCTCGGCGGCGGCCACGGCGCTGCCCCGGTCGTTGTGCGGGTGCAGCGACAGCACGATCGAGTCGCGGTGCCGCAGGTTGCGGTGCATCCACTCGATCTGGTCGGCGTAGACGTTGGGCGTGGCCATCTCGACCGTGGCGGGCAGGTTGATGATGACCTTGCGGTCGGGGGTGGGCTGCCACACCTCGTTGACGGCGTCGCACACCTCGACGGCGTACTCCAGCTCGGTGCCGGTGAACGACTCGGGCGAGTACTGGTAGAAGACGTCGACGTCGGTGGCCTCGGCCAGCTTCCTGACCAGCTTGGCGCCCTCGACGGCGATGGCGGTGATGCCCTCCTTGTCCTGGCCGAACACGACGCGGCGCTGGAGGGTGGAGGTCGAGTTGTACAGGTGGACGATGGCCTGCTTGGCGCCCTCGATCGCCTCGAAGGTGCGCTCGATCAGCTCGGGCCTGGCCTGGGTCAGCACCTGGATGACGACGTCGTCGGGGATGCGGCCCTCGTCGATGATCTGCCGGACGAAGTCGAAGTCGGTCTGGGAGGCGGCCGGGAAGCCCACCTCGATCTCCTTGTAGCCCATGCGTACCAGCAGCTCGAACATCTGGAGCTTGCGGTGGGAGTCCATCGGGTCGATCAGGGCCTGGTTGCCGTCGCGCAGGTCGACCGCGCACCACCGGGGCGCCTTGGTGATGACCTGGTCGGGCCAGGTGCGATCGGCCAGCCGGATCGGTTCGAACGGCTGATAGCGATGGGCCGGCATGGGGCTGGGCTGCTGGGCGTTCATCTCTGCTGCTCCTCGTCGGTCGAGTCGAAAGTCGAGTCGAAAGCGGCCGACGCGCATGACTGGCTCCGCGACGAGGGAGCCGGCCTTACAGGCCCTCGCCGCGGCAGCTAAGAAGCAGCCCGCGCAGCATGCCAAGCACGCTACCAGACGTCTCGGGATTCGCTGCCCTTGATCTCACATCATGAGAGCCGATCGGTCCACCGATGGTGAAACACCTGGTCAGGGCCGCGAAATTCCGACACGCGCCACCGCTAGTCCGGGATGAGCACGCTCAGGCAGGTGACGCAGCCCTCCAGCCGCTCGAACTCCGAGATGTCCACCCTCGTCACGACGAGCCCGCGCCTCTCCAGCATCGCCGCGGTCCGCGGGGCGGAGGCGGCCAGCAGCACCCGGTCGCCGCCCAGCGGCACCACGTGCGCGCCCGGCTCCTCCGGCGGTTCCAGCAGGCCCGGCAGCTCGACGCGACCGGGATCGCCGATGAGCGTCCCGTCGGGCAGGGCGGTCACCGCCGACTTCAGGTGCAGCACGCCGCGCAGGCCCACGGGCTCGACCCGCCGCTCGGGCAGCAGGGCGGCGAGCTGGCTGACGCCCTCGTCGTCGGTGCGGGCCGACCTGCCGACGTACACGGTGGGGCCGACCTGGAGCACGTCGCCGCCGTCCAGGGTGCCGGGGCGGGCGATCCGGACCGCCTTCAGGCCGAGCTCCCGTACGGCCCGCTCGACGGACTCCACCTCCGGACGCCGCTCCGGCGCGCCCGGCCGGGTGAGCACGGCCAGGCGCCCCGACACCACCACGGCGTCCTCCACGAAGGGCGCGTCGGGCAGGTGGTCGGCGTCCTCGGCGTAGACCGGCCGCCATCCGGCCGCGGCCAGCGCCGCGACGTAGGCGTCGTGCTGGTGACGTGCGCGTTCGTGGTCCACGGGCACGCGCTCGATGTGCGTGACGATGCCCTCGGCGATCCGGGGTCCGGGCTTCCTTACCAGCGCGATACCAGACATAGGGCGTGTTCTATCACGCAGTCGTTAGAGTCTTGGGCATGCGGGACGACGAGATTCTCACCAGGATCAGCGCTCTGGTCGCCGAGGAGCACGAGCTGCGCGGCAGGCTGTCGGCGGGCGAGGTCACCTCCGACGAGGAGCACGCGCGGGTCAAGCAGCTTGAGGTGGCGCTCGACCAGTGCTGGGACCTGCTGCGGCAGCGCCGGGCCAGGCGCGGCGCGGGCGAGGACCCCGACGGCGCGGCCGTCCGCCCGGCCGGCGAGGTGGAGAACTACCGGCAGTAGGGCCCACCGGCGGTAAAACGGCTGGCCAGACGCCACGCCGATGCGCTTGGCTGGACGGATGCACATCCAGCCAATCGACTTCGACCGGCCGGGCGAGCTGATGACGGGCCTGCACGACGCCTACCTGGCCGCGCACGCGCACGAGCCCGGCCCCAAGTTGTCACTCGCCCGCCTCTCCGCCATCGCCCGCCTGGGCGGCCCCGGCGACCTGGCCGAGACCTGGGTGGCGACCGACGGCGGCAAGGTCGCCGGCGGCTACTCCCTGGCGCTGCACCAGTACGACAACCGGCACATGGGCTGGCTCTTCCCGCTCGTGGTCCGGCCGGAGCTGCGCGGCCGCGGCCTCGGCGGCGAGCTGTTCGAGCACGTCCTCGTCCGGATGCGCGCCCACGGCCGCACCCTGCTGCTCACCGAGACCCCCACCACCGGCGTCGGCGCCCGCTTCGCCCGCGCCCACGGGATGACGGTCGCGCTCCGGGAGGCCCGCCGCACGCTCGACCTGCGCACGGCCGACTGGGCCGCGCTGCGCGGCATGCTGCCGGAGGTGCCCGGCTACCGCGTCGAGCGGTTCGCCGGCCCGGCCGGTCCTGAGCTGCTGGCCGACCTCGCCACGCTGATGAGCGGCATGAACGACGCCCCCCGCGACGCCGACGTCGAGGACATGACCTTCAGCCTCGACCGCCTGCGCCTGCGCGAGGAGCGCGTCACGATCAACGGCGAGACCTGCTACACGATGATCGCCAGGCGCGAGTCCGACGGCGCGCCCGCCGGTTACACGCGGATCTACCTCACCGCTGACCGCTCCGACGGCTGGGGCCACCAGGCCGACACCACCGTCCTGCGCGAGCACCGCGGCCATCGCCTGGGCCTGCTGCTCAAGCTGTCCAACCTGCTGTGGCTGCGCGAGCGCGAGCCGCACCTGGAGCAGATCATCACCTGGAACGCCACGTCCAACGCCCACATGCTGGCCATCAACGAGGCCATGGGGTTCGAGCTGCTCGACGAGTGGGACGAGTGGCGGCTGACGGTCTGACCTTTCCCCGGCTAACCTGACTCGTCATGACGGTGGAGGCGTTACGGGACGCGGATCCGCGGCGGGTGGGGCGCTACGCCCTCCTGGGCCGGCTGGGCGAGGGCGGCATGGGCGTCGTCTACCTGGGCGAGGGCCCGGGCGGCGCACGGGTGGCCGTCAAGCTCATCCGCGCCAGGATGGACGCCGACCCCGACTTCCGGCGCAGGTTCGCCCGCGAGGTGGCCGCGGCCCGGCGGGTCGCCCGCTTCTGCACCGCCCCGGTGCTCGACGCCGACGTGCACGCGGACGTGGCGTACCTGGTCACCGAGTACGTCGAGGGCCCCAGCCTGGACGACGCGGTGCGCGGCTCCGGGCCGCTGACGGGCTCCGCGCTCGACGGGCTGGCCGCGGCCATGGCGATGGCGTTGCGGGCCATCCACGGGGCCGGGGTCGTGCACCGCGACCTCAAGCCGTCGAACGTGCTGCTGTCCCGGGTGGGGCCCAAGGTCATCGACTTCGGCATCGCGCGGCTGGCGGAGTCGGAGATGAGCAGCGCGATCGTGGGGACGCCGTCGTACATGTCGCCCGAGCAGGTGGCGGGGTCGCAGGTCGGGCCGGCCTCGGACATCTTCTCGTGGGGCTGCACGGTCGCCTTCGCCGCCGGTGGGCTGCCGCCGTTCGGGTCGGGGTCGGTGCCGACGATCCTGTTACGCATCGTCAACGAGGCTCCCGAGCTGCGGGGGCTGTCGGGGCCGCTGCTCGACCTGGTGACCGCGTCCCTGGCCAAGAGCCCGGCCGCCCGTCCCACGGCCCAGGACCTGATGGACGCCCTCAGCACCGCCACCCCCTCAGCCGCCCTCCCCACCCCGCCCCCACACCCCGCAGCCCCGTCCGACGGCCCCCCGCCCCCCGCCGAGACACCGGCCACCCTCCCCCCTCCCCCTCCCGCTGACGGGACGCCGGCCACCCTCCCCCCTCCCCCTCCCGTTGACGGGACGCCGGCCACCGTCCCCCCTCCTCCCGAAGGGACGGACGGGACGACGGCGGGGAAGCGGCGTACGAGACTGCTGGCCGCAACCGCGGCGGTCGTGGTGGCGGCCGCCGGCGCCACCACGGCCCTGCTGTGGCCCCACGACGACACCCCCGCGACCACCCCCGCAACCACCCCCGCGACCACCCGCACGACCGCGGGTCCCGAACCGGCCTCCACCGCGACCCCCCGCAACCCGCTGCGCGAGAACGGCGTCACCTTCTGGTCCGAGAAGGAGAAGGCCGCCGCCCGCCAGGCCGCCGTGTGGCGGAAGGACCGCCCGGCCGACGCCGCGCTCATGGACCGGCTGGCCGCCGTCCCGCACGCCATCCGCCTGAACCAGCCCGAGGTCAGGGCCACGGTCGAGAGCGCCGTGACCGCCGCGCAGGAGGCGGGCGGCGTGCCGGTGTTCCTGATCAACTACATGCCGGGCGGCGGCGACTGCGCCGCCACGGGCGCCGCCGAGATGACGGCCTACCAGGAGTGGGTCAGGGGCGTGGCGCGTCAGGTCGGCGACCGCAAGGCCGTGGTCATCCTGGAGCCGTCCAGCCTGGTCAACCTGCCCGGCACCAAGGACTGCACGGCGGCCGGCACGGCCGAGCAGCGCTACCGCGACCTGCGCGAGGCCGTGAAGTCGCTCAAGACCGGGCACCCCGGCACGGCCGTCTACCTCGACGGCAGCCAGGACCTCTACCCCGGCACCGAGGTGATGGCCCGGCGCCTGATCGGCGCGGGCATCGACCAGGCCGACGGGTTCTTCGTCAACACCGCCTCCTTCCAGCCCACCCCCAAGGCCGTCGAGTACGGCAAGTCGCTGTCGGCCTGCATCGCCGTCATGCGCAGGACGGGCGGCGCCACCTGCCCGAAGGACGCCGACCCCGGCGGCGACCTGCCGCACTTCGTGGTGGACACGGCCAGGAACGGCCAGGGCCAGTGGTCGCCGACGAAGAAGTACAAAGACCCGCAGACCTGGTGCAACCCGCCCGGCCGGGGCGTCGGCGAGCGGCCCACCACCGACACCGGCGAGGAGCTGGCGGACGCCTACCTGTGGATCACCCGGGCCGGCAGCTCCGGCGGACGATGCCGGCGCGGCACGAACGGCGACGAGGACCCCGAACGCGGCGTGGTGGCGCCGGAGAGCGGCGAGTGGTGGGCCGATCTGGCGCTCGAACGCGCCAAGAACGCCCGTCCCCCGTTGCGCTGAGGAGAACCCGATGTTAAGCGCACGTTAGATCTGAGCCGCCGCACCTTGTCCGAACAACCTTCTGGGGAGAGGCTCTGGCCTGCATCCACTCCCCCCAGGAGGTCCTACATGAACAAAGCGCGCGTGCCGTGGAAGGCAGTGATCGGCGGCTCCGTCGGCAATCTGGTCGAGTGGTACGACTGGTTCGTCTACAGCAGCTTCGCCGTGTACTTCGCCGCTTCGTTCTTCCCTGACGGGGACGACACGGCCAAGCTGCTCAACACCGCGGCCATCTTCGCCGTCGGCTTCTTCATGCGCCCGCTCGGCGGCTGGCTGCTCGGCCGCTACGCCGACCGCCGGGGCCGCAAGGCGGCGCTCACGCTCACCGTCACGCTGATGTCGGCCAGCGCGCTGCTGATCGCCATCGCGCCGACGTACGAGTCGGTCGGTTACGCCGGCGCGCTGGTCCTGGTGGTCGCGCGGCTGCTCCAGGGCCTGTCGGTGGGCGGCGAGTACGCCGCCAGCGCCACGTACCTGACCGAGGCCACCCCGCGCGGCCGGCGCGGCTTCGCCTCCAGCTTCCAGTACGTCTCCATGACCGCCGGCCAGCTCGTCGGCCTCGGCCTGCAGATCATCCTGCAGAACACGATGTCGAAGGAGGCCCTGAACTCCTACGGCTGGCGCATCCCGTTCGTGGTCGGGGCCGCGGCCGCCGCCGTCGTGTTCTACCTGCGCCGCAGCCTGCTGGAGACCGAGGCGTACGGCGAGGAGGAAGAGGAGCGCAGGGACAAGGGCACCATCAGGCAGCTCCTGGCGCACAAGAAGGAGGCGCTGCTGGTCATCGCCCTGACCATGGGCGGCACGGTCGCGTACTACACCTACACGACGTACCTCACCAAGTACCTGTCGAACACCGCGGGCCTGCCGAAGGAGACGGCCACGCTGGTCAGCTTCTGCGCGCTGTTCATCTTCATGTGCCTGCAGCCGCTGGCGGGGTCGCTGTCGGACCGCATCGGCCGCCGGCCGCTGCTGATCACGTTCGGGATCGGGTCGATGCTGGGAACGGTGCCGTTGATGACCGCGCTGGGCGGGGCGAGCGGCTTCGGGGGCGCGCTCGTCCTGTCGCTCGCCGGTCTGGTGATCGTCACCGGCTACACCTCGATCAACGCCGTGGTCAAGGCCGAGCTGTTCCCGACGCACGTGCGCGCGCTGGGGGTGGCGCTGCCGTACGCGATCGCGAACGCGCTGTTCGGCGGCACCGCCGAGTACGTCGCCCTGTGGTTCAAGGACAAGGGCATCGAGTCCGGCTTCTACTGGTACGTCTCCGCCTGCGCCGCCGTCTCCCTGGCCGTCTACCTGACCATGCGCGAGACCCGCGACGCGGCGCTGTCGCGCAGCGAGGGCGCCGAGCCGTCGGATCCGGTCACCGCCCGCGTCTAACCTGGCACCATGCGGGTTCTCCTGGTCGAGGACGACGATCGGCTCGCCTCCGCGCTCACCACGGCGCTGGCCCGGCACGGCCATTCGGTCACCCGCGCCGGCCTGGCCGTCGACGCCCTCCGCCTGGCGGGGGGCGTCGACTTCGTGCTGCTCGACCTGGGCCTGCCCGACATGGACGGGCTCGACGTGCTGCGCCGGCTGCGCCGCGTCTCGGCGGTGCCGCTCATCGTGGTCACCGCGCGCACGCAGGAGCGCGAGGTGCTGCGCGGCCTGCGCTCGGGGGCCGACGACTACCTGGTCAAGCCGTTCCGCACGGTCGAGCTGATGGCCCGCATGGAGGCGGTGCTGCGGCGCGGCACGCGTCCGATGCCGGCCCGCGACCACGTGGTGTGCGTCGGCGACGTGCGCATCGACCTGGAGTGCCGGCAGGTCACGGTGGCCGGCCGGCCGGTGGCGCTGACCAGGCGCGAGTTCGACGTGCTGGCGCTGCTGGCCCGCGAGCCGGGCGTGGTGCGCAGCCGGGAGGAGATCCTCGACGAGGTCTGGGGCGATCCGCTGCTGTCGGCGTCCCGGTCGCTCGACGTGCACGTGGCGGGGCTGCGGTCCAAGACCGGGCGTCCCGGGCTGGTGGAGACGTTGCGCGGCACCGGCTACCGGCTGGGCCCGGCGGGATGAACGCGCGGCTGGTGGTCACCTTCACCACGCTGATCGTCTTCCTGATCGCGGCGCTGGCGGTGCCGCTCGGCCTGGCCTACGCCTCCCACCGGACCAACCGCCTGCTGCTCGACCGGCGCGCCGACGCCACCCGGTTCGCCGAGCTGGCCGACGCCGCGGCCCGCGACGACGACCGTACGGGCCTGATCATCGAGGTCTCCCGCTACGCCGACCTGTACGGCGCGGCCGTCCGGGTGCGCGACCGCGACGGCTCGATCCTGGTCTCGGCCGGCCGGTTCGAGGCCGACGACCGGGAGGCGACCCGGCTCGCGCTGTCCGGCCGCACGACCGAGGACCTGCCCACGGTCAGCCCGTTCGGCCCGGCCACGGTGCTGCTGGCCGAGCCCGCCGGTCGTGACGCGCAGCTGTCCGGCGTGGTGCTGCTGGAGGCCCCGACCGGCCAGGCCCGGCTGGACGTGTCGCTGGTCTGGGGCGCGCTGGCGGCGGGGGCGCTGGTCGCGCTGGCCTGGTCGGCGCTGGCGGCCCGGCGGCTGGCCCGCTGGATCCTGCGGCCGGTGACCGAGCTCGACCGCACCACGCGGGCCATCGCGCAGGGCCGGCTCGACGCGCGGGCGCATCCCGGGGCGGGCCCGTCGGAGCTGCGGCGGCTGGAGGAGCGCTTCAACGCGATGGCCGACGCGGTCTCGGCGGCGATGGAACGGCAGCGCGCGTTCGTGGCCGACGCCTCGCACGAGCTGCGCACCCCGCTCACCGTGCTCGGGCTGCGGCTGGAGAACCTGGAGCCGCACCTGCGCGAGGAGGGCACCGCCGAGTACGCCGAGGCGATGTCCGAGCTCGACCGGCTGGCGCTGCTGGTGGAGGACCTGCTGGCGCTGGCCAGGGTCGAGGCGGGCGCGGGCCTGGCGGGCAAGGAGGTCGGGCTCGGCGAGCGGCTGGCGGTGTGGCGCGAGGTCTTCGCGGCCAAGGGCGTGTGCCTGGTGGCCGATGTCCCGGCGGGCGCGGTGGTGCCGGAGGCGGCGGCCAGGATCGCCGACATCGCGCTCGACAACGCCCAGAAGTTCGTCCCCGAGGGCGGCACGGTGACGGTCACGCTCGACGGCGGGGTGCTGCGCGTCGCCGACGACGGGCCGGGGCTGGGCGCGGAGGAGCGGGCCGAGGCGCTGGGGCGGTTCTGGCGGTCGGGGGCGCACGCGAACGTCCCGGGCAGCGGGCTCGGCCTGGCCATCGCCGCCGAGCTGGCCAAGGCGTGCGGGGCCACCCTGCGGCTGCTGCCGGCCGTGCCGCGCGGGCTGGTGGTCGAGCTGGCCCTGGCTCAGCCGTAGACCGAGCGGTAGTAGCGGGCCGCGCCCGGGTGCAGGGGCACGACGCCGGTGCCGATGGCGTAACGCCTGTCGAGGCGGCCGCCGGGGGCCGAGGGGGCCTGGAGGCGGTCGCGGGCGCGGAAGAGCGTCTCGGTGACGGTGAAGGCCAGGTCGTCGGGGAGCGTCGTACGGCACATCAGGTAGCTCGGCGTGCCCACGGTCGGCACCTGCCTGGCCAGCCCGTACGCGCCGGCCGGCACGGCGGCGTGCTCGTAGACCGGCCCGTAGCGGCGGCGCAGCACCGGCACCAGCGACTCCAGCGGCACCAGCGCGATGTCGTCGAGCGCGGCGAGCGCGGGCGTCGGCACGCCGCCCGACCAGAAGAACGCCTCGATCCGGCCGGCGCGCAGCTCGGTGACGGAGGCGTCGAGGCCGAGCCTGCTGATCTGCGGCGGCGTGCGCAGCCCGGCGGCCGACAGCACGCGCGTCGCGGTCACCGCCGTGCCCGACCCCTCGACCCCGATCGACACCGGCCGCCCCGCCAGGTCGCCGACGCCGGGGACGCGCGCGCCCTCGCGCACGACCAGGTGCACGTAGTTCATGTACATCCGGGCCAGCGCGGAGACCGGCTGGTGGCGCACCCTGACCGCGTCGTCGGCACTGTCGGCCAGCGCGAACCCGACGTCGGCCCGGCCGCCGGCCATCATGGTCAGGTTCTGGACGCTGGCCGCGGTCTCCACCACCCGCACGGTCAGCCCGTCGTGCCGCAGCTCGCCCGCCAGCCGCTGCCCGAGCGCGCCGTACGGGCCGCCCGCCAGCCCGGTGACCAGCCGCAGCTCGGCGGGCCTGGCCGTGGAGCAGCCGACCGCGAGCGCGGCGAGCCCGAGGAAGGCTCGGCGGGACATGGGCATGATGTCACGGTATCCGGTCCCGCAGAATGGACAGTGTGACCGAACGGGACGCACGCCTGCGCATCGCCGCCGAGCTGAGGATGTTCGTGCCCGTGAGCCGCCGTGGGGAGTGGCAGCGGGTGACCATCGACGGCACCTCCACGCTCGGCCATCACGTGGAGTCGCTCGGCATCCCGCTGACCGAGGCGGGCCCGATGCTGTCGGACGGCCGCGGCGTGGCCCCGTCCCACCTGCTCGCGCCGGGCGAGACGGTCGAGGTGCACCCGGTGCCCCGGCCGCAGCCGCTGCCCGCCGGGCCGCGGTTCCTGCTCGACGTGCACCTCGGCACGCTGGCCCGGCGGTTGCGGCTGCTCGGCGTGGACACCGCGTACCACAACGACATGGACGACCCGGCGCTGGTGGTGCAGGCCAACGAGGAGCGGCGGGTGCTGCTCACCCAGGACCGCGGCCTGCTGCGCCGCCGCGCGCTGTGGCTGGGCGCCTACGTCCGCGGCTCGCGCCCCGCCGACCAGCTCCGCGACGTGCTCGAACGCTTCGAGCCGCCGCTGGCCCCCTGGACGCGCTGCACGGCCTGCAACGGCGTGCTCGTGCCGGTGTCGAAGGACGAGGTCGGGCCGCTGCTGGAGGCCGGCACCCGGCGCAGCTACGACGCCTACGGCCGGTGCGGCGACTGCGGCCAGGTCTACTGGCAGGGCGCGCACAGCGACAACCTTGAGGAGATCGTGCAATCGGCGCGCATTTGGGCCAATAGCCGCTGATTCGCACTTTGAGAACGACCGTCAAGTTGATCTCAAAAACACCCTCGGCCGGGGGTTACGCGGACGATCAAGGGTATGAGCAGGGGAAACGGCATCACCCGATATCGGGTGCATACTGACACCCTTCCACCCCGTTGAGCAAAAGACTCCAATTCGACGTTTATCCGGAAAAATTCGGATTCGTCGCGTTTCCGCGCATCCATCTCGCGGCGCACGATCGGGGGAAATACCGCAAATGGCCAAGAATCGAAAGCTCGGCCGCGGCGCCGGGCCCGCTCCACGCGTATGGAGCGCCAGAAGGAAGTGGGCCACCGCCATTGTCGGCATGGCCACGACGCTGGTGGGCCTGCCCGGCGTCGTGGTGAAGTACAGCCAGGCGCAGAGCGAGCGGGAGACGCCCCGGCTCGCCATCACCGCGCCCGTCACCGGCCCCGGGGCCACCGCCTCGCCCTGCCCGCTGGTGAGAGGCACCGCCACGCTGCCCGAGGGCACGACCCTGCTGATCGGCGTACGCCGCACGACCGGCACGCCGCGCACCAGGCACACCCGCTTCTACCGCGTCGACCCCGTACGGGCCTCCGGCCAGTGGGACGTGCCCGTCTCGCTCGAAGGCGGCGACCCCGCCATGGCCGGGGAGTGGTACGCGATCACCGCGCTCACCGTGCCGACCGAGTGGGCCGACTTCCTGGAGAAGGTCGGCGGCACCCCGGGCGATCCGCTGATGTCCGCGTCCGCGATGCCGCCGCACGTGGGCGAGACGCCCTCCATAGAGGTCCAGCGGGACGCCGGTCCGGCCACCTGCTGAACCCCGCCGCGAACTACCGGGCGCGGTCGAACTCGCTCGCCTTCACGCCCGCCACGAACGCGTCCCACTCGGCGGGCGTGAAGAACAGCTTGGGCCCGTCGGGGTCCTTGGAGTCACGCACGACGACCAGCTCGGCCTGCCCGCCCTTGTGCGCAGGGCCGCCAGGAACGTTCTTGAGCTCGGCGATCTCGACGCAGTTGCCGCCGTTGTCGCCGGAAAAACTGGACTTCTGCCACTGGACACAGCTCAGGTCCATCGTTCCACCATGGCTTTCTTTATCGTTTCAAGGGACATGCTCAAGGGCAACGCCTCGGTACGGATGGCCTCGAACCGCTCCACGGCCGCCGAGACGTCCTCATGATCGCTCGTCGTGATGCCGCGCACCGCGGTTTCCGCGTACAACACCTCGGAGCCTCCGTCCAGGGTCGCGATCACGAAGCCGCCCGTCAAGCCGGAGTGCAGCCCGTGCGGGAGGACCTGGATGCTGAGCCGCGGGGTGACCGCGTCGAGCAGCCGCCGGAGCTGACCCTTCATCAGCTCCGGCCCGCCGATGGGCCGGAACAGCACCGCCTCGTCGATGACGCAGCGCAGCGACGGAGGGTCGTCGCGGGCAAGGATCGCCTGCCTCTCCATGCGCGCGGCCACCGCGGCCTCGTTGCCGCGCAGCAGGGCGCGGGCGTACTGCTCGGTCTGCAGGAGGCCGGGCACCAGGAGCGGCTCGTAGGTGCGCAGGGTGAGCGCCGCCTGCTCCTTCTCGTGCCACTTGCCGAACCAGGAGGGGAAGATCTGACCCTTGCGCCAGTCGAGCAGGCGGCGCAGGGCTCCGCCGGTGCCGAGGGCCTTGTCGCAGGCCTCGGCGAACTCGGGGCTGGCCGGGAGCTGACCGGTCTCGACGCCGCTGATCAGGCCCTCGCTGAAATGGATGCGCTCGGCGAGCTGCCCCTGTGTCAGGCCCGCCGCTTTTCGGTAGTGCCGCAACTCCCTGCCCCATATCGCCTGAGGCGCATAGAAGTCGGCCACCCTGCCCTCCCCTCGCCCGAGTTCAACGCCAACGGCACGGACTTCAAAGTCCACTCCTTGCAATCAGACCACTACCGACCGTAGTCATATGGCGTCACGCTGGCCACATGAAATCCGAAAGTCCCGCCGTGACGCTCGCCCACCGGCGGCCCCTGCCGGACACGGTCCTCGGCGAACGGCGGATGCCCCGGCAGCCCGGCTGCGTCTCCTCCGTGCGGCGGTTCGTCCGCGACGTCGCCAAGGATCACGAAGCGGCGGCGGCCGCCGTCGAGATCGCCCAGTTGCTCGTCTCGGAGCTGGCCACCAACGCGCTCACCCACGCCCCCTCGGCGGAACCCGTCCGGGTCGTGGTGGTCCGGGAGGGGCGGCTGCTGACCGTGGAGGTCCGCGACTCGTGCGCGGCACTCCCCCGGATGGGCCAGGCCGATCCGCTGGCCTGCCGGGGGCGGGGGCTGGCCATCGTCCACAGCCTGTCCCACGACTGGGGCTGGCACCCCGTGCCGCCCGGCAAGGCGGTCTGGTTCCAGGTCGTCGCCTGGGCGTCCTAGCGGCACACGTCGAACGGCTCGACCCCCGGCAGGTACGTCCGCCACTCCGCCGCCGTGAGCGCGCGGCCGGCGCGGGCGCACACGGTCGCGGCCACATGCCGCCGGTCGAGGTCGTGCGTACGGAAGGCGCCGTCGTCGTCCAGCGTGTACAGCTTTGTGCCGTCGGCCGAGAAGCCGAGCCAGGCGTTGTCGCCCGCCGACTCCGCCAGCGCGTCGAACACCACCCCGACGTACCGCCGCGAGGCCACGTCCCACAGGCGGATCCGCGGGCCCTTCTCGTACGTGGCGATCAGCCGCCCGTCGGGCGACCAGACCGGCAGCGCCAGCTGCTCCGCGCCCGGCACGCTGGGGAAGGCGCCGAGCATGGTCCGCAGGTCCCGGTCCCACAGCGTGATCCGGTCAGGATGCGAGAAGGCCACCTGGCGGCCGTCCGGGCTGTAGGCGAACGCGCCGCCGACCCGCCGGGCCTCGGCCCCCACCGGCAGCGCGGTCCCGCCCACCGGATCGTAGAGCCGCAGCTCGGGGCCGCCCATGAGGAGCCGCGAACCGTCCGGCGCGAAGCTCATGGGCCCGGCGCCCGTCACCTTCGTGGTCCGCGCCCACGAGCCCGCGAGGTCGTGCAGCTCCAGCGGCAGCGGCCCCTCGAACCTGGAGGGCAGCACGGCCAGGGTCCGGCCGCCGGGGTCGAAGGCGAGCGCGTCGGCCTTCTCCGCCCCCTTCCCGGCCAGCTCGAACGCCTGCGCCTCCCGCCCGCTCGCGACGTCGAGCACGCGGACGCGGTCGCCGTCGCCGTAGGCCAGCCGCCTGCCGTCCGCGCTGAAGGCCATCGCCGAGCCGTCGCCCTTCCAGGCGATCGGGCCGGCCAGGCGGCGGCGGGTCGCCGGGTCGAGCAGTTCGAGCCGTTCGTCCCGCTTGACGGCCAGGACCCGGCCGTCCTGGCTCATCCGCAGGTCGGGCAGCTCATCGCCGAGCCGGGGATCGAACAGCGTGGAGACATCGACGGTGGAGACGCCGCCCGCCGCGTCCAGCAGGCGCACGGCCTTGCCCGCCAGGTCGAAGCGGACCTGCGTGACGCCCTCCGGCACCGGGAGCACCAGAGTGGTCACCAGGCTGTCGCGCGGCCGCAGGACGAGCAGGTCAGCCGGTCGCCACGTGGCCACGTACCGGCCGTCGAAGACCAGGTCCGCGGCCTGCGCGTGCTCGCCTTCGAGCTCGTACTCGGAGGTGCCGGAGGGCAGCTCGTACAGGTGGACCTTGGGCTTGTCGTGGCGGGGCACGTCCTCGACGACCACGAGGGCGCGGCCGTCGTCGCTGAACCTCGCCTCGACGGAGGTGCCGGTGCCGGGCAGCGAGGGCAGGTCCAGCCGCCGGCGGCGGCCCAGGTCCCACACCTCGGACCGGTCCTCGCTGTCGGCGACGAAGCCGTAGCGGCCGTCGGGGCTGACGCCGTTGAGTATCGCGCCGCCGGGGGCGGTGAGGGGGGTGCGGGTGGCGACGTCCCACCATTGCTCGCCGTCGGAGCCGTACGGCACCGCGAGCCGGCGTCCTGTGCGGTCGAACTCCAGCGCCCCGAACCCGCCCGCCATGGTCGCGAACCGGCCGCCGAGCCGGCTGCCGGTGACGGCGTCCCACAGCCGCACGCCCTTGTCGTCCAGGGCGGCCAGCAGGCGGCCGTCGAGGCTCACGGCGACGTTCTGCACGCCCGCGCCGAGGCCGGCCAGCTCGTGCAGCTTCCGGCCGGTCGGGACGTCCCAGATGCGGGCGGTGCCGTCCGTCACGGAGGCCAGGACGTGGCCGTCCGTGCTGAGCGCCTGCACGCTCTCCGTGTCCACGTACGGCGCCACGAACACGTCGGTGACGTGCTGGGAGCCCGCGTCGTACAGCGCGCCCGCCGTCTCGACCAGCGCCGGGGCCAGCCGCCAGGCCGCCACGGACAGCAGCCCGGCCAGCGCGGGCTCCAGCTCGCGCAGCCCGGCGGCGCGCAGCGCCAGCTCCCTGGCCAGCGCCTCGTCCCGCTGCCGGGCCGACTCCCTGCGCAGGTACTCCGCCGCGCCGAGCCCGCCCAGCGCCACCACCAGCAGCACCGCCAGCACGGCCGCGAGCAGGCCGCGCCGCCGGGTGCGCCTGCGGGCCTGCCCGGCGGCGGCGTCCAGGAAGTCGCGCTCGCGTCTGGCCAGGGTGAGGTCCTTGCGTTCGGTGGCGGCCCACTGCAGCGTGCGGTCCAGGTTGGTGCCCTGGAGCAGGTCGGCGGGCTTGCGGCCGTGGCCGTCCCACTCAGCGGCGGCCTCGGCCAGGCGGCGGTGCACGGGCAGCCCCTCGCGGTTGCCCGCCAGCCAGTCGCGCAACCGCGGCCACGCCTGCACCAGGCCGGGGGCGGCCAGCTCGTACGCGTCACCGCCCGGCGTCAGGATGCCCGCCGAGACGAACACGGCGAGCATCGAGTCGACCGCCTTGTCCTCGGGCAGCTCCTCGCGCTCCACGGGACGCAGGCCGTCGCCGTCGAGCAGCCGCAGGAAGACCTCGGGCACGGCCGTCCGCTCGTCCTCGCTCAGCTCGCCGTAGAGCTCTTCGGCGATCGCCCCCAGATCGGGGCCGGCCTGCCCCCGCAGCTCCCCCGCCACGATCCCGCCACGGGCCAGGGGGTCGCCGGCGTCCCGGCGGGTGCCCTCGCCCAGCAGGCGCAGCAGCAGGTCACCGGCGGCGGGACGGACGGCGGGATCGCGGGCGGTGGCGGCCGACACCAGCGGGGCCAGGTCCTCCGGCAGCCCGGCGACGTCCGCCTCGAACTCCAGCACCCGGCCCACGACCGCCATCGGCTCGCCGGCCTCGACCGCGTCGCGCCCCCGCGCCGCGAACAGCACCACCATCCCCCACGCCCACACGTCGGCCGCCTCGGTGGCGGCGCGCCCGGTGAGCACCTCGGGCGCCATGTAGCCCGGCGTGCCCATGATCGGCCCGGTCGTGGTCGGCCCCGCCACCCTGGCCACGCCGAAGTCGATCACGCGGGGGCCGTCCGGGCCCAGGATGATGTTGTCCGGCTTGAGGTCGCGGTGGACGATCCCGGCCTGGTGGATGGCCGTCAGCGCGGTCGCGACGCCGATCGCCAGGCGGCGCAGCGCGTCCACCTCGTACGCCCCCGCCTCCGCGGCCACCTCCCGCAGGCTCGGCCCCGGGACGTACTCGCTGACGATGTACAGTGGCGCCTCGTCCACCTGCGCCTCGATCACCCTGGCCGTGCAGAACGAGGCCACCCGCTGGGCCGCCGCCGCCTCCTTGGCCAGCCTGGAGCGCGACTCCGGGCTGTCGGACCTGGGCACCTTGACCGCGACGCGCTCCCCGGCCTCGCCGTACGCCTCGTAGACCACGCCCTGGCCCCCGGCGCCGAGCCGTGCGGCCAGCCAGTAACGGCCCAAGCGGTGAGGGTCGGAGGAAATCAGGGCAGCCATCAGATGTGCCATTCTGATCGACATCTCCTCCGAAAAGGAAGGCCGCGTGGAATTCCGCATCATGGGCCCGCTCGAAGTCCGCGACGGCGGCCGGGATCGCACCCCCACGACCCCGAAGCACCGGGACCTGCTGGCGATGTTCCTGCTGAACGCGGGCCGCCCGCTGACCGTGGAACGGCTGCGCCGGCTGCTGTGGCCACGCGAGGGCGGCGACCGCTCCGACAGCCTCGTCCGCGGGTACGTGGGCCAGCTCCGCCAGCTCCTGGGCAAGGACGTGATCACGACCGTGTCCGGCTCGTACGTGCTGGCGATCGGCGCCCACCAGCTCGACGTCGACCGGTTCCGGCTGCTGGTCGAGCGCGGCTCGTACGAGGAGGCGCTGTCGCTGTGGCGCGGCCCCGCCCTGGACGACCTCGACCCCGAGGGCGAGCGGTGGGAGGAGACCCGGCGCCTGCGCGAGGAGCTGGAGGAGCTGCGCCTGCTCGCCCTGGAACGCCGCCTCCAGGCCGACCTCGACGCCGGCCGCCACCGCGAGCTGCTGGCCGAGCTGAAGCGGCTGACCAAACAGCACCCGCTGTGGCAGCGCTTCCGCGGCCAGTACATGCTGGCCCTCTACCGCAGCGGCCGCCGGGTCGACGCGCTGGCCGCGTACGCGGTGCTGCGCGACCAGCTCGACGGCGGCCACGCGATCGAGCCCGACCCCGAGCTGCAACTGCTCTACCACCGCATGCTCCACGACGACGTGTCGCTGCACGTCTCGGCGGGCCCCCCGGTGCTGCTGCCGCCGGACATCGCGAACTTCACCGGCCGCGCCGACCTGCTCGACCGGGTGGTCGGCGGCCACGTCGTCGTGCACGGCCAGGCCGGCGCGGGCAAGTCGGCCCTGGCCGTGCACGCCGCCTGGCGGGCCCGCGAGTCCTTCCCCGACGGCATCCTGTACGCCGACCTGCGCGAGACCACGGCCCCCTCGGCCGTCCTGGAGGACTTCCTGCGCTGGCTCGGCTGCCCGGCCCAGGCCATCCCGGCCGGGCTGGAGCAGCGCGAGCGCCTGTTCCGCACCTACACGGCCAACCGCCGCCTGCTGGTGCTGCTGGACAACGCCGCCGGCGAGGCCCAGGTGCGCCCGCTGCTGACGTCCTGCCCGACGGTCGTGACCAGCCGCTCGCCGCTGGGCGGCCTGACCGGCGCGACCCGGCTGTCGGTGGGCGTGCTCGACCGGGAGGAGGCCCTGGCCCTGCTCGTGGCCGGCTCCGGACGGCCCGCGGACGAGGCTCTGCACCGGCTGGCCCGCTTCTGCGGCGGCCTGCCGATCGCGCTGCGCATCGCCGCGTCCCGGCTGGCGGCCCGTCCGAACTGGACGGTGGACTACCTGGTGGGCCTCCTTGAGGACGAGCACAAGCGGCTCGACCTGCTGCACGCGGGCGACCAGACGGTCCGCAGCGTGTTCGCCATCGGCTACGAGGGGCTGCCCGAGCCGGCCAGGCGGACGTTACGCGGCCTCGGCGCCCTGTCGGCCCCCGACTTCGCCGACTGGCTCACCGACCGGCTCGGCGGCGGAGCCGAGGCCCTGGTGGACGCCGGTCTGCTGGAGACGCACGGCGTGGACGCGGCCGGCCAGATCCGCTACCGCATGCACGACCTGACCCGCTTGTTCGCGCGCGAGCAGCCGCTGCCGGGCGTGCTGGCCGAGGTGTCGGAGCTCGTCCTGGCCCGGGTGCGGGCCTCGCGCTTCTCGCTGGTGTCGGGCGACCCCGGCACGGCCGTGGCGACCAGGGACATCAGGGAGTCGGTCGAGTGGCTGGACGCCGAGCGGCCGTTCCTGGTGAGCCTGGTGGCCGACCTGCACGCCGCCGGGCTGGACGAGCCGTGCTGGCGGCTGGCGCACCTGCTGGGGCCGTACCTGGAGCGGCACCGCTTCCTCGACGACTGGCGGGCGGTCACGCAGCGGGCGCTGGAGTCGGCGCGGCGGGCCGGCGACGACCGGGGTGAGGCGCTCGTCCTGCTCAGCCAGGGCGACCTGCACCTGGCCGAGCGCGAATGGGACCTGGCCCACGAGAAGCTGCGGCTGGCGCTCGGCATGTTCCTGCGGCAGGGCCGCACCCGCGACGTCAACCAGACCCGGCGCCGCCTGGGCCGGGTGCACCTGGAGCGCGACCGGCTGGAGGAGGCCGAGCGGGCGCTGCTGGCCTGCCTGGAGGCGGCCGAGCACCAGCGGGACGCCGCCGACGCCGAGCAGGTGCTCGGCGCGGTGCTGCGCCGCGCGGGCCGGCTGGAGGAGGCCGCCGTCCACCTCCTGGCGGCCGTCGAGTATCTGACGGAGCTGGGCGACCGTCACCGGCAGGCCGACACCCTGCTCGACCTGGCCGCCGTACGGCTGGCGCAGGGCGCCAAACCCGATGCCAGGTCGGCCGCCGAACGTGCCAGGGGCATCGCCGTCCGGCTCGGCGACCGCCTGCTGGACGCGTACGCGCTGCTGGCCCTGGCGGGGGTCAACCGGGCCGAGGGTGCCGCCGGGCGCGCCCGGGAGCTGGCCACGGCCGCCCTGGAGGTCTTCGACGAGACCGGCGACCGCCGGGCCGCCGCCAACGCCCGTGCCTTCCTGTCCACCCCCTGACCCCGCACCCCGCCGCTCGGCACCCCGCTGGTCCGTCACCCGGGCCCCCGTCGCCCCCTCTCGACCCCTGCCCGCCGCGGCGGGTGTCCGGGTTGGTGACGAGTCCGTCGCGTCGGGTGGTGACGGCCGGGGGTCCGGCTTACAGTGATCGTGTGGCCGAAGACCTCAAGCCCGCCCGGACGACGTCCGCCCGCCGCGGCGCCGCGCTGGCCGTCGCCGTCGCGGCCGCCCTCCTGGTGCTCACCGCGATCATGCCCTGGGCCGGCGTCGAAGCCCGCAGCGACCTGATCGGCGCCGGCGTCTCCGACGACGTGCGCGGCGTCGACGTCAGCACGGGCCTCTACACGCTGCTCGCCGGGCTGGCCGCGCTGGCGCTCGGCGTCACGGGCCTGCTGGGCGGCCGGCCGCGCGTGGCGGCGCTGGCGGTGGTGCCGGGCGCGGTGGCCACGCTGCTGCTGGTGATGTTCGTCGCCGACCCGCAGCGCATCGGCGACCGGCTCTCCCTCGACCTGGGCGGGCTGCTGTCGGTCGAGCCGGTCATCAGGTTCGGCTGGTTCGCCGCGCTGGCCTGCTCGATCGCGGTCGTCGTGCTGTCCGTGCTGGCCCTGGCGCGCCGCGCGCGCTGACCGCCCGCCCAGCCCGGCGGCTCAGTCGAAGAAGCCGAGGCGGCGCAGCTGCTTGGGGTCGCGCTGCCAGTCCTTGGCCACGCTGATCCGCAGGTCGAGGTAGACCCGCGTGCCGAGCAGCGCCTCGATCTGCCGGCGGGCCTTGGTGCCCACCTCGCGCAGCCGCTCGCCCTTGTGCCCGATGACGATGGCCTTCTGGGAGGGCCGCTCGACGAACATGTGGGCGTAGACGTCGAGCAGGTCGTCGCGGCCCTCGCGGGGCAGCATCTCGTCGACGACCACGGCGATCGAGTGCGGCAGCTCGTCGCGCACGCCCTCCAGGGCCGCCTCCCTGATCAGCTCCCCCACCAGCACCTGCTCGGGCTCGTCGGTGAGCTGCCCGCCCTCGTACAGCGGCGGCGACTCGGGCAGGTGCTCGATCAGCACGTCGCCCAGCACGTCGAGCTGCTCGCCCGACTGGGCCGACACCGGCACGACCGCCGCGAACTCGGCCACCTGCGACACCGCGAGCAGCTGCTGGGCGACCTGCTCCCGGCTCGCCAGGTCGCACTTGGTCACCACGGCGATCACGGGCGTCTTCTTCACCGCCGCCAGCTTGTCGGCGATGAAGCGGTCGCCCTTGCCGATCGGCTCGTTGGCCGGCACGCAGAAGCCGATCACGTCGACCTCGGTGAGCGTGGACAGCACCAGGCTGTCCAGCCGCTCGCCGAGGAGGGTGCGCGGCCGGTGCAGGCCAGGCGTGTCCACGATGACGATCTGGGCGTCGGGGCGGTGCACGATGCCCCTGATGACCCGCCTGGTCGTCTGCGGCTTGGACGAGGTGATCGCCACCTTGGCGCCGACCAGGGCGTTCATCAATGTGGACTTGCCGACGTTCGGCCTTCCCACGAAGCAGGCGAATCCGGCGCGATGATTGTCTGGCGAAGTCACATTGTGCATTGTCGCTTATCAGCTGCCGTGTTCACGCCACCAGGCGAACGCGTCGGGCAGCGCCAGGGGTGTCCAGGCCGGCGTCTTCAGGCCGCCGGCCTCGTGCTCGGTCACCCACCGGTAGTCGTTGATCTCCTCGCCGTCGGGGGTCGGCGTGCCGGAGACGAGGGTGCAGGCGTACATGGCGATGACGTACGCCACCTCGTGGCCGTTGGGGTAGACCGTGCGGTACTCGGGGCCGCCGTAGACGCCGATCAGCCCGCGTACCTCGACCTCGACGGCCAGCTCTTCGCGCAGTTCCCTGACCACCGCGTCCTGCGGCCGTTCGCCTGGGTCGACGCCGCCGCCGGGCGTGGCCCACAGGCCGTCGTCGCCGTGCCGGGCCATCAGCACCCGCCCGGCGCGGTCGAAGACGCACCCGTTGACCGACGGCAGCATGAGCAGGTCGTTGCCGATCTTGGCGCGCAGCCGGGCCAGGAACGGCGACATGGCCACGTCAGGACCTCAGCGTGCCGTCGGGGCCGGCCACGAGCAGGGCCTTGACGCCCAGCTCGGCCGCGACCGCCTCGTCCGCCGGGTCGGGCTCGCCCGCCGTCACCAGCGCGACCGCCTCCAGCGAACGCGCGCCGCCGGAGACCGCCATGGCCACCGCGACCTGCACGGCCGACAGCGTCAGCGACGACAACGCGACGCCGGTCGCCGAGTACGTGCGGCCGGTCTCGTCGCGCACGGCGGCGCCCTCGGCGGCCTCGTTGCGGGCCCTGACCGCCCGCGCCAGGGTGATGATCTTGCTGTCTTCAGGATCGAGAGTCACGGGAACCAGGTTAGGCCGTGGACATCGACAGCAGGGCGGCGACCAGCTTCCTCGTCCGGTCCCGGTTCACGTCGCTCATGCCCGCGTGCACGACCGACACCAGCGTGTCGCCGTCCCGCGACAGCACGACGTCGAGGGCGTACGGGTAGCCGTTCAGCCGGCCGCGCAGCCGCGCCGCGGCGGCCTCGTCCCCGGAGCGGGCGGCGTCGCCGACGTCCAGCCTGCGGGCCCGCAGGGCGGTGCCGCCCGGCGTCCGGACCTCCCGGCACGACTCCAGGGCGTCGCTGAGGTCGTCGAAGCGCGCCTCGGCCTCGTCGCCGGCGTACCGGGCCAGTCCGACGGCGGCCCGCTCCCCCAGTCCGTCCCCCTGGTAGCTGACCGCGGCCTGGCCGGTGAGCCCCTCCTGGGGCGCGTGCCCGGCCGCCACGTCGAGCGCTGCCCGGCACGCCTGGTCCACCCGGCCGAACGGCACCCGCCAGGCCTGCTCGGGCCGTTGCGCGAAGCCGTCCGGCAGGCTCGGCCGCCTGGTGAGCACCTCACGGAGCTGGGCCATGGCCTGGGCGTCGACGACGGCCGCCATCTTCCCGTCCGCCCCGCCGCTGCCCGCGCAGCCCGCCAGGGTCGCGGCCAGCAGCCCGTACACGATGATCCGCGCTTTCATGATTCCCCCTGGACCGCAGCCTCCCCCCGCCACGAATGCGGCAATCTCCGCAGAGTTTCCACCAAACGCAAAAAGGGTGCCCTCGCCTGAGTTTTCAGACGAGAACACCCTTTACGCCGATCGACGTCCTGGCCGGCTAGCTGGCCGGAACGCCATCGTCCCCCCAGGAGCGTCCTCCGGCCGCGAACCCCACCCGGCGTTCGGACGCTTCCTCGTGACACCCACCGCACCGGGTGTCAGGTACGAGACTGCCGGACCCCGCTTGCAGACGACTTGTAGAACGCTTGCGACATCTCCCCGCAAAAGCGGTCAGTCACGTTCGGCGGCGGCCTGGACGTCGTCCTCCTCGGACGCCGCCACCCGGCGGACGACGACCGTGCTGATGCGGTTGCGCCGCCCGGCCAGGCTCTCGGCCGTCAGCTCCAGCCCCGCCACCTCCGCCTGCGACCCGGCGATCGGCACCCGGCCGAGCGCGTGGGCCAGCAGGCCGCCGACGGTCTCGACGTCGTCGACGTCGATCTCGGTGTCGAACAGCTCGCCCAGCTCGTCGACCGGCATGCGGGCGGTCACCCGCAGCGCGCCCTCGGACATGGTCTCCACGCGCGGGGCCTCCTGGTCGTACTCGTCGGTGATCTCGCCGACGATCTCCTCCAGGACGTCTTCGATGGTGACCAGGCCGGCGGTGCCGCCGTACTCGTCGATGACGATCGCGATGTGGATCTGCCGGGCCTGCATCTCGCGCATGAGCTGGTCGATGGGCTTGCTCTCCGGCACGTACGCGGCCGTCCGCATGATCGACTCGACCGTCTCCTTGCCGCCGCCCTCGCCCGACTCGTGGATCTTGCGGGCGATGTCCTTGAGGTAGGCGATGCCGATGACGTCGTCCTCGTTCTCGCCCACGACCGGGATGCGGGAGAAGCCGCTGCGCAGCGCGAGCGACAGCGCCTGGCTGATCGTCTTGCCGCGCTCGATGTAGACCATGTCGGTGCGGGGCACCATGACCTCGCGGACCAGCGTATCGCCCAGCTCGAAGACCGAGTGGATCATCTCGCGCTCGTCCGGCTCGATCACCCGGCGCTCCTCGGCCAGGTCGACCAGGTCGCGCAGCTCGGCCTCGGAGGTGAACGGGCCGTCGCGGAAGCCCTTGCCGGGGGTCAGGGCGTTGCCGAGCAGGATGAGCAGCTTGGGCAGCGGGCCGAAGATGCGGGTCAGGCCGTAGACGATCGGCGCCCCGGCCAGCGCGACCGGCTCGGCGTGCTGGCGCCCCAGAGTACGCGGCATGACACCGACGACGACGTAGCTGACCACGATCATGACGGCCGCGGCGGCCACGTAGGCCCAGCCCTGGTCGTGCATGAGGTCGATGAACAGCAGCGTGGCGATGACCGTCGCCACCAGCTCGCAGCTCAGGCGCAGCAGCAGGAGCAGGTTGAGGTAGCGGGGCGGGTCGGTGACGATGGCCTGGAGCCGGTCGGCCCCGCGCCGGCCCTCGCGGACGAACTCCTCCGCGCGCACCCTGGAGATGCGCGTCAGTGCCGTTTCCGCACTGGCGATCAGGCCACCGATGATCACAAGGGCGATGGCCCACAGCAACCAGGCGTTCACCGCGAGTCGCGCACCTCCTGCCAGGACTCGAGCATCTGGGCCTGCAGCCCGAACATCTCCTTGTGCTCCTCGGGCTCGGCGTGGTCGTAGCCGAGCAGGTGCAGGATGCCGTGGGTGCACAGCAGCTCCAGCTCGGCCTGGGCGCTGTGCCCGGCCTCCTTGGCCTGCCTGGCCGCCACCTGCGGGCAGAGCACCACGTCGCCGAGCAGCGCCGGGTCGGCCGGGCTCTCGCCGTCGCCGCGCGCGCCGCCGCCGGGACGCAGCTCGTCCATCGGGAAGGCCAGCACGTCGGTCGGGCCGGGCTCGCCCATCCACTTCTCGTGCAGCTCGGACATGGCGTCTTCGTCGACCACCACGATGGACAGCTCGGCGAGCGGGTTGATGCCCATCTCGCCGAGCACGTGGGTGGCCAGCGCGACGAGGTTCTCCTCGTCGACGCCGACGCCGGACTCGTTGTTGATCTCGATGCTCACGGGCGTCGTTTCCCCCGGTGGATGGCCTTCGGTTCCTGGGCGGCCTGGGTGGCGTCGTAGCGCCCGTAGGCGTCGACGATGTCGCTCACCAGCTTGTGGCGCACCACGTCGGCGCTGGACAGGCGGGCGAAGTGGATGTCGGGGATGCCCTCCAGGATGTCCTGGACGACCCGCAGCCCGCTCACCGTGCCCGAGGGCAGGTCGACCTGGGTCACGTCGCCGGTCACCACGATCTTGGAGTTGAACCCCAGCCGGGTCAGGAACATCTTCATCTGCTCGGCCGAGGAGTTCTGGGCCTCGTCGAGGATGATGAAGGCGTCGTTGAGGGTACGGCCGCGCATGTACGCCAGCGGCGCGACCTCGATCGTGCCCGCGGCCATCAGCTTCGGGATCGAGTCGGGGTCGACCATGTCGTGCAGCGCGTCGTAGAGCGGCCGCAGGTAGGGGTCGATCTTCTCGTAGAGGGTGCCGGGCAGGAAGCCGAGCCGCTCGCCCGCCTCGACCGCCGGCCTGGTCAGGATGATGCGGTTGACCCGCTTCTCCTGCAGCGCGCGCACGGCCTTGGCCATCGCCAGGTACGTCTTGCCGGTGCCCGCGGGCCCGATGCCGAACACGATCGTGTGCTGGTCGATCGCGTCGACGTAGCGCTTCTGGTTGACGGTCTTCGGCCTGATCGTGCGGCCGCGGGAGGACAGGATGTCGAGGGAGAGCACCTCGGCCGGACGGTCGGAGGTCATGCGCAGCATGGCGATGCTCCGCTCGACCGCGTCGGGCGTGAGCTCGCCCCCGCTGCGCAGCACCTCGACCAGCTCCTCGAACAGGCGCACGACCGCGCCGCTCTCGTCGGGGCTGCCGGTGACGGTGATCTCGTTGCCCCGCACGTGGATGTCGGCCCTGAAGGCGCCCTCGATGACGCGAAGCAGCTCGTCACGGGAGCCGAGGAGGCTGACCATCGGGTATTCGTCCGGAATCAGCACCTTGGCTTGAGTGCGCGAGGGAGGTGCCGTGCGTCGGGATTCATGTAGTTCGGACATGGGCAGGCCAGCGGCCTGATGCCTCCCGGTCTGTTCGGTGTTCTTCTCCGCCCATCGTATCCGGCACCAGGCTGATTGCTCGCGTCAATATCAGCCGGGCGGCCACGTGAGGTCACGCCCTCCGAGAACATGGGCGTGCACGTGGAAGACGGTCTGGCCGGCGCCGGCGCCGGTGTTGAACACGACGCGGTAGCCGCTCTCGGCCACCCCCTCCTGGACGGCGACGGCGTGCGCGGCCTTGAGCACGTCGTCGGCGAGCCCGTCGTCGGCGGCGGCCAGTGACGCCGCGTCGGGGTGGTGCGCGCGCGGGATGACCAGCACGTGCGTCGGGGCCTGCGGATTGATGTCGCGGAACGCCAGCGCCCTGGCGTTCTCGTAGACGACGTCGGCCGGAATTTCCTTGGCCACGATTTTGCAGAAGAGGCAGTCGCTCACGGCAGTACCCTATCGAGAGCGACCGTTCGGCAGTCCGTTGCGAATCGGTAATCCGTGGTGTCGTGCGCCCGAAGATCCGCGCGGTTAGGGTGAGTGTGCGACACTTCAGAGCAAAAAAGATGATTCAGGGTCGGGCGAGCGCCACCTGGCGAGGAACACGACTGGGTAATGCACCCTAAGGAACCGGGGAAACCTTCAGAACCGGAAGAGAGTAAACCCTCTGGGAAGGCCGCGCGTCCCACTGATGTGACCACCGAAACCCTTCTGGCCGACAGGTCGATGGGGGCGGTGCCGGTCGGGTGGGATGCCGACATGGCCGTGACCGCGCTCTACAGCGCGCACTTCCGGTCATTGGTGCGTCTCGCGGTGTTGCTGGTGCGTGACATGGCAACCGCCGAGGAAGTCGTGCAGGACGCGTTCGTCGCCATTCACGGCGCCTGGCGCAGACTCCGCGATCCCGACAAAGCACTCGCTTACCTGCGTCAGTCTGTCGTCAACCGGTCCCGTTCCGTGCTGCGTCACCGCGCGGTCGTCGAGAAGTACGCACCCAAGGGCCTGCCGGACGCCCCGAGCGCCGAGAACGGCGCGATCGGCGAGCTGGAACGCTCCGCCGTCATCGAGGCGTTACGCGCCCTGCCGACCCGACAGAGAGAAGCACTGGTTCTGCGTTATTACGGAGATCTGTCCGAAGCTGAGATCGCCCACGCCATGGGCATCAGCAAGGGCGCGGTCAAGAGCCACACCGCCCGTGGAATGGCCGCGTTGCGGTCCGTCCTGGAGAAGATGTCATGACCCAGCCCCCCGACGAGTACGGCGACGTCCTGCGCCGTGCGCTCCGCGCGGAGGCGGACGCGGTCGTGCCCTCGCCGGAAGGACTGCAGATCATCCGCGCCCGCATCGAGCGGCGCGGCGTCCGTAACCTGTTCTGGTGGCGTGCGGGCGCGGCGGCCGTCAGCGCCGTGCTGGTGGCGGGGACGATCGTGATGGTCGTTCCCGGGCTGCGCTCCCAGATCTTCGAGACGCCCGTCAAGGTGGTGGACAACTCGACCACCACGCCGGGCAACTCCTCGACCAGGCTGTCCACGCCGCCCAGGCCCGACAGCCACAGCGCCGAGCCGCCGCCCGTGGTGGTCGTGCCGCCCAGCCACAGCCAGACCCACCGGCCCTCGGAGACGGCCAGGTCGACCAGGCAGCCCACGCCGTCGCCGACGCCGTCCTCGACGCCCTGCCCGAGCGGCGAGCCCGCCGGCGACCAGGAGTGCCCCGAGATCACGCCGACCCCCACGCCGACGCCGACCGAGCCGACCGACACGCCGACGTCGTGCCCCTCCGACGAGTGCCCGCCGGACGACATGCCGACCGGCCCGAGCGACCTGAGCAGCCCGCTGGTGGACGTGCCGCACACGACGCCGTGAGAGCGCCCTGAGCCGGGCCTACCAGCGCCCGGTACGCGCGAGCAGCACGGACGCCGCCGCCACCCCCGCCGTGGAGGTGCGCAGCACGGTGGGCCCGAGCAGCACGGGCACCGCCTTGGCCGCGGCGAACCTGCGCAGCTCCTCCTCCGCGACGCCGCCCTCGGGCCCCACGACGACGACGATGTCGCCGCCGGGCGGCAGCGCCACCTTCGACAGCGGCTCGGCGGCCTCCTCGTGCAGCACGAGCCCCAGCGCCGCGTCGGCCAGCAGCCCCTCGACCTGGGCGGTGGAGGCCAGGTCGGCCACCTCGGGCAGGTGGAACCGGCGCGCCTGCTTGCCGGCCTCGCGGGCCGTGGCACGCCACCGGCCCAGCGCCTTGGCGATCTTGTCGCCCTTCCACTGCGTGATGCTGCGCGAGGCGGCCCAGGGCACGATCACGTCGACCCCCACCTCGGTCATCATCTCGACGGCCAGCTCGCCCCTGTCGCCCTTGGGCAGCCCCTGGACGACCACCAGCCGCCGCGCGGGCGGCTCGACGGTGTAGCGGGCCAGCACGTCGAGGGCGAGGGCGTCCTTGAACACCTCGCGCACCACGCACTCGGCGACGTCGCCCGCGCCGTTGGTCAGGTCGACCCGCTCGCCGGCGCGCAGCCGCCGCACGGAGGCCGCGTGCCGCCCCTCAGGGCCGTCGAGCGTGAGCTCGGAGCCGACGAGGTCCTCGGCGATGAACACGGGGACGGTCACGGGTGATCGTCACCTGCCGTTGAAGGCGTCACGCAGGCGGGAGAAGAAACCCTGCTGGCCGGGGGCGAACTTGCCCGGCGGCCGCTCCTCGCCGCGCAGCCTGGACAGCTCGCGCAGCAGGTCCTCCTGCGTCTGGTCGAGCCTCATCGGGGTCTCGACGTTGACGTGGATGAGCAGGTCGCCCCTGCCGGACTCGTTGAGCCGCTGCACGCCGCGCCCGTACATGGTGATGACCTGGCCGGACTGGGTGCCGGGGCGCACGTCGATCTCCTCGGAGCCGTCGAGCGTCTCGACGGCGAGGATGGTGCCGAGCGCGGCGGCCGTCATCGGGATCTGGACCGTGCAGTGGAGGTCGTCGCCGCGCCGCTCGAAGATCTCGTGCGCGCGCTCGACGATCTCCAGGAAGAGGTCTCCGGGCGGGCCGCCGCCGGGGCCGACCTCGCCCTCGCCGGCGAGCTGGATGTGGGTGCCGTCCTCGACGCCCGCGGGGATGCGGACCTTGATCGTACGGCGGGTGCGCACCCGGCCGTCGCCCGAGCACTCCTGGCAGGGGTGGCGGATGATGCTGCCGAAGCCGCCGCACTGGGGGCACGGCCGCGAGGTCATGACCTGGCCCAGGAACGAGCGGGTGACCTGGGAGATCTCGCCGCGCCCGTTGCACATGTCGCAGGCGTCGGGGTGGGTGCCGGGGGCCGCGCCGGCGCCGTGGCACACCTCGCACAGCACGGCGGTGTCCACGACCAGCTCGCGGGTGGTGCCGAACGCCGTCTCGCGCAGGTCGAGCTCGACCCGGATGGTGGCGTTGCGGCCCCTCCTGGCGCGCGAGCGCGGGCCGCGGGTGCCGCCCGCGGTGCCGAAGAAGGCGTCCATGATGTCGCTGAAGGGGAAACCCGCGCCGAAGCCGCCGGCGCCCGCGCCGGCGCCGGCTCCGCCGCCGAAGGGGTCGCCGCCCAGGTCGTACATCTGGCGCTTGTTCGGGTCGGACAGCACCTCGTAGGCCTGCGTGATCTCCTTGAACCGCTCCTGGGTCTCAGGATCGGGGTTCACGTCGGGGTGCAGCTCGCGGGCGAGGCGGCGGTAGGCCTTCTTGATCTCGTCCTGACTGGCGTCACGGCGCACCCCGAGGGTGGCGTAGTAGTCGCTGTTTGCCACTTATCGACCTCTTAAGATGCAGCCAGGATCTGGCTGACGTAGCGTGCCACCGCGCGTACGGCGCCCATCGTCACGGGGTAGTCCATCCTCGTGGGACCCAGCACGCCGAGCCGGGCCAGTTGGTTGTCGCCAGAACCGTATCCGGTTGCGACGATGGACGTGCCGCGAAGGTAGGGGTTTTCCGAGCCGATGCGCACGGTGAGCGCGGACGGGGTGTCTGTGGATGTCTCGCCGAGCAACCGCATGAGCACGACCTGCTCCTCCAGCGCCTCCAGCACGTCGCGCAGGCCGGTGGCGAAGTCGGCGCCCGCGAGATTGGCGGCGCCGGCGAACACGATCTTCTCGTCATGGCGTTCGACGAGGGTTTCGAGCAGCACCGACAGGATGGTGGCCACGGCGGGCCGATCCTCGGCGGGCAGCCGCTCGGGCAGGTCGGCGACCAGCTCGGGGACGTTGCTCAGCCCGCAGCCGTCGAGGCAGGAGTTGAGCACCGCGCGCAGGTGGGCGATGCGGTCGTCCTCCACCACCTCGGGCAGCTCGATCACGCGCTGCTCGACGCGCCCGGTGTTGGTGATCAGCACGAGCATGACCCGCCGGTCGTTGAGCGGGACCAGCTCGACGTGCCTGACCGTGGAACGGGTCAGCGTCGGGTACTGCACGACCGCGACCTGCCTGGTGAGCTGCGCGAGCAGCCGGACGGTGCGGAAGACCACGTCGTCGAGGTCGACCGCGCCGGCGAGGAAGGTCTCGATCGCCCGCCGCTCGGCCCCCGACAGGGGCTTGACCTGCGAAAGCCGGTCGACGAACAGGCGGTAGCCCTTGTCCGTCGGCACGCGGCCCGCGCTGGTGTGCGGCTGGGTGATGTAGCCCTCCTCCTCCAGAGCGGCCATGTCGTTCCTGACCGTTGCCGGGGAGACCTTGAGGTTGTGGCGCTCCGCGAGCGCCTTGGAGCCCACCGGTTCGTTGGTGGACACGTAGTCTTCGACAATGGCGCGGAGCACCGCAAGCTTCCGTTCGTCGAGCACGTGCTCACCTCCTGCCTCTGCCTAACAGGGAAACGACAGGTCTAGCACTCCGTGTTCCCGAGTGCCAAGTGTACGGCTCTCGCCCACAAGGTGCGATAACACCAGGTCCCATCCTGTTGCTAGCGACTTACAAGCGACAGGCCTCACACTTGCCGCATGACCGACAATTCCCAGCCCCCGCAGTACGGACCGCCCCAGGGGCAGGGTCCCTACTACGGTCAGCCGAACCAGTACGCCCAGCCGCCGTACCAGCCGCAGCAGCACGGCCAGCCGCCCTACCAGCAGCAACAGCCGCCCGCCCAGTACGGCCCCCCGCCCCAGTACGGCCAGCAGAACCAGTACGGCCAGCCCGACCAGTACGGCCAGCCCGACCAGTACGGCCAGCCCGGCCCCCACAACCAGTACGGCCCGCAGCCGCAGTTCCCCGCCAGGATCGACGGCAAGGCGATCAAGCCGCGCCTGTGGTGGATCGCCGTCGTGTGGGCCGTCGCGGTCGTGCTGGGCGTCGTGGGCGTGTTCGTGTTCGCCGGCGGCGTGCTGAGCAGCGTCTCGGACATGGCCCCGACGACCACGTTCGCGTCGGGCGAAAGCGTGAAGGTCGCGATCGACCCCGCCAAGCGCCCGGCCGTCTACATCGCCACCGACACGCGGGTCAACTACCAGTGCGAGATCTCCGGCGGCCCGGCCCAGGCCAGGCTGGTCAAGGTCTCCGGCACCCAGACGCTCAGCGCCGGCGGGACCACCTGGCAGGAGATCCTCGCCGTCAACGCCCCCGCCAAGGGCGACTACCAGCTGACCTGCGCCACGCAGGAGGAGTCCTCGGCCCGCTTCGGCGTGGGCCGTGACGTGCTCTCCGCGGCGGGCGGCCTGTTCGGCGGGGTGGCGGCGCTGTTCCTGTTCCCCGGCATCGGCCTGCTCATCGGCGTCATCGGCACGATCGTCGTCCTCGTCCGGCGCAGCGGCGCGCGTAAGCGCCTTGCGGTCAGCGGGTGATTTGCTACGGTCCCCGTGTGTACGAGGGTGATGTGCTGGCGGGCAATTGGCGGCGGCCGGGCAAGGGCAAGATCCCGAAGGTGCCCGCCGAACTCGACCTGGTCGTGGAGGACGCCGACAGCGGCTTCTGCGGCGCCGTGGTGGCCTGCGACAAGGAGGCCGTCACCCTTGAGGACCGGTTCGGCAAACGCCGCCTGTTCCCGCTGGCGCCGGCCGCGTTCCTGCTGGAGGGCAGGCCCGTGACGCTGGTGCGCCCGGCGGCCGCGGCCCCGGCGGGGCCCAGGCGCAGCGCGTCCGGGTCCATCGCCGTGGAGGGGCTGCGGGCCCGGGTCGCCAAGGAGAGCCGGATCTACGTCGAGGGCGTGCACGACGCCGCGCTCGTGGAGAAGATCTGGGGCCACGACCTGCGGGTCGAGGGGGTCGTGGTGGAGTACCTGGAGGGCGTGGACGACCTGCCCGCCATCGTGGCCGAGTTCGCCCCCGAGCCGGGCCGCAGGCTGGGCGTGCTGGTCGACCATCTGGTGCCGGGGTCGAAGGAGAGCCGGATCGCGGCCCGCATCACCTCGCCGCACGTGCTCGTCGTGGGTCATCCGTACATCGACATCTGGCAGGCGGTCAAACCGTCCGTGCTGCGCATCCCGGGCTGGCCCGACGTGCCGCGCGGGGTGCCGTGGAAGGAGGGCGTGCTCGCCGCACTGGGCTGGCGCATGGAGCCCGCGGACGCCTGGCGGCGCATTCTGGGCGCCGTCTCGTCCTACACCGACCTGGAGCCGGAGCTGCTCGGCCGGGTCGAGGAACTGATCGACTTCGTTACGGAGGCATCATGAGCCAGGCCCCGCCGTCCCCCGACGATCCCACCCCCGCCGACTCGGCCCCTGACGTCCCGCCGTACGACGTGCCCCGCGACCAGGGTTCGGGCCCCCAGCTCGGCTACGGCCAGCAGCCGGGCTCCCGGCCCGACTACGGGCGGCAGCCGCCGAGCGGGCCCGGCCAGCAGTCCGGCCAGCAGTCCGGCCACATGCCTCCGCCGCCCCGCTACGTGCCCCCGCCGCCGGGCTACGGCCAGGCCCCCGGCTACGGCGCCCAGCCGGGTCACGGCTACCCCGCCGGGCCGTACGTGCCCGGCCGGTTCGGCCCCCGCCGCGGCAGCGACGACACCACGATGGCCATGCTCGCCCACCTGCTGGGCCTGCTCGTCTCGTGGGTCGGCCCGCTGGTCATCTACCTGATGAAGAAGGACGAGTCCCCCTATGTCAGGGACCAGGCGGCCGAGGCGCTGAACTTCCAGATCACGATGTTCATCGGCTACGCGGTGGCGATCGTGCTGTCGCTGGTGCTGGTCGGCCTGCTGCTGTTCCCGATCATCTGGATCGTGTCGCTGATCTTCCACGTGCAGGCGGCCATCGCCACCAACCGGGGCGAGAACTACCGCTATCCGTTCGCCATCCGCCTGGTCACATGAGCTCGGTGATCAGGGCGTCGGCCAGCAGCCGCCCCTTGAGGGTGAGCACCATCCGGCCCGCCCTGAACGGCTCGGGCTCCAGCAGCCCGCGCGCCAGCGCGCTCGCCACCGCCGTGCGCGCGCCGGGGGCGACCTCGGCCAGCGGGTAGCCGGAGACCAGCCGCAGCTCCAGCATCAGCCGCTCGGCGGCCCGGTCGTCGCCGGTGAGCACCTCGCGCGCGTGCGCGGGCGAGGCGCCCGCCGCCAGGCGCTGGGCGTAGGCGGCCGGGTGCTTGACGTTCCACCAGCGGGTGCCGCCGACGTGGCTGTGGGCGCCGGGGCCGGCGGCCCACCAGTCGCCGCCGGTCCAGTAGAGCAGGTTGTGCCGGCAGCGGGCCTGCTCGGAGGTGGCCCAGTTGGACACCTCGTACCAGGAGAAACCGGCCTCGGTCAGCAGCTCCTCGGCGATCAGGTAGCGGTCGGCGGCGACGTCGTCGTCGGGCATGGGCAGCTCGCCGCGCCGGATGCGGGCCGCGAGCCTGGTGCCCTCCTCCACGATCAGCGAGTACGCCGACACGTGGTCGGGCCCGGCCTCGATCGCGGCGGCCAGCGAGGCCCGCCAGTCGTCGTCGGACTCCCCCGGCGTGCTGTAGATGAGGTCGAGGTTGACGTGCTCGAACCCGGCCGCCCGCGCCTCCTGGACGGCCCGCGCCGGGCGGCCCGGCGTGTGCCTGCGGTCGAGCACCTGGAGCACGTGCTCACGCGCGCTCTGCATGCCGAAGCTGACCCGGTTGAAGCCGCCCTGACGGAGTTTGTCGAGGTAGGAGGGGTCGACGGACTCGGGGTTGGCCTCGGTGGTGACCTCCGCCCCCGGCCGCAGCCCGAACTCGGCGTCGATGGCGGCCAGGACGCGCGCCAGGTCCTCGGGAGGCAGCAGCGTGGGCGTGCCGCCGCCGAAGAACACCGTCTCCACGGGCAGGTCGGCGTCGCCGAGGACGCGCCGGGCCAGGCGCACCTCGGCCACGACCGTGTCGGCGTAGTCGCGGTGGGAGGCGCCGGGCCCTAGCTCGGCGGCGGTGTAGGTGTTGAAATCGCAGTAGCCGCAGCGGGTGACGCAGAACGGCACGTGCACGTAGAAGCCGAACGGGCGCTCGCCGAGCCCGCGCAGCGCGCTGTCGGGCAGCTCGCCGGAGGCGGGCGCCGGATCGCCGTCGGGCAGGGTGGATGGCACGTCATCCAGTGTGCCTGCTCACGGGGGTGCTCCGAGCCATCGAAGGAGGCCGCACATGACGGGCGTCGGGATCGTGGGCGCGGGCATCTCCGGGCTGACGCTGGCCCTGCGGCTGCAGCAGCTCGGCGTCGCGACCACGCTCTACAGCGAGGGCGACGCGGCGGACCTGGGCCGCGGGCGGCTGCCGAACACGGTCGGCAGGATGGGCCGCGCGCAGGCCCGGGAGCGGGAGCTGGGCAGCCTGCACTTCCTCGACCCCGGCTGCCTGCTGGTCAGCGGCAGCCTCTCGATCAAGGGCGATCCGCCGCTGGAGTTCACCGGCCGCGTGAGCGAGCCGTTCCACGGGGTCGACTTCCGGGTGCTGCTGCCGGCGCTCATGGACGACTACACCGGCAGGGGCGGCCGCCTGGTCGTCGATCCCCTCCCGCCGGACGCGGGCCAGGTCGCCCGCTGGTCGCGCGGCCACGAGCTGATGGTGGTGGCCACCGGGCGGCGCTCGGTGCGCGAGCTGTTCCCGCGCATTCCGGCCTGGTCGCCGTACGGGGCGCCGCAGCGGATCCTGGCCGCCGGGCTGTTCCACGGGTTCGATCCGGGGCCCGCCTTCGGCTTCAACATCTCGCCCGGCTGCGGCGAGATCCTGTGCATGGCGATGATGACGCGGTCGGGCGTGCACGGCGGCGTCCTGGTCGAGGCGATCCCCGGCGGGCCGCTCGACGTGCTGGCCCGGGTGCCCGCCGACGAGTTCTGCGAGACGCTGCTCGCCCTGCTGCCCGAGCACGCGCCGCGCCTGGCCGAGCTGATCGATCCGGCGGCGTTCGAGCTGCTCGGACCGGAGGACCTGCTGCAGGGCGCGATCACGCCGGTCGTGCGCGAGGCGGTGGCCGAGCTGCCCGGCGGCGTCGTGGCGCTGGCGATCGGCGACGCCTGGGTCGCCAACGACCCGATCACCGGGCAGGGCGCGAACCTGGGCTCGGCCTGCGCCTGGATCGCGGCCGAGGCCATCGCGGCGGGCGGCCCGTACGACGCGGCGTTCGCGCGGGGGACGGCCCGGCGCATGTGGGTGGCGGCCGAGCCGGTCGTCGCGTGGACGAACGCCTTCCTGCGGCCGCCGGCGGAGCACGTCCTCACCCTGCTCGAAGCCGCCGCGACCAGGCAGGAGGTGGCCGATCTGGTGCTGTCGCTGTTCGGCGACCCGGCGCGCGCGTGGCGGCTGTTCTCCAGCGCCGAGGAGGTGGCGCGCGTCGTTGACGGCACGGGGTGACGGTTCTACGATCGCGTCAACTTATAGGAAAGTTTCTTATAAGTTCACCCCCCAGGAGCGCCCGTGAAGAAGATCCTCCTCGCACTCTCGCTCTTACTCGGGCTCACGGCGGTGTCCGTGCCCGCCGAGGCCCATCCCGGATTCAAGCGGGTCGCCTACTTCATCCAGTGGGGCGTGTACGGGCGCAACTACCACGTCAAGGACGTGGACACCAGCGGCGCCGCCGCCAAGCTCACCCACCTCAACTACGCCTTCGGCTTCGTCAGCGCCGAGGGCGCCTGCTACTCGGCCGACCCCTGGGCCGACTGGCAGCGTCCGGTGCCGGCCGAGCAGAGCGTGGACGGCGTCGCCGACCAGCCGGGCCAGGCGCTCAACGGCAACCTCAACCAGCTGCGCAAGCTCAAGGCCAGGCACCCCGGCCTCAAGGTGCTGATCTCGCTCGGCGGCTGGACCGGGTCCAAGTACTTCTCCGACGCCGTGCTCACCGCCGAGTCACGGTCCGCGCTGGCCCGCTCGTGCGTCGACCTGTGGCTGCGCGGCAACCTGCCGGGCCTGGAGCCGGGCGCGGGCGCCGGCGTGTTCGACGGCGTCGACCTGGACTGGGAGTGGCCGGGCTCGGCGGGCAACGACGGGAACGTGATCAGGCCGGAGGACCGGCGCAACTTCACCCTCTTCGTCGAGGAACTGCGCGCCCAGCTCCGGGCCTTCTCGGCGAGCTCCCAGCTCACCGCCTTCCTCCCGGCCGCCGCCGCGAAGATCGACGCCGGTTTCGAGGTGCGCCGGGTGTTCCGGTCGCTCGACTTCGCCACCGTCCAGGGGTACGACCTGCACGGCACCTGGGAGTCGCGGACCGGGCACAACGGGAACCTGTTCACCGACCGGCGCGACCCCAACCCCGTCAGGTACAGCGTGGACCAGACCGTCCGCGACTACCTGTCGCGCGGCGCGCCCGGCCGCAAGATCGTCGTGGGCGTGCCCGCGTACGGGCAGGGCTGGACCGGCGTGACCGGCGGCGGCGACGGCCTCTGGCAGCCCGCGACCGGACCAGCGGCCGGCAAGTGGGGGCCGGGCAGCGAGGACTACAAGGACCTGGCCGCCAAGCCCGGCAAGCGCTACCGGGACGTGCGCACCGGCGCGATGTGGCTGTACGACGGCAACGAGTTCTGGTCCTACGACGACCCGGCGTCGCTGCTGGAGAAGGCGGCCTACATCCGGCTCAAGGGCCTGGGCGGCTCGATGATGTGGTCGATCGACCAGGACGACGCCCGCGCCTCCCTCACCTCGGCCCTGTACGCCGTGCTGCGCTGACCGGCGCCCGGCCGGGTGGAGGCGGTCTCCAGCCGCCCGGCCGGATGGAGGCGGTCTCTAGCTGACCATCCGGCCGGCCCGCGCGGCCAGCTCGTCCCATTCCGGGGCGTGGCCGGGGACCGCGAGCACCCGGGCCAGCGCGTCGGCGTCGCCGTGGCGGGCGCGGAAGGCGTCCGCCACCGTCATCCCGGCCGCCGGGCGCGAGACGATCTCCACCTCGTCGCCCGCGCCCAGCTCGCCCGGCTCGACCACGGCCAGGTAGGCGCCCGGCCGCGCGGCCCCGGTGAAGCGCTTGAGCCAGCCCGGCTCGTCCATCCAGTTGCGGAACACCACGCAGGGGATGCGCGGGCCGGTGACCTCCAGCAGGGCGCTGCCGACGCGCCACCGCTCGCCCACGAGGGCGTCGTTGACGGCGAGGCCGGCGGTGGTCAGGTTCTCCCCGAAACGGCCGTCGCGCAGGTCGCGGCCGAGCTCGCCCTGCCACCAGTCGTAGTCTTCGCGGGCGTAGGCGTAGACGGCCTGGGTGGGGGCGCCGTGGTTGGGCGTGTCGGCCCGCTCGTCGCCGGCCAGGCCGTTGCGCAGCACCTCCACCCGGTGGCGCACGGCCCGCTTGTCGATCGCCGTACGGCCGAGCTTGCCGGCCCATTCCGCGTCGAAGGACAGCCCGACGTTGACGGAGAGGATGCGCATGCCGCGACGGTAGCGGACGGACGGCCACCCGGCGCACCGATTTTTCCGCCTTTCTCAGCCTTTCAGCGGAGAAGAACAGACATGTGCCCATTCGGCCTGTTCGCCGAGCCGTCACCCGCGCCCGTCGCCGGGCTCCGGCGCCACCCGGGCGAGCTGGGAGTCGGTGTCGAACTCGGCCAGTTGTAACAGGGTCTCCAGGGCCGCCTGCCGGGTCTCCTCGACCGAGCCGCCGCGTTCGCCGAAACACTCGGCCGCGACGTCGAGCAGCGCCGCCACCACCGCCGCGTCGGGATAGGGCACGTCGACCACCACCCTGCCGTCGCCGCCCACCTCGGCGGGTCGCAGGTGAAGCCGCAGCAGCCGCCGGGTCTCCTCCGCCACGGCCACCCCCAGCACAGCGGCACGCTCGAATCGCTCAGAAGCAATCACGTCACCCTCCAGTAGCACTGGTGTTCGGGAACAGCAAAGGTAGCGACCGGCACCGACAGAATCGGCTCTCCCGCCCCGGGGAAGGCGGCGGGACGGCCCCGCGGACCGGTCACGCGGGCGGCCGCCGGGGTGGCTACGCTCGAACGGTGAGCGGTTTGATCATCGAAGTCACGGACCTGTCCGTCGAGCTCGGGGGCAATCCGGTGCTCCGGGGCCTCGACCTGGCCGTCGAGCCGGGTGAGGTCGTGGCGGTCGTCGGGCCCAACGGATCGGGCAAGTCCACGTTGCTGCGCTGCCTGGCCGGCCTCCAGCCCGCCACGTCCGGCGCGGTCCATCTGTTCGGCGCCGAGCCCGCCGACGACGCGTCCTTCTGGCGCCGGGTGGCGCTGCTCGGCGACGAGCCCGCCTGGTACCCCGGGCTGACCGCGCGCGAGCACCTGGAGCTCATGGGCGCCGTGTACGCCGAGGCGCGCATGACGGTGGACTCGGCGCTGGAGGAGTTCGCGCTGACCGAGCGGGCCGACGCGCCGCCGCTCAACCTGTCCACCGGCCAGCGCCAGCGCCTCTGCCTGGCCGCCACGCTGCTGCGGCCGAGCACGCTGCTGCTGCTCGACGAGCCCGAACGCGGCCTCGACGCGGCCTTCCGCGTCCGGCTCGGGGAACTGCTGGAGGAGTACGCCGACGAGGGCGGCACCGTGGTGATGGCCACCCACGACCAGACCCTGGCCGACGCCGCCCGCCGGGTCTCCCCCGCCGGGGTGCCCGCATGAGCGGCCACGCCGTCGTCCGGAAGAGCGGCCTGACGGGGAAGGCGGGCGGGCGGTGAGCGCGGGCGAGGTGAGCGTGCGGTCGGTGCGGGCGTTCGTCCGGGCGCGCGGGCGGGCCCGGGCCGGGCTGGTCGATCGTTACGTCAGCCTGTTCGGCCTGTGCATGCTGCTCGCCGTCGTCGGGCAGCCGCTGTCCTCGGTGGTCTCCGGCCTGGGCGGGACGGTCGAGCCGGGGCGGATGGGCGCGGGGGTCGCCCTGGTGCTGCTGGGGTTCGCGGGCTGCCTGGCGCTGGCGCGGGCGGCCGGGCCGGTGATGCTGCCCGCGGCGGAGGCGTCCTGGTTGCTGACCTCGCCGCTGGACCGGCGGCGGCTGCTCGGGCGTTCCGGGCGGCTGCTCATGGTCGTCGCGCTGGTGGCCGGGCTGCTGCTCGGGCTCGGGCTGCTGGCGGCGCTCGGCGCGCCGGGCGCGCTGGTGTGGCGGCTGCTGGCCGCGCTGGCGGTGGCGACGGCGGCGAGCGTGGCGGGCATGGCGCTGGCGATGCTCGCCCAGTCCTCCCCGACCTGGAACCTGTGGCTGACCGGCGTGCTGGTCGCGCTCCTGTTGCTGGCCGTGGTCGCCGTGAGCGGCCAGGCCCGTACGGCGCTCGCGGCCGCCGCGAACGCGCCCCTGCCGGCGCTGGCGGCCACGGCGTCGGCCATGGCCGCGCTCGCCGCCGTCCTGGCCCGCCGGGCGTGGGGGTCGCTGGCCGCCATCCCCACCCGTCTGCTGCTGACCGCCTCCACCCGGGCCGGGCACGTCACCAGCGCCGCCGTCACCCTCGATCCCGGCGCGCTGACCTGGATCGCCGAGGACAACCACTGGCGGGCCAGGAAGCTCGCCTCGCGGGCGTGGCCGGGAATGCCCGCGCCGCTCGCGCTGGCCTGGCAGGACTGGGTGCGGCTCGGCCGCCGGCCCTGGCGGCTGGCGGCCACGGCGGCGAGCGCGGCGTTGCCCGCCGTGTTCGCCCAGGCGGGCGCCGCTCCGGCGGCTCTCGGGCTGGTCGTGCTCGGCGGCGCGCTGGCGGTGGCGGCGTCCGGTACGTCCGGCGCGCGCCGGGACGCCGACAACCCCGCCCTGGCCCGGCTGATCGGCGTGGGCCGGCGTCCGGCGCTGGCGGCGCGGGCGCTGCTGCCCGGCCTGCTGGGCGGCGCGTGGGCGACCCTGGCCCTGGCCGGCGTCGCGGCGGTGGGCGGCCTTCCGTCCGGCACGTGGGTGTTCGGGCTGCTCACCGCGCCCGCGCTCGCGGCCGGCGCGCTGCGGATGGCCAGGAGGGGGCCGGTCGACCATTCGATGCCGGTCATCGACACCCCCGCCGGCACGATCCCGACCGGCCCGGTGCTGTGGGCGGCGACGGGCGCCGACCTGGCGCTGCTCGGCTGCCTGCCCGCGGTGGTCGCGCTGGCCACCGGGCCGGCCGCGGCGGGCGGGTTCCTGGCGGCCCAGGCGGTGGCGGGCCTGGTGGCGCTGGCGGGCGTCCTGGTGAGCTCCCGTCGGGGCCCCCGCCCGTGAGCGGTCAGGCGACGTAGAGGTCGCTCGGCACGCCGCCGTACGGGATCGTGCGCTCCCTGTGCAGGCCGGCCTTCTCCGCCACCCGGCGGGAGGGCTCGTTGCCGTCCCCGATCAGGGCGACCACGGTGCCGAGGTCGCGCCCGACGCGCAGGGCCGCCCTGGCGAGCTCGACCGCGTACCCGTGGCCCCAGGCGGCGGGGCGGAATCGGTAGTACAGGTGGAGCACGTCCGCGCCGTCCAGGGCCGCGTGCCGCAGGCCGCCGACGCCCAGCACCTGCGATCCCTCCGTCAGCCGGGCGGCCCAGTAGCCGATCCCCCGGTCCGCCCAGTCGGCCAGCCACAGGTCGAGCATGACCCGGCTGGCCTCCAGGTCGACGGTGGGCCCGGCGGCGCTGTAGACGTTCGTCCGCGGGTCGGAGTGGATCTCGTGCACGGCTTCGAGGTCCTCCGGGCGGATCCGGGAGAGGACCATTCGTTCCGTATGCACCACTTCCACCCTTTCAGGGTATCCGCTTCCATCGCTAAGCTATCGCTGCCAATCGGATAGCGATGGAGGAGCGCCGATGGACATCGCCCGCGTGCAGGCCTCGCTGCGCCTGATGGCCCGCGGCCTGGAGGAGCTGGCCGCCGCGCTCGGCGAGGAGGAGCCGGACGAGGCCGAGCGCACGGCCCGCGTCATCGCGGAATGGGGACGCCGCGGCCTCACCCAGAAGGAGGCGTCGGCGCTGTTCCAGCGGCACGGCTTCGCCCCCCAGACCACGGGCGGCTGGGCCCGCGGCGAATGGGTGGAGCTCGGCGACGACGGCCTGCGCTACCTCACCGCCAAATCGCACGCCTGGCTGGCTGAACGATCATGACCTTCTCGGTGCCCATCGCCGTACGCGGCTACGAGCTCGACACCCGGGGCCACCTCGACAACGTGGTCTACCACCAGTACGGCGACCACGCCCGCTGGGAGTGCCTGCGCGCGGCCGGCGTCGGGGTCAGGCAGGAGTTCAGGGGCGCGGACGGCGAGCCGGCCGCCGAGCTGACCGGCGTCGGCGGCCTGATGGACCTGCGGGCCCGCCGCCTGCTCCCCGACCCGGGCCGGCACTGGCGGGCGCTCGCGCGAACGCCCGCCGTGCCGGGCCCGTAGTCGGCTACTTCTTGGTCTTGTCGGCGGCGGCGCCGGAGTCGGTGGACAGCGCGGCGACGAAGGCCTCCTGGGGCACCTCGACGCGGCCGACCATCTTCATCCGCTTCTTGCCCTCCTTCTGCTTCTCCAGCAGCTTGCGCTTACGGGAGATGTCACCGCCGTAGCACTTGGCCAGGACGTCCTTGCGGATGGCCCGGATGTTCTCGCGGGCGATGACCCGGGCGCCGATGGCGGCCTGGATCGGCACCTCGAACTGCTGCCGCGGGATCAGCTCGCGCAGCTTCTTGGCCATGTCGACGCCGTAGGAGTACGCCTTGTCCTTGTGGACGATCGCGCTGAAGGCGTCGACGGCCTCGCCCTGCAGCAGGATGTCGACCTTGACCAGCTCGGCCTCCTGCTCGCCGGCCGGCTCGTAGTCGAGCGAGGCGTAGCCGCGGGTGCGCGACTTGAGCTGGTCGAAGAAGTCGAAGATGATCTCGCCGAGCGGCAGCGTGTAGCGGATCTCGACGCGGTCTTCCGACAGGTAGTCCATGCCGAGGAGCTGGCCGCGCCGCCCCTGGCAGATCTCCATGATCGCGCCGATGAACTCGGCCGGCGCCAGGATCGTGGACTTGGTGACCGGCTCGAAGACCTGCGCGATCTTGCCGCCCGTCGGGAACTCGGACGGGTTGGTGACCGTGAGCTCCTTGCCGTCCTCCATCACCACGCGGTAGACCACGTTGGGCGCGGTGGAGATCAGCGACAGGCCGAACTCGCGCTCCAGGCGCTCGCGCACGATCTCCATGTGCAGCAGGCCGAGGAAGCCGACACGGAAGCCGAAGCCGAGCGCGGCCGAGGTCTCCGGCTCGTAGATCAGCGCGGCGTCGTTGAGCTGGAGCTTGTCGAGCGCCTCGCGCAGCTCGGGGTACTCGTCGCCGTCGATCGGGTAGAGCCCGGAGAACACCATCGGCTTGGGGTGCTCGTAGCCGGCCAGCATCTCCTTGGCGGGCTTGACCGAGGAGGTGACGGTGTCACCCACGCGCGACTGGCGCACGTCCTTCACGCCGGTGATCAGGTAGCCCACCTCGCCGACGCCGAGGCCGCGCTCGGCGGGCTTGGGCTCGGGCGAGATGACGCCGATCTCCAGCGTCTCGTGGGTGGCGTTGGTGGACATCATGAGGATGCGCTCGCGCTTGCTCAGATGGCCGTCGATGACCCTGACGTACGTCACGACGCCGCGGTAGGTGTCATAGACGGAGTCGAAGATGAGCGCCCGCGCGGCGGCGTCGGCCTGGCCCACGGGCGCCGGGACGGTCGCCACCACGTGGTCGAGCAGCTCGCGCACGCCCACGCCGGTCTTGCCGGACACCTTGAGCACGTCGGAGGGGTCGCAGCCGATCAGGCCGGCCAGCTCCTCGGCGAACTTCTCCGGCTGGGCCGCCGGCAGGTCGATCTTGTTGAGCACCGGGATGATGTGCAGGTCGGCGTTCATGGCCAGGTAGAGGTTGGCCAGCGTCTGCGCCTCGATGCCCTGCGCGGCGTCGACCAGCAGGATCGCGCCCTCGCACGCCTGCAGCGAGCGGGACACCTCGTAGGTGAAGTCGACGTGCCCGGGGGTGTCGATCATGTTGAGGACGTGGCCGTCCCAGGGCAGGCGCACGGCCTGCGACTTGATCGTGATGCCGCGTTCGCGCTCGATGTCCATCCGGTCGAGGTACTGGGCGCGCATGGAGCGGTCGTCGACCACGCCGGTGATCTGCAGCATCCGGTCGGCAAGGGTCGATTTGCCATGGTCGATGTGCGCGATGATGCAGAAGTTGCGGATCAACGCGGGGTCGGTCTGGCCAGGCTGAGTGCGCACCGAAGTCCGTTTCGACAGGGTTGAGGTCAAGCGTCTTTCATGGTGACATGCCCAGATGATGATCCGGACCGTCGTCCGCCGCGGCCTGCGCCTGATCGCGCTGGCCTTGGCCGTCGTGGTGGCGCTGGCCGGCCTGCTCGCCGTCGCGCTCCGCCTCCAGTTTACCGGTGCCCCGGCGGCCTGGGCGAAGAGCACCGGCAACGACGCCCTCTGGCTCGGCCACGCCTGGGTCGACGGCCGCCGTACGGAGCGGGACGTGGAACGACTCGCCGCCCGCCTGCGCACCACCGGCATCAAGGACGTGTACGTCCATTCCGGCCCGTTCGAGCGGGACGGCCGCCTTGACCCCGCCAAGCACCCCAAGGCAGCAGATTTCGTGACATGGATGCATCGGCACCTGCCCGGCGTCCGCGTCTCCGCCTGGCTGGGCCAGTCCGTCGAGAACGGCCTCGACCTCGACGACGCCCGTTCCCGCGCGAACGTCCTGGCCGGCGTGGCCGCCGTCATGAAGGCGGGCTACGACGGCGTCCACTACAACTTCGAGCCGATCGGCGACGGCGACACCGAGTTCCTCGACCTGCTGGAACGCACGCGGGCCCATACGAGGCTGCTGTCCGCCTCGACCCCGCAGATCGAGCCCTATCCCCTCATGCGCCCGGCGGCCAGGCTCGCGCTCGGCCACGACAAGTACTGGTCGCAGGGCTACTTCCAGGAGGTCGTGAACCGGGTGGACCAGGTCGCGATCATGACCTACGACTCGGGCGCGCCCGCCCAGTCCCTGTACGGCGGCCACGTGGCCAGACAGGCCGCGCTCGCCCTCGACCTCGTCCCGCGGGACAAGTCCCTGTTCGTCGGCGCCCCCGCCTACCACGACCACGGCCTGCCCTGGCTGGACGCCGCCGAGAGCGTGGCGACGGCCGCCGAGGGCGCCCGGCTGGCCCTGTCCGAGCACGGCCGCCGCGAGCGCTTCGGCCTGGCCCTGTACGTCGATTTCGCCGCCACCGAAGAGGACTGGAAGGAGTACATGACCCGCTGGCTGGCCTAAACTGGGAGCACCCGGGGCGTTGATTTGAGCAGCCACCTGGGTTATTGGTACCCTGTTCACTTGCGTGTGGCGCGCCCTCTCTCGAGCCCGCGCGCCCCATCCATCCTTAGACTTTCACCGAGGCTTCTTCGTGGCGAACATCAAGTCCCAGATCAAGCGCAACAAGCAGAACGAGAAGGCGCGTCTGCGCAACAAGGCGGTCAAGTCCTCTCTGAAGACGGCCGTCCGCAAGTTCCGCGAGGCCGCCGAGCAGGGCGACGTCGAGCAGGCCGCGGCGCTGCAGCGCGTCGCCGCCCGCCAGCTCGACAAGGCCGTCAGCAAGGGCGTCATCCACAAGAACCAGGCCGCCAACCGCAAGTCGGCGATCGCCAAGCAGGCTGCCGCTCTGGCCGCCAAGTAAGCTCCCGCCGTCCGGCGAAGTCCGGGCGCGCGCTGACGCCGCACTCCTTCATGGGGTGCGGCGTTCTTGGTTTTGTGCACTTTTTGTCACAGTTTTGATATCACATCGGCATCGCCGCCGGGTATCGGCTGAGCATCCCTTAACAAGATCACTTGCTTCCCGTCCGCCCTCTCCGTGAGGGTTCACTAAACGGACGAAGGGGGACACATGCGGGGGCCGTTGGTCGTCAAACGGGCGTTCAGCGAGCCGTTGCTCCTTCTGGCCGCGTTCGGCTCGATCCTGCTGGCCACCACCACGCTGGTGGCGCTGACCATGTACGCCTCCTCCATCGCCGACGCCGGCGTGCGCAGGACGATGGAGACCGCCTCCCTGCGCCAGACGTCCGCGACGATCAGCGCGCCGGTCACGGACAAGACGTTCCCCGTCTACGACCGGGCGGTCCGCGCCGAACTGACCAAGGCGTACACCAAGGCGCCGGCGCTCACCACGAGCTTCCGCTCCGACTCCTACGCCATGCCCGGCCAGGAGAAGCGCGAGCGGCCCGAACTGCTCAGGTTCGGCAGCTACGACGGCCTCGACCAGCACGCCAAGCTCGTCTCCGGCGCCTGGCCCAAGCCCGCCGACGGCCGGGTGGAGGCGGCGGTCTCGCTGTCGGCGGCCTCGGCGGCCGGGTTCAAGGTCGGCCAGGAGCTGACCACCGTGGGACGGCTGTCGCCGGAGCCCGTCCAGGTGCGCATCACCGGCGTGTTCCAGCTCGACGACCCCTTCGGCGAGCGCTGGACCGGGGAGCAACTGCTCAGCAGAGGCGTCGAACGCGGCGACTTCACCACGTACGGGCCGCTGATGGTCTCCCGCGAGACGTTCATCGGCCGCTTCGCCACCAATGTGAACGCCACCTGGACCGCCGAGCCCGACCTGCGCTCCCTGACGCCGGCCCAGCTGCGCCCGCTGGCCGCGGCGGTCGGCGAGGTGGGCGCGCACCTGAAGGCCGGCGAGTGCCCGAGCTGCGTGACCACCAGCCGCCTGCCCGAGATGCTCACCCAGCTCGACACCGCCTCGCTGGTGGCCCGCTCCACCATGCTGATCCCAGTGCTGCAGTTGCTGCTGCTGGCGGCGTACGCGCTGATGCTCACCGCGCGCCTGCTGGCCGACCACCGGCGCATGGAGGTGGCGCTGCTGCGCTCGCGCGGCGCGGGCACGCTGCGGCTGGCCGCGCTGGCCGGGGGCGAGGCGATGCTGGTCGCGGTGCCGTGCGCGATCGTCGCGCCGTTGCTCGGGCCGCCGCTGCTCGGGCTGGTGAGCCGGCTGCCCTGGATCAAGGCGTCGGGCGTGCGGCTCGACCCCTCGGCCGGCCTGGGCACGTTCCTGGTGTCGGTGGCCGTGGCCGTGGCCTCCGCGGTGCTGCTGGTGCTGCCCGCGCTGGCGGGCGCGCGGCGCACGTACGTGGAGGAGCAGTCGGCGCGCGGGCGCGGCGGCGGGCGCGGGCTGATCCAGCGCGCCGGCGCCGACGTCGCGCTGCTGGTCGTGGCCGGCCTCGCGATCTGGCAGCTCCAGCACTACGGCGCGCCGGTCACCACGACCGCGGGCGGCGGGCTCGGCATCGACCCGCTGATCATCTCCGGTCCCGCGCTGGCCCTGCTCACCGGCGGCATGCTCGGCCTGCGGCTGGTCCCGCGCATCTCCGCGGTGGCCGAGCGGATCACCTCCAGGCGTCCATCCCTCGCCCCGGCGCTCGGCGCCTGGCAGGTCAGCAGGCGCCCGCTCAAGTACGCCGGCCCCGCGCTGCTGCTCACCATGGCCATCGCCATCGGCATCGTGTCCATGGCCACCGCCGCCACCTGGCGCGCCTCCCAGCTCGACCAGGCCCGCCACCAGGCGGGGGCCGACCTGCGCCTGTCGGGCCCGCCGGACGCCCCCGAGCTCGGCCCGCTGGGCCGCGGCACGGCGTTCACCGCCCTGCCCGGCGTGACCGCCGCCTCGCCCGTCTTCCGCGGCCAGACCGAGGTCAGCAGCGAGAACGCCATCCTCATCGGGATCGACGCGGCCAAGCTCGGCACGCTGTTCCAGCTCCGCCCCGACCTGGCCGACCGGCCCGTCGCGGAGATCTCCCGGGCGCTGGCCGGGCCGCAGGCCGGCAAACTGGACCTGCCGGGACAGCCGGCCGCGCTCACCCTGCGCGCCACCGCGGACGCCGAACTGCCGGTGCGGCTGGTCCTGTCCGACGCCCTCGGAGTGTGGCGCGACGTGTCGCTGGGCGTGCTGAAGGCGGGCGAGAACACCCTCGACGTGGACCTCGCCGCGCTGGCGGGGCGGAGCGGGAAGATCACCTACCCGCTGTCGCTGCGCGGGCTGGTCGCGAGCGCGCCGCCCTCGGGCAGCGGCAGCCTGACGGTGACCGGGATCAGCGCCGACGGGCGGCCGGTGACCGCGCCCGCCGTGTCGGTGAAGGCGACCGGGCGGCAGCCCGCGACGGCCCTCTTCGGGTCGCCGCCCGTCCAGGGGCCGCTGCCCGTGGTGCTGACCGCCGGTCTGGCCGAGTCGCTCAAGCTGGGCGTCGGCCAGGTGGGACGGGCCAGCATCGACCGCAGGGTCATGGACGTCAAGGTCGTGGCGGTCGTGGAGACGATGCCGACGACGACCGCCGGGCAACACGCCGTACTGGCCGACTGGGGGACGATGCAGGCGCAGGATCTGGCGGCGGCGCAACTGCCGAGGCCCGCCACCGAGTGGTGGCTCGCCACCCCGGACGGCCGGGCGGCGGCGGCGCTCACCGGCCGCCCCGCATGGGACGTCACCGCGATCGACCAGCGCACCCTGGCCGCCAAGATGCAGGACGACCCGCTGGCCAGCGGCCTCCAGGGCGCGCTGATGCTGGGCTTCCTCGCGGCGCTGGTGTTCGCGGCGCTCGGCTTCCTGGTCAACGCGGCGGTCGCGGCCCGCGAGCGGATGAACGAGTTCGCGATCCTGCGGGCGCTCGGCGTGAGCTCCCGGCAGGTGTTCGGGATGCTGGCGATCGAGCAGACGTTCGTGATCGGGCTGTCGCTGGCGGCCGGGACCGGGCTCGCCGTGGTCGTGGGCATGCTCGTGGTGCCGCACATCGTGCTGACCGGGCAGGCGTCGGCGGTCACCCCCGGCGTGGTGCTCGACATCCCGTGGGGCGCCACGGGGGCCATGCTCGCCGGGGTGGCCGCCGTGCTGCTCGCCATCGTCGCCGGACTGGCGCGCAACCTGCGCAGGCAGGGTCTCGGCATTCGGGAGGAACAGTGAGGATCCCGCTGCTGGCCCGCACGCACCTGGGCGCGGTGGCCGTGCTCTTCGTGCTGACGCTGAGCGCCTGCCTGCTCGTCGCGGGGCTGCCCAGGGCGATGCAGTCGTCGTTCGACCAGGCGCTGCGCGACGCGCTGCGGACCGCCTCCGCCGAGCAGGCCGACCTGACCGTGACCGTCGGGTCGATGTCGAAGGAAGAGGACCTGCACGAGCGCGACCAGTTCGAGTCCAGGGACCGGCGCTGGCGCCAGCTCGTGCCCGCGGCGCTGCGGCCGCTGGTGGTGCCGGCCGGCACGGGCGACAGCCACATGAGCGCCAAGACCGTGGTCACCCCGATCCACGGCTCGGGCGGGACCATGTTCATGAACCTCGGCTGGCTGTCCGACGCCGACCGGCGGGTGGACTGGGTCCAGGGGCAGGCGCCGGGCAAGCCCTCGACCATGCGCTTCGAGGGCGAGACGATCCCGCTCATCGAGGTGGGCCTGGTCGAGTCCGCGCTGACCGCGATGGACCTGAAGATCGGCCAGGTCAAGGTGCTCGGTGAGAGCCACTACGTGGCGGTGAAGCTGGTCGGCGCCTTCAAGGCCAAGCAGGCCGGCGACCGTTACTGGAGCCACAACAGCGACATCCTGTCCGTCACCCGGATATTGCCGCCGGGCAAGCTGGAGTTCGAGAAGCACATCACGACGATCATGTCCGACGCCGGGCTGACCGCGCTCAGCGGCGACGGGCGCAACCTGTCCTACAACTGGGTGCTGCCCGTCGCCCCGGACAAAGCGGACGCGCTGGCCACGACCGACCTCCAGGCGGCCGTCAGCGAGTTCGAGCGGGTGATCGGGTTGCAGGCGTCGGGCTCGTACAGCCCGTACCGGGTGGTGACCGCGCTGCCCAAGCTGCTGACGGACTTCCTGGCCGCCCAGTCCACCGCGCAGACCGTGATGTACCTGGTGCTCGGCGGCCTGCTGCTGGTCGCGGTCGGCGTGATCGTGCTGGCGGTGCAGCTGCTGTCCGGCCGGCTCGACCACACGCTGGCGCTGACGCGGGCGCGTGGCGGGTCGCTGGGGCAGGTGGCGGGCACCGGCGCGGCGCTGACCGCGCTCGCCGTCGTGCCCGCCGGGCTCGCCGGGTACGGGCTGTCCTGGTTCGTCCCCGGGCCCGTGCTGCCGATCGTGCACGTCGGACCGCTGCTGGTGATGGTGGCCGCCGTCGGGTTCACCGCCGCCGGGCTGGCCGTCACCCACCGGGTGCCGCTGCACGAGCAGCGCGCGGACGTCAGCACCGCCCGTCCGTCCGCCCGCCGGCTCACGCTGGAGGTGCTGGTCGTGGTGCTCGCGCTGGCCGGGGCGTACCTGCTGCGCACCCGCGGGCTGGCCGCCTCGGCCGGGTTCGACCCGTTCCTGCTGGTGGTGCCGATCGCGCTGACGCTCGCCGCGGCGGTGATCATCCTGCGCTGCTACCCGTACCCGCTGCGGCTGCTCGTCCGGCTGACCGCGCGGCGGCCCGGGGCCGTGCCGTTCCTGGGGTTGACCAGGGCGGCCAGGGCGCGCTCCGCGTCGGTGCTGCCGGTGCTGATCCTGCTGCCCGCGCTCGGCGTGTCGGTGTTCGCCGCGGTGATCTCCGACGGGCTGGTGAGCACGCAGCGGCTGGCGTCCTGGCAGCAGGTGGGCGCGCCGGTCAAGGTGACGTCCCGGGTGGAGATCCCGGCCGACGTGATCGAGCGGGTGCGCAAGGTCGCCGGCGTCGGGCAGGTCGTGCTCGCGCAGACCGGACGGGTCCAGATCGGGTACGGCGCCGAGCGCGCCGAGGCCATCGCCGTGAACCTGCCCGAGTGGCGGCGGCTGCTGGTGGACGCGCCGATCGAGGTGCCCACCGGGAGCGGCGGCGCCTTCGTCTCGCCCGACCTGAAGGGGCGGGGCACGTACGAGATCGGCTGGCAGTCGCGGCTCAAGGTGCGCGAGGGCGGTGTGATCACCTCCGTGCCCGGCTTCTACAACCAGGGCAAGTTCGTGATCCTGCCGATGGAGTCCCTCGTGCGGCCCGCCGTGAACACCCTGCTCATCAGCGGCAACCCCGCGCTCGACGAGCTGCACCGGCTGGTCCCGCTCAGCACCGTGGAATCCCAGGCCCAGGCGCTGGCCGCCATCCAGGACGACCCGCTGACCAGCACCGTGCGCACCACGCTGGTCGTGGTCACGGTGGCGCTGGCCGCGTACGCGCTGGTCGCCGTCATCCTCTCGCTGGTGATCGGCGCGGCCGACCGGGCCAGGGCGCTGTCGTTCCTGCGCACACTGGGCCTGTCGGACCGGCAGGCGCAGCGGCTCACCGTCCTGGAGATCATGCCGATGATCCTGCTAACCGCCCTGGCCGGCCTGCTGCTCGGCCTCGGGCTGCCCGCGGCGCTCGGGCCGGGCGTCGACCTGTCCTCCTACGCCGGCGACCTGCCCGTCGGCGACTACTCCCTAGACCTGATCACGCCGACCGCGCTGGCGGCCGGGCTGGCCGTCGTGGCCGTGCTCGGCGCGTACACGCACACCGCCATCAGCCGCCGTCGCAGCATCGGCGCCGTCCTTCGAGTGGGGGACCTCACATGAACCCGACCCTGTCAGAGCTGGAAGCCAAGGCCACGCGGGAGAAGACCGCGTTCGGCGCCGACGCGCACATCGTCTGCGACAACCTGGTGCGCATCTACAAGACCGAGGGCGTCGAGGTCGTCGCCCTGCAGGGCCTCGACCTGGTGATCGACAAGGGCGAGCTGGTGGCCATCGTCGGCGCGTCCGGGTCGGGCAAGTCCACGCTGCTCAACGTGCTGTCGGGGCTCGACGTGCCGACCGCGGGGGTGGCCAGGGTCGCGGGAACCGACCTGCTGGCGATGACGGCCAAGGACCGGCTGCGCTACCGGCGTTCCGTGGTGGGCTTCATCTGGCAGCAGACCGCGCGCAACCTGCTGCCGTACCTGACCGCCAGGGAGAACGTCGAGCTGCCCATGAAGCTGGCCGGCGGCGGACGGGCGCGCCGCGCCCGCGCCGGCGAGCTGCTGGAGCTCCTCGGCGTCGGCTACTGCGCCGACCGCCGCACGCCCGAGATGTCGGGCGGCGAGCAGCAGCGGGTCGCCATCGCCGTCGCCCTGGCCAACGAGCCGCAGCTCATCCTGGCCGACGAGCCCACCGGCGAGCTGGACAGCGAGACGTCCGAGCAGGTCTTCGAATCCCTGCGCAAGGCGAACCGGGAGCTCGGCGTGACCGTGGTCATCGTGACCCACGACCCGCTGGTGTCGGAGCAGGTGGACCGCACCGTGGGCATCCGCGACGGACGTACCAGCAGCGAGACGCTGCGGCGCGAGGGCGCCGAGGGGCAGATCGTCGCCGAGGAGTACGCCGTGCTCGACCGGGTGGGCCGCCTGCAGCTCCCCCGCGACTTCATGAACGCCCTGGACATGGAACGCCGGGTGCGCCTCGAACTCGAATCCGACCACATCGGCGTCTGGCCCGCCCGAGAGGAGCCTTCCCATGAGCAATGAGCCCCTGGTCGTGGTGGAGGGGGTCCGCAAGGTCTACCGGAGCGGGCCCAAGGAGGTCGTCGCGCTGCGCGAGGTGTCCTTCGAGGTGTTCCCCGGCGAGCTGGTGGCGGTCCGCGGACGTTCGGGGTCGGGCAAGACCACGCTGCTCAACCAGATCGGCGGCCTGGACCGTCCGGACGCCGGACGGGTCGTCGTGGACGGGCACGAGGTCACGTCCATGTCCGAGGACGCCCTGCTGGCGCTGCGCCGGGACGTGGTGGGCTTCGTGTTCCAGTCGTTCGGGCTGATCCCCGTGCTGTCGGCGGCCGAGAACGTGGGGGTGCCGATGCGGCTGGCCCGCGTGCCGTCCGCCGAGCGGGAGGAGCGGGTCCGGCTGCTGCTGGCGCTGGTGGGGCTGGACAAGCACATGAACCAGCGGCCGTACGAGCTGTCGGGCGGGCAGCGGCAGCGGGTGGCGATCGCCCGCTCTCTGGGCAACCGGCCCAGGCTGCTGGTGGCCGACGAGCCGACGGGACAGCTCGACTCGCAGACCGGGCGGCAGATCATGGAGCTGTTGCGCGCGCTGGTGCGCAGCGAGGGGGTGACGGCGCTGGTCGCCACGCACGACCCCAGCCTGATCACGCTGGCCGACCGGGTGCTGGAGATCAGCGACGGCGTCGTCCGCGAGGCCGCCCTCACCTGACCCGCCCGCTCCTCCCCCGTCCTCACCTGACCCGCTCCCTCCTCTCCCACCGTCACCTGACCCGCCCTCACCTGACCTGCCCGCTCCTCCCCTGCCCGCGCCGGGCCGTCGCCGGATCCGGGTCGGCGGCTGCCGGAGGGGGCGCGGGCCTGGGCGAGCGCGCCACGGCGGCGAGGTTGGCGACGGCGACCACCACCCCACCGGTGACCATCAGCACCCCCATCCCCGTCACGCCCGCCAGCGGCGCCGCGACGGCCAGCCCCACCGGCCGCGCCGCGAACGAGATGAGCTGGTCGAACGACCGCACCCGCCCCAACGCCCCCTCCGGGATCTCCTCGGCCACCACCGTCTCCCACAGCGGGCTGAGCACCCCGAGCCCCACCATGGCCACGAAGTACGCCACCGCGACCACCACGGCCGGCAGCCCGAACCCCACCGCCACCGGCAACGCCACCATCGGCAGCAGATAGAGCGCGGCCCCCGCCTGAACGGCGACCAGCGGCCTGCGCACCGGCAACCGCGGCGCGACCAGCACCCCAGCCAGCAGCCCGACCGTGCCGCTCTGCACGATGATCATCCAACCGGCCTCGCCTCCCAGCCGCTGCACGGCCGCCACCGGCCCGAGGGTGAGGAACAACCCGGCCATGAAGTGCCACACGCCGTGCGCCAGCACGCAGGCCAGGAACCACGGCCGCCGCCTGACCTCCCCGAACCCCTCGACCAGCTCCCGTCCGAACCCGATCCCCCATCGCCGCCGCCCGGCCTCCTCGCCGGAGACCGCCTTCCCCTCCCGCACGACCGCCTTCCGCTCCTGCACGACCCCCGTCCCGTCCGCGCGCCCGGGGCTCTCGTCCGCCGGGTCCTGGCCCGTGGCCGCCGTACGGACTCCGCCCAGGGTCAGCGCCGAGCACGCGAACAACGTCGCCGTGACCCCCGCGGCCCACCCTGGCCCGACGGCCAGCGTGAGCGTCCCCGCGAGCGCCGGTCCCAGGACGGCCGACACGCTGGTCACCACCCCGATCCGGGCGTTCACCCGCAACCGGTCCGGCCCCGGCACCACCGCCACCACCAGCCGCGGCACGGCAGGACTCCCGAACGCGATCGCAGCCCCCGAGACCGCCGACAACACGGCGAGATCCGGAACCCGGGACACCCCGGCCAGCAGCTCGACCGCCATGAGCCCCTGCGCCAGGCAGCGCGTGAGGTCGGCGAGCAGCACGACCCGTCCGGGCCGGACGCGGTCGGCCAGCACGCCGCCGACCGGCAGCAGCAACAGCAACGGCACCATCTCGCAGGCCAGCACCAGCCCCAGCGCCTCCCCCGAGCCCGTGGCGCGCAGCACGGCCAGGGTCAGCGTGGTGGGGATCATGGCCGTGCCCAGCGCGGACATGCTGCGTCCTGCCAGCAGCCGGTTCCTGGGCCCGGCGAACAACGAAATCGACATGACCAGGAAGGTATTTCGTCAGCGAATGTTTCGTCAACAAATTACTTGGTAGCGTATGATCCTGTGCCGTGGAGGACTCCGTCGATCGTCATCTGGCCCGCTGGCGCGGCAAGGCGCCCTTCGACGAGCGGACGGAGGGCATCGTCACCCGCATGCAGTCGCTGGTGAAACACCTCGGCCACGCCAAGGCGGCCGCGCTGGCCCAGACCGGCGTCCAGGACTTCGAGTTCCAGACGCTCCACAGGCTCGCCGCCCACAACGGCACCGCCACCCCGACCGAACTGGCCGCCGAGCTGCTGCTCTCCCCCGCCGGCATGACCGGCCGTCTCGACACGCTGGAGAAGGCGGGTCTGGTACGCCGCGTCCGCAGCACCGAAGACCGCCGTCGCGTGGACGTCGAGCTCACGCCCAAGGGGCACGACCTCTGGATGGAGGCCATGGCCGTCCTGGCCGTGCTGGAGACGGCCATGGTGAACGCCCTCTCCCCCGACGACCAGGACACCCTGGACAAGCTGCTCAAACAGCTCCTGCTCTACGTGGAGACGAACCCCAATCAATTGCATTGAGACGGGCAGGCGTCCGGTGATACCCATGCTGGAATGACACTTCCGACCCCGGAGACCACATGGCCGTGACGGCGTTCCGCATAGAGGTTCCCGACGACGTGCTCGACGACCTGCGCTCCCGTCTCCGTAACGCCAGGTTCACCCGCTCGCTGGACCACCGTCCCTGGGAGGGCGGCACCGACCCCGCCTACCTGCGCGAACTGGTGACGTACTGGGCCGACGGGTTCGACTTCCGCGCCCAGGAGGCCCGCCTCAACGAGCTGGACCACCGCAAAGCCCCCGTCCAGGGACGAGACCTGCACTTCGTCCGGATCCCCGGCACCGGCCGCGCGCCGCTGCCCATCCTGCTCTGCCACGGCTGGCCCAGCAGCTTCCTGGAGATGCTTCCCCTGGCGGCACGCCTGGCCGACCCCGCCCGGTACGGCGGCGACCCCGCCGACTCCTTCGACGTCGTGATCCCGTCGATGCCCGGCTTCCTCTACTCCGACCTGCCGGACGAGCCCCTCACCCGGCCCGCGATGGCCCGCATGCTGCACCTGCTCATGACCGAGGTCCTGGGCCACGAGCGTTACGGGGCCTTCGGCGGCGACATCGGCGGCGCGGCCGTCGGCTGGCTCGGCGCCCTCTATCCGGAGCAGGTGACCGGGATCCACCTCATCCACCCGCCCGCTCCCGCGTCCCTGGACGTCCCGCCACTGACCCCCGACGAGCAGACCTTCCTGGACGCCGAGGCGGCCTACGACCAGCGCGACGGCGGCTACAGCGAGATCATGCTCACCCGTCCTGACACGATCGCCGCCGCCCTGCTGGACTCACCGGCCGGCCTGGCCGCGTGGATCGTGGACAAACTGCGCGCCTGGAGCGACTGCCACGGCGACCTGGAATCCCGGTTCGACCGCGACACCCTGCTCACCATGCTGACCCTCTACTGGGCCACCGGCTCGATCGGCACCTCGTTCAAGTCGTACTACGACTGGCCGAGCAACCCGCCCCGGCCGCCGATCACCGTGCCGTCGGCCGTCACCCTCAGCCACGAACCGTCGATGGCCGGCCTCCCCCGCAGCTTCGCCGAACGCGCCCTGACCGACCTGCGCCACTGGAACACCCCGCCCCGAGGCGGCCACTTCATGGCCCTGGAGGAACCAGCCCGGCTCGCAACCGACATCACCACGTTTTTCCGCCCCCTACGCCTCCCCTGAGGACCACCACCGCCGCTCCGCGGGCGCCCACTACCGGCCCACACACGACCGGCCACAACCACCGGCACGGCCCACTCCCCGCTACCGGCCCGCACCACCACCTGCACGGCACATTCCTCACGACCGGCCCGCACGACCCGCCACGACCACCCGCAAGGCACACTCCCCGCTACCGGCCCGCACCACCACCTGCGCGGCACGCTTCTGGCTAGCAGCCCACACGGCTGGCCACGATCACTTGCACAGCACGCTTCTCGCTACCGGCCTGTGCGGCTGGCGACGATCACCTGCACGGCATGCTCCAGGGCGTAGGCCGCGTCAGCTCCGCCGCCCTTGACCTGCTCGTCCGCAGTGGCCACCGCCTGGATCGCCCGGGACAGGCCCTCCGGCCCCCAGCCGTTCAGCTGGCGCTTGACCCGGTCGACCTTCCAGGGCGGCATCCCCACATGGGCGGCGAGCTGCCCCCCGCGCAGGTTGCGCGGGGCACTCCCCACCTTGGCCAGCGACCTCAGCCCACCGGCCAGCGCACTCACCAGCAGCACCGGGGCGACACCGGTGCCCAGAGCCCAGCGCAACTGCTCCAGCGCCTCGGCCAGACGCCCCTCGATCGCCGAGTCGGCCACGTTGAAGCCGGTGACCTCGGCCCGGCCCTTGTGATAGCGCGCCACAGCCGCCGCGCTGATCGTCTTGTCCTCGGTGTCGAACGCGAGCTGGCTGCACGCCGCCGCCAGCTCCCGCAGGTCGTTGCCCACCGCGTCGAGCAACGCCTGGGCCGCGTCCCCCGCGATGTTCCGCCCGGCCCGCTTGACCTCTCCCTTGACGAACTCCAGCCGCTCGCCGGCCTTGGTGACCTTGTTGATCGTCACCACCTTGGCCCCGGCCTTCTTCACCCCGTCGACCAGCGCCTTCCCCTTCACCCCACCCGGGTGCGCCAGCACGAGGACCGTGTCGTCGGACGGCTGCTTCGCGTACGTCACCACCTCGGTGATGACGTCCTTCGGCAGGTCCTGCGCCGAGCGGATGACGACCACCGAACGGTCGCCGAAGAGCGAGGGCGAGGTCAGCTGGGTCAGCTCGCCGGTGGCGACCTTTCCGCCGACGAGATCATGCACCTCGGCCCCCGGGTCGCCGGCCCGCGCCGCCGCGACGACAGCACCCACCGCCCGCTCGGCAAGCAGCTCCTCGTCGCCGAGGACCAGGGTGACAAGTGCTGGATCGGTTCCCGCCATGTCAGGCAGCATGCCATGCGGCACCGACAACCTGGTACTCGACGCCGAGACCCACCGGACCGACTTGCAGTTCGTGTTACGAACGATTATGGTTCGGAGCACGAACTGAGTTTCGGTTGGAGCCACGATGACGAGTCGTACAGTTGTGATGATCATTGGAGGCCACAGCGGCTTGGCGGACCCTCGGGCGTCGGCCGCCGAGGTCGCGATGCGCGTGGGGCCGTTCGCGCGGCCTCAAGTGGTCTGAGATGGATCACGTCCAGCTCGGCCGGAGCGGCCTGGCGGTGTCCCGGCCGGCCCTGGGCACGATGAACTTCGGGTCAGAGACGTCCGAACCGGACAGCCACGCGATCATGGATCGCGCACACAAGCACGGCGTCACCTTCTTCGACACCGCCGACGTCTATGCCGACGGCCGCACCGAGCAGATCGTCGGCCGCTGGTTCACCCGAGGGGACGGCAGGCGCGACAGGATCGTCCTGGCCACCAAGCTCCACCTCCCGACCGGGCGGTGGCCCAACGAGAGCCGCCTGTCCGCGCTGCACATCAGACGCGCGTGCGACGCCTCGCTCAGACGGCTGGGCACCGACCACATCGACAGGACTACGCCGTGGGAGGAGATCTGGGAGGGTTTCGGCGTCCTACGACAGCAGGGCAAGGTGCTCTACTTCGGCTCGTCCAACTTCGCCGGCTGGCACCTGGCGCAGGCCCCAGGAGGCGGCACGGGCGCGACACGCGCTCGGGCCTGTCGCCGAGCAGTCCATCTACAACCTGATGAACCGCTGGATGGAGCTGGAGGTGCTGCCCGCGGCGCGGCACTACGGGCTGGGCCTGATCCCGTGGTCGCCGCCGAACAGCGGCGTCCTCGGCAGCGTCCTGCGCAAGCGCGAGCAGGGCGGCGCCTCCCGCGGGGCCTCGGGCCGGTCGGCCGCCGTCCTCGCCCGTCACCAGGAGACGATCGAGGCGTACGAGCGGCTCTGCGCCGACCTCGGCGAGGACCCCGCGAACGTCGGGCCGGCCTGGCTGCTCGCCCAGGACGGAGTGACCGCGCCGATCGTCGGCCCCCGTACGGCCGCCCAGCTCGACGGCTCGCTCCGCGCCGCCGCGATCACCCTCGACGCAGACACCCTGGCCAGGCTGGACGAGTTGTTCCCGCCGCCCGGCCCCGACGGCCCCAAGCCCGCACCAGAAGCGTACGCCTGGTGACCTCTCCTTCTTTTCTCTGTGTGAAGTATGAAAGGCAATACTGTGTCCACTTCTGACGTGGTGTTCGGTTTCGGCGCGCATTCCGGTGTCGAGGACCTGCCCGAGCTGTTGCGCATGGTCCAGCAGGCCGACCGGGACGGGCTCGACCTCTTCTCGCTGTCCGACCACCCCTATCTCGGCGAGCGCCTGGACGCCTACGCCACGATCGGCTTCCTGCTGGGCGGCACGCGGCACATCGCCGGTCTGGCCAACGTCACCAACCTGCCGACCAGGCCCGCCCCCATGCTGGCCAGGACGGTGACGTCGTTGTCGGCGCTGTCGAACGGCCGCGTCGTGCTCGGCATGGGCGCGGGCGGGCTGTGGGACCGCATCGCCGACATGGGCGTGCCCCGGCAGACCCCCGGCGACGCCGTGGACGCCTTCGAGGAGGCGATCGTCCTGATCCGGAAGCTGTCGGGCGGCGGCGCACCGGTCACCCACGAAGGACGCCACTACCGCGTACGCGAAATCGAGCCCGCCCCCGTGGCCGCGCCCCCGGTGTGGACCGGGTCGAACGGCCCCAAATCCCTGGCCGCCACGGGAAGGGTCGCCGACGGCTGGATCCCCGGCCACGCGGCCGACTGGCGCAGCGACCGGTATCGCACCTCGCGGCCCATCATCGACGAGGCGGCCGCCGCGGTGGGCCGCGACCCGCGCGAGATCCGTACGATCTACAACTTCCCGGGACGCATCACCGACCGTCCGCTGCCCGCCACCCGCGACCACGACGGGCGCTGGATCGGCGGCTCCGTCAGGCAGTGGGTCGAGGAGCTGACCGAAGCGGTGCTGGAGCACGACGCCTCGGGCTTCGTCCTCTTCTCCGCCGGCCACGGCGCCACCGACCTCCCCACGCTGGCCCGCTGGGCCCAGGAGATCGTGCCGTCCGTCCGCGAGGCGGTCGCGAAGTAGCGCGACGGGTCGCCGTCCACATGGACACGCGGACGAGCCGAGAGCCGCATGACACGCCGACGAGCTGAGGGCCGGGCCGCGGCCGTGATCGTTAGCCCGACAGGCCGTGCAGTGCGGTGATGACGCCGCGGCCCACTGGGGTGGTGAAGTCACGCACCATACTCGTGACGAAGCCCGCCACGGACGTCACCGTGCCACCCGCCGTTTCGATCTGACGGAAGGCCGCGCTCTCCGTACGCTCCGACATGCCGCCGCTCGCGTCAACCAGCACGATCACCTCGTAGCCATCGGCCAGGGCGTCCAGCGCGGTGTGCAGAACGACGATCTCCGAGGTCACGCCACAGAGGGCCAGCGTTTTGCGACCCTCGGCGGCGATCGCCTCGCGCCATGCGTGGTCGTCCCAGCAGCACGGTCCGCCGCGCACGAAGGGGGACGCCTCGGGAAGTTCGGCGATGACGCCAGGCCCACCGGGTCGGGGGGCGACCGACACGGTGAAGGGGATGTTCAGAGCCTGCGCGACCGTGCCGAGCACACCGGCCGACCGTCTGATGACCTCGGGGCTGTTCGTGCTGCTCAGGGCCACGATGCTGTCCTGCAGGTCGGCGAAGACGATCTGCACGCCGCGATGATCGATCATTATTCTCACCTAAAATCGTTCACGAACTGAATGATATGACGACAGTAGCATGCCCCCCATGAACGATGCCAACCGAACCGTCCCTAAGCTTCCGACTCGGCGAGCTGGCTGGCGGGCTCGCGACGCCCTTCCCTGTCACCACGAAACCCATCAGGCCGCCATCGAACGACTCCCCACCTGGTCAGCCGTAGCTTTCGGACGTCTCGACCGAACACCTCGAACTCGTCCGGGCAGCATCGAACGGCTCCCCGCCCCAGCAGGCCGTCCCTTCCTGCTCGGACCTGCAGACGCCACGCCCTCCCCGAGAGCGTCCGCCGCAGGAAGCGCACCACCTGCGGCGACGGACGGTCACCCGCGATCCTGACGCTCTACAAACAGCGCAACGCTGCTGAGGAGTTGTGGAGCGGCCCGCAGGCCGGTGACTTGTCACGCCCGGCGGCGAGCCGATCTCCCGGCGCGAACGCCACGTCAACCAGACGACGGAGCCACGGCCCACCTTCCGGCTCGACAAGACGACCGACACCCGTCCGAACGGCCCGCGCCAGCGAGAAGCGCCAATGGCCCCAGCCCCCTCCGACCGGCCCGCCCGGAGAGACCAGGACGCCGCACGGGCTCCCCTGAAGGATGCGTGGGGAGTGGAGGTAGCTACGGCGGGCCAACACAGGCTGAGCTGTGGCACCGGTGCACAGCCTGTGCGGAGGTGACACCTCCGGCAAGCGCGTAGCTGACCAACGGCGTCGTGGCGGAAGACCAATCCGGCAACTCGCCATCACCCCCAGGGAATCGAACCCGCCCAGCAGCACCGCGACATCCCCGTCCCGAAGGTCAGCTCGTCACCATGCGCGGACAGCCACCACCCCGCAACCATCCCGTCCCAAAGGTCGCCTCGCCACCAGGCGTGAAGAAGCACCGCCTCGTGCCCCGCCACGAAGATCAGCTCGCCACCAGGCACGAACAGCGACCACTCCACAACCCGCCAACGTCCCCGTCCGCGAAGGTCACCTCGCCACCAGGCGTGAAGAGGCACCGCCTCGCGCCCCGCCAACGTCTCGAGAGTCAGCCCACCACCAGGCGCGAGAAGGTACCGCCCGTGCCCCGCCAACGTCCCGAAAGTCAGCTCGCCACCGGGCGCGAGAAGGCACTGCCTCGTGCCCCGCCCATAACCTGACGACGGTCCCCGCAGCCCCATCCTCATCCGGTCGGGCGGCTCACCGGTAGCGGTCTCCGCTTTCTTGCCTCCCGGTGCGCTTCGGCCCCGCTCGTCCTGGACCGGATCACTCACGGGCCACGGGGGACTACGGCCAGGCTGCCTTCGTGTTCGACGACTGCCAGGTCACCCGATCGATCGGTGCGGTAGATGGCGGTGCCGAGGCGGTGGAGGAGGGCGAGGGTCGATGTGGCCGGGTGGCCGTAGTCGTTGCCGGTGCCCACGCTGATCAGGGCGGCCCGTGCGCCCAGCGAGCCGAGGAAGGCCGGGGACTGACGATTCGAGCCGTGGTGCGGGGTCTTGAGGATGTCGGCGCGCAGGATGAGGTGGCGTGCGAGGTCGTCCTGCGCCTCGGTTTCCAGGTCTCCGGCGAGCAGGGCGGAACCGGCGCGCCAGCGTACGTGGATGACGATGCTGGAGTTGTTGATCACGCTGCCTTCGCCCTGCCCGTTCCCCCCGCCTGACGCCGCGTCAGGGGCGACGACGGTGAGCTCGGACGGGCCGAACCGCCATCGCGTGCCGGGTTCCGCGTTCCCCTCGGGAACCCGGTGTCGAGCCAGTACGGCCGAGATCCGCGCGCTGGACTGCACCGCCGTCGGCCGAGGGCTGACGATCACGGCTCCCACGCGTCGGTTCCTGAGGACGCCTGGCAGGCCGTCCACGTGGTCGGCGTGCGGATGGGTCAGGACGAGCAGGGGAACGTCCTCGACGCCGAGCCTGCGCAGGCATCGATCCATGACGACCGGGTCCGGGCCGGTGTCCACGACCACGCCTCGTCCAGGCCCGGCCGCCACCACCAGCCCGTCGCCCTGCCCCACGTCGCACATCACCATCAACCAACCCTTGGGCGGCCAAGCCCCTGTCAGCGGACGGATCACCAGTACGGCGACCAAAGCCGCTCCGGCCGTCAGCAGCGCCATCGTCCGCCAACGACGGTGTCTCAGCACCGGGATCGCGACCGCCACAGCGAGGGCGAGGAGCCCCAGACCAGGGAGGCCGCCCGGCCAGGGCAGGGTGGCGAGAGGGACGTTCACCGCCCAGCGAGCCACGGTGACGATCCAGCCCACCGCGTATCCGGCCGGGATGACCAGCATGCCGGCGGCGTCCGGCCAGATCGGGGCCACCAGGGCGGCGGCGAAACCGAGCAGGGTCGCGGGAGCAACGGCGGGGGCCACGAGCAGGTTGGCGGGCACCGCCACCAACGTCAACTGACCCGACATCAGCACCAGGACGGGCGTCACGGCCGCTTGCGCGGCAGCCGACACGGCCAGCGCCTCCGCCAGCCATCGCGGCAACCGGCACATCCTTGCGACGGCACGCCCTCGACCAGCCGACGCGTCTTCGGGGGACGAGGCCGCGCGGCAGTCGCCGCCCGCTTCGGATGCACTCGCCGCACGCCCTTGTTCGCTGGCGCGTTCCCCTTCCTTCACCGGTTTCCGGTCTGTCGTCGTGGGCGCTTCGGTGGCGTCGCGGTTGCTGCTCTCCCCCGGTGACGGAGGGGAGAGTTTGTCGCGCCAGCGTGGAGCGAGGAGAAGGATGCCGGCGGTGGCCGCGACCGAGAGGGCGAAGCCGTACGAACGCGCCAGTTCCGGCGCGAACAGGACCAGCAAGAGGACGGTTGCCGAGAGGGCCGCGAGGCCGTCCTTCGCCCGGCCGGTACCCAGGGCGAGGGCGGCGGCCAGGCCCATCAGCAGGGCACGCAGAACGCTCGGGGACGGCCTGGCCACCACGGTGAACGCGAGCATCGCGACAGCCGCGAAAACAGCTCTCAGCGGCAGGGAGAGGCCGACCAGGCGGGAGAGCGCCAGGGCGGCGCCTGCGACGATGGCGAGGTTTGCGCCGCTTACGGCGTTCAGGTGGCTCAGGCCCGCTTCCTTGAGGTCGGCGGCCACCTGAGGGTCGATGCGGGAGACGTCTCCGACGACCAGGCCGGGCAGCAGGCCGCGCTGGTCGGGCGGGAGAGGGTCGGAGGCTGTCCTGAGGCCGGTTCTGAGGGTGCCCGCCATGGTCTGCATGGACGAGGGCTGTGTCAGGACGCGGGGCTCGCCTCGTACCAGGAGGATGGCTGCCACCAGGTCGCCGGGCGTTGGTTGCGCCAGGCGGCCGGTGACCTGCAGGCGTTGGCTCGGCAGCAGGGCGCTCCAGGCGTTGCCACCGGCGAACACCGTGATGGGGACATCGACGGCTTGGCGTTCCGGTGCTGCGGATGACTGCGTCGGACCTCCGTCACTGCTTCCAGGGACGTCGGGACGGTTTCCCTCGGGTTGACCGGTGGTGGAGCTGCCTTTCTGCCACGCAGGCGACTCGATGATCTTGAGCGTGGCCGGTATCACGTAGCTGTCCCGGTTGAAGTGGCCGCTTCTGCGTGGCCTGCGCTTCGGATCGTCGGACAGGACGATCTCGGCGCTCACGTTCGCGTTCCTGGCGGCGAGCTCGGCCACCGGGCCGGTGGTCAGCGCCTGGACGCGGAAGGCGACAGACGCGGAGGCCGCCGCCGCGCAGATAAGTGTCGCGAGCACGACATTCCGCAAGGCACCCCAAAGGGGCGACGTCCGCCCGGAGGAAACCCGTCCTGAGGAAGAGGGCGACGAACGTAGCGAACGGTGGCGGCTGAACGGCAGGTGCAGTGGAAAGGCAGACAGGACCGGTCTGAACGACGCAGGCAGGAACCTGCTGATCAGTGGACAGATGAGGGGCAAGCGGGTGAACGGCGAGCGGGTGCGCCAGGCCAGGACGCCTGCGGCAAGGGCGATGATCGCGGCGGTCGTCATGCCCGCAGTGGGCGGCTGACCAAGCATGATCAGGGCGCTTGCCCAGGCGGACAGCGCTGGGAGGACCAGTGTCCAGGAGCGCTTGTGCTCACCGTCGTCTGCGACGGCGGGGCGCAGAGAGTCGGTGGGGGCGGCACAAAGAGCATCGGCGGTGGTGACTGAGCGCAGAGGATCGGTCGTAGCTGGGCGCATGGAGATGGCAGAACGGCCGGGGGGCGAGGGGTCGTTGGAGGGCGGCATGTCAGACGCGGACCTTCGGCTTGATTTCTTCATACTTTCTCGGGCCGATGCCGCTCACCTCGCGGAGCTGGTCCACGCTGGTGAAGCCGCCGTGGGTGGTGCGGAACTCGGCGATCCTGGCGGCCAGCACCTCTCCCACTCCCGGGAGTTCTTCGAGTTGGTCGGGGGTGGCGGCGTTGAGGTCGAGGATGGCCGGGGCGGGGTCCGAGCCGGGATATCCGGGAGGTACGGCGGCGACGACCGGAGAGGGGGCACCGACGATGATCTGCTCTCCGTCGATCAGGCGTCGGGCCAGGTTGAGGGGGCCCGTTGAGGCGCCGTGTTTGAGCCCGCCCGCCGCCGTCACCGCGTCCGTCACACGAGAGCCCTGCGGGAGCAGGTAGACGCCCGGCTTACGGACTTTGCCCGCTACCTGAACGGTCACCTTGGCGGCGGTGGGTGACGGGGACAGAGGGGTCGTCGCGGGTGGTGGCGGGAGGGGCTCAGGGGTGGGCTGGGAGCGCCAGACGAAGAAGACGGCGACCGCGACGGCCAGGGCACCGACGGCCACGAGCACACGCAGGCCGGGCTTGCTGAGGTCGATGGTGGCGGAGGGTTGGGCCGAGGTGATGGCGTCGCGGAACGCTTGGAAGGTCGGGGGCATGGGAGCGGGGCTGCCTGTGAGCCGCCGAGGGCTGTGTGGGGGCGGCACCGTGGCGGCCTGAGGCTCGATCCCCCGCCCGCTCCGACGCCCGGCTCCGGGGACGCTCTCCTCCGGCTCATCCAGCTGCTCTGCTTGGTGCAACCCCGGAGCACCCAGCACTGGGGGCCCGGACGCAGGGGCCCCCAGCCAAGGAGACCCGGACGCAGGAGACGCGGTCACGGAAGAAACGGCCGCGGAAGAGGAGGCCGCGGAAGAGGAGGCCGTGGAAGAGGAGGCCGTGGAAGAAGCGGATGCGGAAAAAGTAGGCGCAGGAGGGGGTGGGGGTGCGTTGAGTCGGGAGGCCGGGAGGTTCTGGGCCTCGTCGCCGTAAGGATGTCTGGTGCGTCGTCCCGGACGTGACCTCCGGGCAGGGCTCGTGATCGACCGGAGCCTGGATTCGGCTATGGTCCGCTCTGCCGTCGGGTCCTGAGATCGCACGCCGACGACCCTAGGGATGCCACCCCCACCCCCGACCCACCGAACCGAGTTCTGGGGAAAACGACCTCAACAGACGAAAGGGCTGTGGAAAACACTGCCCCGACCAGAGAAAAGCCGTCAAAAAAGACAAGCCCGGTCACCCCTCGTACGCCGTGACCGTCACCCCCAGCATCCCCGGCCCCACATGAGCCCCGATCACCGCCCCCACCTCCACCACCCGCACCTCACGAACCCCCTCCACCCGCTTGGTCAACCGCTCCCCCAACGCCTCGGCCCGCCCCCAAGCCCCCATGTGCTGCACCGCCACCCCGGCCCCGCCCAGCTCCGTGGCCGCCTCCACCGCCAGGTCCTCCAGCCGCGCGATCGCCCGCCCCGACGTCCGCACCTTCTCCAGCAGGGAGATGCGCCCGTCCACGATGTGCAGCAGCGGTTTGATCATCAGGGCCGACCCGAACAACGACGTGGCGGCGCCGATGCGGCCGCTGCGTCTCAGGTACTCCAGGGTGTCCACGTAGAAGAAGGTCCGGGTGACGGCGGCGGTGCGGCGGGCGGCCTCGGCCACGTCGTCCAAGGAGGCTCCGGCGGCGGCCGAGCGCGCCGCCGCCAGCACGGGATAGCCCAGGCCCATCGCGATGGACCGGCTGTCGATCACCTCCACCGGCACCGGCACGTCCCTGGCCGCCGCGAGGGCGGACTCGACGGTGCCGGACAGTTCGCCGGACAGGTGGATGGAGACCACGCCCGTCGCTCCGGCGGCGGCCAGCTCGTCGTAGCAGGCCGCGAAGCGGGCGGGCGACGGACGCGAGGTGGTGGCGGTGGCCAGGTCGCCGGTGAAGGCGTCCTCGTCGCGCGGGAGGCCGCGGGCGACCACTTGTACCGGCACCACCGTCACACCGGGCACGGCGGGCAGGTAAGCGGTGGAATCGGTGACAACGGCGACAGAGGGCGGCATATCCCGAGATTAGCCACCCGATCCCGGTCCGGGGTTACTGGACCGGCGTCCCGCCCCGCCACACCCGGCGCGGCTTGAGCCCGAAGGACCAGGCGAAGGCGCCTTCGTGGTCGGCGTCCCACTGGACGATGTCGGCCAGCCGCCCGGGAGCCAGCACCCCGCGGTCGGGCGCCCCGAGGACGGTCGCGCCGCCCAGCGTGGCCGCGCGCAGCGCGTCGTTGACGCTCATGCCGAACGCCGACACCGCCATGGCGATGACCAGCGACATCGACGTGATGCCGCAGTAGCCGGGGTTGTGGTCGCTGCCGAGGGCGATCTGCACGCCGTGCTTGATCATCTGGCGGACCGGCGGCACGTGGCCGCGCTGCAGCGCCGTGGCCGGGCAGACCACCGCGGGCACGCCGTAGCGGGACATGATCGCGATGTCCTCGTCGGACATGTGGTGCAGGCCGTCGGCGGAGGCGCAGCCCAGCTCGGCGGCCAGCTGCACGGCGCCGCGCCGGCTGAACAGGCCGGCGTGGATGCGCGGGAGCAGCCCCACGTTGCGGCCCGAGGCGAGGACCCAGCGGGACTCCTCGGTGGTGAAGTGGCCCTCGTCGCAGTAGACGTCGACGCTGTCGGCGCCCGCCGCGGCCGCGTCGGCGCACCAGGCGCCCACGGCCTCGACGTATTCGCGCTGGCGGCCGAAGTACTCGGGAGGCACGACGTGCGCCGCGAGGAAGGTGACGTGCACCCGCGGCATCATCGGCTCCTTCTCCAGCTCGCGCAGGAGCCGCACGTCGGCCAGCTCGCCGTCGCGGGTGAGGTGGTAGCCGGTCTTGGCCTCGACGGTGGTGGTGCCGCTGAGCAGCCAGCTCCGCAGCCGCTCGCGCACGCCGTTGCACAACGTCCAGGGGTCGGTGCCGCGCGTCACGGTGACGGTGGAGCCGACACCGCCGCCCGCCGCGGTGATCGAGGCCGCGCTGGAGCCGCCGGTGCGGATGGCCAGCTCGGCGTAGCGGTTGCCGGCGTAGACCGGATGCGTGTGGGCGTCGATGAGACCGGGCGTGACGAGCGCGCCGCCGAGGTTCTCCACGTGGTCGACGTCGACGATGTCGTCGACGACGCCGGGCACGCTCTGCGGGAGGTCGGGCGCCCGCCCGACCCAGGCGATGCGGTCGTTGTGCACGAGGATGGCCGCGTTGCTGAGGACCTCGTTACCCGTCCACAGGCGGCCGATGTTGGTCAAGAGCCGAACGGTCATCGCACCACCGCCCCCTGCAGGCGCAGCACCCAGCGCACGGCTTGTGCCGCGCCCACTGAGTCCGCTCCGGGTCCGGACGACATGGGGGGTCTCCTGCTCTCATCCGCGTGATGTTGTGCGGTGACCGTATCGCCGGAGACATGACCCGGCGATTTCAGTTCAGTTACGTTATTTCACAGCCGGGCTTGGTGTACAGGGTTATTCGGAAGAAAGACCACTCATCCCATCCGTCACCCAGCCACGCCTTGCCCCCCTGGCCCCCGCTGACGACTGCCGCGCTCAACGTCATCATCCGAAACCCAGAACCGAAACCAAAAAACCAGACCAACGTTAGGTCTGGCCATCCTAGCAACCCCAGGGTTCCGGGACCACTGCCCTATTTGGGCAGCTCTGCGCTACTTTGAGCGAGAGCTGCCCAGCCGTCCCGCTAAGAGACGCGTTCGACCGGCTTACCCACCCGCTCCAGCTCCTGGAACAGGCTCGGCAGCACGCGGGCGTGCAGGACGGTGCCGTCCTGGACGTGCTCGACGGAGAGCACCTCGCCCTCCTTGTGGGCCCGCGAGATCAGGTCGCCCCGGTCGTAGGGCACCAGCAGGTTGACCTCGTGGTCGAGGCGCGGCAGCCGCTCCTCGATGAGCCGCATGAGCTCGGGGACGCCCTTGCCGGTGCGCGCGGAGACCACGATGCTGTCGCGCTCGCGCCTGGCGATGCGGTCGAGCACCTCCTGGTCGGCCGCGTCGGCCTTGTTGATCACCACGACCTCGGGCACCTCGGAGGCGCCCTCGATGTCGGCGAACACCTCGCGGACGGCCGCGAGCTGACCCTCGGGGTCGGGGTGCGAGCCGTCGACGACGTGCAGGATCAGGTCGGCGTCGGCGACCTCCTCCAGCGTGGAACGGAACGCCTCGACGAGCTGGTGGGGCAGGTGGCGCACGAAGCCGACGGTGTCGGCGATCGTGAACAGCCGGCCCTCCGGCGTGCGGGCGCGGCGCACGGTCGGGTCGAGCGTGGCGAACAGCGCGTCCTCGACCAGCACGCCCGCACCGGTGATGCGGTTGAGCAGCGAGGACTTGCCCGCGTTGGTGTAGCCCGCGATGGCCACGGCCGGGACCTCGCGCCGCTGGCGCCGGTGGCGCATGGTCTCGCGCGAGGTGGACATGCCGCTGATCTGGCGGCGCAGCTTGGACATGCGCTCGCGGATGCGGCGCCGGTCGAGCTCGATCTTGGTCTCACCGGGGCCGCGGCCGCCGATGCCCACGCCGCCCGCGGCGCGACCGCCGACCTGGCGGGACAGGTTGCCGCCCCAGCCTCGCAGGCGCGGCAGCAGGTACTGCAGCTGCGCCAGCTCGACCTGGGCCTTGCCCTCACGGCTCTTGGCGTGCTGGGCGAAGATGTCGAGGATCAGCGCCGTACGGTCGATGACCTTGACCTTGACCGTCTCCTCGAGCTGGCGGAGCTGGCCGGGGGTCAGCTCGCCGTCGCAGATCACGGTGTCGGCGCCGGTCGACTCGACCACGTCGCGCAGCTCCAGGGCCTTGCCCGAGCCGATGTAGGTGGCCGGGTCGGGCTTCTGGCGCCGCTGGATGAGGCCTTCGAGCACCTCGGACCCGGCGGTCTCGGCCAGGAGCTTGAGCTCCAGCAGGGAGTTCTCGGCGTCTTCGGCGGTTCCGGAGGTCCAGACGCCGACGAGGACGACCCGCTCGAGCCGCAGCTGCCGGTACTCGACCTCGGAGACATCCTGGAGTTCGGTGGAGAGGCCCGCCACGCGGCGCAGCGCCTGGCGCTCCTCGAGGTCCATGTCGCCGGTCTCGAACTCGTCGAGCGCGGTGTATTCGTGCATTCGTGTCATCTCTATGAGGGAACGTCTGGACACCTCGGTGTCTTCCCACGATGGTGGCACGACATCCCCGGCGTCATCACCTGGTTATCCCGCCGAGAGCGTCACGTCACCGGAACCGGCGGTCAGCGAGATCTTGCGGGGGGAGCTCGGGTCGGACTTGATCGAGACGGCGGCGTCGCCGGAGCCCACGTCGGTCTTGATGTCGTAGGCCCCCGTGGGCACCTTCAGGACGACGTCGCCCGAGCCGGCCTCCAGCTCCGCGCTGTCCGGCGCGGTGGCGTACTTGAGCTCGACGTTGCCCGACCCGGCCTGGACGTACACCTTCTTGCCGGTCATGCCGGAGCCTTCGAGGTCGCCTGAGTCGAGTTTCGCGTCGAGCTGACCGCTCAGCGCCCGCAAGGTGATGTCACCCGAGTCGCTGTCGAGGTCGACGGCCAGCCCCTTGGGGATCTCGATCTTGTAGTCGACGCTGCAGCTCCCCCAGTTGGACGGGCAGTCGTACGTCACGAAGAGCGCCTGGCCCTCGACCTTGTGCTGCGGCTTGGGCTTGTCGTCGCCCCGCCAGCGCAACGTCTCGACCACCCGGACGGCGGTGCCGTCGGTCTCGGTGATCACCGTGTCGCCCGCGTCGCTCTTGACCTGCAGCTTGGAAACCTTGTCCGTCACCTGGTAGGACACGGTGTCCTGGTTCGTGGAACCGCCGAAGCTCTCGACCCGGCAACCCGTCAGCACCAGCGCGGCGGCCAGCAGCCCGCCCGCCACAGCAATCGTCTTCATGCCCCCGATCCTTTCGCGGGCATGACCCCCTCCGCATCGGGGATGCCCCCGAAGACGTCCCAGGGGTACCCCAGCCTTTGACCCGGGAACCCTGGGCGGAGTAGCTTCACTTCCACAATCCAGAATCAGTTTTCCACTCTACGGAAAAGAGGGGGACATGGAGATCACCGGCCCGATGCTCGAACGGTTCGACGAGATCCTCACGCCGGAGGCGCTCGGCTTCGTGGCGGCTCTCCAGCGGGAGTTCGGCGCCAAGCGGCTGGAGCTGCTCGAAGCCCGTCAGGCCCGTCAGGCGGAGCTGTCGGCCGGCGGGACGCTCGACTTCCTGCCGGAGACCAAGGAGGTCAGGGAGGGCGACTGGCAGGTCGCGCCGCCGGCCCCGGGCCTGGAGGACCGCCGCGTCGAGATCACCGGGCCGGTCGACAGGAAGATGACCATCAACGCGCTCAACTCCGGCGCCAAGGTGTGGCTGGCCGACTTCGAGGACGCCAACTCGCCCCTGTGGGAGAACTGCGTGTCCGGGCAGCTCAACCTGCGCGAGGCGCTCGACCGGGCGATCGACTTCGAGACCGGCGGCAAGACGTACGCGCTGCGGCCCGACGACGAGCTGGCCACGATCGTGGTGCGCCCGCGCGGCTGGCACCTGGACGAGAAGCACGCCCAGGTGGACGGGCGGCCGGTGTCGGCGTCGCTGTTCGACTTCGGGCTCTACTTCTTCCACTGCGCGCAGCGCCAGCTCGACAAGGGCAAGGGCCCCTACTTCTACCTGCCGAAGATGGAGTCGCACCTGGAGGCGCGGCTCTGGAACGACGTGTTCACCCGGGCCCAGGAGCTCCTGGGCATCCCGTACGGCACCATCAGGGCGACCGTGCTGATCGAGACCTATCCGGCGGCGTTCGAGATGGAGGAGATCCTCCACGAGCTGCGCGACCACTCGGCCGGGCTCAACGCGGGCCGCTGGGACTACCTGTTCAGCGTGATCAAGAAGTTCCGCACGCGGGGCCGGGAGTTCCTGCTGCCCGAGCGGAACGCGGTGACGATGACCGCGCCGTTCATGCGGGCCTACACCGAGCTGCTGGTGCGCACGTGTCACAAGCGAGGCGCGCACGCCATCGGCGGGATGGCGGCGTTCATCCCCTCCCGGCGCGACCCCGAGGTCAACGCGGTGGCGCTGGAGAAGGTGCGGGCGGACAAGACGCGCGAGTCGGGCGACGGGTTCGACGGCTCCTGGGTGGCCCACCCCGACCTCGTGCCGGTGTGCCGCGAGGTGTTCGACGGCGTCCTGGGGGCGCGGCCCAACCAGCTCGACCGGCTGCGCGAGGACGTCCGCGTCTCGGCCGCCGACCTGCTGTCGGTCTCCGAGACGCCCGGCGAGATCACCGAGACGGGCCTGCGCAACAACGTCGACGTTGCCCTGCGCTACCTGGCCGCCTGGATGGGCGGACTGGGCGCGGTCGCGATCCACAACCTCATGGAGGACGCCGCGACGGCCGAGATCTCCCGTTCGCAGATCTGGCAGTGGATCCACAACGACATCACGCTGGCCGACACCGGTGAGCAGGTGACCAAGGAGCTGGTCGAGCGGATCATCGCCGAGGAGCTGGCCCGCATCTCGGCCGAGCCGGGCTACGACGAGCGGCTGTTCGGGCAGGCGACGGCGCTGTTCAAGCAGGTGGCGCTGGACGACGACTTCGCCGAGTTCCTGACGCTGCCGGCGTACGCCCAAATGCCGTAGATGTTGAAATTTCTGCTTATGTCCGGCGCGCCAGCGCCGGACATAAGCGGACCCCCCGAAACCCACCCCAACCTGCCTCCGAAAACTGGCCAGACCGGTGCGAACAGTCGCACACTAGAGGTGACGGATCTGGAGAGTGACTGGTGCTCGACACGCTGACGGCGGCGCTGCGCTCGCTGCTGCCTCCCGACTCGGTGATCACCGATCCGGTACGCCTGCGCACCTACGAGTGCGACGGGCTGACCAGCCACCGGGCGACGCCGGGCGTGGTCGTGCTGCCCGCGACGGCCGAGCAGGTCGCCCGGATCGTCCGGATGTGCAATGACTTCGGGGTGCCGTTCGTGGCCAGGGGGTCGGGCACGGGCCTGTCCGGCGGCGCGCTCCCCCGCGAGGACGGCGTGCTCATCGTCACCTCGAAGATGCGCCGGATCCTGGAGATCGACCTGCCCGACCGCAGGGCCGTCGTCGAGCCGGGCGTGACGAACCTGGCGATCACCGAGGCCGTGCGCGACGCGGGCTACTACTACGCCCCCGACCCCTCCAGCCAGCAGGTCTGCTCGATCGGCGGCAACGTGGCGGAGAACTCCGGCGGCGCCCACTGCCTCAAGTACGGCTTCACCGTCAACCACGTCGAGGCGTGCGAGATCGTCACCCCCGACGGCGACCTGGTCGTCCTCGACCGCATGGACCCGGGCTACGACCTGCTCGGCGCGTTCGTCGGCTCGGAGGGCACGCTGGGCATCGCCACCAGGATCACCGTACGGCTGAGCCGGGCGCCGGAGGCGGTGACCACGGTGCTGGCCGCGTTCGGGGACATCGAGCAGGGCGGCCGGGCGGTGTCGGCGATCATCGGGGCGGGCATCGTGCCGGCCGCGATCGAGATGATGGACGCGCTGGCCATCGAGGCCGCCGAGGCGGCGGTCGCCTGCTCCTACCCGCAGGGGGCGGGCGCGGTGCTGATCGTGGAGCTGGACGGGCCGCGGGAGTCGGTCGAGCGGGAGTTCGCGCGGCTGACGGAGATCTGCTCGGACGCCTTCGAGCTGCGCGTGGCGGCCGGTCCCGAGGAGCGCGCGGCCATCTGGAAGGGCCGCAAGTCGGCCTTCGCGGCGGTCGGCCGGATCAGCCCGGCCTACATCGTCCAGGACGGCGTCGTGCCGCGCACGTCGCTGCCCGGCGTGCTCGCGGCCATCGACCGGCTCTCGCGCGAGCACGGCATCAGGGTGGCCAACGTCTTCCACGCCGGCGACGGCAACCTGCACCCGCTGGTGCTGTTCGACGACGCCGAGCCGGGCGCGGGCGAGCGGGCCGAGGCGGTCTCCGGCGCGATCCTCGACCTGTGCGTCGAGCACGGCGGCTCGATCACCGGCGAGCACGGCGTCGGGGTGGACAAGGCGCGCTACATGCCGAAGATGTTCACCGGCGCCGATCTGGACACCATGCAGCTCCTCCGGTGCGCGTTCGACCCGGGCGGCCTGTCCAACCCTGGCAAGGTGTTCCCCACGCCGCGGTTGTGCGGCGAGGTTCCGGGCGTGCGCAAGGGCGCGCACCCGCTGGTCGAGTCGGGCAGGGCGGAGCAGTTCTGATGGCGGATCCGTTCGCGGGCACCGGCGTGCCGGTCAGGGCGGCCGGGCCCGGAGACCCGGCGCACCGGTGGGGCGCCCGGTGGGTGGCGGTGCCGGAGAGCGTCGAGGAGGTCGCCGCCGTGCTGCGCGCGTGCGCCGCGGCCGACCTGGCGGTGGTGCCCGCGGGAGGCGGCACGAAGCTGCACTGGGGTCCGCCGCCGGAGCGGTGCGACGTGCTGCTCGGCCTGTCCCGCCTGGACGCGGTCCTGGAGCACGCGGCGGGCGACCTGGTGGTGCGCGCGCAGGCCGGCGTGCGCACGGCGGCGCTGGCGGCGGCGCTCGCGGCACGCGGGCAGGAGCTGGCGCTCGACGTGCCGTTCGCCGGGGAGGCGACCGTCGGGGGCGCCCTGGCCACCGCCCTGCCCGGCCCCCGCGCCTTCCGCTACGGCACCGCCCGCGACCTGCTCATCGGCGTCACGGTGGTGCTGGCCGACGGCACGGTCGCCCGGTCGGGCGGCAAGGTGGTCAAGAACGTCGCGGGCTACGACCTCGGCAAGCTGTTCACCGGCTCGTACGGCACGCTCGGGGTGATCGTCGAGGCCACGTTCCGGCTGCATCCGCTGCCCGGCGAGCGGCGCTGGGTGGTCGCCGGGACGACCGCGGACGACGTGCCGGGCGTCGCGGCGGCGCTGGCGGCCGCGCAGGCCGAGCCGAGCGCGGTCGAGGTGGACCGTCCGGAGCCGGGCGGGCCGGTGACGCTGGCGGTACTGGTGGAGGGCACGGCCGCGCGGGCCCGCGCCGAGGCGCTGCGCGACCTGGTCGGCGGCGGGGCGGTGACCGGCGAGCCGCCGTCCTGGTGGGGGGTCGTCCCGCGGGGTGAGGTGCTGGTCGAGGTGCGTTTCCCGCCTTCGGCGGCCGGCGCTGTGCTGCGGGCGGCAGAAGGGTGCGGCCTGTCGCTGCGCGGGTCGGTGGTCGCCGGCCGGGTGCTGCTGGAGCCCGTCGCCCCTGTCGCCGGGGACGCGCTGCCGGGCCTGGTGAGCGGGCTGCGGGAGCGGGTCGAGGCCGCCGGCGGCCGGGTGAACGTGCTGGCCGCGCCGGACGCCGGGGTCGACAGGTGGGGGCGGGTGAGCGCGCTGCCGTTGATGCGGCGGGTCAAGGAACGGTTCGACCCCGGGCGCAGGATGTCGCCCGGACGGCTGGCGGGAGGGCTGTGACCATGGACCCGGAGCTGATCGGCGACTGCGTGCACTGCGGGTTCTGCCTGCCGACGTGCCCGACGTACGCGTTGTGGGGCGAGGAGATGGACTCGCCGCGCGGGCGGATCCACCTGATGAAGCAGCACGTCGAGGGCGTCCCGGTCACCCCGGAGATGGCCGGGCACTTCGACGCCTGCCTGGGCTGCATGGCGTGCGTCACGGCGTGCCCGTCGGGCGTGCGCTACGACCGGCTGATCGAGCAGACCCGCGCCGAGGCCGAGCGCACGCACGTGCGCGAGCCGCGGGAGCGGGCGGTGCGCGAGATCGTGTTCAGCCTGTTCCCCTACCCGCGCAGGCTGCGGCTGCTGCGGCCGACGATGGGGCTGGCCGGGCGGATGGCGCCGTTCCTGACCCGCGCCCATCCGAGCCTGGGCGCCATGGCCGCGCTCGCGCCGCGCGTGGAGCACCGGCAGCGCCTGCCCCGCCTGGTCAGGGCCAGGGGCGGGCGCAGGGCCGTGGTCGGGATGCTCACCGGGTGCGTGCAGGGCGAGTTCTTCCCGCAGGTGAACGCGGCCACCGCGCGGGTGCTGGCGCTGGAGGGCTGCGACGTGCTGATCCCGGCCGGGCAGGGGTGTTGCGGGGCGCTCAGCGTGCACGCCGGGCGCGCCGATCAGGCCCGGCGGCTGGCGCGCCGGACGGTCAGGGCGTTCCGGAGGGCGGGGGTCGAGACGGTCGTGGTGAACGCGGCCGGCTGCGGCTCGGTCATGAAGGAGTACGGGGAGCTGTTCGGCTCCGATCCCGGGTTCCGGGTGCGGGACCTGTCGGAGTTCCTGGCCGAGCTGGGCCCGGCGGCCAGGCGGCATCCGCTGCCGCTCACCGTCGCCTACCACGACGCCTGTCACCTGGCCCACGCCCAGGGCGTCCGGGCGCAGCCGCGCGAGCTGCTGCGCGGCATTCCCGGCCTTGAGCTGCGGGAGGTGCCCGAGTCGGCGATCTGCTGCGGTTCGGCGGGGACGTACAACATCCTGCAACCGGAGGCGGCCCGCGATCTCGGCGACCGCAAGGCCGGGGCGGTCGCCTCGACCGGGGCCGAGCTGCTGGTCTCGGCCAATCCCGGATGCACGATGCAGATCGCCGCGGCCATGCGCCGGGCCGGGAAGGAGATCAGGGTGGCCCACACCGCCGAAGTGCTGGACGCCTCCCTGCGCGGGGTGTCGCTGTGAGCGTGCAGTCGGTCGAGCGGGCGCTCGACGTGCTGGAGGCGCTGGCCGAGCACGGCGGCGAGGCCGGGCTGTCGGAGATCGCGGCGCGGACGGGCCTGCCGTACGGGACCATCCACCGGCTGCTGCAGACGCTGCTCGCCCGCGGCTACGTGCGCCAGGAGTCCGACCGCCGGTACGCGCTGGGCGGCGGGCTGGTCCGCCTGGGCGGCATCGCGGAGAGCATGGTGGGGGTGTGGGCGCAGCCGTACCTGACGCGGATGGTGGAGCTGTCCGGCGAGACGGCGAACCTGGCGGTGCTGGAAGGCGACTTCGTCGTCTACGTGGCGCAGGTGCCCTCGCCGCGCAGGCTGCGCATGTTCGCCGAGGTCGGACGGCGGGTGCTGCCGCACAGCACGGCCGTGGGCAAGGCGCTGCTGGCCGGGCGGGCGGCCGCCGAGGCGATGGCGGTGTTCGAGCGTACGGGCATGCCGCGGCGCACCCCGAACACGATCACCGACGCGGCCGGCATGCTGGCCGAGCTCGGCCGGGTCAAGGAGCGCGGCTACGCGATGGACCTGGGCGAGGAGGAGCTGGGCGTCCACTGCCTGGCGGTGCCCGTCCGGGACGGCGAGCGCGTGGTGGCCGCGATGTCGGTGTCGGGGCCGGCCGAGCGCATCGACGCCCTCGACCGCGACGAGCTGGCCGAGGGCATGCGGAGGATCGCCTCCGACTTCGGCCGCGAGCTGGCCCCGGCCTCCTCGAAGTAGCGCCTGCCGTCCGGCTCCGGCGGCTATTCTGTTGCGCTGTGAGCAACAGTACGACGGTTCAGTCCGTCGACCGGGCCATCGCGATCCTGGAGATCCTGGCCCGCGAGGGCGCCACCCGGGTGACTGACCTCGCGGTCGAGCTCGACGTGCACAAGTCCACCGCGTTCCGGCTGCTGGCCGCCCTGGAGCAGGGCGGGCTGGTGGAGCAGAGCGGCGACCGGGGGCGCTACCGGCTGGGGTTCGGCGTCGTACGGCTGGCCGGCGCCGCCACGGCCCAGCTCGACCTGTCCAGGGAGGGCCGCGAGGTGTGCCTGCGGCTGGCCGAGGCGGTCGGCGAGACCGTCAACATCGCGGTCCCCCAGGACGGCGACACGGTCAACATCAGCCAGGTGCGCGGCCCGGCGGCGATCAGCGGCCACAACTGGGTCGGCCAGCGCACCCCGTCGCACGCCACCTCCAGCGGCAAGGTGCTGCTCGCCTTCGGCGCCCTGCGCCTGGCCGGCGAGCTGGAGCGCTACACCCCCCGCACCGTCACCTCCGCCGCCGGCCTGGGCCTGGAGGAGATCAGGCGGCGCGGGTGGGCGGCCACGGTGGAGGAGCTGGAGATCGGGCTGAACGCGGTGGCGGCGCCGATCAGGGGGGCCGACGGCTCGGTGGTGGCCGCGGTCAGCGCGTCGGGGCCGTCCTACCGGCTCACGCCCGAGCGGCTGCCCGAGGTCGGCGAGCTGCTGGCCGCAGGCGCGAGGGAGATAAGCCAGCGCATCGGCTATTACCGTTGAGACCATGTGCAGAAGCATCAAGACCTTGCGGCCGCCGTACGCCGAGAGCGTGACCGAGGACGACGTGCGGGCCGCCGCCCTCCAGTACGTCAGGAAGATCTCCGGGTTCCGCGCCCCCGCGGCCCACAACGCCGAGGCGTTCGACCGGGCCGTGGAGGCGATCACCAGGGCCTCCGAGGAGTTGCTGGGGGCGCTGGAGGTTCGCGGAGGCCGCTGACCCGTCCGCGCCGCCGGGCCGGTCAGCGGGTGGCGGGGCCGTCGGGGGTGCAGAAGATCTTGAGTTCGACCTCCTCGCCGTCCTCCGGCTCGAACTCGACCTTCGCCTCGCGGGCCGGGCCGGGCTGGACGCCGTCCACCGAGTAGCCCTGGGCGGGGCTCCAGGAGCGCAGGGTGACCAGGCCGCCGGAGCAGGAGGCGATCACCGTGCCGGCCTCGGTGCGCATGAGCCGGTCCTGGGCGCGGGCGGACGTCCGCGGCATGGGCGTGGCGGCGCGCGCGGTGGCGGTGGAGAGCGCGGCGCGCACCTCCGGCCCGCTGAGCACGCGGCTGGACGGGCCGGTCACCCCGGTTCCGAGCAGCCCGAGCACGGCCACGGCCGCCCCGGTCGCGGCGGCCGCGGTGACGGCCCAGGCCAGCACGAGACGCTTCACGCCTTCACCCTCCCCCACGTACGGCTAAGCGCAGGTTAAGGCGACGCTAACGATGCTCGGTGCATCACCACGGACCGTCTACGGTTTGGGTATATGGCTGACATCCTGCTCATCGAGGACGACGTGACCATCCGGACGTCGTTGAGCCGGGGCCTGCGCGATCTCGGCCACGCGGTCTCCTCCTCCCCGACCGCGCTGGAGGGGTTGCGGCTGGCCGTGCAGGACCGTCCCGACCTGATCGTGCTCGACCTGGGCCTGCCCGACCTCGACGGCGTCGAGCTGCTGCGCATGTTGCGGGCGGTGAGCCGGGTGCCGGTGATCGTGGCGACCGCCCGCGACGGCGACGCCGAGATGGTGCCCGTCCTGGACGCGGGGGCCGACGACTACGTGGTCAAGCCGTACAGCGCCCGGCAGCTCGACGCCCGGGTGCGGGCGGTGCTGCGGCGCGCGGGCGAGGCCGCGCCGGAGCCGCTGGCCGTGGGCGGGCTGCGGGTCGATCCCCGGGCGCGCACGGCCACGCTCGACGGCGTGTCGCTCGACCTCACGCCGCGCGAGTTCGACGTGCTGCACTTCCTCGCGGCCCGGCCCGGCGAGGTGGTCACCAAGCGCGAGCTGCTGACGGAGGTGTGGCGGCTGCCGTACGGCGGCGCCGACAAGACCGTGGACGTGCACCTGTCGTGGCTGCGCAGGAAGCTCGGCGAGACCGCGGCCGAACCCCGTTACCTGCACACCGTCAGAGGCGTCGGGGTCAAGCTGGTCGGCCCGTCGTGAGGCGCTGGCTGGCGCTGCTGGTGGCCGCGACGACGTCGCTCGTGCTGATCGCGCTGCTGGTGCCGATGGCGCTGCTGATCGGCACGGTGGCCGAGAACGGCGCGATGAGCCGGGCCACCGCCGCCGCCGAGTCCGTCGCGGTCGCGGTCGGCACGCCCGACCTGCCGCTGGCGGTCGAGCAGGTGCCACGGCGGGTGACGGTGTTCCTGCCCGGCGGGGGCACGATGGGCGCGCCCGCCGCCCGCTCCGACGCCGTGCGGCTGGCCGCGACGGGCCGCAGCGTGACCGCCGTCGCCCCCGGCGGCCGGGAGGTGCTGGTCTCGGCGCAGTCCCCCGACGGCACGGCCGTGATCAGGGTGTTCGTGCCGGACGACGAGCTGACGCACGGCGTGCGGCCGGCCTGGCTGGCGCTGCTCGTGCTCGGGCTGGGGCTCATGGTGCTCGGCATCGTGCTGGCCGACCGGCTGGCGCTGGCCGTGACCAGGCCCGTGGTCGGGCTGGCCCGGGTGTCCCACCGGCTGGCCGGCGGAGACCTGAGCGCGCGGGCCGAGCCGGGCGGGCCGCCGGAGGTGCGGTCGGTGGCGCTGGCGCTCAACCATCTGGCCGGGCGCATCGGCGACCTGCTGGCCGCCGAGCGCGAGTCGGTCGCCGACCTGTCCCACCGGCTGCGCACGCCGCTGACCGGCCTGCGGCTGGAGGCCGAGTCGCTGCGCGACCCGGAGGAGGCCGCCCGGGTCCAGGCCAGGGCGGACGCGCTGGAGCGGGCGGTCAGCGCGGTCATCACCGAGGCGCGGCGGCGCTCGGCCGGGCGCGGGTCGTGCGACGCGGCCGAGGTCGTGCGCGAGCGGGTGCGGTTCTGGTCGGTGCTGGCCGAGGACCAGGGGCGGCCGGTGTCGGTGTCGCTGCCCGACGCGCCCGCGCCGGTCGCCGTCGGCGGCGAGGAGCTGGCCGCGTGCGTGGACGCGCTGCTCGGCAACGTGTTCGCGCACACCCCGGAGGGGACCGCCATGGCCGTACGGCTGTCGTCCCGGCCGGCCGGGAGCCTGCTGGTCGTCGAGGACTCGGGGCCGGGGTTCGACCCCGGGTCGCTGGAGCGGGGGATCAGCGGCGGCGGCTCGACCGGCCTGGGGCTGGACATCGCGCGGCGCACCGCCGAGTCGTGCGGCGGCACGCTCGCCGTCTCCGCGCCCGAGGGCGGCGGGGCCCGCGTGGAGCTGACGCTGACCGCCCCCGGCGCGGCTGTCAGCAGTCCTTGAGTATGCCTTCCATCGCGCCCTTCTCGCCGTCGGTGATCCAGACGTCGTACTTGCTCTTCACGTCGATCTGGCGGGCGATGTAGGCGCACCGGTACGCCTTGCGCGGCGGCAGCCAGGTGGCCGCGTCGGAGTCGCTCTTCTGGTTGTTCAGCGGGCCGTCCACCGCCAGCAGGTTGAGCGGGTCGTTGGCGAACTCCTTGCGCTTGGCGGGCGACCACTGCTGCGCGCCCTTCTGCCAGGCGTCCGACAGCGGCACCAGGTGGTCGATCTGGACGGCCGTGCTGGTGTCCTGGCCGCGCTTGAACTTGATGGTCTTGCCGCTGTAGGGGTCGTCCAGCGTGCCGGTGAGCACGATGCAGTCGTGGGTGCCCGACTTGAACGTCTCGTCCTTCAGGTCGCGCTTGAGGATGTCGTTGCGGGTGTCGCAGCCGTTGTGGTCGACGTCGGCCCAGGCGGGGCCGAACTCGTCGCGGTCGAAGCCGGTGCGCGGGGCTCGTCCCTTGACCTTGAGCTTGTCCAGCTTCTTGCGGGCGTCCGAGACCGACGCGGAGTCGGGTTTGGCCGGGTCCGGGCCGCCCGACTGCGCCTCAAGGCCGCCGCAGCCGGCCAGCATCGTCACCATGGCCAGACCGGCCGTGAACGCCCGTACGCGCACGAGATCCCCCAGACTTCGGTTTTCGTAAAGTCTAGGTATAGCAAGTACCCCTAAATGGTCTTATAACGCTAAAAGCGCGTCCAAGAGCCACTCTGCCAGGTAGGCCGTGAACGACGACCTGACGTGGATCCGGTACTCCCCGGCCGCCCGCCGTTCCAGGATCACCGGGGCCCGGCCCAGCAGCGTCTGCGCGTGCCCCGGGAACACGTCGGGATGCAGGTCCACGGGACAGCCGGTGATCAGGACGTCCTCCGCCGCCGGCCCGGACAGCTCCAGGATCGTCCGCTGCCCCGAGACGTCCACCCAGCCGGGTTCCGGCGCGGCGACCCCGGTCACCAGCCACCACGACGGGCCGAGCCGCAGGCCCACGCCGGGATCGGCGCCCCTGACCTCCCACATCGGCTCGAACGGCAGCTCGCGCAGCCGCGCCGACGGCCCGCTCGCCGCCGCGAACCGGTCGGCGAACGCCGCCGCCGGGCTCTCCCGCGCCGGGACGCCCCCGGACGCCGCGGGCGCGTCCTCCTCCAGGGGGTCGCCGTCGCGGCGGGTGTTGCCCGGGTCGTACAGGACCGGCTCGACGACCGTCACGCCGGTGGCCGCCGCCCCCGACACCGCCGTCAGCCGGTCGCCGGGCACGACGTCCCTGACCATGGCCAGCCCGAACGTCCGGCCGAGCGCCGCGCTGGCGTAGCCGGAGGTGACGTGCCCCAGCATGGGCGCGCCCGGCCCGCCCCTGACGAGCTGGGCGCCCTCCTCGATCGGCGCCGCGGGGTCGTCGGCGAGCAGGCCGACCAGGCGTTTGCGGCCCTCGCGGGCGGTGTCGGGGCGGGCGTGCGAGCGTTTGCCCACGAAGTCGGGCTTGCGCGGAGAGACGATCCACGACATGCCGAGGTCGTGCGGCGTGACCGTGCCGTCGGTCTCCTGGCCCACGATGGCGAACCCCTTCTCGGCCCGCAGCACGTGCATCGCCTCGGTCCCGTACGGCACCGCGCCCAGCTCAAGCACCGCCTCCCACAGCGCCCTGCCGTACGGCCAGGGCACGTTGACCTCGTAGGCCAGCTCGCCGGAGAAGCTGATCCGGAACACCCGGCCGGGCACGCCGAGCACGTCCGTCCCGGCGTAGCGCATGAAGGGCAGGCCGAGCGCGCCGGGCGCGACGGCGGCGATCACCCGCCGCGCCTTGGGGCCGGCCACGGCGACCGTCGCCCAGTGGTCGGTCACCGAGGTGAAGGAGACGTCGAGCTCCGGCCACTCGGTCTGCCGCCACTCCTCCAGCCAGTCGAGCACCGCGGCGGCGTTGCCGGTGGTCGTGGTCATCAGGTAGTGGTCGGCGGCGAGCCTGGTCGTGGTGCCGTCGTCGAACACCATGCCGTCGGCCCGGCACATGAGGCCGTAGCGGCAGGCGCCGACAGCGAGCGTGGAGTACATGTTGGTGTAGATCCGGTCCAGGAACGCGCCCGCGTCCGCGCCCCGGATGTCGATCTTGCCCAGGGTGGAGGCGTCCATGGCGGCGACGGAGGTGCGGGCGGCCCGGCACTCGCGCGCCACGGCCGCTTGCATGGTCTCGCCGTCCAGCGGGAAGTAGCGGGGGCGTTTCCACTGGCCGACGTCCTCGAACACCGCGCCCGCGGCGACGTGCGCGGCGTGCATGGCGGTGGTCCTGACCGGGTCGGAGAGCGCGCCCCGGTCGCGCCCGGCCAGCGTCGCGAACGACACCGGCGTGTACGGCGGCCGGAACGTGGTCGTGCCCACCTGCCCCGGCGCGGTCCCGAGCAGCGCCGCCATCACGCCCACGACGACCGTGCCCGACGTCTTGCCCTGGTCGGCGCCGGTGCCCGCGGTGGTGTAGCGCTTGACGTGCTCGACCGAGCGCATCCCGGTGCCGGTCGCCCTGGCCAGGTCGGCCACGGTGACGTCCCGGTGCAGGTCGGCGAAGGCGGGCTCGTCGCCGTCCCCCTCGACCAGCCACAACGCGGCGGGCGGCCGCGGGGGCCGCTCGTCGCACTCCGGCACGCGCAGCTCGCGGGCGGCGGACCCGGCGGCCTCCCGGCCGGCCGCGTGGCCGTCGGCGATGGCCTCGCGGGTGCCGTACCGGCCGCGGCAGGCGCCGGCGGAGCACTCGGCCTGCGCCGAGACGTCCGGGACGAACGCCTGCAACCCCTCGTCGAAGCGCACCCGCCCCTGCGACTGGCTGAACAGGTGCACGGCGGGGTTCCAGCCGCCCGCCACGGCCAGCAGGTCGGCCTCGATGTGCCGCTCCCCCACCCGCACGCCGGTCAGCACGCCGTCCGCGCCGGCCGTGGTGCCGGTGATCACCTGCCCGGCCAGGGCGTCGGGGGTGAGCCCCCGGGGGCGCGGATCGACGATCGCGGCGATCTCCACGCCGGCCGCGCGCAGGTCCGCGGCGGCCTCGTACCCGGAGTCCGCGCAGGCGAGGACGACCGCGCGGCGGCCGGGGAGCACGCCGTACCGGTTGGCGTAGGCGCGGGCGGCCGAGGCCAGCATGACGCCGGGCCGGTCGTTGCCGGGGAAGGCGAGCGAGCGCTCGTGGGCGCCGGTCGCCAGGACGACCCGGCGGGCCCTGATGTGCCACAGCCGCTCGCCGCGCGCCCGCCGCTCGACGGCCACCACGTAGTTGTGGTCGTGGTAGCCGACGGCCGTGGTCCTGGTGAGCACCCGCACGCCGGACAGGTCGAGGGAGTCCACCCAGTCGAGCGCGGGCGCGCCGTCGAGCAGCACCCGGCTGTTCAGCAGGTTGCCGCCCAGCCGGGGCTGGTCGTCGAGCAGGATCACCCGGGCCGCGCGCGCCGCGGCGGCCGCGGCGAGCCCGGCCGGGCCGCCGCCGACCACCAGCACGTCGCAGTGCAGGTACCCCTTGTCGCAGCGCCGGTCGTCGGCCGCGTCGAGGTCCAGCCGGCCCTTGCCGCGCAGGCTCCACGCCTCCAGCCCGTCGTACAGCTCCACGGTCGTGGCCGCCAGCATCGGGTCGGCGCCCACCCGGACCAGGGCGTTCGGCTCCTCGGGTCCGGCCGAGAAGACGCCGCGCGGGCGGCCGGACGCGATGCCCCGGCCCACCACCCGCACCCCGTTGCGCAGCAGCGCGGCGGCCAGCGTGTCGCCCGGCTCCCCCCGGAGGGGACGGCCGTCGAAGGTGAACCTCATGGCGCCTTCCTGATCTCGTGCGTGACCGTGTGCCGTTCGACGGTGAACCAGGTCCGGCAGCCGTGCGTGTGGAACCAGCGTTCGCGGAACCAGCCCCTGGGGTTGTCGCGCAGGAAGACGTAGGCGGCCCACTCCTGGTCGGACAGCTCGCCGGGGGCCTGCGGGTAGGCGATCCCGGCCTGGCCGCCGTAGTGGAACTCGGTCTCGTCGCGGGGGCCGCAGTGGGGGCAGTCGAGGAGCAGCATCAGTGGGCCACCGCCGCCGCGCCGTGCTCGTCCACGAGCGCGCCCGTGGTGAACCGCTCCAGCGCGAACGGCTCGGCGAGCGGGTGCGGGCGGCCGTTGGCGATCGTGTCGGCGTACACCCAGCCGGAGCCGGGGGTCGCCTTGAAGCCGCCGGTGCCCCACCCCGCGTTGACGTAGAGGCCGTCCACGGGGGTGGCGCCGATGATCGGGGAGGCGTCCGGCGAGACGTCCACGATCCCGGCCCACGTCCGCAGCACGCGGACCCGGCTGAACAGCGGGAACAGCTCCAGGGCCGCCGCCATCTGCGCCTCGATCACGTGGCTCCCGCCGCGCTGCCCGTAGGAGTTGTACGCGTCGATGCCCGCCCCCATGACCAGCTCGCCCTTGTGCGCCTGGCTGACGTACACGTGGACGGCGTTGGACATGACGACGCAGTCGAGCACCGGCTCCAGAAGCTCCGACACCAGCGCCTGGAGCGGGTGCGACTGGAGCGGCAGCCGGATCCCGGCCCGCTCGGCCAGGACCGAGGTGTGCCCGGCCGCGGCGAGCGCGACCGTGCCCGCGGCGATGGGCCCGCGCGAGGTGCGCACGCCGGTCACCCGGTTGCCGGTGATCTCGAACCCGGTCACCTCGCAGCCCTGGATCAGGTCCACGCCGTACGCGTCGGCCTGGCGGGCCAGCGCCCAGGCGACGTGGTCGTGCTTGGCGATGCCGCCGCGCCGCTGCAAGGTGGCCCCCAGGACGGGGTGGCGGGCCCGGCCGGAGACGTTGACGATCGGGCAGAACTTCCTGACCTCGTCGGCGTCCAGCCATTCGGCGTCCACGCCGTTGAGCCGGTTGGCGTTGACCCGCCGCCTGCCCTCGCGCACGTCGTGCAGGTTGTGCGCCAGGTTGAGCACGCCGCGCTGGCTGAACTGCAGGTCGTAGTCCAGCTCGGCGCTCAGGCCCTCCCACAGCTTCAGCGAGTGCTCGTAGAGGGCGGCGCTCTCGTCCCACAGGTAGTTGGAGCGGATGATGGTGGTGTTGCGGGCCATGTTGCCGCCGGCCAGCCAGCCCTTCTCCAGGACGGCGACGTTCGTCAGGCCGTGGTTCCTGGCCAGGTAGTAGGCGGTGGCCAGGCCGTGCCCGCCGCCGCCCACGACGACCACGTCGTAGGAGGGCCGCGGATCGGGGTTGCGCCAGAGGAAGCCGGGGTGGGTCAACGTCTGATCTTCTCCATCCGGGGGTCGAACAGCGGCTCGGCGGCGACCTCCGCGGGCACGCGGCGGCCGAAGTACGAGATGTCCACCCGCGTCCCCGGTCCGGCCAGCTCGGCCGGCAGCCAGGCGTAGGCGATCGGACGGCCGATGGTGTGCCCGTACGCGGCGCTGGTGACGTACCCGGCGACGCGGCCGTCGTGCCGGACCGGTTCCTTGCCCATGACCACCTCGTCGCTGAGCAGCGGCACGAGCCTGCGGGACGGTTCGGCGCGGAGCGCGTCGCGGCCGTGGAAGTCCTTGTCCTCCTTGACCGCGAACCCCAGCCCGGCCTCGTACGGGTCGTGCTCGGTGGTCATGTCCACGCCCCACAGCCGGTACCCCTTCTCCAGCCGGAGGCTGTTGAACGCGGCCCGCCCGCCCGCGACCGGCGTACCGGCGGCCCGCAGCGTGTCCCACAGCTTGAGCCCCATGTCGGCGCCGGTGTAGAGCTCCCAGCCCAGCTCGCCCACGTACGAGACGCGCATCGCGAGCACCGGGACCTGCCCGACGTACCCGGACCGGCAGGTGAAGTAGCGGAAGCCGTCGTTGGACAGGTCCATGTCCGTGAGCCCCTGCAGCAGGTCCCTGGCCTGCGGCCCCCACACGCCGACGCAGCAGGTGCCGGGCGTGATGTCCCTGATGTGCACCCCGCGGGGGGCGTGCCGGGTCAGCCAGTCGAGGTCGAGGTTGCCGTTCGCGCCGATCTGGAACCTGTCCTCGGCCAGCCGCGCCGCCGTGAGGTCGGAGCGGATGCCGCCGCCGGCGTCCAGCAGCAGGGTGTAGGTGACCGTGCCGGGCCTCTTGTCCACGTTGTTGGTGGTCATGTGCTGGAGGAAGGCCGCCGCGCCCGGCCCGCTGACCTCGATGCGCTTGAGCGAGGTCATGTCGTAGAGCGCGACCCGCTCGCGGGTGGCCCACGCCTCGGCGGCGGCGACGGGCGACCAGTGGCGGCCGGCCCACGCGTCCCGCCGGTCGGCGCCGATCCGCGGCTCCTCCAGGCCGGCGAGCAGCGGCTCGTTCGCCTCGAACCAGTGCGGCCGCTCCCATCCTGCCGACTCCAGGAAGTACGCGCCCAGCTCCACCTGGCGCGGGTAGAAGGGACTGGTCCGCATCGGGCGCGGCGACTCCATGGGCTGCAACGGGTGGATGACGTCGTAGACCTCGACGAAGTTCTGCCGGCCGCGCTCCTCGACGTAGGCGGGCGACAGCTGCGCCTGCTCGAACCTCGCCGGCTCGCACTCGTGCAGGTCCACCTGCGACCGGCCGGTCACCAGCAGCTCGGCGACCGCCCTGGCCACCCCGGCCGAGTGCGTCACCCAGACGGCCTCGGCCAGCCAGAACCCGTCCAGGTGCGGCGCCTCGCCGATCAGCGGGAAGCCGTCGGCGGTGAAGGAGAAGACGCCGTTGATGCCGTCCTCGTACTTGGCCCCGGCCAGGGCGGGCAGCAGCTCGGCGGCGTCGCGCCAGGCGGGTTCGAAGTCCTCCTCGGTGAACGCCTGGACCGAGGGCATGGTGGTGCCCTTGGGGCCGATCTCGTGCTGGGCGACCGGCATGGGGCGGTGGGCGTAGGAGCCGATGCCGATGCGGTCGCCGTGCTGCCGGGCGTACAGGTCGCGGTCCTGGTGGCGCAGGATGGGGCCCTCGGGCTGCGGGGGCAGGGGGGCGGACTTCGCGTACTGGTGGGCCAGCGGCAGCAGCGGCACGGTCAGCCCGGCCATCTCCCCGATCGACGGGCCCCAGAATCCGGCGGCGCACACGACCACGTCGGCCGGGATGGTCCGGTACTCCCCCGCGACCAGGCAGGAGACGCCGGTGACCCGGCCGCCGTGCTGCTCGACGCCGGTCACGGTGTGCCCGCCGAGGAAGCGCGCCCCGCGTTCGGCGGCCCGCGCCGCCTGCGTCTCGCCGCAGGCCACGGCGGCGGCCAGGCCGTCGCTCGGCACGTGGAAGCCGCCCAGCACCCGGCCGCGGTCCAGCATCGGCCACAGCTCGGCGCACTGCGCGGCGTCCAGCAGGCGGCCCTCGACGCCCCACGACTGCGCCCAGCCGAGCTTGCGGTGCAGGTCGGTCCAGCGTTCCGGGGTGGTGGCCACCTCCAGGCCGCCGACCTGCCGGAAGCAGTGCGCGCCGAGCGCGGTGTACTTGCGCACGGTGTAGGCGGCGAACTCGGTCATGGTCTTGGACGGGTTCGTCTGGAAGACCAGGCCGGGGGCGTGCGAGCTGGAGCCGCCCGCGGCGAAGAGCGGGCCCTGCTCCACGACGGTGACGTCGCTCCAGCCGCGTTCGGTGAGCTCGTCGGCCACCGCGCAACCCACGATCCCGGCTCCGATGATCACCACGCGCGGCCGACCCATCACGCCTCCGGTTGTTCCTTAATACGCAACAAGCACCGGACTACGCAACGAACATAAGGCCCTGGATCCCCGCGGACAAGAGCTAGCCCAGCGGCGAGGTGTCCCGTCCCAGGTACGTCACCGGCCCCGCGTCGGCCACCGCCAGCTCCACGAACCCGAGCCGGTCGTAGAAGGCCCGCGCGGGCGCGTTCGTGCTGACCATCCCCAGATGCAGCCGCGGCACCCCGGCGGCGCGCAGGCCGTCGACGAAGGCGCTCATGAGCCGGCGTCCCCAGCCCTGGCCCTGCCAGCCGGGCAGCAGGTCGATGTGCAGGTGGGCGGGGTGGCCGGCCAGCTCGGGCACCAGCATGCGCTCGGGCCGGTGGTGCAGGGCGAGCATCACGTCGTCCGCCGTGACCGGCGGGTCGGCGGGAAGGGGACAGCGGGCCGCGGCCGCCGGGATCCACTCCTCACGGTAGCGGCGGACGAACGCCGCCGTGTCCGCGGTGCCCACGACGTAGCCGACGGCCTGGCCCGTGCCGTCGTCCACGACGTGGGCGTGCTCGGGCTCCAGGGTGACGTAGGGGGCGGCGAAGATGTCGCCCATGAGCAGGTCGGAGGCGTACTGGCCGCGGGCGTCGCCACCGGCGTCGGCCGTGCGCACGCAGACGTCGTAGACGGCGGCCAGATCGGCCGGACGGTAGGAACGTACGAAGGGGGCGGTCATTCCCGACAACGTACTAGAAGGACCCTCTAGGTGATCAGGATGCCGCCGTCCACGGGCAGCGTGACCCCGGTGACGTAGGAGGAGGCGTCGGAGGCCAGGAAGACCGCCGCCGCCACCAGCTCGGCCGGGTCGCCGGACCGCTTCATCGGCACCCGCAGCTCCAGCATGCGTTCCAGGTAGCCGGGCGGATACTGCTCGGTCATCTCCGAGGCGAAGAACCCCGGCTCCAGGCAGTTGACCCGGATGCCGCGCCGGGCCGTCCACTGCTGGGCCAGGTCGCGGGTGAGCCCGGCCACGGCCGCCTTCGACGCGCTGTAGGCGGCCTGCGGCAGCCCGGCGGTGGTCGCGCCGAGGATGCTGCCGATGTTCACGATCGACGAGCCCGGCCGCATCACCCGCGCGCACGCCTGCGCCATCCAGTACGTGCCGTGCAGGTTGATCTCCACCACCCGGCGGAACTCCTCGGGCGGCTCGCGCAGCGCGGGCACGGCCGTGCCGACCCCCGCGTTGTTGATCAGCACGTCGACCGCCCCGAACTCGGCCACGGCCGCGGCCACCAGCGCGTCGCACTCCTCCGGCACCGCCACATCGGTCGGGACCGGGAGGCAGCGGCGCCCGGCCTCCTCGACCAGGCGCCCGGTCTCCGCCAGCCGGCTCGCGCGCCGGGCGCCGATCACGACGTCGGCGCCGGCCTCGGCCAGCCCGCGGGCGAAGGCCACGCCCAGCCCCGACGACGCGCCCGTGACGATGGCGACCTTGCCGTCGAGGCTGAAGCGTTCCAGCACGTCAGAGCCCGTATTCCTTGACGATGCGCTCGTGCCGCTCGACCTCGACGTCGATCTCGCGGGCCAGGTCGAGCCAGGCCAGCGGGTGCACCCAGCGCTCGGTGGCGTCGTCGAGCAGGGCGTCGACCTCGGCGGCCGACACGTCCGGCGGCACCGCGACCCAGCCGAACACGCCCGGCAGCGACTCGCCGCTGGTCGGGTGGGTGACGGTGTAGTTCTCGTCGCTGTAGACCCACATCGGCCAGCCGCGCTCGGCCATGACCTCGGTGAACTCCGCCCAGTCCTCCTCGCTCGGCGCGGCGCCGTCGAAGAAGTAGCTGGTGTAACCGCCGGGACGCAGGATGCGCACGGCCGCGAACGGCGGCACGAAGTTCTGCTGCTCCTGCGGGTCTTCCGGGACGGGCTCCAGCAGCTGCGGGTCGAACACGACCAGGTCGCCGGCGTTGTAGTCCATGCCGCGCGGCTGCGGCAGCGCCAGCCGGGCGGTGGCCGGGCCGGTGCGGATGGACAACACCTGGCGCTGGCCGCCGTCGGGGGCGGGGAGGATGAGCCGGATCAGGCCCATCTCCTCCTCGATCGGGCCCTGCTTGGACTTGATCGGCATGCCGATCTTGGCCGCGCCCTTGCGCACGGTGTCCCAGTCCTCCGCCGAGGTGGCCATGACGACCATGCGCCAGACGTCCTCGTCGGTCAGCTCGTCGAGCACCTCGGCCAGGACGCCGGCGGCCCTGTCGTTGTGGTCGAGCTGCTGGGCGGCGCCGGACAGCAGGCGCCTGGCCTCGATGCCGGCCCCGGCCGCGACCGCGTGCTCGGCGGCGTCGAGCGTCTCGGGCCAGCGCTCGCGGGCGCTGTGGAGCCTGGCCAGCGCGAGGTACTGGGCGGCGTGCGGCAGCAGCGCGGCCATCTGCTCCAGCCGCTCGTCCTGGCGGGCCTCGATGAGCAGGGTGGTCAGGTAGGCCACGTCGTCGGGGTCGGCGGAGGCGATGTCGCCGGAGTCGACCAGCAGCTTCCAGTAGATGTCGGCGCCCGCCGCGGGGAAGCCGAGGAAGCCGAGCGTGGTGGTGTGGCGGCGGGTGGCCTCCAGGTCCTCACCGGACAGCGGCGCGAGCCAGCCCACCCACTTCTCGGGGTCGGCGTTGAAGCCGTCGGCGGCGTCGAACAGGCCGACCCGCTCGGCCAGGGGGCCGGGGGCCGCGGGCTCGGAGGTGGCCTCGGCGGCGGCCCGCAGCGCGGCGACGCGCTCGGTCAGGTCGCCGGTCTCGCCGCGCAGCTCCGCCGCGCCGGACTCGGCCAGGTCGGCCAGCAGGCGGGCCTGCCACACGCCGTTCCTGGCGAGGGCCAGGTCGCCGGCGACCAGCGCGAGCTCGACGCGGGAGCGGTAGCCGCCCATCATGCCGAAGTAGTCGATCCACTGACGCAGCACCCGGCCGAGCTGCCAGGTGTTGGTGATCTGGGAGGACCCGGCCAGCTTGGCGACCGCGCGCGACCACTCGACGAAGACGCGCGGGTGCTCGCCGACCACGTCGAGGTCGGGCAGCGCGTCGACGGCCTCGGCCGTGCGGCCGAGCTCGGCCAGGATGAGCGCGCGGCGCACGCCCTCGCGGTGGGCCTTGGCGGGCGGGTCGTCGGGAGAGAGGTCGGCGGCGGCCTGGAGGGCGGCCAGCGCGTCGTCGGCCCGGCCGGCGGCCAGCAGGGCGCGGGCGCCCTCGGCGCCGAGCTCCCAGCTCGCCTCGCGACCGGCCGTGCGCAGCCGCTCGACCACGGACTCGGCGTAGGCGACGGCCTCGCCGGCCTTGCCCGCGTCGACGAGCGCCGCGACGTACTGGGTGGCCAGGCCGCTGAAGGCGGGCCGCTCCGGGCTCATGTCCTCCAGGAAGGCGCCCACCGTCTCCAGGCGGTCGCCGGCGTAGCCGGGGCCGTCGGTGTTGGCCCACACGATGGCCATCGCCTCGACGGCGGCCGGGGTGGCCGGGCAGTCGCGCACGTCTTCGCGCTGGGCGAACGTGAGAAGCTGCCGCGCGTCGTCGATGGCCACCGCGCCCTGGGCCCGGTCGCCGATGCGGCCCATGAGGTGCCAGTAGCGGGCGTAGAACTCCAGCCAGGGCAGCTCCAGCGACTCGGCCTGCTGGGCGATGGCCGGGGCCATCACGTCGAGCTGCGGATACCGGCCCTCGTAGGCCTGTGCGGGAAGGTCTCCCAGCGCCATGGCGAGGCCAACGTTGCCCGCCTCGGAAAGCTGCTGCTGGGTTTCGCCGACCCAGGCCCAGATGTCCACGTCCATGGGCAGTCAGTCTGCCAGGTCAACGAGCGTGCCCAAAACGCAGAAGCTCGATCAGCTCGTCCGATTCGTTGTCGCGCAGGACCGAGAAGACCGGGGCCATCAGGTCGTCGGTGGTCTCCTCGACCTGGGCCCGCCGCGCCACGACGTCGGGTCCGGGGGTGGCGTAGGGCTCGGGCCAGGTGAAGAACCTGGCGATCGTCACGCCGTCGGCGTAGCCGAACGGGGTGGTGTCGTGGACGGCGGCGAGCGTGGCCTCCAGGGGGTGCAGCCCGGCCGCGAGCACGGCGTTGGCGTGCAGGCCCCCGCGCAGCTCGCGCAGGACGTGCATGAGCTGGACGGCGCGCGCGGGCGGGTCGTCCGGCAGCGGCACCGCCCGCCAGCCGGCGAACAGCGGCGCGCCCACCGGCGAGGCCTGCATGACGACCGGTTCGAGCAGCTCGGCGATGCGGGCGCAGCCGTCGTGGCCGCCGAGCTTGCGCCGCCCCCACTGCCTGCACGCCTCGGTGTAGAGCTCGACGGCCTGCTCGACGGGCATCTTCCGGCCGCCGTTCCAGCTCTCCTCGACGTGGGCGGCCGGGAAGAAGGCCGCCACCGAGGTGACGACGTCGGCGTGGCACTCGCCGAGCACCCCGCAGCGCCCGCGGAAGTACAGCTCGCGCGGGCCGAGCCCGTGCTGCTCGCAGACGGCCTTGGCCTCGCGGGAGACCATGAAGCCGCCGCCGTACTGGCCGATCGGCGCCTTGACCTGCACCGCCGTGGTACGTGGGTCCGCCATCCTCAACCCCTCCTCGGTTCGGAAAGTGGACCCAGCATCCCTCAGAAGAACATCATTCTGCAAGCATCAGCTCGCCGCTCGCCAGGATCACCGCCGGACCGGACAGGTAGCTCGTGTCCTCGTCGAGGATGACGGTCAGCGAGCCGCCGGTGACCTCGACGGTCCAGGTGCCGGTGGTGTCGCCGGACATGTGCGCGGCGGCCACGGCGGTCGCCACGGCGCCGGTGCCGCAGGAGCGCGTCTCGCCCGAGCCGCGCTCGTAGACCCGCATCACCACGCGGCTGACGCCGACCGGGTTGAACAGCTCGATGTTGACGCCCGCCGGGAACACCCCGGTGTCGAAGCCGGGCTGGTGGCTGAGGTCGAGCTGGACGACCGGGTCGCCGATCGCGCAGGCCAGGTGGGGGTTGCCCATGTCGACGTGGAGACCGGGGTACTCGTGGCCGCCGACGCCCGCCACGCTCTCCCCCAGCACCGCCGGCTTGCCCATGTCGACCGTGATGTCGCCGTTGGGCTCCACGCGGACCCGGCGCGGGCCGCCCCTGGTGGCCAGGCTGAACTCCGTGCCCTCCACCAGCCCCGCGTCCACCAGGTAGCGGGCGAAGACGCGGACGCCGTTGCCGCACATCTCCGCGACGCTGCCGTCGGCGTTGCGATAGTCCATGAACCAGTCGGCCGCCGCGGCCTGCTCGGCCACCTCGGCGTGCTCCTTGGTCCTGGCGACCCGGAGCACGCCGTCGGCGCCGATCCCGGCCCGCCGGTCACAGATCTTGGCCACGAGCGCGGCCGTCACTTCCACGCCGTCGTCGGGATCGGGCAGGATGACGAAATCGTTCTCGGTGCCGTGCCCCTTGAGAAACCGCATTGCCTGAGTTTATGCCGCACCGGGGTCGGCGATGTGCGCCAGGGATCGTTCAAGCAGGTCGGGGGCGTCGTACGGGAGCCAGCGCACCCGCGGGTCGCGGCGGAACCACGACTCCTGGCGGCGGGCGAAGCGCCTGGTGGCCCTGACCGTCTCGGCGAACGCCTGCTCCTCGCTCCACTCGCCCTCCAGGAACCGGATGACCTGGGCGTAGCCGAGCGCGCGGCCCGCCGTGCGCCCCTCGGCCAGGCCCTGCCCGAGCAGCGCGCGGACCTCCTCGACCAGACCCGCCGCCCACATGCGCTCGACCCGCAGCTCGATGCGCTCGTCGAGCTCGGGCCGCGGCACCTCCAGACCGAGCTGCACGCTGGGGTAGACGGCGTCGTAGGACGGCATGGTGGCCGAGAACGGCCGGCCGGAGTGCTCGATCACCTCCAGCGCGCGCACGATGCGGCGGCCGTTGCTCGGCAGGATCGCCTCGGCGGCGGCCGGGTCGAGCTCGCGCAGCCGCTCGTACAGGGGGGCCGGGCCGCGTTCGGCCAGCTCCTCCTCCAGCCGGGCCCGGATCACCGGGTCGGTGCCGGGGAACTCCAGGTCGTCGAGGGCCGCCCGGACGTAGAGGCCGCTGCCGCCCACCAGCACCGGGACGTCGATCTTCGCGAACAGCTCCCTGGCCAGCCGCTGGTACTCGGCGACGCTGGCCGTGACCGTGACGTCCCAGATGTCCAGCAGATGGTGGGGGACGCCGCGCTGCTCGGCGGGGGTGAGCTTGGCCGTGCCGATGTCCATGCCGCGGTAGAGCTGCATGGAGTCGGCGTTGACGCACTCGCCCCCGAGCCGGAGCGCGAGATCGACGGCGAGATCGGACTTCCCGGCCGCCGTGGGGCCCACGACGGCGATGACTGGCTGCTGGCGCACACCGACCAGTGTGTCAACTGTCCGGGTGTGGACGGACCACCTACAGGTCGAGGAGCGTCGGCTGGAGGTATCCCTCGTGGGTCAGCAGCCAGCGCTTGGTCTCCACCCCCACGCCGCCGCTGAACCCGCCCAGCCCGTTGCCCGCGACCACCCGGTGGCAGGGCACGAAGATGGGGATCGGGTTGGAGCCCATGATCGAGCCGATGCCGCGGGCCGGCACGCTCGACCCGGCGCGCCGGGCCAGCTCGCCGTAGGTGACGGCGGTGCCGTACGGGACGCGATGCAGGGCCTGGAGCACCTGGAGCCTTGAGCCGGTCATCAGCCGCCAGTCCACGGGGGTGCTGAACGTGCGCAGCTCGCCGGCGAAATAAGCGTTCAGCTCGGCGACCGCGCAGGCCGTACGATCCGCATCATGAACCTCAGCCAGGCCGAGCCGGCCGGCCAGTCCGGCGGGCGACCCCCATCCCGAGGCGACCAGCCCCCGCTCGGTGACGGCCAGGACGAACGGGCCGACCGGCGTCGGCACCTCGGCGAACGCGACCGTGGACAGCGTGGACTGCGTGGTCATCATGTCCTCACGTGAACTCGTGGTGCTGGGCACCTCCAGCGCGGTGCCCACCCGACACCGTAACCACAACGGGTACCTTCTGCGCTGGGACGGGCAAGGCTACCTTTTCGACCCCGGCGAGGGCACGCAGCGGCAGATGCTGCACGCCGGGCTGAGCGCGAACGACGTCCACTGGCTGTGCGTGACCCACTTCCACGGCGACCACTGCCTGGGCGTGCCAGGGGTCGTGCAGCGCATCGCCCGCGACCGGGTGCGCCACCCGGTGCGCGCGGTCTTCCCCGCCTCCGGCGAGACCTACTGGCGCAGGCTGCGGCACGCGGCCGCGTTCGCCGACACGAAGGTGATCGAGGAGCATCCGGTCTCCGGCGCGCTGGCCGGGGTGGGGCCGCTGATCGCCCGCCGCCTGTCCCACCCCGTCGAGTCGTACGGCTACCGCGTCCAGGAGCCGCACGGCCGCCGCATGCTGCCCGACCGGCTGGCCCGCCACGGCATCCGCGGCCCGGAGGTCGGCGAGCTCCAGCGCACCGGCTCGGTCCGGGGCGTCACGCTCGCCGAGTGCAGCGAGCCGAGGCCGGGGCAGAGCGCCGCGTTCGTCATGGACACCCGCCTGTGCGACGCGGTGTTCGAGCTGGCCTCCGGGGCCGACCTGCTGGTGATCGAGTCGACGTTCCTGTCCGCCGAGAGCGCGCTGGCCAAGGAGTACGGGCACCTGACGGCGTTCGAGGCGGGCGTGGTGGCGGCCGACGCGGGCGTGCGCAGGCTGGTGCTCACGCACTTCTCCGAGCGGTACGGGTTCGCCGAGGAGCCGGCGTTCGTGGAGGAGGTGCGGCGCAGCTTCGACGGCGAAGTGATCACCGCCCGCGACCTGATGCGCATCCCGGTCCCCCGCCGCCGCACGGCTTCGACCTGACGGGCCTTCCGGTGGCGTCTCGTCAGCTCCACACGCCCGTGAAGTAGCCCACGCCGTAGGGCGAGGACTGCATGAGCGGCGTGCCGGTCAGCGGCGCCCCCTCGGCGGCGCCGGCCAGCACCTGGAGGGCCGCGCGGCCGGTCACCCAGAGCCGGTCGGCCTCGACGGGGTCGAGCGCCGCCAGCGCCGCCGCGTCGGCCGTCCCGACCGCCGCGGCGATCAGGTCGTTGTACGGCCCGGCCGCCTCGTCGTACCGGCCCGGGGCCCGCGGGGTCAGGCAGGCCGAACCGTCGGCCATGACCAGCAGCGCGACCCGGCGACCGAGGGCGGCCAGCCCGGCCCCGATCGCCCGGCACTCGTCCGGAGCGGCGTCGAAGGCCACCGCCTGCGCGGGGACCTCTGCGTCGGCGTCGGCGTCGTTCAGGAGCAGGCGGCCGACGGTCAGGGACAGCGGCAGCACGGGCCGGCCCTCGCCCACCGTGACCTCGAAGCCCCAGGGACGCAGGGTGCCCGCCGCGGCGCCGTCGTAGGAGCGGGTCGTCTCCGCGCCGCCCACCGCGACCAGCACGTCGGGACGGGCGGCCCGGAGCGCGGCGACCGCGGTACGACAGGCCGCGCGCAGCTCGGGCAGCCCGGTCACGATCAGCGGGGTTTGCGGGCAGACGGCCGCGGCGACAAGCACGAGCGCAAGCGTACGCGCCACCCGCCCCACCTCACCCCCCAGCCCGCCCAGCGCCGCCAACCACCCCACCCCCGGGCACCCGCACCCCCGAACGCCCCAGAACCCGCACCTGCAGAACCCAGCACGGCCCGCCTCTGAACCTCACAACTCCGGGACCTCAAAACCCCGGCATGACACGAACCCGGACCTCAGAATCCCAGCACGGCCCACCACCCAGGCCCCTGAGAACCCCCACCTCAGAACCCGGGCATGGCGCGAACCAGGACCTGACCCGCACGCCAAAACCCCGGCCTGGCCCTCCAGAGCCCCGAGCCCGGCAGGGCGTTCCCGGGGCGTGCTGGAGGGTGGCGGTCAGGTGGTGTAGGGATCGTGGCCTTCGGCGATGGCGGCGAGCAGGCCCTGGGTGTAGGCGTGGGCCGCCTGGTGGAGGCCGCCGCCGAAGCTGATCCTGGCCACCCCCAGCTCCGCCAGCCGCGCGTACGACGGCGCCTTCGGCCGGAACAGGATGTTCACCGGCCCGCCCACCTCGGCGACGAGGGCCGCGATCTCGCCCTCGTCCGCCAGCGTGATCGGGTACACGCAGTCGGCCCCGGCCTCCAGGTAGCGCCGCCCGCGCGACACGGCAGCCGCCCGGTCGCGCAGGCCGCGCACGTAGGTGTCGATCCGGGCGTTGATCACCAGGGCGTCGCCCGCGGCCGCCCGCATGCCGGCCAGGAAGTCCGCCTGCGCCCCGGCGTCGACCAGCTCATCGGTACGCGGGTCGGAGTCCTCCACGTTGCAGCCGACCGCCCCGGCCTCGGCCAGCCGCTCGGCCAGCTCGCCGGGCGCGAGCCCGTAACCGCGTTCGACGTCGGCGGTCACGGGCACGTCCACGGCCCTGGCGATGCGGGCGATGGCGGCCATCATCTCGCCGACCGGCGTGCTCTCGCCGTCGGCGTACCCCAGCACGCGGGAGACGGCCGCACTGCCGGTGGCCACCACCGGGAACCCGGCCTCCTGGACCGCGCGCGCCGAGGCGGCGTCCCAGACGTTGGGCAGGATCAGCGGGCTGCCGGGCACGTGCAGCCGTCGCAACGTGGCCGCTCTGTCAGTCGTCATGCCCGGCACCCTACGAGGACGGCCGGCTCTCCAGCAGATCCATTACGGGCCGGAAAGGGCAAGCCACTTGGGCGGTGTCTCAGCAGCCGCTCTTGGCGCACTGGCCGCTCAGCTGCCCCGCGGGGCCGTCGGCGGGATCGTCGCCCGCCGGCTGCGGGGCCTTGGTGGACGGCGTGCCGGGCTTGCCCCCGGTGCCCTTCTGCGCCGTGCCGTCGGAACCGGTCGATCCCTTGTCGGCGGGGTCGGAGCCGCCGCCCGGGTCCGTGACGGCGTCGCCCATGGCGGAGTCGTCGGAACCGTCGGCAGGCAGGCCGTCGTCGGGGGCGTCGGTGGTGGCGTCGCCCATGGTGGCGTCCTCGTCGGCCTCGAACACCTCGTCGCCGGCGCTCGTGCCGGGGGACGGACGGCCGGAGCCCTGCTCCTGCTGGACGCTCTGGCCCGGTTTGGCCGCCAGCAGGTAGCCGGCGCCGCCCGCGGCGAGCACGCCGACAAGGGCCAACGCGGCGATGACGGCGGTCTTCCTGCTCTTGCCGGGGGGCCTCGGGGACGAGCCCGGCCCGGACAGGATCTCCTGACGATCCGTCTCGGTCGGATCATGCATGGTGGTGCAGCTCCCTGCGGTCGTATCGGGGAAAGCTCGCCGGCTTCCGCGGGTGATGGACCACACTAGCCGCATCAGCGGAATGCTCGCACACCAATCACAAAGGAATCACGACTTGTCCCCCCAAAGATCTGTTTGCCCAGGTGGCCGTCCCCGGCTGGGCGCCGCGGCCGGAGCGGCCGGGGTACTCGTCACGGCCGGTCTCGGGATTTTCCTCGCATTCACCAGTTCGCCGGAATCGCGCCCGCAAAACCGCCGTGAATTCGATCAGGAAACACCGCTTATCCCAAGATCGTATTTTCCTTCGCAGATCGCGGGCTCGCCGGCGGCCGAGCCGTCCCCGGCGCCGCCCACCCCGTCCCCGGGGCCCTGGTCACCGGGCCCCTGGTCACCGGGCCCCTGGTCACCGGGGCCCTGGTCACCGGGGCCCTGGTCACCGGGCTGGATGCAGGCCGTGCCGGCGCCCGGCCGTCCCACGGCGTCGGGGCCGGGCGAGCCCTCGCAGCCGTCGGCCAAGAGCGAACCGGTGAAGGGCGAGCCGGCGAAGAGCCGGCCGGCGAGGGGCGAGCTGTCGTCGCCGCTCTCGCCCCGGGCGCTGCCCACGCGTCCGCCGCTGGTCGCGCCGCCGCGTCCGTCCCGGCGGGCCGCCGTACGCCGTCCGGCTCCGCACGCGTCCCCGCAGGCGCCGCCCAGGGAGCGGGTCGTCCCCGAGCCGGACCGTCAGGCGCCTCCCCCGCCGCCGCCCTCCGTACGAGCCGGCGGGCCCGACCCGTGCGCCACGTTCGACGACTTCCGCCGCCAGCCGTGCTACAGCTTCCTCGACCGCCTCCGCCGCTGACCAACGTGGAACACCCCGCCGTCCAGAAGGAGCGGCGGGGTGCGGGAACGCGCTGAAAAGCGGTGGCTCAGTGGGCCGAGCAGGCTCCGGCGGCCGGGGCGGGAGCCGCCGGGCGGCCGACGGACGGCATGCCGAGCAGCACGCCGGGCCCCTTGGCCGGGGCGCCCTGACGGGCCTCCCAGGCGTCGCCGGCCCGCGTGCGCCGCACCTCACGGACCGCGCCGTCGGCGACCAGGTGGTGGGGGGCGGCGTAGGTGACCTCGACGGTGACCATGTCACCGGGCCTCGGCGTCTCCTCGCCCACCGCGAAGTGCACGAGCCGGTTGTCGGCGGCGCGGCCGGACAGGCGGCGCGTGGCGTCGTCCTTGCGGCCCTCGCCCTCGGCGACCAGCACCTCCAGCGTGCGGCCGACCTGCTTCTTGTTCTCCTCCCAGGAGATCTCCTCCTGCAGGGCCACCAGGCGCTCGTAACGCTCCTGGACGACCTCCTTCGGAATCTGGTCCTCCATGGTGGCCGCCGGGGTGCCCGGACGGATGGAGTACTGGAAGGTGAAGGCGTTGGCGAAGCGGCTCTGCCGGACGACGTCGAGGGTGGCCTGGAAGTCCTCCTCGGTCTCGCCGGGGAAGCCGACGATGATGTCGGTCGAGATGGCCGCGTCGGGCATGGCGGCGCGCACCCGCTCGATGATGCCGAGGTAGCGCTCGGCGCGGTAGGAGCGGCGCATGGCCTTCAGCACGCGGTCGGAGCCCGACTGCAGCGGCATGTGGAGCTGGTGCATGACGTTGGGCGTCTCGGCCATGGCGGCGATGACGTCGTCGGTGAAGGCGGCCGGGTGGGGCGAGGTGAAGCGCACCCGCTCCAGCCCCTCGACGTCGCCGCAGGCGCGCAGCAGCTTGCCGAAGGCCAGCCGGTCGCCGAACTCGACGCCGTAGGTGTTGACGTTCTGGCCGAGCAGGGTCACCTCCAGGACGCCCTGGCCGACGAGCGTGCGCACCTCCGACAGGACGTCGCCGGGACGGCGGTCCTTCTCCTTGCCGCGCAGCGACGGCACGATGCAGAACGTGCAGGTGTTGTTGCAGCCGACCGAGATCGCGACCCACGCCGCGTAGGCCGACTCGCGCTTGGTGGGCAGCGTGGAGGGGAAGACCTCCAGCGACTCCTTCAGCTCGACCTGCGCCTCGCCGGCCACCCGGGCCCGCTCCAGCAGCACCGGCAGTGATCCGATGTTGTGGGTGCCGAAGACGACGTCGACCCAGGGGGCCTTGCGGACGATGTCGCCCTGGTCCTTCTGGGCCAGGCAGCCGCCCACCGCGATCTGCATGCGCGGGTTGTCCATCTTGGCCGGCCGCAGGTGGCCGAGGTTTCCGTAAAGGCGGTTGTCGGCGTTCTCCCGCACGGCGCACGTGTTGAACACGACGACGTCGGCCGTCTCGCCGTCGGGGGCCGGCACGTAGCCGGCGTCTTCCAGCAGGCCGGAAAGGCGCTCGGAGTCGTGCACGTTCATCTGGCACCCGTATGTGCGCACTTCGTACGTGCGGGCGCTCTCCTGGGTCACAGTCATGGCAGGTTCAAGGGTAGTCGTTGTCCGGCTCGCGGCAGCCGCCCCCGTCTAAAACACCAGCTTGACGGCACGATGTGACCGGATCGGTACCACCTGGTTAGTGACCAGCGTCTTAATGACCTCTACCGTTTTGGTCCATGACGGAGAACGGCGACGCCACTCCACTCGTTCAGTTGGAGGGCGTCAACAAGCGCTTCGGGGCGTTGCACGTCCTGAAGGACATCAACTTGACCGTCTCTCGTGGCGAGGTTCTGGTGGTCATCGGGCCTTCGGGCGGTGGAAAGTCCACGCTGTGCCGGACGATCAACCGCCTGGAGACGATCGACGAGGGCAGGATCGTGTTCGACGGCCAGGTGCTGCCCGAGGAGGGCAGGGGGCTGGCCAGGCTGCGGTCCGAGGTCGGCATGGTGTTCCAGTCCTTCAACCTGTTCGCGCACAAGACCATCCGCGAGAACGTCACGCTCGGCCCGATCAAGGTGCGCCGCAAGGACCGCCAGGCGGCCGACGCGCGGGCCATGGAGCTGCTGGAACGGGTGGGCATCGCCGCGCAGGCGGACAAGTACCCGGCCCAGCTCTCCGGCGGCCAGCAGCAGCGGGTCGCGATCGCGCGTGCGCTGGCCATGGACCCGAAGATGATCCTCTTCGACGAGCCCACCTCGGCCCTGGACCCGGAGATGGTCCAGGAGGTGCTCGACGTGATGATCGGGCTGGCACGCGACGGCATGACGATGATGGTCGTCACGCACGAGATGGGATTCGCCCGCCGGGCCGCCAACCGGGTGGTCTTCATGGCGGACGGGCAGATCGTGGAGGAGAACACCCCCGACGAGTTCTTCACCAACGCGCAGACCGACCGCGCGCGTGATTTCCTTTCGAAGATCCTCACGCACTGAGATTTTGAGGCAGGTATACATGCACATGCGTCGTTTGGGAGCGGTGGTCACGGGAGTGGGCATGCTCGCCGCTCTGGCCGCCTGCGGCGGGGACAAGACCTACGCCAGCGTCCTGGAGAAGGTCCAGGACGGCGGCAAGGTCGTGGTCGGCACGAAGTGGGACCAGCCGAGCCTGGGCTTGAAGAAGGGGTCGGAGCCGGAGGGCTTCGACGTCGACGTCGCCAAGGCCGTGCTGAAGGAGATGAACGGCGGCAAGGACGCCCAGATCGAGTGGAAGGAGTCGGCCTCCTCCAACCGCGAGCCCTTCCTCCAGAACGGCACCGTCGACATCATCTTCGCCACGTACTCCATCACGGAGGAGCGCAAGGCCAAGGTGTCCTTCGGCGGCCCGTACGTGATCGCGCACCAGGACATCATGGTCCGCAAGGACGACGCCGCGATCAACGCCCCGCAGGACCTCAAGGGCAAGAAGATCTGCAAGGCGGCCGGCTCCAACTCCTACAAGCGCGTCACCGACCCGCCCCCGGACGGCAAGCTCGACATCGACGCCACGACCGTCGACGCGGCCAACTACTCCGAGTGCGTGCAGAAGCTGTCGGGCAGCAACCTCGACGCCGTCACCACCGACGACCTGATCCTGGCGGGCTTCGCCAAGCAGGCCGGCGGCAACTTCAAGGTGCTCGGCCAGGGCTTCACCGACGAGAAGTACGGCATCGGCCTGAAGAAGGGCGACACCAAGACGTGTGAGGCCGTCAACACCGCGGTGAAGAAGATCTGGGACAACGGCACCATGAAGCAGCTGCTGGAGAAGTGGTTCGGCGGCATCGAGGGCCTGAAGCTGTCGGAGACCGCGCCCCCGGCCGAGGGCTGCAGCTAGTCACGCCAGAGGCGGGGGGGGGGGGGCCCGCCCCCCCCCCCCCCGCGCGGGGCGCCCCCCCCCCGGAAAAAAAAAAAAAAAACACCCCCCCC